>NZ_JBEPLM010000014.1:0-159244 GCF_040545255.1 Mesorhizobium shonense
AGCCGCAAAAGCCAAAATCCAGCCCGATCAGACAAAACCAATCCGATAAATGTCATCAAAATCGAAAAGGGCGCGACTTTTGCAGCGGCCTGTTAAGTCTTGGCACATCGTGCCAAGACTTTCTTGTTGGGGTGGTTGCCAGGATGTCGGCTAAGTCAGATCAACACAACAACAGCGAAACCACCGCTGCGCGGTCAATGCGCAACGGCGAATCGCCGCGTCGAAATGGGTTTTGTCTCAGCCGAGGTGCAAACGGCTCAGCAGGACTATGCGGCGTGAGCCGAGGATGCCTGAACCCCATATTCAAGGGAAGAGTCCAGGATCGTGTGCCAAAGGCTGTCGGCGAAGCTGGTGAAGACGAGCATGTTGAGGACGGGGTGTCCATCCAAGCCATCAGCCCCGCGCCAGATATTCATCGCCGTATGGTCGATCGAGGTTGTCGCCGCGGCGCCCAGCGGAAACGCCTTGTCATCTAGGTCCAACGAGCAGAACTTCGCAAGCGCCTGGCGAGCGCGAGGTCCGCCAATCCGGATGAGGCAGCGACCGTCCGACTGATCGGAGAGCGACGCGATGCCGGCAAACGCCTTTGACACTTTGGCAAATTGTCCGTCTGCCTGTCGTGCAGAGAAGACAATGAACTGGTCTGGGCCAGACCAGATCAGCGTAGCATTCCGGGCCACTGCTGCGCCGGGAGCACGGGGCGGCTCAATGCCAAATAGCTTCTTGGCGGCCTTTGCGGTCTCGGCCGCTCTGCCGCGCCGCGCCATCACCTGAACGAGGCTGATGTCGCGCACTTCCTCCAGCGTGACGCCTACCTGCGTGCCGGCCACGCCGTGACGACCGGGGACGAGCGCCTTCTCCAGCGCCGATTGGGTGTTCCAGGAAAAATCAGCCACGCTGACGCACTCCTTCGGGATCGTAGAAGACCGGGCTGCAGATCTCGGCCTCGTAGTCCTCGCTCCGCAGCGGATCAAGGATGCGAACGATCTCGCCGATGCGCTCGCGCCCGCGCTCGACCAGACCAAGGCCGATCCACTGGTCAAGCACCGGCGAGAAGCAGACCGAGGTGACATAGCCTTGATCCGTTTTCGGCCCAGGGGTCTCGCCCCTGGGGACAACGTGCGCGCCGGAACGCAGGCGCCGCGCCTTGTTCGTGGGCTTGACGCCGACGACCACCTGCCGGTTCGGCGCAATCAGCGCTTCGCGCCCGGCCATGACACGGCCGATAAAGTCCTTCTTCTTCGACATCATCTTACCAAGGCCAAGGTCGTCAGCGGTGGTCGTGCCGTTGAGCTCGGGCCCGGCGACATGCCCCTTTTCGATGCGCATGACGCCGAGCGCTTCAGTCCCGTAAGGCGTTACGCCATAGGGCTTGCCAGCGATCATCAGGTTCTCGGCCATCGCCGCGCCGTAGCGCGCCGGCACCGAAATCTCGAAGGCCATTTCGCCGGAGAACGAGATGCGGAACAGCCGAGCAATCACGCCACCGCGCAGCTTGACTTCACGGGCGCCCATGAATGGGAAGCCTTCGTTGGTGAGATCTTCCGACGGGTCGACCAGATCCTGCAGCAGCTTGCGGGCGTTCGGCCCAGCGATGGAGAACTGCGCCCACTGGTCAGTGGCACTGGTCAGCTGAACATCGAGGTCCGGGAACAATACCTGCCGGCAGAATTCCAGATGCTGCATCACCAGACCGGCCTTGGCAGTGGTGGTGGTGAGAAAATAGTGATCCTCGGCGAGCCGCGAGGTCGTGCCGTCGTCATAGACGATGCCATCTTCGCGCAGCATGAGGCCATAGCGCGCCTTGCCCACGGCGAGAGAGGAAAAGGCGTTGATATAGACGCGATCGAGGAACACACCTGCATCCGCGCCGCGGACGTCGACTTTGCCGAGCGTGGAGACGTCGCAGAAGCCGACGCCGTTGCGCACGGCCAGCACTTCGCGGCTTACCGATTCCAGCCAGTCCTTCTCGCCGGCACGCGGGTACCATTGCGCACGCTTCCACAGCCCGGTGTCGACGAACACCGCGCCTTGCTTGGCGGCCCAATGATGCGACGGTGTCAACCGCCAAGCATGGAAGTTCTCGTCGCGATGATGGCCGGCGAAGGCGCCTATGGCGACGGGTGCGTAGGGCGGCCGGTAGATCGTCGTGCCGGTTTCCGGGATCGTGCGGCCGGTCGCTTCCGCCATGATTGCGAGGCCGTTGATGTTGGACGTCTTGCCCTGGTCGGTCGCCATTCCGAGCGTGGTGTAACGCTTCAAATGCTCGACGCTCTCGAAGCCTTCGCGCTGCGCCAGCGTCACGTCGGACGCGGTAACGTCGTGCTGGAAGTCGACGAACGCCTTGCCCTTACCTTTGACATGCCAGAGCGGCGCGATTCCGTAGCCCTCTTCGTCGGCTTTCGATGCCTCCCCCGGCTTTCCGGCGGCACCGCATTCGGCGGCCGCCTTGGCACCCGCGCTATGCCCGTCGCGAAGGCAGGCGCCGAGTGAGAGCTCGCCATTGGCAGCACCAGCCGTGGCCATCCCCTTTGGCGCACCGCCCGGCACGAAGGCCGCGATGTCCTCGCGCCAGATCGGCTTGCCACGATGGAAGCAAGATAAGCCGACATTCGGATTCCACCCTCCCGAAACGGCAAGGCAGTCAGTTTCGACCCGTTGCGTCTGGCCATTTCTGTCGTTGGTCACGACGATGCTGCGGACGCCGTCAACGCCACCCTTTACATCGGACACGACGCCAGCAAGCACGCGCAGATCGTAAGTATCGACAAGCCTCCGGTGCTGCGCCGGCACCTCGCGGCGGGGGTCGATCACCGCCACGATGTGGGCGCCAGCCCGCTGGATGGTCTCGGCCGTGCGCCAGCCATCATCATTATTGGTAAACAACGCCACACGCTTGCCTGGCAGAGCCGCGAAGCGATTGACATAGGTGCGGACGGCGGAGGCCATCATGACGCCTGGCCGATCATTGCCAGGAAAGACGATCGGTCGTTCAATCGCACCGGCGGTCACCACCGATCGCCTTGCGACGATGCGCCAGAGCCGCTGTCGCACCTGATGGCGATCCGGCATCGCGACGTTGTCGCTGACGCGCTCGAGCGCGGCGTAGGTACCACCATCGTAGACGCCGAACATGGCCGTCCTGTTCATGATCCGGACATTGGGCAGAGAAACGAGTTCGCGTGTTGTGCTACGCAGCCACTCCCTGGCATCCATGCCATCGATCTCGCCGCCGTCACCGAGCAGACGACCGCCCAGCAAGGTATCCTCTTCCACGAGAATGACACGCGACCCGGCGCGGCCGGCAGCAAGCGCCGCCGACAGGCCGGCGGGACCGCCCCCGACAACCAGCACGTCGCAATGAGCCCAGGCCTTGTCGTAGTGGTCTGGGTCAGGCAATTCGGCACTCTTGCCGAGACCGGCGGCGCGGCGGATCATCGGCTCGTAGATCGATTCCCAGAACTTCGCCGGCCACATAAAGGTCTTGTAGTAGAATCCGGCGACGAAGATCGGCGCGAACAACTGGTTGATCGACATCAAGTCGTGACGCAGCGATGGCCAGCGGTTCTGGCTGTTCGCGATCAACCCGTCATACAGTTCCTGCGTGGTCGCCCTCGTGTTCGGCTCGCGTCGGGCGCCGGTGCGCATCTCTACCAGCCCGCTCGGCTCCTCAGAACCGGCGGTGACGATGCCGCGCGGGCGATGATACTTGAACGACCGCGCCACGAGCTTGACGCCATTGGCGACGAGTGCGGAAGCCAGTGTGTCGCCGGCAAATCCGGTCATGGCCTTGCCGTCGAAGGAGAACCGGAGCGGCGACCGTCGGTCGATCATGCCGTCACCGGGCAGCCGGTGCGACTGGCTGGCGGACGTGACCGCCGTGCGGATGCTGGCCTCCTCCCGCGCTGTTCTGGCGAGCGGCTCGGATTGCGAATACCCCGACATGGTCATTCTCCTGCCCGCGCCGCCAAGGCAGCGCCCGCACCCGGTGCCGCCGTCACGGAAACAAATTCATGGGTGACGGTGTTGCGCTCGGCCACGAGCCAGGAACGGCAGCCGCCGCCGTGGTACCAATACTCGCGCATCACACCCGCCAGATTGTCGCGCAGGTAGACGTAGTCGTGGAAAGCATCCTCGACACGTTCGGGGCTCTCCCCGCCATCGACGGCGAAGTTGGGCCGCTTGGGCGAGGCATCGCCAAGATAGGTGAACTCGCCGTTCTCACGCTCACCGCAGAAAGGACATGCAATACGCATTCAACCGGTCTCTCTTTCAGTGAAGGTTCGGCTGGGCGCCCTGGCCCTTTTCATCGATCGTCGCGCCACGGCGGAACCGGTCGAGGCGGAACAGCGCGGCCTCCGAATGCGGTTCGTCGCGCGCCAGAAGATGGGCGAAGACGAGTCCCGATGCCGGCGTTGCTTTGAAGCCGCCATAGCACCAGCCGGCGTTGAGATAGAGGCCGTCGACCGGTGTCTTGTCGATGATCGGCGTGCCGTCCATCGACATGTCCATTATGCCACCCCACTGCCGCAGCATGCGCACGCGGCCGATCATCGGCATGATGGCCATGCCGCCCTCGCAGACATCCTCCATGACCGGCATGTTGCCGCGCTGGGCATAGGAATTGTAGCCGTCGAGGTCGCCGCCGAAGACCAGCCCGCCTTTATCCGACTGGCTGACATAGAAGTGGCCGGCGCCGAAGGTGATGACACCCGGGATGAGCGGCTTGATAGCCTCGGAGACAAAGGCCTGCAGCACGTGGCTTTCGATTGGCAGCTTCATGCCGGCCATCGCCGCGACCCGCGACGAAGAGCCGGCGACCGCCATACCGACCTTGCCGGCGCCGATCCTGCCGCGCGAGGTCTCGACACCGGTCACCCTGCCGCTGGCGTCGCGCACGAAACCGGTGACCTCGCAATTCTGGATGATGTCGACGCCGCCTTCACTGGCGGCGCGCGCATAACCCCAGACGACGGCATCATGGCGAGCGGTACCTGCGCGCCGCTGCAAGAGACCGCCCATGATCGGGAAGCGGGCATTGTTATAGTTCAGGAACGGCAATTCCTTGCGGATTTGCTCGGCGTCGAGCAACTCGGCATCGATGCCGTTGATTCGCATGGTGTTGCCGCGGCGGGCGAAGGCATCGCGCTGCGCGTCGGAGTGGTAGAGGTTGATGATGCCGCGCTGGCTGACCATCGTGTTGTAGTTGAGGTCCTGCTCCATGCGCTCCCACAGCTTCATCGACAATTCGTAGAAGCCGGTATTGCCGGGCAGGCCGTAGTTGGAGCGGATGATGGTGGTATTGCGGCCGGCATTGCCGGAGCCGATCCAGCCCTTCTCCAGCACGGCGACATTGCGGATGCCGTATTCACGGGCGAGGAAATAGGCCGTCGCCAGTCCGTGGCCGCCGCCGCCGATGATGACCACGTCATACCGGCTCTTGGGTGCCGGATCGCGCCACGCCCGCGTCCATCCCTTGTGTCCGGACAGTGCCGCCTTGGCGAGCGAAAAGATCGAATATTTCATCGCAGTTGTTCCGGCGAAATGTCATGTGGTGCGCCCAGCGCCCAATTCGTAGATCGGACGCTGGGCCTGGCAAACAGCTAGACGTCCAGCGTGTTGTCGCGCTCCCACTGGGTGAAGTGCGAGGCGTAGGCGTTCCACTCCTGGGTCTTGAGCTTGATGTAGGCGGCGGAAAATTCCTCGCCCATAGCAGCCTTCAACTCGGCGTCATCGTCATAAGCGCGAAGCGCGTCGAGCAGATTGAGCGGCAGCTTGGCGCCATGCGTGACGGTGTGTCCGTCCTTGTACATGTCGATGTCGCTGCGTTGACCTGGATCAGCCTTGGTGCGGATGCCGCTGAGGCCGGCGGCGATGATGGCCGCCTGCATCAGGTAGGGGTTGGCCGCGCCGTCGGGCAGGCGCAGTTCGAAGCGGCCGGGACCGGGCACGCGCACCATGTGGGTGCGGTTGTTGCCGGTCCAGGTCACCGTGTTGGGCGCCCAGGTGGCGCCCGAAACGGTGCGCGGCGCATTGATGCGCTTGTAGGAATTGACCGTCGGGTTGGTGATCGCGGCCAGCGCCGAGGCATGCTTCATGATGCCGCCCAGGAAGTGTCTGCCCTTTTCCGACAGACCCAACTCCATTTCCTTGTCGGCGAAAGCATTGGTCTTGCCGCTGAGATCCCATACCGAGATATGGGCATGGCAACCGCTACCCGTGAGGCCCTGGAAGGGCTTCGGCATGAAGGTCGCTCGCAGGCCGTGCTTTTCGGCAATCGACTTGACCATGAATTTGAAGAAGGAGTGCTTGTCGGCTGTGGCCAGCACATCGTCAAATTGCCAATTCATCTCGAACTGGCCGTTCGCATCCTCATGGTCGTTCTGATAGGGCTGCCAGCCAAGGTCGAGCATGGCGTCGCAGATTTCGGCGATAACGTCATAGCGACGCATCACCGCCTGCTGGTCGTAGCAGGATTTCGAGGCCGTATCGTACTCGTCGCTGATCTGCTTACCGTCGGGCGTGACAAGGAAGAATTCCGGCTCGACGCCAGTCTTCACGCGCATGCCTTCCTTGGCGCCTTCGGCAACGAGCCGCTTGAGGGTATTGCGCGGCGCCTGAGCGACGCCCTTGCCCTCCATCAGGCAGTCCGAAGCGAGCCAGGCGACTTCCGGCTTCCACGGCAGCTGTATCACCGAAGAGGCATCCGGCACCGCCAGCATGTCGGGGTGCGCCGGCGTCAGGTCAAGCCAGGTGGCGAAGCCGGCGAAGCCGGCGCCCTCCTTCTGCATGTCCCCAATGGCCTGCGCCGGCACCAGCTTTGCGCGCTGGCCGCCGAACAGATCCGTATACGAGACCATGAAATACTTGACGTTGCGAACCCTTGCGAACTCTTGGAGATCAGTCCCCTCAGACTGATCGATTTTGGCTTCAAAGGCCTTATTCATTGTCTACTGCTCCCATTCGTCTGGTTTTAGAAGCCACCCTGCCCTGGTACCCAATTCGTCCCCGCGAGCGGCACACCGGCCATGGCCGCTGCTTCGATCGAAAGAGCACAGAGATCCTCGGGCTCGAGATTGTGCAGGTGATTTTTGCCGCAGGCACGTGCGATGGTCTGCGCCTCGAGCGTCATGACCTTCAGGTAATTCGCCAGCCGCCGTCCGGCGACGACCGGGTCGACCCGCTTCATCAGCTCGGGGTCCTGTGTGGTGATGCCCGCCGGATCCTTGCCCTCATGCCAGTCGTCGTAGGCGCCGGCGGTCGTGCCAAGTTTTTGGTATTCGTCCTCCCAATGTGGATCATTGTCCCCGAGCGCAATCAATGCCGCGGTGCCGATCGATACGGCATCGGCGCCAAGCGCCAACGCCTTAGCGACATCGGCCCCGTTGCGGATGCCACCGGAGACGATGAGCTGGACCTTGCGATGCATGCCGAGGTCCTGCAGCGCCTTCACAGCGGGCCTGATACAGGCGAGCGTCGGCTGGCCGACATGTTCGATGAATACTTCCTGCGTGGCGGCCGTGCCGCCTTGCATGCCATCGAGCACCACGACATCAGCTCCGGCCTTAACCGCAAGCGCGGTATCGTAATAGGGCCGCGCGCCGCCGACCTTGACGTAGATCGGCTTTTCCCAGTCGGTGATCTCGCGGATTTCCAGGATCTTGATCTCAAGGTCGTCAGGGCCGGTCCAGTCGGGATGACGGCAGGCTGAGCGCTGGTCAATGCCCTTGGGCAGAGTGCGCATTTCCGCCACGCGATCGGAGATCTTCTGGCCAAGCAGCATGCCGCCGCCGCCGGGCTTGGCGCCCTGGCCAACGACGATCTCAATGGCGTCGGCGCGGCGCAGGTCACGCGGGTTCATACCGTAGCGCGACGGCAGGTATTGATAGACCAGTTGCTTGGAATGGCCGCGCTCTTCCTCGGTCATGCCGCCGTCGCCGGTGGTGGTCGAGGTGCCGGCGATGGTTGCGCCGCGGCCGAGAGCTTCCTTGGCCGGACCGGAAAGCGAGCCGAAGCTCATGCCGGCAATGGTGATCGGGATCTTCAGTTCGATCGGCTTCTTGGCGTGGCGCGAGCCTAGCACAACTGAGGTGTCGCAGCGCTCGCGATAGCCTTCCAGCGGATAGCGCGAGATCGAGGCGCCAAGGAACAGCAGGTCGTCGAAATGCGGGACCTTGCGCTTGGCGCCGGAGCCACGGATGTCGTAGATGCCGGTTGCCGCGGCGCGGCGGATTTCCGACATCGCGTAGTCGTCGAAGGTCGCTGACTTGCGCGGCGTCGTTGGAGGATTGTGGTAGGTCATGGTCGCCCTCAGTATGCGTCAGCGTTGTCGATGTTGAAGTTGTAAAGCGTACGGGCCGAGCCGTAGCGAGTGAACTCTTCCGGCTTGGCATCCTTGATGCCGGCACGGTCGAGCAGATCCTGCAGGAGCGCGATGTGCTCGGGACGCATCTCCTTTTTGATGCAATCCGCGCCCAGGCTCTTGACCTTGCCACGGACGAACAGCCGCGCCTCATAGATCGAGTCGCCGAGCGCATCGCCGGCATCGCCCAACACCACCAGATTGCCCGACTGGGCCATGAACGCCGACATATGGCCGATATTACCGCGGACAACGATAGTGATGCCCTTCATCGAGATGCCGCAGCGCGACGAGGCGTTGCCCTCGATGACCAGCAGACCGCCGCGGCCGGTGGCGCCGGCGTATTGGCTGGCATCGCCTTTGACCACGATCGAGCCCGACATCATGTTCTCGCCGACGCCCGGGCCTACGGAGCCGTGCACGGTTATGGCGCCGCCGGCATTCATGCCGCCGCAATAGTAGCCGACGCTGCCGCGCACATCGATAGCGACCGGCTGGTCGACACCGACGGCGACGGAATGGCTGCCTTTCGGGTTGAGCACTTCCCAGGAGGTTTCGTTCGAGCCGGGGCCAAGATTGTGCAGCGCCTGATTGAGCTCGCGCAGTGAATTTTCGCCAAGGTCGAAGACACGCCGCGCGAAGTCCATTTCACGCGATGGCGCCGTGGCAACATTCGAAATATTCATGATCCTCAGTGCTCCCAGAAATAGACGGTGGACGGCTCCGGTTCCCAAACCCTCGCATTGTCAATGCCGGGCAGGTTGGCGAGCGCGCGGTATTCGGACCCGAAGGCGACATACTGGTCGGTCTCGGCCATGACGGCGGGCTTGCAGGAGATCGGATCGCGCACCACGCCGAAGCCGTTCTTGGTGCCGACCACGAAGGTGAAGAAGCCGTCGAGGTCGTCGAGGCTGCTCTGCAGCGCCTCGCCGAGGTTCTGACCATGAGCGATTTTGGACGAGAGATAGGCGGCGGCGACTTCGGTGTCGTTTTCGGTCTCGAAGCGCATGCCGTCGCGGATCAGTTCACGGCGAAGATTGTTATGGTTCGACAGCGAGCCGTTATGCACCAGGCATTGGTCCGGGCCGGTCGAGAAGGGGTGCGCGCCCAGCGTGGTTACGGCGGATTCGGTCGCCATGCGCGTGTGACCGACACCGTGGCTGCCGGTCATCTTGGTCACGTCGAAACGCTTGACCACTTCGGCCGGCAGGCCGACCTCCTTGTAGATCTCGATCGCTTCGCCGGCGCCCATGACACGCACATTCGGGCGCAGTTCGGCGATCGCGGCACGGGCTTCGTCGAGCTTGCCGGCAGGGATGTCGAGGACGGCGTGGGTAGACTTCACCGTCGACGAAACTTTGGCTTCTATCTTCTTGCCAAGCTCGGCTTCGAGACCAGGGAAATCCACTGCGGGAGCCGAAGACTGAATGGTGATCCTGGCACGCCCCTTCGCTGCTGCGCCGTCATATATGGCTATGCCGGCGCTGTCGGGGCCGCGGTCGGTCAATGAGACCAGCATTTCCGACAGGAGGGCGCCCAGTCGCGGCTCAAGTGATTTGTCTTTCAGAAAGAGTCCAACAATCCCACACATATCCCGGTCACCTCGATTGATTGTTACCCATGGCAATGCCTAGCAGGTTCCCAGTCACAATTCAACTGTCATGAATTTTTTTTTCCTGTAGAAAAACATCGTCGCTTGAGGTGGAAGGAGGCCCGGGTAATCCTTTTCAACGGCCGCAGGTCTTGCCGACGCGCGCGGCATGTCGGCGCGGAGCCACGCCAACTATAAAGGAAGCCATGGAAATCGAGGCGCCTGGCGACGATCGTCCAAATGCGCAAAGGCGCCCAAATTGGTGGCCAGTCGAGCACGCTTGAATGGCGGTCGCAACAGCGCCGACCGCGCTCTTGGACGCCAGGGATGTTGTAGTGCTTGATTTTTGCGCATGATCTTTTCCGAACCTCCGGCTCGAGGTCATGCGCTAATCAGAGTCATTCGCCGGTCGCAGAGATCAATCCGTTGAGGCCAAGGCGATCAATACCTCAGCATGGTCCTGCGGGGGGAATCGCCCCTGGCGGGCTTCAGCCTTTTCCGCGCCCGCCGGGATAGGAGATGATCGACAGGTATCGCATCGGCAAGTGCGTCAGTTCTTCGGGACCGTGCGGTGCATCGGCGTCGAAGAACAAACTATCGCCTGGGGTCATGCGATAGAGATTGCTGCCATGGCGGTAAACCACCTCGCCTTCCAGCATGTAGAGGAACTCCATGCCATCATGCTGAAAGGTTGGGAAGACGTCCGAGTCTTCAGTCAGCGTAATAAGGTAGGGTTCAACAACGACGTTGGTGTCCGAAGCGATATGGCCTAGCAATGTATACTGGTGTCCCGCGCGCGTGCCGCGCCGTTCCACATCCACGCCCGATCCGGCCTTGACGAAGACGGCCTTACGCTCTTCCTCGAAGCTGCGGAAGAATGCGGTGAGCGGTACTCCGAGCGCGTGCGACAACAACTTCAGTGTCGTCAATGACGGCGAGGTGATGCCATTCTCGATTTTGGACAGCATGCCGAGCGAGAGGCCTGTGGTCGCGGCAAGGTCGGCAACGGTAATGCCGAGCTTCTTGCGAAAGGCGCGAACCTCGTGGCCAATCGCGACTTCGAGCACGTTCTCGCGCATGTCGCGAACGGCGTGGGGATCCTGAATGAGGGGAGTGCTGCGCGGCAGCGCGCTAAGTGTCGCCGCGCCCGATGTTTTGACGGGAGCCGGCGATCTGCCATTTTTCCTTGCTGCTTGAGTCTTCGCCATGTCGCCGCCACCCGCTGATTCCATTTTATTTCCTAACAGTAAACATTTTCGACGCGCGGCACAACTACGGATATTCGGGGCAGACCATGCGATAAATCGCAAGCACCCGGCATGGCCGGGTAAGTGGGTGCCTTGAGCGGGCTATTACATCAGCAATATTTGCAGGTCAGCGACATTGATACCGGTAGAAACCGCCAGGCAACAAGTCACCGAACGACGCCTGCACATAGGCGGCGTTTGGGTGGGCCTGAATCATTCCCACTCGATCGTCCCAGGCGGCTTCGACGTTACGTCGTAGACGACGCGGTTGATGCCTTTCACCTCGTTGATGATGCGGGTGGCGGCGGCGCCGAGGAAGTTCATGTCGTAGTGGTAGAAGTCGGCCGTCATGCCGTCGACGGAGGTCACGGCGCGCAGCGCGCAGACGAATTCGTAGGTGCGGCCGTCGCCCATCACGCCCACGGTCTGTACCGGAAGCAGCACGGCGAAGGCTTGCCAGATGGCGTCGTAGAGGCCGGCCTTGCGTATCTCGTCGAGATAGATGGCGTCGGCCTGGCGCAGGATCTCCAGCTTCTCGCGGGTGATGCCGCCCGGGCAGCGTATGGCAAGGCCGGGGCCCGGGAACGGATGGCGGCCGATGAAGCTTTCGGGCAGGCCGAGCTCCTTGCCGAGCGCCCTCACCTCGTCCTTGAACAATTCGCGCAGCGGCTCGACCAGCTTCATGTTCATGCGCTCGGGCAAGCCGCCGACATTGTGGTGCGACTTGATCGTCACCGACGGGCCGCCGGAGAAGGAGACGCTTTCGATCACGTCGGGATAGAGCGTGCCCTGCGCCAGGAAGTCGGCGCCGCCGAGCTTCTTCGCCTCTTCCTCGAACACCTCGATGAACAGCCGGCCGATGGTCTTGCGCTTCGTTTCCGGATCGGCCTCGCCTTCGAGCGCCGAGATGAAGCGGTCGGAGGCGTCGACCAGGATCAGCGGCAAGTTGTAGTGCTGGCGGAACATCTCCACCACGCTCTGCGCCTCGTCCTTGCGCATCAGGCCATGGTCGACAAGGATGCAGGTCAACTGATCGCCGACCGCTTCGTGGATCAGGAGCGCGGCGACCGAAGAGTCGACGCCGCCCGACAGCGCGCAGATCACCTTGCCCTTGCCGACCTGCTTGCGGATCGCCTCGACGGCATGGTCGCGATAGGCGGCCATGGTCCAGCCCTTGGCGAGGCCGGCGATGTGGTGGACGAAGTTGCTGAGCAGCTTCGCGCCATCCGGAGTGTGGACGACTTCGGGATGGAATTGCACCGCGTAGAACTTGCGCGCCTCGTCGGCAATCGCGGCAAAGGGCGCGCCGGTGGAGGTGCCGACGATCTTGAAGCCGGCGGGAATGGCGGTGACGCGGTCGCCATGGCTCATCCAGACCTGGTGACGCGTTCCCCTGGCCCAGATGCCGTCGAATAGCGCGCAATCGTCCTCGATCTCCAGGAAGGCCCGGCCGAACTCACGATGATGGCCGGCCTCGACCTTGCCGCCGAGCTGGGCGCACATGGTCTGCTCGCCATAGCAGATGCCGAGCACCGGAACGCCGGCCGAAAACACCTCGTCGGGCGCGCGGGGCGAACCGATGTCGACGGTCGAATGCGGGCTTCCCGACAGGATGACGGCTTTCGGCCGAATGCGGCGGAAGCCCTCGGCGGCGGACTGGAACGGCACGATTTCACAGTAGACGCCGGCTTCACGCACGCGCCGCGCAATCAGCTGCGTGACCTGGCTGCCGAAATCGATGATGAGAACGGTGTCGGGATGATTGGCTGTCGTCATGGCGAGCCTTTAGAGAAAGAAACGAGTCGACGCAATGGGTTGCTGGGTCGCACCGCTCACTCCGGTTCCGATGCTTCTTCCGATGCGTCGGCCCGTCCGGCGTCGAGCGAGCGCAAGGCGTCCATCAGCGCCGCGAACCGCTGCTCGCCGATACGATCGATGTAGCCGCGCTCGATCTGAAGCTTGATGCGGTCGCCGTCGCGCAAGGCATCCAGACCCTTGCGCGTATAGCGCACAAGCTTGCCGCGCCCATCCCGTGGGTCGGGAAACCGCTCCAGCACGCCTTCCGCCTCCAGCCCGTCGAGCAATTGCTGAACCGCCTGCTTGGAGGTGGCCGCGCGCTCGATCAATGCCGACTGGCGGGTGCCGTTGCGGGGGATGTGCCCGAGCAACCCGGCGCGCGCTTCGCTGAACCAGGCGTGGCCGGCGGCCCGCATGGCCGCAGCGAATTCCGCCTGCCAGGCGCGGCTCGCCTGCCATAGCCGCCAGCCGACATGATCGGCCAACGCCTCGATTTTTTCGTCAAGCTCCTTGACCACCTGATTCAAGCTCCATATAGTCAAGATACTTGACGATACTCGCGCCGTCGAGGCTCTTTCGAAAACGCGAACCCGCGGACAGGGACAATGACGATACTGAACAGGGACACGCTGGCCATTATCATGGTCGGAACCACGCATGTCATCGACATGGGCGGCAAGAACGCCTTCATCCACTATGAAACCGACGATCGAGCGCACATGCTCCTGCCGGATGGCACGCGCTTCCACGGACTTTGGACGCTGTTGGACGACGGCTACAGGGTCGAATGGAAAGACGGACCCGCCGGCGCGTGGAAACTGGACCATACACCGGGAGCGATCGACTATCTCGATGCGACCGGCGCCGTCCGTGGACGCATTGCACGCATCGATTTCGGCGATCCGCAGCGCCTGGCTGCTTGATCCGGGCAGCAATCAGCCGTCCAGCAGACCACCGCCGATCGCCTGCTCGAGCAGACCTATTGCCGCAGCCAGCTTCGCGTCGATGATATGGAGATATTCCGTCCAGTCGCCGACATGCCTGAGATCGGCGGCGCCATCGGAAATGCCGCGCAGGCCGATCAGCGGCACGCCGAACAACTGGCAGGCGCGCAGGCAGGCGAAGGTCTCCATGTCGACCATGTCGGCGTCGATCGCGTCATAGGCGATGCCGGTGACGATCGCGCCGCCGGTCGAGAGCGTGGCGCTCTTGATGCCCGGGATGACGAACGGCAGCGGCACGGTCACCGGCAGGTCGAGGAAGGGCGTGGCGCCCTTCTCGAAACCGAGCGGCGAAGCGTCCATGTCGCGATAGCCCACCGACACGGCCTGGTAGATTTCGGTCTGCTCAAGCGTGCGGCTTCCCGCGGAGCCGAGCGAGACGACGAGGTCCGGCAGCGCGCCCTCCGCCTTCAGCGTCGCAAGCTCGGCACCAAGCCGAACGGCGGCCTCGACCGGACCGACCCCGGTCATCAGCGGCGTGAACAGTTCTTTGAGGTGCGGGCCGTATTCGGCCTCCGCCGCCATGACGAAAAGAATGGATTTTCCCCCTGTCCGCGCAGCGCTCGCCATGGATCATCCCTCTATGCCGTCGCGGCCGACCACCGTCATCATCGTGCCGGTCATGGTGGCGATAAGCTTGGCCTCGCCGTCGGCGGCAAAGGCGTAGGCCTGGCCGTCGGCAACGATGATGGTGCGGCCGGGCTTTGTCACCGAGCCGCGAAACAGGAAGCGCTCGCCCCTGCCCGGCGCCAGCAGATTGACCTTGAATTCGATGGTCAGCACGCCGGAATTTTCCGGCATCAGCGAGAAGGCGGCATAACCGCAGGCCGAGTCCAGCGCGGTCGAGATGACGCCGGCATGCAGGAAGCCGTGCTGCTGGGTGAGCGAAGGCGCATAGGGCATCTCGATCTCGATGATGCCGGGCGTGACCAGCGTCAGTTCCGCGCCGATGGTGGCCATCGCCTTCTGGCGGGCAAAGGAAGTCCTGACGCGATCCTCATAGTCGGGGGCGGGTACGATCTTGGCTGCCATGGCCCTTCGCCTTCACTTTTGCTGGCGAAGCTTATTGCAGAGGCTGGCAGGACAGGCAATCTCTTATGTTGCAGCGCAGCAAAACACCGACTGCCCTCAGGCCACCCTGCGCAAGGCGTGAAAATAAAATCCGTCGGTGCCGCTGAGCGCCGGCGACAGCGAGATGCCGCCGGTGCCGGCGATGCGCGCGGCGCCTTCATGGCCGGGGAAATGGACATCCCAAAGCTCTCGATGGTCGACGGGCGCAAAATCGCCGTGGCGCTCGCGGAAGGCCGCGACCTGCTCGCCGTTTTCGGCATCGAACACCGAACAGGTGATGTAGACAAGCAGCCCGCCGGGTTTCACGAAGGCCTGCGCCGTGTCGAGGATCGCCAGTTGCTCGCCCTTGCGGGCGTCGAGCTGCCTGTCGGTCAACCGCCATTTGGCGTCGGGCCGCCGCCGCCAGGTGCCGCTGCCGGTGCAGGGCGCGTCGATCAGCACGATGTCCATATGACTGGACAGCGGCGCGAGTTCCGCAGGCTTGCTGACGATCTGGACATTACGGCTGTGCGCGCGGCGGATGCGCTCGAAGATCGGCGCCAGCCGCACCTTTTCCGCGTCATGGGCGAACACCTGGCCTGTATTGCCCATCTCGGCCGAAAGCGCCAGCGTCTTGCCCCCAGCGCCGGCGCAATAATCGAGCACCTGCATGCCGGGCGCGGCACCGGCAAGTGCCGCGGCAAGCTGCGAGCCCTCGTCCTGCACCTCGAACCAGCCCTTCTGGAAGGCGGGCTCGGCCTGCACGTTCGGATGCCTGCCGTCGCCGTCGATCGGCGGGATGCGGATGCCGTGCGGCGCGATCGCGGCAGGTGCCGCACCCGTGCCCTGCAGTTCCGCCAGCACCTTGCCGCGGTCGGCCTGGAGCGCATTGACCCTGAGATCCAGCGGCGGGCGCATCGCGAGCGCCGCCCCTTCCCTGACCCAGGCATCGCCATAGGACTGCTCCAGCAGCGGCGCGCACCAGTCGGGCACGTCCGCGCGCACGGCATCTGGCGCATCGGCGAACCGGCGCCCCGCGACCGCCTTCAATTCGGCGGCGCTGAGCAGCGGCGGCGCGAACTTGTCGCCGTCAAGCGCATCGTTGAGCGACTGCGCCGTCTGGCCCCATTCGAGCAGCAGCGCGCCGAAGCCGATGGCGCGCGGCGTGTCTTCGCCGAAAAACCAACCGGCCGAGCGCTTGCGGCGCAGCGCGTCGTAGACGATGTTGCCGATCGCCGCCCGGTCGCCGCCGCCGGCAAAGCGGTGCGACAGGCCCCAGTCGCGCAAGGCGTCGGCCACCGGCCGGTGGCGCCGGCTAATGTCTTCCAGAACTTCGATGGCCGCCGCCAGCCTTCCGCCCAGTCGCATCCTGTCTACCTGCAAATTGTTTTCCGGCCCGCTCTTAAAGCGTTTCCGGCCGAGAATGAAACAGTTCTGTTGCAGCCATCGCGCCGAATCTTGCCGAGGGAAGCGACCACCGGCGCCGGAAAGTCAGGCCCCTTCGACATGAAAAAATCCCGATCTACAAGAAGGCCCGGAACAATTCCATCAGTACATGAACGGCCTCTAATGCAATTAACTGGCGCGACAAGCAAGCAGCGTGGCTTAACCGCTCTGCTTTCCAAGCTTTCCGGCTGGGAATACTCTTTCGCTTGTGATTCGCGGCGCGGGAAACGCGGTTTGGCGGATTCCAATGAGGAGAGGGCAATGAAGACTTATCTGGCGGAAGTTCTAGGCACGTTTTTGTTGGTGTTCATCGGCACGGCCTCCGTGGTCACGGGCGGTTTCGGCGGCGCGCTGCCGCTCGGCCAGGAAGGCATCGGCCTGGCGTTCGGCATCGGCCTGATCGCCGCGGCCTATGCGATCGGCCCGATCTCGGGCGCGCATCTCAATCCGGCGGTGACGCTCGGCGTGTTTCTTGCGGGACGGATGCCGGCCAAGGATGTCGTCCCTTACTGGATCGCGCAGATCATCGGCGCCATCATCGCTTCGCTGGCGCTGTGGATTATCGTCACCGGCCAGGCCGGCGGCCACACCGGCGGCTTCGGCGCCAATGGCTGGGACGAGGCGAAATGGGCCATGAGCTCTGCCTTCCTTTGGGAGCTGATCGGCACCTTCACCTTCGTCACCGTCATCCTCGGCGTCACCAACGCCAAGCACACGACGGCCTTTGCCGGCCTGGTCATCGGCCTGACGCTGGCGGCAATTCACTTCGCCATGATCCCGGTCACCGGCACCTCGGTCAACCCGGCCCGCTCGATCGGCCCGGCGCTGTTTTCGGGTGGCGCGGCGCTCGGCCAGCTCTGGCTGTTCATCGTCGCGCCGCTGATCGGCGGGGCGATTGCCGGCGTCGTCGCCAAGGCGGGCATCTTCGAGAAAGATTGATCCTCGCGCGGTTGAATCAAAAGGCGCGGGGAAAGCCCCGCGCCTTTTTACTTGGGAGGATGAGACCCTTACTTCGAGGCGACCTCGAAGCGATCGAGGTTCATCACCTTGGTCCACGCCTTGACGAAGTCCTTGACGAACTTCGCCTTGGCGTCGGCAGAGCCGTAAACTTCCGAGAAAGCCCGCAGCTGCGCGTGCGAGCCGAAGATCAGGTCGGCGCGGGTGCCGGTCCACTTGACCGCCTTGGTCTTGCGGTCGCGCGCCTCATAGACCTCATCCGAGCCCGGCTCAGAGCCCGCAGCCGGATCCCAGACCGTCGCCATCGAGAGCAGGTTGACGAAGAAGTCGTTGGTCAGCGTGCCGGGTCTGTCGGTGAAGACGCCGTGCCTGGAGCCGCCGGCATTGGCGCCGAGCACGCGCAGGCCGCCGACCAGCACCGTCATTTCCGGCGCGGTCAGCGTCAACAGCTGCGCCCGGTCGACCAGCATCGCCTCGACCGACATCGGCTGCCTGCCTCTGGTGTAGTTGCGGAAGCCGTCGGCCCTAGGCTCGAGTGCCGCGAAGGACTCGACATCGGTCTGCTCCTGCGACGCGTCCATGCGGCCGGGGGTGAACGGGACCTTCACCTCGTGGCCACCGTCCTTCGCGGCCTTCTCGACCGCGGCGACCCCGCCGAGCACAATGAGGTCGGCCAGCGAGACCTTCTTGCCGCCGGCCTCAGCCGCATTGAATTCCTTCTGGACGGCTTCGAGCTTCGCCAGCACCTTGGCGAGCTGTGCCGGCTGGTTGACGTCCCAATCCTTCTGCGGGGCAAGACGGATGCGACCGCCATTGGCGCCGCCACGCTTGTCGGAGCCGCGGAAGGTTGAGGCCGATGCCCAGGCGGTCGAGACCAGCTCGGATACCGCGAGGCCGGACGCCAGGATCTTCGCCTTCAGCGCGGCGATGTCCTGGTCGCTCACCAGTTCATGGTCGATCGCCGGGATCGGATCCTGCCAGATCAGCTCTTCCTTCGGCACGAGCGGGCCGAGATAGCGCACGACCGGGCCCATGTCGCGATGGGTGAGCTTGAACCAGGCCCGGGCGAAGGCGTCGGCGAACTGGTCCGGGTGCTGGTGGAAGCGCCGCGAGATCTTCTCGTAGGCCGGGTCGAAACGCAGCGACAAGTCGGTGGTGAGCATGGCCGGGGCATGGCGCTTCGACGCATTGTGCGCGTCCGGCACCGTGCCCGCGCCGGCGCCGCCCTTCGGCGTCCACTGATTGGCGCCCGCCGGGCTCTTCGTCAGCTCCCATTCGTAATTGAAGAGGTTGTCGAAGAAGTTGTTGCTCCATTTGGTCGGCGTCGTGGTCCAGGTCACCTCGAGGCCAGACGTGATGGCGTCGCCGGCAATGCCGGTGGCATGTTTGCTCGACCAGCCGAGGCCCTGCGCCTCGATGCCGGCACCTTCCGGCTCCGCGCCCACAAGTGCTGCATCGCCGGCGCCATGGGTTTTGCCGAAGGTGTGGCCGCCGGCAATCAGCGCCACGGTCTCTTCGTCGTTCATGGCCATGCGGCGGAAGGTTTCGCGGATGTCGCGCGCCGCGGCGATCGGGTCCGGCTTGCCGTTCGGCCCTTCCGGGTTGACGTAGATCAGGCCCATCTGCACGGCGCCGAGATGGCCCTGCAGTTCGCGGTCGCCGGAATAGCGCTGGTCATCCAGCCACTTGGTTTCGGAACCCCAGTCCACATCCTGCTCCGGCTCCCAAACGTCGGCGCGGCCGCCGGCGAAGCCGAAGGTCTTGAAGCCCATCGATTCCAACGCGACGTTGCCGGCGAGGATCATCAGGTCGGCCCAGGAAATCTTGCGGCCGTATTTCTGCTTGACCGGCCAGAGCAGCCGGCGGGCCTTGTCGAGATTGGCGTTGTCCGGCCAGCTGTTGAGCGGCGCGAAGCGCTGCTGACCGGCGCCGGCGCCGCCGCGGCCGTCGCCTATGCGGTAGGTGCCGGCGCTGTGCCAGGCCATGCGGATGAAGAGCGGCCCGTAATGGCCGAAGTCGGCCGGCCACCAGTCCTGCGAATCCGTCATCACCTTGTGCAGGTCCTTGACCACCGCGTCGAGGTCGAGCGACTGGAATTCCTTGGCGTAGTCGAAGTCCTCGCCCATCGGGTCCGAGAGGTTCGACTGCTGGTGGAGAACGCCAAGGTCGAGCTGGTTCGGCCACCAGTCGCGGTTGGTCCGGCCGGCGGATCCATGCGCCACGGGGCATTTGCCAGCGCTGTTGTCGTCGGTTTTCGCGTCCATCTTACTCTCCGATTTTGCCGAGTTTTGAATTGAGTTTCCGGGGCGGCCAGCGGCCGCGCCAATCTGGAACGATTCCAGACTAGGGCGGCTTGCCGATAAAGACAAATTGCCTTTCCTGTTTTTTCCGATAGGATTTCCTTATGATCGGTCTCACCGTCAGGCAGATGCTTTATTTCGACGCGCTGGCGCAGGCGCTGCATTTCGGCCGCGCCGCGAAGCTCGCCGGCGTCAGCCAGCCGGCGCTCTCCGCGCAGATCGCCGAAATGGAAGAGCGGCTGAACTGCCTTCTGTTCGAGCGCGGCGGCAAGACCGTGCGGATGACCGACGAGGCGCTGGCGCTCCAGCCGCGCATCGAGCGCATTCTGGCCGACATACGTGACGTCGAGACGACTGCCCGGCGCGGCCGTCCAGCGATGGAGGGGCGCTTCCGGCTGGGCATCATCCCGACGGTTGCGCCCTATCTCCTGCCGCGCGTCCTGCCGGAACTGAAGCGGCATTTCCCGGCCCTGCAACTCGAGCTGCGCGAGGCGGTGACCGCCTCGCTGGTCGAGGACAATGTCTCGGGCAAGCTCGACGCTTTCATCGCCGCCTTGCCGATCGACCATCCAGGGCTCGTCACCGAGGAGCTTTTCCCGGACCGCTTCTTCCTTGCGGTGCCCGCCGGCGATCCGGCTTTCGCCTCGCCGCCTGTGCCGCCGGAAAGTCCGGCGCTGGAGCGGCTGATGCTGCTCGAGGAAGGCCATTGCCTGCGCGAGCAGGCTTTGGCCGTCTGCGGCAATGTGCGGCCGGTGGCCATGGCAAGCTATGGCGCGACCAGCCTGACCACGCTCCTGCAGATGGTGGCGCACGGACTGGGCGTCACGCTGGTGCCGGAGATGGCGGCAAGTGCCGCCGGCGTCATGCCGGACTTGAGGATCGTGCCGTTCCAGGAACCGATGCCGCAGCGCGTGATCTGTCTCGCCTGGCGGAAGAACAAGGTGCGCCAGGACGAATGCGTGGAACTGGCGAAGATCATCCGCGGGCTGGATCAGGCAGTGCTGGCGGCGTGAGGTGCCGGGCGAAGCCGGTTCTTCAGCGAGACGATGTGGCCCGGTGCAAGCCTCAACCGGCTGAACCCGGAACCGTCCGCTCTCTCCACGCATTTCGATGGATGGTGAGCAAGCCTATTTTCAACAACGCTGCGAGCGGGTTACCGGCAGGCTGGACGATCAAGCTTGGCGATTCCCCCGTCATTGGCACGGCGATCCACAGCGGCTCGGACGTTGGGCGCGCTTGCCAATCGCTCATGTGCATCCCCGACCCTGATCGGCTGCGGGAGGAGGATCCCTTCACCGAGCACTTCATCGCCGATTTCCCAACCCAGATCATCGTTCATCGATCGCGCTTTCAGGTCGATCTGAACCGCGCGCGCGAGGCTGCGGTCTATCGGTCGCCGGACCAGTCCTGGGGCCTGCACGTATGGCGAGAGCCACCGGCCGAGGACATTGTGGACGAGTCTCTCGCCTTTCACGACGCGTTCTACGGCGAGCTCAGGCGTGTCCTCGCCGATGTCGAGAGACGTTACGGCAGGTTCGTCCTTGTCGACGTTCACAGCTACAACCACCGGCGTGCGGGGCCGAAAGCAGCGCCTGCTTCGCAAGGCGGCGCGCCTGATATCAATATCGGCACGTTCTCGATGGACCGCGCGCGCTGGGCTCAGGTCGTAGACGCCTTCACGGAGGCGCTGAGCGGCCAGGATTACAACGGCGAGCCGATCGATGTGCGCGAGAATGTGTCATTCCAGGGCAAGGGCGAGCAGACCCGTTTCGTCCATGCCAATTTCCCAAAGACCGGGTGTGCCATAGCGGTCGAGTTCAAGAAGATCTTCATGGACGAATGGAGCGGCGAACCCGACTGGGCAGCGATCGAACGGCTGCGTGCCATGCTTGGGTCCACGGTGCCAGTTCTCGAGGCTGCGTTGCGGGGCATGACATGAAGCCAAAGCTCATTGAGGCTATGTCTCCGTTGGCCAAGATCGAAGCGGACCTGGACGCGCTTTTCCAAGAGGGCAAGCCAATCCGCCGCGAGTTCGGCGACGGCAACCGCTTGCACATCGATCGGCCGCTGCCGTTTCTCTGCGTCCATGTCGGGTCGCAGCAGGATACGGCGTTCCAAATTGTTTCCGCCAACGCCTCCTATCTGATCGCTGCCGATAGCGACCTCGCCGGTGGGGTCGCGCGGCTGGTGGCGCGAAGGATGCGCGACCATTGCGGCGCATTCCTCGTGCTCGACATCGGCGAGTTGGCCGAAGATCGGTTTCTGGCGGAGGACATACCGTTCCTGCCGCCTTTCGAGATTGCATTGGCTAGCGGCGATACCGCGGCGGAGAAGGCGGCGCTCAAGCGCTTTGCCACTGCGGCGTCCGGACGCGAAGCGAAATACCGCACGCCGCGCGTGGACGAATTCGTTCCCACGACACGCGCCGAAGCGCGGCTCTCGGATCATCTCGACGATGTAGCGGGCCTGACGGTACGCTTCGCGCCGATCTACAGGGTGCCTGGCAGCGAGCGCATCTATCCTGAACTGCGCGATCTTGTCGTCGCCAACATGGTGGATTCCGCGCTCCAGGCGGTCAGCGCCTTTCTGAAGGCATCAAAGCTGGAACCGCCGGCAACCCATCGTTCGCTGGGGCGGCGCGCCTACATCGACGCTGTCGTGCGCGCCGACCGGGCACTCGACAGCGTCGCGTCGACATTCGATTTTCTGCTTGCCGTTACACCGATCAACGCCGAACCCGCCTGGCTGGAATTCCAGGCAGGCGGCTTCGAGCATGTCCCAGCACTGCTCTACAGGCCGCTCGAATTCGAGGTCGCCGCGCAGAAGCGGAAGCTCTATTCGGTCTCGCTCGATCATCTGGAAGATCCGCTGCTGACCACGCTGTTCTCGCAAAAACAGCAGGAACTCGATCTGCAGCTGTCGATGCTCGCGGCACGCGAGACGCCCCGCTTCGTCGAGCTCGGACGAGCACTCTATGGCAGCGTCGAGCCGAGTCTGGCGACGCGAGCACGCGCCATTGTCGAAAAGGCGCCTGGCGCTGCGTCGGCGGTGAGGCAGAAGGGATTGGGCGCCGACGCTATCGCCGCAGCCGCGCGAGACATGATCGCCGGATATCGTGCCGCCTATTCCGATTTCGATGCTTCCGTGGAGATCCGCGGCGACCTGCCGGCCGGCCTCCTCGTCTCTCGGAACCAGTTGCTGGTTTCGCGCGATACCAACCTTCCACCGGAGCGTCTGACCGCGCTGCTCAGTCACGAGATCGGTGTCCACCTGGTGACCTATTTCAACGGCGATGCGCAGGGGCTTGCCATCTTCCGCAACGGGCTCGCCGGCTACGAGGGCATGCAGGAGGGACTGGCCGTGCTGGCGGAATATCTGGTCGGCGGCATGACCGCGGCGCGGCTGCGGCTGATCGCGGCCAGGGTCCTTGCGTGTCAGGCGATGCTCGACGGCGCGACATTCGAGGAAACCTTCCGCATTTTCCATAAGGATTTCGGTCTCGATGATCGCAGCGCCTTCAACGTCGTTCTGCGTGTCTTTCGCGGTGGTGGCCTGGCAAAAGACGCCATCTATCTGCGCGGCGTGGTGCAGGTCCTCGATCACCTGAGAGGTGGCGGCAGCCTTACGCCGTTTTGGATCGGCAAGATCTCCGCCGCGCATTTCGGCGCAATCCAGGAACTCAATGCGCGCGGCTTGCTGCGCGCGCCGCGCCTCGAACCTGCATTCCTTTCTTCCGACGCGGCGCGTCCGCGGCTCAAGAAGGCGATGGCGGGAATCGATCCGATCGATATGGTTGAGACTTGAGGGAGCATCCCCGATGCGCATTGCGTTCTTCGTCAATTCGATCGAGAGCGAGACGCCAGGCTACACGACGACAACGCTGGCGCTGGCTGCAGTCCAGCGCGGACATTCGGTTGTCTATGTCGAACCCGGCGACTTCATACTGCGTCCGGATGACAGCCTGGCTGTCAGCGTCGCAGTCTTGCCGGACGCTTCCTACAAGACGCCCGACAAGCTGCATGCGGCCCTGAAGGATGCCGCGAAGCAGAAGAAGACCTTCGCGATAAGCGATATCGACATTCTGTTTCTGCGCAACGACCCGTCACTCGATGCCACCGATCGACCATGGGCCGCCAACGCAGGCATCATGTTCGGACGGCTCGCAGCGGAACAGGGCGTCATCGTCGTCAACGATCCGGATGGTCTGGCACAGGCACAGAGCAAGCTCTACCTGCAGACCTTTCCCGAAGCGGTTCGGCCGGCGACCCTTATATCGCGCAGCATTGCCGAGATCCGCGCATTCATCGACAAACACTCGAAGGGCTGCATCGTCAAACCACTGCAAGGGTCGGGTGGCAAGAACGTCTTCCATATTGCGACGCCTACCGATTCCAACCTCAACCAGATTTTCGAGGCGGCCAGCGGTGACGGCTATCTCATCGCGCAGGCCTACATTCCGGAGGCCAAGGCTGGTGACGTGCGTCTTTTCCTGATGAACGGCCTGCCGCTGCTGCGCGACGGCAGCTACGCCGCCTTTCGCCGCATCCCAGCCAAGGGCGACGTCCGCTCCAACGTCCACGCCGCCGGGACCGCCCGCAAGGTCAAGGTAACTGACACGATTTTGCGCATTGCCGAGATGGTACGCCCCAAACTGGTCAGCGACGGCATGTTTCTGGTTGGGCTCGACATCGTCGGCGACAAACTTCTGGAGATCAATGTCTTCACGCCAGGCGGACTGGCACGGCTCGCGGAGATGTACAAGACCGACTTTGCCGCACGTGTCATCGTCGCGCTGGAGGAGAAGGCGACGCTGCGCCGAGCCTATGGAAAGACCATGCCGAATTCGCGGCTGGCGACGCTTTAGGAACGCGGACAAGTCGGATAGCGACTTCCTGCCGGTCGCCGTCGTCCCATCCCTGCGTCCGATTGCCAAAATCAGCTCGCGCCTAAGCCTTCACGGCACAAATATCAGAAATACGTAGGTAAAAAACACCACGATATGAACCATGCCCGTCAGGAACGTCGTTCTTTCGGTGCTAAAGCTGACGCTGCATATGAAAAGCGCCAAAGACAAAAGCACCGCGTCAGCCGCCGGAAGCCCTAAGGTCAATCCTCTGCCCGTCAGCAGGCTGGCGGCCGCGACCGCCGGTATCGTCAAACCGATCGTGGCGCAAGCCGAACCCATCGCAACGTTCAAGCCGCGCTGCAGCTCATTGTTGAGCGAAGCGCGAACCGCCGAAATGGCCTCCGGCATCAAGACCAGCCCCGCGATCAACGCCCCCACAATGCTGTCGGCCTGGCTCACCTGGTAGGCAACGAGCGTATCCTCGACACTTGCGGCGACCTGCTCGGCGAGCATGACGATTCCGATCAGCCCGCTCAACAGCAGCAGGACGCCGACGGAAATGCTTTCGTGGGAAGCGATTCTCATCGAAACGTCGTGCGCCTCTCCTTGGACGAAGTCCTCCCGGTGGCGGACGGTCTGGGCGAATACGAAACTTGCATAGAGCAGCACTGAAAGGACGCTGACAAACCCAAGCTGAGCTGCCGAAAACGTGCCGGGATCCGTGGCTCGAGTGTAGGTCGGCAGAATAAGCGTCATGACGGTCAGCGCGATCAGGACCGCAAGATACGCGCTGGTCCCTTGCCGAAGGATCGCCTGCTTGCGGTGAAGCCAGCCGCCAAGCGTGAGACACATGCCGACAACGCCAGTGGAGGTAATCATCACCGTCGAGAAAACGGACTCACGCGCCAGCGTCGGGTTGTTCGCTCCATGCAGCATCATGGACACGATGATCGACACTTCGATCGCCGTCACGGCGAATGTCAGCACCAATGTTCCGTACGGCTCTCCCACCCGCCGGGCCACGGCCTCGGCGTGGTCGAGCACCACGAAAATGGTGGTGAACATGATCGCGCTCGAAAGTACTCCAACAACAATCCTGACGTTCAGCGAACCTTCATCCACCGAAAGGCCGCTGGCCCTGACCGCGACAGCCATCACCAGGGCGGCCAACGGCATCGTGTAGGAAATCACCGACCGTCCGAATCCAGCCATTGAAGCCCCCTGCGTTTCCGCGAATTTAGCGGAAAAGCCCAGGGGAAGCACCTCGGCCAATATCAGTGCGAAGCGGGCAAGCCCATCGCCCGGCGCTCGAGTTCTTCAAGCGATGCGGCGCCGCACTTGTGGCGGGCGATTTGGCCGGCTCACGAGCGATCTCAAAGAACCCGCGACAGGAACCCGCGCGTGCGCGGCGATTGTGGGTCGGCGATCATCTCGCGCGGCGCGCCGCGCTCGACGATCACGCCGCCGTCCATGAAGACGAGATGGTCGCCGATCTCGCGGGCAAAGCCGATCTCGTGGGTGACGACGACCATGGTCATGCCGCTCGCTGCGAGATCGCGCATCACCTGCAGCACCTCGCCGACGAGCTCGGGGTCGAGCGCCGAGGTCGGCTCGTCGAAGAGCAGCACCTTCGGCTTCATCGCCATGGCGCGGGCGATCGCCACGCGCTGCTGCTGGCCGCCCGACAATTCGCGCGGATAACGGTCGACCTTGTCGAGCAGGCCGACACGCTTGAGCAGGATCTCGGCCTCGGCCTTCGCCTGGTCGGTCGCGATGCGCCGCACCTGCGTCGGCGCCTCGATGACGTTCTCCATCACGGTCATGTGCGAGAACAGGTTGAAGGACTGGAACAGCATGCCGATCTCGGCGCGCCGCTGGCAGAGCAGATCGTCCTTCACCTCGTAGAGCTTGTCGTCCCGGAGGTCGTAGCCGACGAATTGGCTGTCGACGAGCAGGAGCCCGCCCGTGATCTTCTCCAGATGGTTGATGCAGCGCAGGAAGGTGCTCTTGCCGGAGCCCGACGGGCCGATGATGCAGGCAACCGATCCTGCCGGCACATCGAGATCGATGCCCTGGAGCACTTCCAGTTGGCCATAGGATTTGCGCACGCCGCGCGCGAACACCATGGAATCGGCGGGCACACCAAAGCGGGCGCGGTTTTCGGACTTCACGTCGCTCATCGGGCGATGCCCGCCAAGCTTACGGCATTGCGCAGCGCGCGCATCGTCAGCGGGTCACGGCGCGTGTCGCTGCGGCCGAAATGGCGCTCGAGGAAATGCTGCCCGACCGACATGATCGAGACCACCGCGAGGTACCAGAACGCCACCACGATCAAGAGTGGGATCGTCTCGAAGGTGCGCGCATAGATGCTCTGCGCGGAATAGAACAGATCGTCGACCGCGATGAAGGTCACCAGCGACGTCATCTTGAGCAGGTTGATGGCCTCGTTGCCGGTCGGCGGCAGCACGAAACGCATGGCCTGCGGCAGCGTGATGCGCTTCAGGATCATGCGGTAGGGCATGCCGAGCGCGCTCGCCGCTTCCGCCTGGCCCGACGGCACCGATTTGATGCCGGCGCGGATGATTTCGGCCATATAGCCTGCCTCGCAAAGCGAAAGCGCGACGACAGCCGAGAAGAACGGCGTCATGAAATCATTGGTGCGGGCGGAGAAGATCGTGCCGAGGAACGGCAATGTCAGCGAGACCTCGCGCACCAGCAGCGACAGGTTGAACCAGAAGATGAGCTGGATCAGCGCCGGCACACCGCGGAAGAACCAGACATAGACGCCGGCGAAGCCGCGCAGCACCGGGCTCGGCGACTCGCGCATGATGGCGATGACGGTGCCGATGACGATCGCCAGCGCCATGATCACCACGGTGAGGATCAAGGTGTTGGAAAGGCCGCGCATGATCGAGGGATGGAACAGATAACCAGCAGCCGTGCCCCAGGCGAAGGCCGGGTTGCTGGCGAAGGCCCGCACGATGAGGAAGGCCAGCAGCAAGGCGAATGCCGTGCCGACCCAGATGCCATAGCGGCGCTGCGGCACGACGGTGAGCCGCGCCACAGCGGCGGCGGCGCCCGGCTCGACGCTCATCTCTGTCGGGTGGGCCGTGCCCATCGCTCATCTCCTGATACCAACCGGCGCCTGGTACAGGACCGGGCGCCGGATCTCCGCTCACCACGCCGCAAGCCCAACGGGCATGCAGGCGCGCCTGCTAATTCTGCGCATGATCCCTCCCGAAAATCGATTCCGATTTCGGGTCGGTGCCTTAGTCGGCGCGCAGCGCGTCCATGCTGTTGACGAAATACGGTTCCTTGATCGCATAAGCACCCATGCCGTATTTCTCGAGAACGGCCTTGTAGGCGCCGTTCTTGAACAGCTCGGCCAGCGCCGCCACCATCATGTCGGCGGTGCCTTTGTCGTCCTTGGCGATGGCGAGACCCAGCGGCGCGACGTCATAGAGGGTCGGCAGGACGACGAGCTGGCCCTTGCTGGTCACCTCGAAGTAGCTCGATGCGGTCGCATCGTCCATGCGGGCGTCGACGCGGTCGGAGAGCACCGCCTGGACGATGTCGGTCGAGGAGTTGAACACCGATTTCTCGATCGCCGCCTGGCCCTTGTCGGCACATTCCTTGCTGAGCTTGTCGACCAGGAAGTCGGACGCGCTGCCGGCCGAGACGCCGATCCGCTTGCCGCAAAGCGGCGTGTCGCCGCTGAAGCCAGCCTTCTTGTCCGGCGAGGTCGAGACGGCGAGGCCTGCCTTCAGGAACATGACGAAGTCGACCTGCTTGAGGCGCTCGGGCGTAGCCGAGAAGGTCTCCCAGGCGATCTTGAAGCGGCCGGCCGCCAGGCCGGGGATCATCGACGGGAACGGCGTGCGCTGGATGTCGAGCTTGGCGCCGACCAGCTTGGCAACCTCGCCGGCAAGCTCGATGATGATGCCGGTCTGCTTGCCGTCGGCGTCGAGATATTCGAACGGCGCGTAGTCCAGCGTGTTGGCGACGTCGAGCATGCCTGTCTGCTGGACCTCCGCCGATTTCGAGATTTCGGCCGCCTTCGAAAGGCTGCTCCAGGCCGTGGCAAATGCAGCCAGCGCCAGGCCGGCCATGCGCAGATTTGTTCTCATCGTCGTTCCCCTTTTGCTTGCTCGGTGATTGCAGTTTCTCAACCGCCTCGCCACCGCACCGCTCGGGCCGGCGCCGATCCGGACCGTCGGTTCGCTTACGCGCTTGCCGTCTCCGCGGCCTTCTTCTTGCGGTAGTGGTAGTTCTTGTCGATGCGCTCCATCAGGTAGTCGCCATAGAGCACCGGCTCGTATTTCGGCTTGGCGCCGGCCGGCACGCAGACCGGCAGCGCCTCGATCGTCTCGTCCATCGACGGGTCGAAGAAGAAGGGCTGCGAGTAGCGCTCGCGTCCGGACCGGTTGATGACGCGGTGCGGCGTCGAGACGAACTGGTCGTTCGACCAGCGCGCCAGTATGTCGCCGACATTCATCACGAATGAATCCGGGATCGGCGGCGCCGGCACCCATTCGCCGGCCTTGTTCTTGACCTCCAGGCCGCCGACATCGTCCTGCGCCAGCAAAGTGATGAAGCCGTAGTCGGTGTGCGGAGCCGAGCCGAACAGCCCCTCCTCCTGCGGCTGCGTCGGATAATGCAGCAGCCTGAGGAACGTGGTCGGCTGTTCGAAATAGCGGTCCAGGCTGCCGGCAGGCAGGCCAAGCGACAGCGCGATGGCGCGGACCATCTTGCGGGCGAGCGTGCCCATCTCGTCGACATAGCGCTCGATCGTTTGCCTGAAGCCATTCAGCGCAGCCTCGTCCGGCCACTGGTTCGGGCCCTGCAGCGGCTTTTCTGCGAGCGCCCGCGGATCATCTTCGCCGACCTCGTGCATGAAAAAGATCGACTCGCTCTGGTTCGGCTTGCTGACGGTCGCTACGGAAGAGGTGACGATGGTCGAGCCGGCAAAGGGCAAGTAGCCGCGGAAATTCCTATCGATCTTGAGCTTGAGCTTCTCTTCCTCGGGCAAGGCGAAGAAGCGCTTACTCGCTTCGCGCACCGCCTCGACATCGGCGCGCGGGATCGGATGGCCGACGACATAGAGGAAGCCGATCGTCTCGAGATAGCGGCGCAGCGTTGCCGCGGTCGCCCCGATCGCGCCTCGGTCGGTGCCGTAAAGAGCCGACACGTCGAGGATCGGAATTTCGGAAAAGTCGCCGCGCTCTCGTTCGCCCATTTTTGATCACCCTGTCTTGAACATAAGATACAGTACTGTATTTCTACACATCCGAACGGGCTCATCAATAGGCATTCGAAGGCAGGCACTACATGGCACCACGCAAGATCATCATCGACACCGATCCCGGCCAGGACGACGCCTTCGCGATCCTGTTCGCGCTCGGCTCGCCGGCCGAGATCGAGGTGGTGGGCATCACCACGGTCGGCGGCAACGTGCCGCTGCCGCTGACCTCGAAGAACGCGCTGAAGGTGGTCGAGCTCGCCGGACGGCCCGACGTGCCGGTCTATGCCGGCTGCCCGGGGCCGATGGTGAAGACGCTGATGACGGCCGAATATGTGCACGGCAAGACCGGGCTCGACGGCGCCGACCTCCCCGAACCGGTGACGCCGCTGCAGAGCGAGCACGGGGTGAACTATCTCGTGCGGGCGATCATGGATGCGCCGGAGGGCGAGCTTACCGTCTGCACGCTGGGCCCGATGACCAATCTGGCGATGGCCATGACCATGGAGCCGAGGATCATTCCGCGGCTGCGCGAAGTGGTGCTGATGGGCGGCGGCTTCTTCGAGGGCGGCAACGCCACGCCCGCCGCCGAATTCAACATCTTCGTCGACCCGCATGCGGCGCACAAAGTGTTCGACAGCGGCGTGCCGCTGACCATGGCGGGCATCGACTGCACCTACACCGCGATGATGACGCTGGAATGGCTGGACCGCTTGCGCGCCACCGGCAGCAGGGCCGCGATCGAGGCCGCGAACCTCGCCGATTTCTATCGTCAGTACGGCAGCCACAAGTTCGGCACGCCGGGGCGGCCGATCCACGACGCCTGCGTCACCGGCTATCTCCTGGCGCCGAAGATCTACGAAAAGCGCCAATGCGCGGTGACGGTGGAGATCGTCTCGCCCGAGACGATCGGCATGACCGTCGTCGACTGGTGGCACGTCACCGGACGGCGCAAGAATTGCAACGTACTGCGCCGCATCGAGCCGGCGCCGTTCTTCGAACTCATGCTGCAGCGGATCAGCGCGTTGCCCTAAAGCGCGTCGCGCAGAAACGGATTCAGGCGACGCGCTTTAAGTCCTTGCTTTGATGCATGTCGTTGTCCGCACACTTCCGGGCGACATGCAATAACATCAGGTTCCACAGTGGACAGCGGCGGTAGCGGGTTGCGAAGCGGGCAAACATCGGCTTGATCAGGGACGGCTCGCGAATTGCCGCCGGCCGCCATGGAGGCCTGGAAGCAGTTGAAAGCGGATGCCGCCTTGGCGAAAACGAAACGATCGTCCGGAACGCGAGCCAGATCGACGACCGCCCGGCAGACGCTGAGCCGCGAGGCCTGGATCGCCGCGGCGCGAAAGGTGCTGGAAAAGCGCGGCATCGCCGAGGTCAAGATCGACCGCTTGGCCAAGCAGCTGAAGGTCACGCGCGGCAGTTTCTACTTCCACTTCACCAGCCTCGCGGACCTCCGCGATGGGCTCTTGCAGGAATGGCGCAACATCAACTGCGCGCCGTTCTGGGCGATGCGCGACATGCACGACGTGGTCGGCCTGCAGTTCTTCACCGACATCGTGCATGTCTGGGTCGACGAGGCGCCCTTCAGCCCGCTGCTCGATCTTGCCGTGCGCGACTGGTCGCGGACGTCGAGGAAGCTGGCGCAGGAAGTGAAGGATATGGACGACCTGCGTATCGCGCTGCTCGTCCGCTCCTTCCGGGCCATGGGCTATTCGCCGGACGAAAGCCTGGTCAGGGCGCGCATCACCTATTTCCACCAGATCGGCCAGTACGCGCTGTCGTTCAAGGAGGATCCGGCCGTGCGCCGCAGCTACCAGCCGCTGTTCGGCGAAGTGCTGCTCGGCCCGCTCGTCCAGGAACCCGGTTCGGCGCCGAGGCCGTCGGAGGGACGAAGCGGAAGGCGCTAGCGGTCGGCGGGGCGCTTCTGGCCTTTAGGTCCGGTTGGCATCGGCGCGCTGCTCTCTTGCCCTCCTACAGATATCATCCAATTTTTCGCGGACCCGGTCGTTATCAAACAGCAACTTGGCGCGTGGGAATCCTCTGCTGCGAAGCTCCGATTCGATGGCAAGCCATCCTTCATAGTCGCCAGAGGCCGCGAGTTTCCCGGCTTCGCGCCACATATGCACGTCACGCTCTCGGGACACACCCTTTCCCCCCGCGCTTTTGCGCTGAGCATATAGAAGGTCGGGCCGATATGTGAATGCATATTGCATTTCGGAGAATCTCAAATTGGGACACTACCGATAGCGCGGCTGCCTGGCATGATATATAAAGATTGCCTAATATGATCGCTTAGCCAAAAGAGACGATTTCGGGGATGCCCAGTTATACGAACAGAGGGGTGCTATCGAAGAGCGTGGTCGAAATGGGCCTGTTCTCCGCGGTGATGAACGCCCTGCTGCTGGTTCTGCCTCTCTACATGCTGCAGGTATATGATCGGGTTTTGCCCGCCGCCAATTTGGACACTCTCACCTACCTGACATTGCTTGCGCTTTCGTCGCTCTTGCTCTTCGGCGTGCTCGAAGTCGTGCGGGGTGTATATGCAAGCCGGCTCGCCGCGCGACTGGATGTCTCTTTGGGTGCATCGTCTTTTCTCGCTGCAATGAGCGGCCCCCGCGCTGGCCTCGGCGATGTCCAGGCCTTGCGCGACTTGGCCACCCTGCGAAATTTCATCGCTTCGAGAACCATCTTCTTTCTCTTCGACCTTCCTTTCGGGCCAATCTTCGTGGGCCTGCTCTATTTCATCCATCCGTTGCTCTTCCTGGTGACGGTCGTCGGGGCGGTTCTCATGGTCGCCATCGCCATGCTGAACCAGATCGCGAGTTCGCGACCCGGCAAGGAAGCGGCGGAGAGTCTCAACGCCTCAATGAATTCGGCGCAGGCCTTCGCCCGAAACTTCGAAACTGTTCGCGCGCTTGGCATGGTATCCAACGCGATAGAGTTCTGGGGGACCCGTTTTTCCGGCTCTCTACACGCCTCGGATGGGCTCGCTCGCATCAATTCATTTTATGGCGGTGTATCGCGCACCACCCGTTCGACACTGCAGATCGCGATATTGGGGGTCGGCGCTTATCTGGTTCTGCACAACGAGATGACCGCCGGTATGATATTTGCGTCCTCGATGATTTCGGCGCGCGCTCTGCAACCTCTCGATCAGATCATCGGGAGTTGGCGGCAGATCATCGACGCCAATCTTGCGTGGAAAAGGCTTTCGGCTCTCCGATCCGGACCCGACAACCAGGAAAACGTGGCATTGCCGACTCCTGAAGGAGCGTTAAGCGTGGATCAAATCGTCTATCATCTTCCGGGCGCGGCCGACGGGTCGCTGCCGCTGATAAAGCGCTTGACCTTTGAAGTCGCCACCGGCGAGACAGTCGCGATTGTGGGGCCGAGCCAGGCTGGAAAATCGACTCTGGCGCGCCTCATCGTCGGTGCGATCGAGCCCCGCTCGGGGGCGATCCGGATCGACGGCGGCGATATTCGAAACTGGGATCCGGAAGAACTCGGCCGCCATATTGGTTACCTCCCGCAAGATGTGGAACTCTTCCCGGGAACCATTGCCCAAAATATCACGCGTTTCGAACCGGATGCGCCCGACGAGAAATTGGTCCAAGCAGCCCAGCGGGCGCAAGTGCATGAGCTTATCCTGGGTCAGAGGGATGGCTATTCGACGCTGATCGGTCCGACCGGCGTTCGCCTTTCGGGTGGCGAGCGTCAGCGCATCGGGCTTGCTCGCGCCTTTTACGGCGATCCCAAGGTGCTGGTTCTCGACGAGCCCAATGCAAATCTCGATTCCAACGGCGAAGCCGCGCTCGAGCGGGCGATCATCGGGGCGCGTTCACGAAAAACGACCGTGCTTGTCATAACCCATCGGCCCTCTCTCGCTTCCAAATGCGATCGCATATTGATGCTGCGCAGTGGCCAGATCGAGGTCTACGGTTTCACCACGGACGTGCTCGATAGACTTGTCACGCGACGGGGCCAAGCGGCGCGGCCCGCAGCCTCTCAATCGCGTGGCAGCGAAGGAGTGGTGCCTTTCCCGTCATCTGCGCGCGGGGAGATGAAGGTCGCCAATGACGGTTCCTAGCCAAACCATCGGCGCCAAGACGTATCGCTGGCAGCGTAACGTCGATACACGCACGGATCGGATCACGCTGGCGGGGTATGCAAGCGTGTCCGTCTTCTTGCTTGGCTTCGGATTCTGGGGCGCAACGGCGCCGATTGCCGGAGCAACGATCGCGCCAGGAGTGGTCGCAGCAGCTGGACAGAATGTCATGATCCAGCATCTCGAAGGTGGCGTGGTCAGCAGCATCAAGGTCCGAGAGGGTGACAGAGTCCTACGAGGCCAGGCCCTGATCGTGCTCGATCCAACGGTGGCGCAGTCCCAGCTCAACCGGGTCCTCAAACAGTGGGTCGCACAAAAAGCTGAAATCGCGCGGCTCGAGGCAGAACGGGACGGCCTGGAGAAAATCGTCCTGCCCCGCGATCTAGGCGCCTATTCAGGCGCGCCCGAATTCAGTGACGTCTTTGCAGAGCAAACCAAGGAGTTCCAGGCTCGGCTAGCGCGCTATGCCGCAGAACAGGAGATTCTGAGGGAACGGGCAGCAGCCCTTCAGGAAGCCGTCGCCGGCTTGAGGGCGCAGAAGGATGCTGCGGAAAACCAGCTCGCGATCGTCAATGCCGAGACGGAACGCAAAAGGCACTTGCTGGAAAAGGGACTGACAAATCGTTCTGAATACACCGATCTTCTGCGTAGCACCGCCGAGCTGGTAGGTCAGGCGGGGTCGCTGGAGGCGCAAATCGCCAGCTCGGCGACCCAGACCGTGGAAGCGCGTCAAGAGATTGAAAGACTTACAACCAGCCGGGTCGAAGATGCCGTCACGGAACTGAACAAAGCCCGGGCACAGGTGGCGGACCTTGAGGAACAAATCAACGCCGCCCGATCGGTCCTGGTGAGGACGACCATTCGTGCCCCGGTGGACGGCATCATCGTCCGCTCGCTCTACAATTCCGAAGGCAGCGTCATCCGTGCCGGCGAGGTTGCAATGGAGCTTCTGCCGACCAATGAACTTATCGTCGAGGCAAAGATCAAGCCTGAAGACATTGATTCTATCCGGGTCGGCCAAGGCGCGAACATGATGTTGACAGCCCTCAACGCACGGACAACACCAAAAGTGTCCGGAAAAGTGTTCTACATTTCGGCGGACCGGCTGATCACACCCAGCACTGGACAGCCGTATTACACCGTGCGGCTTAAGATGGCCGACAAGCTGCCACCGCAGGTCAAGCCCGAGCAAATCTACCCAGGCATGCCGGTCGAAACCTTCATTTCAACCGGCGAGCGAACCTTTCTGACCTATCTGACCAAGCCGCTGGTGGATTCGTTCCAGCGCGCCTTTCGGGAAAGATAGGCCCGCGCCCGCCCTTCGCCGTGCCATGGTGCGATCGCATGATCGATCAAACGACGAACACGTCGTGATAGGTCAGGGCCGCCCCGGGCTCCAGGTGGGCGATTTCCACCTGGGGGGTCGATTTCGAGCCGTCGGGATCATAGTACAGAACGCCCGTGGCCCGGTTGTAGAGCAGGTGATCGTTGCTGTGTTCGGCGTGTTCTCGCAACTCGAAATACCCCGAGTTCACCTGCGTCGGGCTGGACCAGGAACCGGAGCCGAGCTTGGTGAAGACGGCATTGTCGAGATAGAGCGCGTCATGTTCCGCGTCGAAGTCGGTGAGTGTGTCGACATTGCCGGGGCCATAGGCCGTGTCGAACACGAAGGTGTCCTCGCCCCTGCCACCGGTCAGCACGTCGTTGCCACCCTCGCCCCGCAGTGAGTCGTTGCCAGCCAGGGCATCATAGGTATCGGCCGCGCCAGTGCCGACAAATGTATCGTTCCCGGTCGTTCCTTGGGTCGGGTCGGTCGGCGGGATCGGGTCGGTCGGCGGGGTCGGAGGTGACGGTGTCGGGTCGGTCCCGTCATGGGCTGCATGCCAGGCCGCCTTGGCGTTGGCCCAATAATCGCGGGCCGCCTGGCCTTGAAGCACCGTCCAGCCGGCGGGCGGCACTGGATAATCCGACGGCAGCGGCGTGTCAGAGAGGTTGAGATAGTAATTGCCGTGCGACTCGACCGTCTTGTCCCAGGCATGCTGCAGCCGCTCCTGGCCGTTGTGGTGAACGTCGGTGATCGCCACCACGCAGTCGATAAAGTGCAGGCTGGGCACGACATCGTTAGAGCCTGTGCCATTGTCGAGTTTGAATGGCGAACCGTGGGTCACCACGCCTTTGCGAAGGTACTCTCCCATGCCTAAAAGCATGCCATCCATGGTGACCGTGTTGTCAGACCCATCCACGTCACCGTCGCCAAGGCTCACTCCGGAAAACACGTGGTCGAACAGGGAATCCCGGATGGTGCCGCCGATCACGTCGTCGTCCTCGACCGCGTCGTCTCGTGAGTTGCCGACATAGGAATCTTCGATGAGGAAGGTGCCGGTGCCGCCGACACGGATGCCATCCCAGGGCTGGGTGATCGTCCAGTCGTCGATGGCAAAGCTGTGGGCTGAATTTATACGGACTGCGGCGGAGTTGACGTAAATGTCCTCCCAGTCGCCGGTTTGGGAAACCGTGCCGTTGATCGTGCCGCCCAAAGCCAGGAGGTTGTCGCCGGGGTTGACGACCGCGAAGGGATAGAGGTTGGTGGGGCTTCCCTGATTGGCGACGATCCACGAGGCGTTGGTGGCATCGATAAGGGTGTCGGCGGGCAGACCGGATGCTTTATATTGGCGGTAGCCATAGTCACCGGTCAAGACAATGGTATTTGTATAGGCCATGCTTGGCCCCCTTTCACACCCCCGTCCCTTTTCGCCCAAACGCCTGAAGCCAGAAAGGCCTGGATCCACCAGAGCCCCGTTAGCGGTATCGCGCAAATCACAAAATGTAAAAAAAATCTCAAAATGTAAAAAATATGTCCCTCGCAGAAACGCTATGCCGCAGCGATTTCAGCGCGGCTTCTTTTCAGCGGTCTCAACGCGGCTTTCACGTCCTTTGCCCCCCAAAACCAACGACCTCGCACGAGCACAAAGCTCGCCGACCATCATTATTGATTTTTGGGGTACCAAGCCTAGACGAGCAGGCCGGACCGCGGAATACATCATTTGTAGCTAGAACGCAGTCCGTTTTCTGTCCGTTAGCCCTGACGTCGGCTCATCCGTAAGGCGTATTGCCGGGCAGACCCTCATGCCGTCTTCTGCGCTACCAGTCCCAGTTCCTCGACCATCGCCTCCCGCATCAGGAATTTCTGCGGCTTGCCGGTCACCGTCATCGGCAATTCGGTGCGGAAGCGGATATAGCGCGGCACCTTGTAGTGCGCGATCTGGCCAGCGCAGAAGGCCTTGATCTCGTCAGCGGTGGCGATCTGGCCGGGTTTCAGCACGATCCAGGCGCAGAGCTCCTCGCCATATTTGTCGTCGGGTATGCCGAAGACCTGCACTTCCTTGACCTTCGGATGACGGTAGAGGAATTCCTCGACCTCGCGCGGATAGACATTCTCGCCACCACGGATGACCATGTCCTTCACCCGGCCGACAATGTTGCAATAGCCTTCGGCGTCTATTGTTGCGAGGTCGCCGGTATGCATCCAGCCGTCGGCGTCGACCGCCTCGCGCGTCTTCTCCGCGTCGTCCCAATAGCCCTTCATCACCGAATAGCCGCGCGTGCAGAGCTCGCCCGGCTCGGCGACCGCGACGGTCGCGCCATCGGCGCCGATCGCCTTCACCTCGACATGCGGATGGATGCGGCCGACGGTGGAAACGCGCTTTTCCAGCGGATCGTCGACGCTGCTCTGGAAGGAGACAGGGCTGGTCTCGGTCATGCCATAGGCGATGGTGACCTCCGACATATTCATCAGCGAAACGACCTTCTTCATCACCTCGATCGGGCATGGCGAGCCGGCCATGATGCCGGTGCGCAGGCTCGAAAGATCAAAGGTCGAGAAATCGGCATGGTCGAGCATGGCGACGAACATGGTCGGCACGCCATAAACGCCGGTGCAGCGCTCCTGCGCGATCGCCTTGAGCGTCGCGCCGGCGTCAAAACCTTCGCCCGGGAAGACCATGGTCGCGCCCTTGGTGACGCAGCCCATCGTGCCCATCGACATGCCGAAGCAGTGGTAGAGCGGCACTGGGATGCAGAGCCGGTCGTCGACGGTAAGCCTGATCGCCGAGGTGACGAAATTGCCGTTGTTGACGATGTTCGCGTGGGTGAGCGTCGCACCTTTCGGCGCGCCGGTCGTGCCGGAGGTGAACTGGATGTTGATGGCCTCACCCGGCTTCAGCCCCTCCGATATGCGGTCGAGGCTGTCGTGCTCGTCGCGGCCGGCCATGGCGAGCACATCGCCGAAATTGAACATGCCGGGCGAATTGTCGTCGCCCATGCGGATAACGATCTTCAGCGCCGGCAGCTTTTTCGCCTTGAGCTTGCCGGGCTCGGCGGTGGCGATCTCCGGCGCCAGCGTCTCGATCATGCCGAGATAGTCGGAGGTCTTGAACTGGACCGCCGTGACCAGTGCCCGGCAAGCGACTTTGTTCAGCGCATATTCCAGCTCGGTCAGCCGATAGGCCGGGTTGATGTTGACCAGGATCAGGCCAATGCGCGCGGTGGCGAATTGCGTCACCAGCCATTCCCAACGGTTCGGCGACCAGATGCCGACGCGGTCGCTCTTCTCCAGACCCAGCGCCAGGAAGCCGGCGGCCAAAGCGTCGACCGCGTCCGACAGCTCGCTCCAGGTGAAGCGCTTGTCCTGGCCGACGAAGATGGCGGCGTCGAGCGTGGCGTATTTGCTCACCGTGTCGGAAAACAGTTCCGGAATGGTCTTGTCGAGCAAGGGCACCGAGCGGTCGCCCGAGACATGCGCCCTGCCGTCCACCGGAGCAATGAAGGTGCCTCCGCGCCCCCGCAGATTGGTGGCGTTCATGAGCTCGTCGAGTTTGATCGCCATCGCCGTCTCCTCCCGGGATGAGCCAGCCTATCAGCCGATGGCGGTGGTGGAAATCCGCCAAAGGTCCCCCTCCCCCTCGAGGGGAGGGTGGCCCGTAGGGCCGGGAGGGGTCCTCGGCGAAACGCTCGACTCTTTTGGTTACGGTCGAGGCCGGTGAGTTCAGTTGAGGTTGAGTACTGCCGCGGCGACCCCTCCCGTCCATCCGCCTTCGGCGGCTGTCCACCCTCCCCTCAGGGGAGAGGGAGGGCGCTCATCTTCGCCGCAATATCGCGCAAGACGGCTTCGTCCGCCACATCTCGTCTCTTCCTGGATGCCACCAGGCAGGCCTGTGACTTCAGGATCACGCCGTCGCCCAGCACCTTGAGGTGGTTGGCGCGCAGCGTCGAGCCGGTGGTGGTGATGTCGACGATGACGTCCGCCAGGCCGGCCGCCGGCGCGCCTTCGGTGGCGCCGAGGCTTTCGACGATGCGGTAGACCTGGATGCCGTGCTTCAGCGAGAAAAACTGCTGCGTCAGCCGCCAGTATTTGGTGGCGATCCTGAGCCGCCGGCCGTGACGCTGGCGGAAATCGGCGGCGACATCGTCGAGATCGGTCATGGTGTCGACGTCGAGCCAGATGTCGGGCACCGCCACCACGACATCGGCATGGCCAAAGCCGAGGCGGGCGACGATCTCGGCGCGCGCTTCCCAGTCGGCAAGGTTCTCGCGCAGCAGGTCCTCGCCGGTGATGCCGAGATCGACCGCGCCTTGGCCGATCTCGCCGGCAATCTCGGAAGCCGAGAGGAAGGCCACTTCGACATTGTCGAGCCCGTCGATGCGTGCGCGGTATTTGCGGTCGTCCTGCGGCAGCGTGACCGCGAGGCCGGCCTTGGCCAGGACTTCCAGCGACTGCTCCTTGAGACGGCCTTTCGACGGGATTGCCAGCGTGATCATTTCGCGCCCTCCCGCAAGGCTTCGATGCGGTCGAGCCAGACCGAGAAGCCGACGCCGGGGATCGGCTTCTTGGCACCGAGCAGCGTCAGCAGCCGATCGTAGCGGCCGCCGCCGACCAGCGGCCGGTCAGCGTTTTCGGCCGCGATCTCGAAGACCAAGCCGGTGTAATAGTCGAGCGGGCGGCCGAAGGCGGCGTCATAGCGGATCTTTTCGACCGGCAGGCCATGCGCTTCGATCGCCTCGGCGCGGGCGGCGAAATTCTCCAGCGCGGCGCCCAGCGACAGGCCGGCATCGGCGGCGAATTTTTCGAGTGCTGCGGTCGCGCCACCCAGCGCGACGTCGATCTCGAGAAAGCCTTTCAGCGCCGAGAACGCTTCGTCGGACAGCCGGACGCTGCGCAGTTGCGCCTTCTCGATCAGCCGCCGCGCGATATCGGCCGGCGAGCGGCCGGATGAAGCAGACAGCCCGGCCTCCTCCATGCCGGCGGCGATATGCTCGGCAAGAGCTTCCGCATCGCCATCGAGCACCAGCGTGGCCACCGGACCCGAGAGCTGGCTGTTGCGCGGCGGGTTGGCGAGGTCGGCAAGAGCCGCCTCCAGCATCGCCACCGAGCCGAAGGCGCGGGCGAGGCGCATGCGCCAGCCGCGCGGCAGGCCGAGTGCGGCCAGCACTGCCTCGAACAGGGTCTGGTCGCCGAGCGTGATGGCGAGCGGCTGTCCAGGCAGCACCAACGAGAGCAGAGCATGGGCGTCGGCCAGCGAGCGGGCATCGGCCGCTGCGATATCGCGGTCGCCGAGATCCTCGATGCCGGCCTGGAAGAACTCGTTGCCGCCCTCGCGGCGCTGGCGGAACACTTCGCCGAGATAGGAGTAGCGGCGCGGCGTGCCGGCTTGGCTGGCGATATGGTCGAGGCAGACAGGAATGGTGAATTCCGGTCTGAGGCACAGCGTCTTGCCGATCTCGCTTTCGGTGAGGAAGATGCGGCGGCGCAGGTCTTCGCCGGCCATGTCGAGGAACGGATCGGCCGGCTGCAGCACGGCGACTTCGACGGCGTGGGTGTCGCGCGCGGCGAAGAGTTTTACGATGTCGGCGGCGATGGCGGGGTAGCGGGAGGTCATTGATAGGCTGGGCGCGAGGCACCCCCCTCTGGCCTGCCGGCCATCTCCCCCTCAAGGGAGGAGATTGGCAGCTCTGCCGGCGGCGCTTGTTGTGCAACGTCGGCGATTGGCGAAAGCATACGCGACATCCAATCTCCCCCCGTGAGGGGGAGATGTCCGGCAGGACAGAGGGGGGTGCTCAAGCGCCACCCTTCGCGCGATCGGCCGCCTGCGCCGCCAGGATCTTCTTCACCTCGCCAACCAGTTCACCCTCCGCCACCGTCACCTGCGCCGGCCTTGCGGCGCGCCATTCGGCGTTGTCGGTGATTTCGGCCGACATGCGGGCGCCTTCGATCAGGTCCTTGATCTGCACCTCGCCCTTGGCGCGCTCGTCGCCGCCCTGGATGATGGCGATCGGGCTGCCGCGGCGGTCGGCGTATTTCAACTGCGCCTTCATGCCGGCGCCGCCGAGATACATTTCGGAGCGGATGCCGGCGGCGCGCAGGTCGGCGACCATCTTCTGGTAGCGGCCTAGGCTTTCCGTATCCTTGTCCATGACGAGAACGACGACCGGAGCAATCACGTCCGAGGTGTCGAGCTTGCCGAGATTCTTCAGCGCCGTCATCAGCCGGGAGACGCCGATCGAAAAACCGGTCGCCGGCACTGGCTCACCGCGGAAGCGCGAGACCAGCCCGTCATAGCGGCCGCCGCCGCCGACCGAGCCGAAGCGTACGATCTGGCCGTCCTCGTTGGGGATCTCGGTCAGAAGCTCGGCCTCGAAGACCGGGCCGGTGTAATATTCGAGGCCGCGGACGACGGAACGGTCCATCGCAACGCGGTCCTCGCCATATCCTGCAGCCCTGACCAGAGCTTCAATCGTTGCAAGTTCGCCGACGCCCTCCTGATACACAGAGTTGGCGCCGACGCTGGAATCCTGGCCAGCCTGTCCGTTCCTTGCCGTTGCGAGAAGAACCGCTTCGGCCTGTGCGTCATTCAGCGCGGCGCCCTTTGCGAAATCGCCTTCGCCTTCCTTGCCGCCATCCCATCGTCCCGGGCCAAGCAGGAGCCTCACCCCTTCGGGCCCGAGCTTGTCCAGCTTGTCGATGGCGCGCAGCACGGTCAGACGGCGGCCGGCGTTCTGATCGCCGCCGAGGCCGATCGCCTCCAGCACGCCGTCCAGCACCTTGCGGTTGTTGACGCGGATGACGTAGTCGCCGCGTTTGATGCCGAGCGCCTCCATCACGTCGGCCATCATCATCGCCATTTCAGCGTCCGCCGCGACGCCCGGCGTGCCGATCGTGTCGGCGTCGAACTGCATGAACTGGCGGAAGCGGCCGGGGCCGGGCTTCTCATTGCGGAACACCCAGCCGGAGCGGTAGCTGCGATAGGGCTTCGGCAGACGGTCGTAATTCTCGGCAACGAAACGCGCCGTCGGCGCGGTCAGGTCGTAGCGCAGCGACAGCCACTGGTCGTCGTCGTCCTGGAAGGAGAAGACGCCCTCATTCGGCCGGTCCTGGTCGGGCAGGAATTTTCCCAGCGCGTCGGTGTATTCGATCATCGGCTGGTCGACCGGCTCGAAGCCATAAAGCTCATAGACCGACCGGATGGTCGCCATCATCTTCTCGACGGCGCGGATGTCTTCGGCGCTGCGGTCGGCAAAACCGCGCGGCAATCGCGCTTTCGTCTTTTCCGATTTGTCGGCCATGGTTGGGGTCTTTTCGCTAAGTAAACGCTGACTTTTTCGAGCGGGCGTGTCCTAGACGATACAGCGTTGGGCGGCAAGGGTTAGCGCCCCTTCCCTTCTCCCCTTGTGGGCCCACAAGGGGAGAAGGAAAGGTCGCGCCTTCGAAACAATTCCGCCATCGGCGCGGCATGCTGCAGACACAATCGAAGGCCATAAAGCGCGCCGAAACAAGGGGTTCGGGGTTATGACCACGGCGCAAGACATCATCGAGAGCGGTAAGCCAGCCGCCAGGCTGCGGCCTGCCGACAGTTTCGCGCCGAAGCAGGCGTAACAGCCAGCCGGGCCGTTCGAGGTTGCGGCGGAAGCGCGCAAGCCGACGGTGCGCGACGCGCTGGTGACCGGGTTGCTGGTGATCTACCCCGCCTTCGCGGCCGTGGCGGCCATCATTGCCGGGCTGTTCCTGGCCGGCGCCGGCGGCGTCTGAGTTTTCCCTACCCTCCCCCTTGAGGGGACGGTCGACGCGCAGCGTCGGGGTGGGGGTCGCAAAGAGACCCTATTACCCCCACCCGCGCCTTCGGCGCGACCTCCCCACAAGGGGGAGGTAGAGGTGACGCTACTTCGGCCGCTTGAACGTCTCCCTTTCCTTCTCCACCTCCGCCCGGCATGCACAGCCTTCGAGATGGTCGTTGACCAGCCCCATCGCCTGCATGAAAGCGTAGACGGTGGTCGGGCCGACGAAGCTCCAGCCGCGCTTCTTCAATTCCTTCGATATCCTGACCGAGACCGCCGTCGTCGGATTGGCGCGCAGATGGGCGAGGTCGACGATTTCCGGCCGTTCGTCGGAGCCAGGCTCGAATTTCCAGAACCACGCCGCCAGCGAGCCGAATTCATCGACCATTTCGCGGGCGCGCCTGGCATTGTTGATGGTCGAGACGATCTTGCCGCGATGGCGGATGATGCCGGCATTGCCGAGCAGGCGTTCGACGTCCTTGTCGGTGAAGGTAGCCACCTTGTCGAAGTCGAAATTGGCGAAAGCCTCGCGGAAATTCTCGCGCTTGCGCAGGATGGTCAGCCAGGAGAGGCCTGATTGGAAACCTTCCAGGCAGATTTTTTCGAACAGCCGGCGATCGTCCGCCACCGGCCGGCCCCATTCCTGATCGTGATAGTGGAGATAGTCCGGCAGATTGCCGTGCCAGAAGCAGCGCGCGATACCGTCGGGGCCGTCTAGCAGGCCGGCATTTTCTTGTCCCATCGCCACAAATCCGTTCGTTAATGCGCTTCAGCACCCGTTTTACCGTGGCTTTACCAGATTCCTGAACCGGCCGGTAACCACACCGAAATGTTTACTGACAAGTCGGCATTTTACGCATTCCGATTCACGTTTTGCTTGCCGCTCCGCGCCAAGGATCGCGAAATCCGAGGGCTCCTTCCCCGCCCTCGGCACGAGTTCGACGATCAAGGTGCGTTCCGATGAAGACAGCGTTTTGTTCCCTGCTTGGCGCGGCGGCGGTTCTTGCCGCCGGCGCGACGACCTCTTTCGCCAATGACCGTTATGCCGACAGACCGCCGGTGATGGTGAGCCCCGATCTTTCGGCGCCCTGGGTGCTGCAGCTCGGCCACGCGCCGGGCATCGTGCGCCCGAGCCGTCAGGCAACGACACAGCAGCCGCTGCGGCGGCTTTTCCAGGCGCAGCCCGACCGGCAGCGCACAGCGGCCGTGCAGCGGCCTGCCAAACGCATGGTGATGCGGCCGCAGATGAACCCGCTCTACTTGCCGCAGGAAGTCGCCTATGACGGCCCGCAGAAGCCGGGCACCATCGTCATCGATACCCACCAGAACTTTCTCTTTCTGGTCGAAAAGAACGGCAAGGCGCGGCGCTACGGCGTCGGCACCGGCAAGCCCGGCTTCGAGTGGTCGGGCACGCACAAGATCACCGACAAGAAGGTGTGGCCGGACTGGCGCCCGCCGGCGGCGATGATCGCCCGCGAGGCGGCCAAGGGCCGCTACCTGCCCACCTACCTTGCCGGCGGCATCGAGAACCCGCTCGGCGCGCGCGCTCTCTATCTCGGCACCACCGAATACCGCATCCACGGCACCAACCAGCCATGGACGATCGGCGGCGCGGTGTCTTCCGGCTGCATCCGCATGCGCAACGAGGACGTTGTCGATCTTTACGAGCGTGTGAATGTCGGAACGACCGTCGAGGTGATATAGTGAATGCGAATCAGTCGGTTAGGCAGCGCCAAGCTGTTTTGGCGCATACTGTTGCCCTCAAGCCATAGCGCGCTTTTGGGAGACGTGCTTAGACTGGCAATGAGTTAACGGGGGACGGGCCGTGTGGGGATACGGCCAGTCACGAAAGGGCAGCACGGGAGACCGCGCTGCCCTTTTCGCTTTCATGCAGGTGCGACCTGGTCGTCACCAAGGTGCGAGTTGGTCGTCACCCAGGTGCGATCTGGTCGTCACGACTGCGACAGGTCGCCCCGGAAGCACGGTGTTTTCGTTTTCAGGGCTGATTTCCGGGCCATGCTCTGCTATTGCGGCGCACAATTCCCATGCCAAAGGTCCCAGCCATGTCCCGGTCCGACGACAGCCGCTACCTCAAGGGTGGCCCGGTCGCGCAGCGCATCATCGCTTCGGTGCGCGAAGACGCGGCAATCGCCACGGCCGAAGGTTTTTCGCCGAAGCTGGTATCGATCACCGTCGGCGATACCGACGCGGTCGATGTCTATGTTCGCAACCAGCGCGCCAAGGCCGGGCTTGCCGGCATCGGCTTCGAGGAACGGCGTTTTGCCGCCGACATCACAGCGGGTGAGCTGGAGGCCGCTATCCACGGCCTCAACGCCGACCCGCGCGTCACCGGCATCATCATCCAGCGGCCGGTGCCGACGCATATCCCGATTAAGACGCTGCAGGCGGCGGTGCATCCGCTGAAGGATGTCGAGGGCATGCACCCGGCCTCGATCGGCAACATCGTCTACAACCAGCTCGATCTGGCGCCCTGCACGGCGGCCGCCTCGGTCGAGCTGCTCAAGGAGACCGGCCTCGACCTCAAGGGCCTCGAAGTGGTCGTCGTCGGCCATTCCGAGATCGTCGGCAAGCCGATCGCCTTCCTTTTGATGAGCGAAGGCGCGACGGTGACGGTCTGCCATCACATGACGCGTTCTGTCGCGGCGCACGCACGGCGCGCCGACGCGCTGTTCGTCGCCGTCGGCAAGCCGCGCCTGATCAAGGCCGACATGGTGAAGCCGGGAGCCTGCGTTATCGACATCGGCATCAATTCGGAGATCGGACCGGACGGCGAAAGCCGTATCGTCGGCGACGTCGACACCGAAAGCGTCAAGGAGGTCGCTTCCTGGATCACGCCGGTGCCGGGCGGCGTCGGCCCGCTGACGGTCGCGATCCTGCTGCGCAACACGATGGTGGCGCTCAACCGCCAGCGCGCGCTCTACCGCGCGACCTACGGCGTGCCGGACCAGCTCGCGGCGGAGTAGCGCGGCACGCCCCCTCACCCAGCCTCCGCTTCGCTCGGCTGACCTCTCCCCGGGGGGAGAGGAGATTGTCGGCGCCGGCGCCAACCTCTTCTCCCCTCGGGGAGAAGGTGGCCGCGAAGCGGCCGGATGAGGGGGCTGCCAGCGGCGAAGTTCACTCCGCAGCGATCAAACCGCTGTCGGCAACGCCTTCCGGCTTCGGGCCGCCATAGGCCCAGTCGAGCAGCTTGATCGTATGCACTACCGGCAGGCTGGCGGCGGACGCGATCTGGGTGATGCAGCCGATATTGCCGGTGGCGACAACTGAAGCACCCGTCGCCTCGATATTCCGGACCTTGCGGTCGCGCAGTTTTGCCGAAATCTCGGACTGCAGGATATTGTAGGTGCCGGCCGAGCCGCAGCAGAGATGCCCCTCCCGCGGCTCGCGCACGACGAAGCCCGCCCTGGCGAGAAGCTCCTTCGGCTGACGGGTGATCTTCTGGCCGTGCTGCATCGAGCACGCGGAGTGATAGGCGACGATCGTGCCCGGCTTGCGCACCGGCTCGGGCAGATCGAGCCCAGCGAGATATTCGGAGATGTCCTTGGCCAGCGTGGAGACCCGCGCCGCCTTTTCCGCATAGGCCGGATCGAGGCGCAGCATGAAGCCGTAGTCCTTGATCGTGGTGCCGCAGCCCGATGCGGTGATGATGATGGCGTCGAGCTCGCCCTGGTCGACGGCGCGCGTCCAGGCGTCGACATTGCGCCTGGCCGACACAAGGGCCTGATCCTCGCGACCCATATGATGGACCAGCGCGCCGCAGCAGCCCTCGCCTTCCGGCACCACGACCTCGACGCCCAGCCTTGTCAGCAAGGAGATAGTCGCCTCGTTGATGGCCGGATCGAGTACCGATTGCGCGCAGCCGGTAAGAATGGCGACACGACCGCGCTTGGCGCCCTGCCCGGCATGCACGCCGGGCGAAGCCATCGGCGATGCCGGCGGGATCGAGGACGGCGCGAGCTTCAGCATGGCGGCGACCGGTTTCAGCGCCGGCAATTTTTCGAACAGGCCGATGAAGGGCCGGCCGAGCCCGGCAAGCCTCAGCGCGGCGCGGAAGCGGCTTGGATAGGGCAGCACGAAAGCCAGCGCGGCGCGCGTCAGCCGGTCGAGCAACGGCCGCCTGTAGGTCTCCTCGATATGAGCGCGGGCATGATCGACCAGATGCATGTAATTCACGCCCGAGGGGCATGTCGTCATGCAGGCAAGGCAGGAGAGACACCGGTCGATATGGGTGACGATCTCCTTGTCGGCCGGGCGGCCGTTCTCCAGCATGTCCTTGATGAGATAAATGCGGCCGCGCGGGGAATCGAGCTCGTTGCCCAATGTCACATAGGTTGGACAGGTGGCGGTGCAGAAGCCGCAATGCACGCATTTGCGCAGGATCTTCTCCGATTCCGCGACATGCGGATCTGTAAGCTGCGCGGCTGTGAAATTGGTCTGCACGAAAAATGTCCTATTGTCCGAGAAGCCAGCTTTGCGGGTCCTTGACCGGCTCGCCGCGCTGCAGCGCCTGCAGCCCGAGGATGCAGCGGACGATGAACCAGACAGCAACCGCGAACATCAGCAGGAAGCCGATCGCGAGCATCATCAGGACGACGGAGATCAGCGCATAGAGGAGGCCGATCCAGAACGTCCTGATCAAGAATGTATAGTGGCTTTCGACAAAGCCGCCCGCCTTGCCGCGATTGATGTAGGCGAGCACGATTCCGATAATGCCGGTCACGCCGATGACAAGGCTGGCGAGGTAAAGAATGTAGATGACCAGCGCGTTGGTCTGACCCGGCTCGAGCCAGCGGTCGGTCTGGCGCGCCCCGGTGTCCGGGCCTGGATTGGTATTGCTCATAGATCTGCTCCCTCCATTGATCGAGGAAGAGTAGCAGAGCCGGAACCCTGCGCCATGCGGCCGGGGTTGAGAATGTGCTTCGGGTCGAACTCGGCCTTGAGCCGCGCCGACAGCGCCGCAAGATGGGGCGGCTGCGGCTCGAAAACAGGAAGCGCTGCGCAATGCGGAGCCGAGGCACGCACCAGCGTCGCATGGCCGCCGCCGTATTTGCGGATCAGCCCGCGCAGCAGTTCGGCCTCCGGGTCGTCCTCTCGCATCGACAGCCACACCAGCCCGCCCTGCCAGTCGTAGAACGCGTCGACTGCCGCCTGCATGCGCAGCGCCATCACCATGTGATGCGCCTCAGACGGCGCCATCGAGACGCGCCAGACCGGCCTTGCGCCACTATCGGCGAAAGGCGCGCAATCGCGGATGTCGCGCCAAATGGTTTTCGACGCTTCGCCGGCGATTTCTTGCAGCGGTCCGGCCTTGGCGAGCAGCTGCTTCAACGCCTCGATACGATAGACGACCGACGGTCCAAAGCCTTCGACGCGCAGCAGCGTCGCGGCATCGCTGCCGAGGTGGCCGGCCGCGACGCGCGCGGCGATCCGCTCCGGCAGATGCGCCGCGCTCGACACTTCGGCGCTGGAGCCAAGCGCCAGCGCCATGGCGGCGACGGCGGCATCGTCGAGCAGGCCGCGGATGGCCAAACTCACCTCGGTCTCGGCCGCGGGCACGACCTTGAAGGTGACGTCGGTGAGCACCGCAAGCGTGCCCCAACTCCCCGCCATCAGCTTGGAGAGATCGTAGCCGGTGACGTTCTTGACGACGCGGCCGCCCGACTTGAAGGCCTCGCCGCGGCCCGAGACGGCGGCGATGCCGAGGATATGGTCGCGCGCGGCCCCCGCCTTGAGACGCCGCGGACCGGACAGGTTCGAGGCAAGCACCCCGCCGATGGTGCCCCTGCCCGGCTCGCCGCCGAGCAGCGGACCATAGTCCATCGGCTCGAATGCGAATTGCTGGCCGTTCTCGGCAAGCAGCTTTTCGATTTCGGCGAGCGGCGTGCCGGCCTTTGCCGAAAGCACCAGCTCGGCCGGCTCGTAGAGCGTGACGCCGGTAAGCTTGGACAGGTCGAGCGTGTGCTCGGTCTGCAGCGGGCGGCCGATGCCACGCTTGGAGCCATGGCCGAGGATTTCGAGCGGCGATTCCTCCGCTGCCGCCCATTGGATGGTGGAGAGGACTTCGGCGGAAGTGGACGGGGTGAAGGTGGTCATGGGTAAGCGCCTTTCCTCGCCCCCGCAAGGCGGGGGAGAGGTAATAGGTCGCGTTCCTTCACACCCCCCTGTGTCCTGCCGGACATCTCCCCCGCAAGGGGGGAGATTGGACGTCCTCGCGGCTTTCGCCAATCTCCGGCGTTGGCGGGAAGGCGGGGCGCCAAAGCTGCCAATCTCCCCCCTTGCGGGGGAGATGTCCGGCAGGACAGAGGGGGGTGTTCAAGCGCCAGCGTATCCACTCAAAACCTCGGAATGTCCGGAAACGCCACCTGCCCGCGGTGCACATGCATGCGCCCCAGCTCGGCGCAGCGGCGAAGCTGCGGGAAGACTTTTCCGGGGTTGAGCAGATGGTTGGGGTCGAAGGCGCATTTGACGCGCATCTGCTGGTCGAGGTCGATCTGGTTGAACATTTCGGGCATCAGGTCGCGCTTCTCGATGCCGACGCCATGCTCGCCGGTGAGCACGCCGCCGACCTCGACGCAAAGCCGCAGGATGTCGGCGCCGAAGTTCTCCGCCTTGTCGAGCTCGCCCGGCACGTTGGCGTCGTAGAGGATCAGCGGATGCAGATTGCCGTCGCCGGCGTGGAAGACATTGGCGACGCCGAGCCCGTATTTCTCGGAAAGGCCGCGCATGCCGGCAAGCACGCGCGGCAGTTCCTTGCGCGGGATGGTGCCATCCATGCAGTAATAGTCGGGCGAGATGCGGCCGACCGCCGGGAACGCCGCCTTGCGACCGGCCCAAAAACTCAGCCGCTCCTCTTCCGATTGCGAGATGCGGCAGGTGGTCGAGCCGTTCCTGTAGGCGATCGCCTCGACGAGGCCGATCAGGTGGTCGACCTCGACGCTAGGCCCGTCGAGCTCGACGATGAGCAGCGCCTCGACGTCGAGTGGGTAGCCCGCATGGACGAAATCTTCCGCGGCGTGGATCGCCGGCCGGTCCATCATCTCCATGCCGCCCGGGATGATGCCGGCGCCGATGATGTCGGCGACGCACTGGCCGCCCTGTTCGCTGGTCGGAAAGCCGATCAGCAGCGCGCGCGCCGTCTCCGGCTTCTTCAGGATGCGGACCGTCACCTCGCTGACGACGCCGAGCAGGCCTTCGGAGCCGGTCATGACGCCGAGCAGGTCATAACCCGCCTGGTCGAGATGGCTGCCGCCGAGCCGCACCACCTCGCCATTCATCAGCACCATCTCGATGCCGAGCACGTTGTTGGCGGTGAGCCCGTATTTCAGGCAGTGCACGCCGCCGGAATTCTCCGCGACATTGCCGCCGATCGAGCAGGCGATCTGGGAGGATGGATCGGGGGCGTAATAGAAACCCTCCTGCTCGACGGCGGTGGTGATGCCGAGATTGGTGACGCCCGGCTGGGCGACGACGACGCGGTTGGGATAGTCGATTGCGAGGATGCGGTTGAAGCGGCTCATCACCAGCAGCACGGCATCCTCGAGCGGCAGCGCGCCGCCGGAGAGCGAGGTGCCGGAGCCGCGCGGCACGACTCGGATGTTGCGCTCGTTGCAATACTTCAAAACGCGCGAGACCTGCGCCACAGTTTCCGGCAGCACCACGACCAGCGGCGATTGCCGGTAAGCGGTGAGGCCGTCGGTTTCGAAGGCGCGCATTTCGTTGGCCGCATCGACGACGCCCTCGCCCGGCACGATGATGCGCATGTCGGCGACGATCTCGGCGCGCCGGCGCATCGTCTCGGCGTCTGGCTTAGGCATGGCAAGGCCGGACATGGGCAGCCTCATCTGGCTTGACTGGTCAAAATCTTTTACCAGCTAGGGCCAATCCTTGCAAACGCTGCTTTGGTCGGAATGGGCTGGCGAACGATGGCCAGGGTTCCGCAGCGGCAATCTGCCGCTGGCTTTCTCCCCCCTCGAGGGGGAGATGTCGCCGAAGGCGACAGAGGGGGTCGCCGCGCGTGAAGCGCCAGCTTCCCGTAGCCCCGCAAGCGTCGGCGCTCTATGTGAGACGACCCCCTCTGGGCTGCCGGCCATCTCCCCCTCAAGGGGGGAGATTGCTTTATTCGCCGGGGTACTTTGCCGGCTCGGAGTGCATGCGCCGCACGCGGCGCACGCCCCACCAGACGAGCAGGATGGCGACCGGCACGGAGGCCGCGGTGACGATTTCCGGCGCAAAGGCATGGCCGAAGACCGAGGCGCCCTTGGCGACATAGCCGATGAGGCCGACGACATAGTAGGAGACGGCGGCGACCGAGAGGCCTTCGACGGTCTGCTGCAGGCGCAGTTGCAGCCGGGCGCGGTTGTTCATCGAGGCGAGCAGGTCGCGGTTCTGCTTCTCGACGTCGACATCGACCCAGGTGCGCAGCAAAGTGGTGGCGCGGGTGAGTTTTCGCGACAGGTTGGCCTGCCGCTCCTCGACCGAGCGGCAGGTGCGCATGGCCGGCGCCATGCGCCGCTGCAGGAAGCCAGCCCAGGTGTCGTAGCCTTGCACCGGCTCCTCCTCCAGCGCCCCTAGCCTCTCGGTGACGATGCCGTCATAGGCGCGGCTGGCGCCGAAACGGTAGAGGCTGGAGGCGGCATCGGCCTCGAGTTCGGCGGCGAGCCCGGTGAGGTCGGCGAGCAGCGTCTGGCTGTCGCGGGTCTCGGCCGCCTTCATTTCCAGCGTCGTCTGCGCCAGCCGGTCCTCGATGCGGCGGGCGCGGCCGGACAGCGTCAGCGCCAACGGCAGGCCAAGCATGGCAAGCGTCCGGTAGGTCTCGATGTCGATCAGCCGCTGCGAGAGGGCACCGGTGCTGGCCGGCGTCAGGCCGCGGTCAAGCACCAGCATGCGGGTCAGGCCATCGCCATCCTGGCGGAAGTCGGTGACGATGGCCGCGGCACCGCGCTCGACCAGCGAATAACAAAGGCTGGTCGGATCGAAATCGGCGATCAGCTTCTCGCTCGCCTGCGTCCATTTGCGTATTTCGAGCCGGATTCCGGAAATCACGGTTCCCGGCGGCGAAAAGCCATTGCCGAAGGGAGAATCCTCCTGGCCGCGGCCGTTTTCGGCAAGCGGCCCCTCCCACAGATAGGTGGAAAATTCCGTATGCCGTTCCCAGCGCAGCGTGCCCTTGCCCCACTTCATGGCGTGATGGCGGGCGTAACGCTCGGGGACCGCAATGCCAAGGCGCCGCGACAGTTCCGACAGCACGGCATGGTCGACGCCGGAGCCGCCCTCGGTCATGAAGGAAAGCTGGATGAGCACGCGCGGCTTCTCGACGAGCGGATGCGGCCGCGCATGGACTTCGCCCAATGCGCCGGGGCGGCCCTCATGCGCCGGAAAGCCCATGACACTGCCCTGGGCGCGCGACTGGAATTCGAGATTGGACGTCTCGTCCGACACGTCTGGTCCCCCTGGTTTCGACCACCCTTCGTGCAATGGCGTTCTCCCTGCGGCAATCGGCAAGGCACGTAAACAGCAAATTTTAGCAGCCGCCGATGCAAGGGCGCCGCGCTGGAACCGACCGGATCCGGCGAATTGGATAAATAATTTGACCAGTTGGCGACAGAGGCTTTAATCTGCGCGACATCCGTCCCCGTTCCCAGGCACCCCTCCGTTGAGCGATATCTTCTCCAGGATCGAGCATTCGCGCACCGCCGACGAGGTGGTGCAGCAGATCGAGAACCTGATCCTCGAAGGCGTGCTGCGCACCGGCGACCGGCTGCCGGGCGAGCGCGAGCTGGCGCGCCAGTTCGACGTGTCGCGGCCGATCCTGCGCGATGCGCTGAAAGCGCTGGAGGGACGCGGGCTGCTGACGACCAGGCCAGGCGGCGGCACGCATGTCGCCGACGTCATCGGCCAGCTTTTCACCAGGCCGGTGACCGATCTCATCTCCACGCACCGCAAGGCGGTGACCGACTATCTGGAATACCGGCGTGAGATCGAGGCGGTGGCGGCCGAATATGCGGCGCGGCGCGCGACGCCGGAGGATCTGGCGCTGCTCGACCGCATCATGGCGCGCATGGACGAGGCGCACCGGACCGGCGATTTCGACGACGAAGCGGAAATCGACGTCGAGTTCCATCACGCGGTCTGCGAATGCGCGCACAACATCATCCTTTTGCACACGCTGCGCTCCTGCTACCGGCTGCTCTCCGAGGGTGTGTTCCAGAACCGGCTCCTGGTGTTCACCGTTCCCGGCGCCCGCGAGGCGCTGCTTCAGCAGCACCGGGCCATCCACGCCGCGATCAAGGCCGCAGACCCGATCGCGGCGCGCAAGGCGGCGATGGACCACATCACCTATGTCGAGCGCTCCATGGCGGAAGCCGAGCGCAGTGGCGACTGGCAGCGTGTCTCACGGCTGAGGCTAAGGCAGCGCTCGGAAGCCGGCGACATCGAACCCACACGCAAACGCTCCTAAGCATCGATCAGCGGGGACCACCATGAGCGAAATCCTCACCATCGCCGACCTCAAGGATCTGGCGCGCCGCAAGGTGCCGAAGATGTTCTTCGACTACGCCGATTCCGGCGCGTGGACAGAGAGCACCTACAGGGCCAACGAGGAGGATTTCGGCAAGATCAAATTCCGCCAGCGCGTTCTGGTCGACATGAGCAACCGCTCGCTGGAATCGACCATGATCGGCCAGAAAGTGGCGATGCCGGTGGCGCTGGCCCCGACCGGACTGACCGGCATGCAGCATGCCGATGGCGAGATGCTGGCGGCGCAGGCCGCGGAAGAGTTCGGCGTGCCGTTCACGCTGTCGACGATGAGCATCTGCTCGATCGAGGACGTCGCCTCGGTGACCAAGAAGCCGTTCTGGTTCCAGCTTTACGTGCTGCGCGACAAGGATTTCGTCTTCAACCTGATCGACAGGGCGAAGGCCGCGAAATGCTCGGCGCTGGTGCTGACACTCGATTTGCAGATCCTCGGCCAGCGCCACAAGGATATCCGCAACGGGCTGTCGGCGCCGCCCAAGATGACGCTCGCCAACATCATCGACCTGGCCAGCAAGCCGCGCTGGTGCCTGGGCATTGCCGGCACTAAGCGCCGCACCTTCCGCAACATCGTCGGCCACGCCAAGGGCGTCGGCGACGTCTCTTCGCTGTCGTCCTGGACGACGGAGCAGTTCGACCCGCAGCTGTCGTGGAAGGACGTCGCCTGGATCAAGGAGCGCTGGGGCGGCAAGCTGATCCTGAAGGGCATTCTCGACAAGGAGGACGCGCTGATGGCGGCCGAGACCGGCGCCGATGCGATCGTCGTCTCCAACCATGGTGGGCGGCAGCTCGACGGCGCCGCGTCGTCGATCTCGGTGCTGGAAGAGATCGCCGATGCGGTCGGCGACAGGATCGAGGTGCATATGGATGGCGGCATCCGCTCTGGCCAGGACGTGCTCAAGGCCCTCTGTCTCGGCGCCAAGGGCACCTATATCGGCCGGCCCTTCCTCTACGGCCTCGGCGCGATGGGCAAGGCGGGCGTTACCAAGGCGCTGGAGATCATCCGCAAGGAAATGGATATCACGCTGGCGCTGTGCGGTAAGCGTCTGGTAACCGACATGGGCAAGGACCAGCTGCGGCGCTAGGGCCTTATTCACCGATCCGCCCTAGTTTCCCGTGATGATCGACACGGGAAGACGTAAGCCTTGACCGAGACCGGCATCCACTATCTCGACGCGCGCGGGCCGGAAGGCTTGCGGGTCTATGCGATTGGCGACGTGCATGGCCGCCACGATCTTCTCGCCGCCATGCACCGCCGGATCGAGAGCGAACTCGAATATTCGTCATCGTCCGACTGGCGCGTCATCCATCTTGGCGACTATGTCGACCGCGGACCGGACTCCAAAAGCGTCATCGATTTCCTGATCGAGGCCCGAGAACGGGATCCGCGCAACGTGATGCTTGCCGGCAACCACGACATCGGCTTCCTCGATTTTCTCGACCGTCCGGACCCGGACGGGCTGTTCATGCGCTATGGCGGGGTCCAGACCGCGGCGTCATACGGCGTGAAGCTTTCGACAGGCAGCAGCTGGTTCGGCAGGCCGGACGAGGTGCTGGCGCACGGGCACGCGGCATTGGTCGAAGCGGTGCCGCAAGCTCATATCGACTTTCTGAAGTCGCTGTCCTTTTCGGCGGCCTTCGGCGATTTCTTCTTCTGTCATGCCGGCGTCAGGCCCGGCATTCCGCTCGAAAGCCAGAGCCCGCAAGATCTGATCTGGATCCGCGATGCCTTCCACGATCACCCCGGCCTTTACCCGAAGGTGATCGTGCACGGGCATACACCCGTGCCGGAGGCCGAGGTGATGGCCAACCGCGTCAATGTCGACACGCTCGCCTGGCAATCGGGAACGCTGAGCGCGCTGGCCATCAATGGCGGCGACAAGCGTATCCTGGCCGTGCAGGGAAAAGCGTTCTAGCCATGATCCCGACTGTGGGATCGGCTTTCCGTTTCTCGGAAAGGATCAGGCCTTAGCGAAGCGCGGCGGTGACGCCGTAGCCGTCAACGGCCTGATGATTGTTGGCCGCGTCGGCGGAATAAATGCCGAGGCCGCACACGACTATGGCAGACAGCATGACAAAGGACAAAAGCGCTGCTTTCACGGACGTCATCTCTGGTTGAGCTTTCTGCATCTGTGCACGAGGCGGTTACCAATGCGTTGAAACGATAAAATGCGTCTCAATGTTTCGACGATTTCGCGCTTCTAGGCAGATTCTGTATCGCCGGTGTGTCGCTTGGATCACACAAGAGGTTCATCGCGGTTGCACGGACGATACAGAGCGCGCGCCTTCTAGGATGGCGAGCGAGCACAGGCCAAGGACGAAGCAGGTTTTCCCCAGGCGGAACCGCCGTCGCGTGCCAATTATGTCACGCTTGGCGAAGCGGTCGGCGAGACGATCAGATCGTCGCCACCCAGGCGCGGGCAATGGCGAGCCCCGCGGCGTCGGCATCGGGCCCGTTGCGAGCCATCTCGTCGTCGAGCTTGCCGGCCCAGTCGGGATGACGATCGGCGATCAGCGTTGCGAAGGAGGTGCTCCAGTCGCGTACCAGCGGGCGGTCCGCCTCGAAATGGAACTGGAAGCCGTAGACGGCGCGGCCGATGCGAAAGGCCTGGTTCTGGGCGACATCGTTGCCGGCAAGCCGCACGGCCTTTTCGGGCAGGTCGAACGTATCGTCGTGCCATTGGAAGATCGGGAATTTTTCCGGCAAGGCGCCGAGCACCGGATCGGCCTTGGCTTCCGCCGTCAGCGACACGCCGTGCCAGCCGAATTCAACCGCCCTGCCGATATGGTTCTCGGCCCCGAAGGCGCGGGCGACGAGCTGGCCGCCCAGGCAGATGCCGAGCACCGACCGGTCCTTGCCGGCGAAATCGCGCGTCAGTTCGAGCAATGCTGGAAAATAGGGATAGTCATGGTCGTCCAGCGCATTCTGCCCGCCGCCCAGCAACACCAAGGCATCGTGACCGTTCGCGTCCCGCGGCAGCGGGTCGCCCTGGTAGGGGCGGCGCAGGTCGAGTTCGGCGCCGGCCTCGGCAAGCGCGGCGCCGACCTGGCCGAGGCCGGTATTGTCGTAGTTCTGGACCACCAGCACCCGCATCGGAAATCCTGCTGACATGGAAATGCTGGGGCGAGCGATATCATGCCGCCTCTATTTCAGCCAAGCTGCGCGCCGGAGAGAAAGCTATGCCACTGCAGAACCGGGTCGATCCGTTCGGCGCCATCCACGCCGTGCCCGAGCGCGGCCTGTTCATGGGCAATCGCGGCATCATCCACGATCCCGCAACGAAGACGCTTCTGAGGAAGCGCTGGGCCTTGTCGGCCTGGATCATCTGCGCCTGCGAGTTTCGCAACGTGCGGCGCGAGCCGATGGGTCGCAACCGCCAAAGTGACGACCAATTGGGTGGAAAGGCGGGCTGGACCGAACTGTTCTTCCTCGACGAGGTGACGGCGCTGGCCGCCGGCCACCGGCCCTGCTTCTTCTGCCGCCGCGAACGGGCGAGCGATTTCGTGCGGCGCTTCGGCGAGGCGTTCGACATTGCCGCGCCCCGCGCACCGATGGTCGACAAGCGGCTGCATAAGGAACGACTGGCTTCGGGCGGGCGGCCGCCAGCCGTGTCCGTCGCTGAGTTCGGTGGCTTGCCCGATGGAACAATGGTCGCTGACGGCGACACCGTCTACGCTTTACGCGCTGGCAAAGCATTCGAATGGTCGTTCGCAGGCTATGCCGATCCCATAGTCTTCGACCACCTAGCGGGGCGGTCTCTGCGGCTACTCACGCCTGCCACGAGCGTTTCAGTGCTGGGGCAAGGCTACGCGCCGGTCTGGCATCCCTCCGCCGATACTTGACGCCATCCCGCGCCTCGCCCATTGCTCGGCGATGCGCGCCAATTACAAAATGCAGCGACTGTTCGTGCCGGACGATCTTGGGCCGGGCCTCGAATTCGAGGCGGGACAGCAGCAGAGCCATTACCTCGCGCATGTGCTGCGGCTCGGCGAAGGCGCGGAGCTTCTTCTCTTCAACGGCCGCGACGGCGAATGGTCGGCTTCGATCGCCGGCAAATCCAAGAAGGCGGTGCGGCTCAAGGTGCTTTCGCTCCAGCGGCCGCAGCCGCCGCTGCCCGATCTCGTCTATTACTTCGCCCCGCTGAAGCAGGGCCGGCTCGACTATCTGGTGCAGAAGGCGGTCGAGATGGGCGCAGGCATCCTGCAGCCGGTCATCACCCAGCACACACAAGTGGCAAAGCCCGGCATCGAGCGGCTGCGCGCCAACGTTGTCGAGGCGGCCGAGCAATGCGGCATCCTGGCCGTGCCGGACGTGCGAGAGGCCGAAAAACTGGAGCGGCTGCTCGGCGGCTGGGACAAGGAACGGCGGCTGATCTTCTGCGACGAAGACGCCTCGACCAACAATCCGCTGCCGGCCTTGCAGAAGGTAAGTGAGAGAAAACTCGCGCTGCTGGTCGGGCCGGAGGGCGGATTTTCTGACGACGAGCGCAAAATGCTGAGGGCGCTGCCCTTCGTCACCGCCATCCCGCTCGGGCCGCGTATCCTGCGCGCCGATACGGCGGCTGTGGCGGCCCTTGCGGTGATGCAGGCGACGATCGGCGACTGGTAGGATCTTCCCTTCTCCCCTTGTGGGAGAAGGTGTCGCCGAAGGCGACGGATGAGGGGTGCTCCAGAAGACACCAACGTCTCACTCCGCTGGAACACCCCTCATCCGTCTTGGCGCTAAGCGCCGATCCACCTTCTCCCACAAGGGGGAGAAGGGAAGGCGCGCCGTGCAGATCAAATCCTGTTGAGGCGTGGCTCAGGATTTTTTGCTTGATCGGCTGCTGACATTTCGTCCATCTAGCGCCGGCGGCCGTCCGGCCCCTGCAGCGCCACGCCGCCTTTTTGGTGTGCTAAGAACGCTGTAGCACTAATATCTAGCGCAGGATGCCCGGCGGAAATCGAGGTGGATTTCCGGGCAATGCGCTTGGAGGGGCTTCATGGCGCGCGACACAACCGATACCAGTCCCATCGAAGGCATCGACGAACTCGTCGGCTACCTGGCCGCGGGCAACAAGCCGCGCGACAAATGGCGGATCGGCACCGAGCACGAGAAATTCCCCTTCTATGTCGACGGCAACGCGCCGGTGCCCTATGGCGGCGAGCGCGGCATCCGCGCCATCCTCGAAGGCATGCAGGAAAAGCTCGGCTGGGATCCAATCATGGATGCCGGCCGCATCATCGGCCTGGTCGAGCCGACCGGCCAGGGCGCGATCTCGCTGGAACCGGGCGGGCAGTTCGAACTCTCCGGCGCCCCGCTGGAATCGATCCATCAGACCTGCCGCGAGGGCAACGCGCATCTGGCGCAGGTGCGCGAGATCGCCGAGCCGCTGGGCATCCGCTTCCTCGGCCTCGGCGGCAGCCCGAAATGGTCGCTCGCCGAAACGCCGAAAATGCCGAAGTCGCGCTACGAGATCATGACCCGCTACATGCCGAAGGTCGGATCGAAGGGCCTCGACATGATGTACCGCACCTGCACGATCCAGGTTAACCTCGACTTCGAGAGCGAGACCGACATGCGCCGCAAGATGCAGGTGTCGCTGAAGTTGCAGCCGCTGTCGACGGCGCTGTTCGCCAATTCGCCTTTCACCGAGAGCCATCCGAACGGGCTGCAGAGCTGGCGCGGCGACATCTGGCGCGACACCGACAACCAGCGCTCGGGCATGCTGGAGTTCTGCTTCGCGCCGGATTTCGGCTTTGCCGACTATGTCGAATGGGCGCTCGACGTGCCGATGTATTTCGTCATCCGCGACGGGCAGTATCACGACATGACGCGCTATACGTTCCGCCAATTCATGGCGGGGGCCGCGCGCGCGCAAGTGCCTGATGGGCTGCCGACAATGGGCGACTGGGCAAACCATCTGTCGACCCTCTTCCCGGATGTGCGGCTGAAGCGCTTCCTCGAAATGCGCGGCGCCGATGGCGGGCCGTGGCGGCGCATCTGCGCCCTGCCGGCTTTCTGGGTCGGACTGCTCTATGACGAGCAAGCGCTGGATGCGGCCGAGACGCTGACATCGAGTTGGACCTACGAGGAAGCACTGGCGATGCGCAACGCGGTGCCGGAGCACGGCATTTCGGCGCCGTTCCGCAACGCCACCTTGCGCGAGGTCGCCCGCGACGTGCTCACCATTGCGCGGATGGGGCTGAAGAACCGCTGCAAGAAGAATCGCGACGGCTATGACGAGACCTCGTTCCTCAACACGCTCGACGAAGTCGTGGCGCGCGGCACCACCAGCGCCGAGGAGATGCTGTCGGCCTACCACACGCGCTGGGGCGGCTCGATCGAGCCGGTGTTCATGGAATATGCCTATTGACCGTCTGGCATCCGCTTGACGGTGGCGCGGCAAAAGCTGCTTCAATCAGGAATGGAAACGAACTAGGTTTCTCCGACGAGGATATTCCCGGAGGAGAATCCGATGCCTTCCCTGTTCGATATCTTTGCACAAGCCCAGAATGGTAGCGGCATGCAGGCGCTGGCCCAGCAATTCGGCCTCTCGCAGCAGCAGGCGCAGGCCGCGGTGCAGGCACTGCTGCCCGCCTTCTCGCAAGGACTCCAGCGCAACACCGCCGATCCTTACGGGATGGGCGCCTTCATGACAGCGATGGCGAGCGGCCAGCACGCCAAATATTTCGAGGACGCGACCCGGGCCTTCTCGCCGCAAGGCGTCGATGAAGGCAACGGCATTTTGGGCCATCTGTTCGGCTCGAAGGACCTGTCGCGCGCCGTCGCTGCCCAGGCCGCGCAGGCGACCGGGCTCAGCCAGCAGGTGCTGCAGCAGATGCTGCCTGCCATGGCATCGATGATGATGGGCGGGCTGTTCAAGCAGACCAACAACCAGATGCAAGCCGCCGGCGGCTTCGGCGGCGGCGGCAATCCGCTCGGCGAGATCATCGAGGAGATGATGCGCCAGGCGGGAGGTGGCGTGCAGGCCCCGCAGCCGCGTCAGGCGCCGCAACAGGCGCCCAATCCTTATGGCGACAACCCGCTCGGCAAGGTCCTGCAGGACATGTTCGGCGGTGGCGCGCAGCAACCGCAAAGCCAGCCGCAGCAGGCGCCGAACCCTTACGGCGACAACCCGCTCGGCAAGGTGCTGCAGGACATGTTCGGCGGCGGCGCGCAGCAGCCGCAGGGCCGGCCGCAGCAAACGCAGCCGACGCAGACGCAAAACCCTTATGGCGACAGTCCGCTCGGCAAGATCTTCGAGGAGATGCTGCGCCAAGGCGGCGGACTGGGCTTGCCGGGCGGGCAGCCGGCGCCGCAACAGCCGCAGCAGCGCCAACCCCAACAGAGTCAGCCGCCGCAGCCGCAGACCAATCCGAGCGGCCGGCCGCGAAACCCGTTCGACGACATTTTCGGCAGGATGTTCGAGACCGGCGCGCAGCAGCGCGACGAGTATCAGAGGGGGATGGAGAGCATCTTCGACCAGTTCAAGCGCGGCATGGATCGGCGGTAGGGACGCCCCAAAAGAAAAATGCCCGGTCCTGGAGGGGAACCGGGCAATGTGCAGGCAGGCCGGCGGGGAACCGGCTGGGAGTGTGGGAGCCTGCATGAAGCTTGGTCGCGCCGAGCCTTCAAAAGGTTCAAAGGCGACCGAAAATGCAGTCAGCGCAGCCGATCAGGCCACCTTGCGCGCGATATCCTCGACCGTGTCGGCGCGGTCGCTGGCGATGGCGCGCAGCTTCGCCGTCGGGTCGCGGCCGAAGGGCACCGCGACGGCGACGTGGAGGTCGGCGCGGGTGAGCCCGATATCGGCAAGCTCGGCATCCGACATCTCGCCGAGGCGATAGAAGGCGCGGCGATTTTTCCAGGCGCGATAGGTATCGGCGACCGCATTGAGCACACGCGTCGCAACAGCCGGACGCGTGGTGATGCGCGGGGTCTGGGTGGCGAATTCGAACGTGGTCATGGCAGTCTCCTTCGGGGACAGAGCGGACGAAACCAACCAATCGGCGCCTTGGGAGAAGCGCCGTTCCGGTCTCGATACACATGCCTTCATGTGGATGTTGGCAATTTGCCATCGATCGATTGATTAATCCAACGAATGTTTCTAATCTTTAGCATCAACATCAATGATGGATTGAACCGATGAAAGCGCCGCTCGATCTCGATCAGTTGCAGACCTTCATCTCGATCGCCGACACCGGCAGCTTCACCCGGGCGGCCGAAGAGGTGCACCGAACCCAGTCGGCGGTGTCGATGCAGATGCGCCGGCTGGAGGAGCGGATCGGCAAGCCGCTGTTCGAAAAGGACGGCCGCACCAACAAGCTGACCGAGGAAGGCGACAGGCTGCTTTCCTATGCGAGGCGGCTGATCTACCTCAACCGCGAGACTTTAGCCGCCTTCGACGACCAGCGGCTCGAAGGCACGATCCGCATCGGCACGCCGGACGACTACGCCGACCGCTTCCTGCCCGAGATCATGGCGCGCTTCTCGCGCTCCAACCCGCGCGTCGAGCTCACCGTCATCTGCGAGCCGACGCCGGGACTGGTCGAGCACATCAAGCGCGGCAATCTCGATCTCGCGCTGGTGACGCACAACGACACGCGCGGCCAGTCGGAAGTGGTGCGGCGCGAGCCGCTTTTGTGGGTCACCTCGGCCAACCATGCCACGCATGAGCAGGAGATCCTGCCGATGGCGTTCGGCCGGCCGAACTGCGTCTGGCGGCGCGCCGCGGTCGACGTGCTCGACCGGCAGAGCCGCGAGTACCGCGTGCTCTTCTCCAGCTTCTCGGCGACCGTTATCACCGCCGCCGTGCTTTCCGGCCTCGCCATCTCGGTGCTGCCGGAATGCGCGCTCAGGCCCGGCATGCGCGTGCTGGGCGAGGCCGACGGATTCGACGCGCTGCCGGACTGCCGCATCGGCATCATGCGCGGCCAGACCTCGCAGCCGGAGATCGTCGATGCGCTCGCCCGCCATATCGCGGAAAGCCTCGACAACATCTCGGTGCCGGTCGGCGAGGAAACGGGAAGCTTCGACTTCGCGGCACTCGCCTTCGCCAAGATGAAGCGGACCAAGGCAAACCAGATCCTGCCTGGCTGGTAGGTCGTCCGCCCCGAGACGTCGGACGAAGACAGGCCCGGGCAGCGCCAGGAAGGATTGTTCCCTACCTTGACGCGGCCCGATAAGCGTTCCCCAATCACGTTATGAGCGAAGCAGCAACCGAATCACGCAGCAACGCCACCGAATACACGGTGAGCGAGATTTCCGGCGCGCTGAAGCGCACGGTCGAGGACGCCTTCGGCAATGTGCGGGTGCGCGGCGAGATTTCCGGCTATCGCGGTCCGCATTCTTCCGGCCACGCCTATTTCGCGCTGAAGGACGACCGCGCGCGGATAGACGCCGTGGTGTGGAAGACCACGATGTCCAGGCTGAAATTCCGCCCCGAGGAAGGGATGGAGGTGATCGCCAGCGGCAGGCTGACCACCTATCCCGGCAAATCCAACTACCAGATCGTCATCGACAATCTCGAGCCGGCGGGCGCCGGCGCACTGATGGCGCTGCTGGAAGAGCGCAAGCGGCGGCTGCAGGCCGAGGGCCTGTTCGATGCCGGGCGCAAGCGGCGGCTGCCGTTCATGCCGCGCGTCATCGGTGTCGTCACCTCGCCGACGGGCTCGGTGATCCGCGACATCATCCACCGCATCAAGGATAGGTTTCCGCTTCACGTGCTCGTCTGGCCGGTGAGGGTCCAGGGCGAGACAACCGCCAAGGAGGTGACAGCCGCCGTCAACGGCTTCAACGCGCTCACCTGGGACGGCGCCGTGCGGCAACCCGATCTCCTGATCGTGGCACGCGGCGGCGGCAGCCTGGAGGACCTTTGGGGATTCAACGACGAAGGGCTGGCGCGCGCTGTCGCTGACTCGCACATCCCGATAATTTCGGCCGTCGGCCACGAGACCGACTGGACGCTCATCGACTTCGTCGCCGACATGCGCGCGCCGACGCCCACGGGCGCCGCCGAAATCGCGGTGCCGGTCAAGGCCGATCTCGAGGCCACGCTTGCAAGCCTCGGCGCGCGGCTCAACGCCTGCGCCTCGCGCAATCTCGAACGTAAGCGCCAGGCCGTGCGCGCCGCGGCGCGCGCGCTCCCCTCGCCCGACCAATTGCTCGCGCTGCCGCGCCGCCGTTTCGACGAGGCGACCAGCCGGCTGGGCCGTGGGCTGACGGTGAGCATCGAGCGCAAGCGCGCACGGCTGGATCGGCAGCGGCTGACGCCGGCGACCTTGTCGCGCCGGCTCAACGAGACGCGCACGCTGACTGGCCGCGACATTGCCCGCGCACGCGCCGCCTTCTTCGCCATCGTGCGCCAAGGCCGGGCACGCTTCCAGCGCACGTCGGTGAGGCTGTCGCCGGCGCCGATCGTCAGGCGGCAGAAGCTACAGGCCGACACTCTGGCCGGACTGACTCGTCGCCAGGACCAGGCGGTGGCGCGGCGGCTGGATCAGTTGCGAGCCGCTCTCACCCAGGCCGACCGGCTGCTCGCCACGCTGTCGCACAAGGCCGTGTTGGCGCGCGGCTTCGCGCTGGTCAAGGATGCCGATGGCGCCGTCATCAAGCGGGTCGCCGAATTGGCGCCGGGGGCGGCGCTGCAACTGGAATTCGCCGACGGCAATGCAGAGGCCATCGCCACCAGCGGCGGGGCGCGGCCGAAGCTGGCCGCCAAGCCCTCGACCAAGCCCAAGGAGCCGGGCAATCAAGGCTCGTTGTTCTGAGCATGAGCAGCCACCGCCCGCATCTTCGCACGCCTTCCGGCAAGCCGCGCCTGCGCTCGTTCGAGATAGCGCTGGACGGCACGCCCGGCCGCTTCAACGCCATCACCGACGTGCCGGGGGTCGCGGTCGGCTACACGACGCTGATTGCCGGCGACGGGCCGCTCCAGGTCGGCAAGGGACCGGTGCGCACCGGCGTGACCGCGATCCTGCCGAGGCCGCCTGGCGAGCTCGCCACGCCGGTGTTCGCCGGCGTGTTCAGCCAGAACGGCAATGGCGAACTCACCGGCACGCATATCATCGAGGAGACCGGCGCCTTCAACCTGCCGATCACCATCACCAACACCCATTCCTGCGGTGTCACGCGCGACGGCACGCTGCACTGGATGAGCCGGGTGCTGCCGGCAGCGCTCGACAGCGCCTGGGGCCTGCCGGTGTCGGCGGAGACCTATGACGGCTTCCTCAACGACATCAACGGCCATCATGTGGGCTTCGATCATGTCGCCTCAGCACTCGACGGCGCAACAGGCGGCGCCATCGAGGAAGGCAGCGTCGGCGGCGGCACCGGCATGATCTCGTTCGGCTTCAAGGCGGGGTCAGGCACGGCCTCGCGCATCGTCGAATGGCAGGACAGAAGCTACACGCTCGGCGTGTTCGTGCAGGCGAATTTCGGCAAAAGGCGCAACTTCACCCTTCGTGGCCGGCGCATCGGACCGGAGTTCACCGAACCGGCGATCCGCGAGGCCACGGCGCGCGCCGAAAAGGGTTCGATCATAGTGATCGTCGCCACCGACGCGCCGTTCCTGCCGCATCAGATGAAACGGCTGGCCAGGCGCGTACCGCTCGGCATCGCCATGACCGGCGGCTATGGCTACCACAGCTCGGGAGACATTTTTCTCGCCTTCTCGACCGCCAATCCCGAGGCCGCGCTGGCGGCTTCAGGCCGCCTAGCCCGCGCGGATTTCATCCCGGACGTCGATATCGATCCGTTCTTCGACGCGGTGGTGCAAGGGGTGGAGGAAGCGATCCTCAACGCGCTCACCGCCAATGAGGACATGACGGGGCGCGACGGCAATTTCGTACCGGCGCTGCCAACGGGATGGCTGAAGAACAAGTCCGGCTAAGGCGCGTCGCGATCTTTCAGATTCGCTCCTTGCGCTTTAGTTTCTGATTTTACGCATGTCTTTGTCCCGAAACCGGTTCCCACTTTCGGGAGACATGCTTTAAGCCAGACGCTCGGCTCGTTTGCAGGAGAATGCCGGGTTTTCCGGCGGGCGGGTATCTTACTCGGACGGCTTGTCCGGCTGCGTTTCGTCCTCGTTCTCCTCGGCGACTTCCTCGAGACGCGATGCGATCAGTTCCTTGATGTCACCGACCTCTTCCTGGATGTCTTCCAGAAGGATGCCTTCCTCGGCTGCCTTGGCGCAGCACTCCTCAGCGAGGGTTTCGGCCTGCTTCTCGATCCTGGCCGGCGAATGCGGGCACTGGACTTTCTCGCCAATCCATCCGCGCAAGAATTCGATCGCATGTTCACTCATACTGCTTCTTCCCTAGCGGCAATGCCGGTTGGTAGTCATGAACGCCCCCCAACGGATGCACGCCCCATTCGAACCCGAGTCGGCCTCGACCGGCAAGACTTCTTGCCCAAGGTCCACACAGCGGGAGGAATTGGAGGGTTCAGGGAACACGTTCTGATTGGTGAGGGTGATGATGCTTGGCCAGGACCGTCAAAGATCCGCACTATTGTTTCTGTTTGCTTTTTCCCGGTTTTTCGAACCGATTTCCGTCACAACACGCAACGCATTTACGGCGATCCCGCAGGCGCACCCAGGGCGAGAAGCCGAAAGCCGCCGCTATATAGTGATATCCTCACGCAATGTCGACTCCGGACGCCGTCCTGCTTCTTTCCGTCGCGTCAGGTGAGGCAGGCAACCATCGGATCGGAAGGCTATAGTCGCCTTCAACAGGCACAGTGCGATGCCTTCATTGGCCCTTGAACGCTCAAGTCGGGCACGCGTAACATCACATCGCTCAGACTGAGTCTGTTTCATTCGTCCGGACTAAATGTCCGGATCGGTTTGGATATTTTCCTTTGCATACGGATGCAAAAAGCAGCGCGCCGGAGCGCGGCAAGTCCTTTGCCCATGTGGCGGAAGCCTCCTGGGGCAAGGGGCTCAGCACCCTGCTGCGCATCATGCGCATGACGCTGCGCCATCCCTGGCAAGTCGCGATCACCATCGTCTCGACCTTCATTGCCGCGACGCTGCAGCTTCTCATTCCACGCCTGCTGGGGCGCGCCATCGATCAGGCGCAAGGCGTGATGGCCGTGGGCGCCGGCACCGCCGCGCAACAGGCGCTTTGGAACACGGCGCTCACACTGCTGGTCGTCAGCGTGCTGCGCGGCCTCTTCACCATGGCGCAGAACTACCATGGCGAGGCCGTCGGCCATCGGACCGGCTATGAGTTGCGCCTGGCGTTCTATGAGAAGATCCAGCGGCTGAGCTTTGCCTTCCACGACCGGGTCCATACCGGCGATCTGATCACGCTCGGGCTGCTCGATCTCGACGGCGTGCGCATGTTCTTTTCCACCGGCGTCCTGCGCGTGGTCCTGCTCGGCGTGCTGATCAGCGTCGGCGCCTATCTCTTGATCAGCACCGATCTCGTGCTCGGGCTGCTCAGCCTGAGCTTCGTGCCGTTCGTCGCCTGGCGATCCTCGGTCACCCAGTTGCGGCTGCGCAGCACCTGGCTGACGCTGCAGGAGCGCCTGTCGGTGCTGAGCCGAGTGATGGACGAGAATCTCGGCGGCATCCGTGTCGTGCGCGCTTTCGCGGCGCAGCGCCATGAGCTCAAGAAATTCGACCGCGCCAAGCAGGACGCGCTGGACCTCGCCAGCCAGCGCGTCGATATCCGCGTCAGCAACACCAGCGCCATGAACTTCTCGTTCCTGGCGGCCATGGGCCTGGTGCTCTGGTTCGGCGGCCAGAAGGTGATGTCGGGTCAAATCAGCGTCGGCACGCTGGCTCAGTTCCTCACCTTCATGACCATCCTGCAGATGCCGGTGCGCCAGCTTGGCCTGATGGTCAACTCGTTCGCACGCGCCTCGACCTGCGGCACGCGGCTGTTCGAGCTGCTCGACACCGAGCTCGACATCAAGGACGTGCCGGGCGCCAGCGACCTGGTCGTCACCGAAGGCGTGCTGCGCTTCGACGATGTCGGCTTCTGTTATGCAGGTTCAACTGGGCGGCCGACATTGTCCGGCATTTCCTTGGAGGCGAGGCCCGGCCAGACCATCGGCATCGTCGGCCCGCCCGGCAGCGGCAAGTCGACCATCGCGCATTTGATCCCACGCTTCTACGACGTGACCTCGGGCGCTATCACCATCGACGGCCAGGACATCCGCGCGGTCACGCTGCGGTCGCTGCGCAAGGCGGTGGGCGTCGTGCAGCAGGACGCCTTCCTGTTCACGACCTCGATCGAGAACAACATCGCCTACGGCAATCCCTGGGCACGCGAAACCCGTATCGGCCAAGCCGCTGAGTATGCCCAGTTGCACAACTACATCATCGGGCTGCCGGCCGGCTACACCACGATCGTCGGCGAACGCGGCGCCTCGCTTTCCGGCGGCCAGCGGCAGCGTCTGACCATCGCCCGCAGCCTGATGCTGCGGCCTTCGGTGCTGGTGTTCGACGATTCCACCGCGGCCATCGATGCCGGCACCGAACAGCGCATCCGGGCGGCGATGAAGCGCTTCGCCAAGGACCGCGTGACGCTGATCATCTCGCACCGGCTGGGCTCGCTGATGCATGCCGACGAGATCCTGTTCGTCGAGGGCGGCAGGATCGTCGAACGCGGCACGCATGAGGAATTGCTGGCCTTAGGCGGACGCTATCGCGCGCTCTACGACCTGCAGCTGCGACCCGACGACGATCGGCCCGCAGCACTGGGAGCCGCGTGATGTCGGACCCGCGCGACGACGAGAAGGAAGACACCAGCGGGCGTCCGGCGAAGGCGGTCGTCGGCTCGCACCGCGACGAGGAGGAGGTTTTCGGCAAGGCCTACGATCCGCGCATCGTGCGGCGCATCTGGAGCTTCGTGAGGCCGTATCAGACCCGGATTTTCATCTCGGTCGCCGCGGTGCTGGTGTTCACGCTGACGCAATTGGCGATCCCTCTGGTCATCCGCTACGCCATCGACCACGGCATGGCGCCGGGCAGGCTCGACCGTTCGGTCATGGCCTGGGCGACCGCCGCTTTCTCGGCGGTCATCCTTATGAATTATGCGGCGAGCTATGTGCAGGAAAGCGTCGTCGGCAAGGTGGCCGAGAATGTGCTCTCCGACCTGCGCCGCGCCATGTTCGGCCATCTGCAGCGGGTCTCGCTGAGCTTCATGGACAAGACCGAGGTCGGCCGGCTGATGTCGCGCCTGCAGGGCGACGTCAATTCGATGCAGGAGTTCCTCGAAACGTCCGTCATGTCTGTGGGCGACATCGTGCTCTTGTTCGGCATCGTCAGCGTGCTCTTGTGGCTCGATTTCCGGCTCGGGCTGCTGACGCTTTCGACCATGCCGATGCTGTTCATCGTGCGTCTGTTCTGGCTGCCGCGCGCCAAGGTCGCCTTCATGGCCGCGCACGAAACCAACTCGATCGCCAACGGCGCGCTGGCCGAAGGCATTCACGGCGTGCGCACCGTGCAAAGCCTCGAGCGCCAGCACGTCAATTTCGACCTCTATGACGAGAAGGTGCTGGCCAATCTCAATGCCCATCTGAGGTCGGCCAGATATGCGCAGGTGATGGTGCCGATCGTCGATACGCTGACCGGCATGGCCATGGCGACGGTCATCGTCGTCGGCGGTTCGATGGTGCTGTCGCACGGCCTCGACATCGGCGTCATGGTGGCGTTCCTGTTCTACATCCAGCGCTTCTTCGACCCCATCCGCTCGCTGACCATGCAGTACAGCGTCATGCAGCGCGCCATGGCCTCGGGACAGCGCATCTCCGAAGTGCTCGACGTGCCAGTGGACGTCAGCGACAGGCAAGGCGCGGTGGCGCTGTCGCGCGACATGGACGGCTCGGTCGAGTTCAGGAACGTCACCTTCGGCTACCGGCGGAACCAGCCGGTGCTGAAGAACGTCAGCTTCCGCGTCAATCCGGGGGAGACCGTCGCACTTGTCGGTCCGACCGGCTCGGGCAAGTCGAGCTCCATGGCGCTGGCGCACCGCTTCTACGATGTGTGGTCGGGTCAGGTGCTGGTCGGCGGGCACGACGTGCGCGACCTGACGCAGGATTCGCTCGGCGAACAGATGGCGATGGTCCTGCAGGAGCCGTTTCTGTTTTCCGGGACGGTGCTGGAAAACATCCGCTACCACAAGACCAATGCTACCCGAGAGGAGGTGGTCCGCGCGGCAAAGGCCGTGGGCGCGCACGACTTCGTCGAGCATCTGCCCGACGGCTACGACACCGAGCTCGAGCAGCGCGGCGGCAATCTCTCGCTCGGCCAGCGGCAGTTGATCAGCTTCGCGCGGGCTCTGGTGGCCGACGCCAAGATCCTTGTGCTCGATGAGGCCACTGCCAGCATCGATTCCTACACCGAGATGCTGATCCAAAAGGCGCTGGTAAAGCTGCTGGAAGGCCGGACCGGGCTCGTCATCGCCCACCGGCTGGCCACCATCCGTGGCGCCGACCGCATCATCGTGCTGCAGAACGGCGAGATCGTCGAAAGCGGCAACCACGATCAATTGATGGAACGAAAGGGCCTCTACGCCCGCCTCTACAACATGAACTACGCCTCGTTCGACGACATTTCGGAGGAGGAGATGGGAATGGACGCGGTGGCCGGCAAAGCGACGTGAGCGTCAAGGACGCCTGGATGGTTGGCGGTTCGCTATCAAGATCCTGATCGCCAGGTCGATCCTTCGCACGGTCATGTCGCCCAAAAGTGTGCAGCGGTTTTGGGGAAAACGACATGCATCGAAACAAAGATTTAAAGCGCGTCGCGATCTTTCAGATTCGCTCCATGCGCTTTAGGTTTTGATTTCTCACTGCAACAGACTCTATCATCAGGTATAGTCCCTAAGTGATCGCCGACGGCGGAGGAAAGAGCAAATGTCCGTGGATGCGGCACCGAGAAAAGTGGACGCCGAATATGCGATTGAATACCTCCAGGAACATCCGGAGGCCGGGCTTTGCTGCGAGGATCAGCGCTGGTGGATTACGCTGAACGCCAACGAGACCGATCAGCGGGTCCTGTTTCTTGATGTGGTCGAGGCTGAGCGGCTCAAAGATGATCCTCGCCTTCGACTGTTGTCCGGGATCGCTCATGCGGGCCGGTCACTCTGGGTCGTTCGGAGAATGACTTGACTATGTGCCATCCTCTAACACCCTAAGCGCCAGGCAGTGCGTAGACAACGAGGCCGCACGTGGACGCGCCGTCTCCATCCGTGAACCTGCCGCTTCGCCGAAGCCATTTGGCTGGTCTTCCCGATCGATCCGGCGATCCGTATCACAAGCCTTCGAAGCATCACCATGGCGCTGAACCAACGCCGCGTCCGTACCGCTCGGGCCGGTCACTCGCAGGTGTCTAATGTGAGGAACTTTTCTAACCCGAGGCATGGCGTCGGGGGGTGCCGAAGGAAATAGCGGCTGGACCGTCTGAAGAGAAAGGCGATCGGTACGCACTCAGCGTACTCGTCGATGCTTCAGCGGTTCAGCGTCGGCGCACCTCATCATGTTTCCAGAAAATCCAGTCCGCGGTAACATGAGCCAGAGGGACATGCACCAACCTCAGAAAGGGAGGTCCGCCATGAAAGTCAAAGACGCAATGCACAAGGGTGTCGACTGGGTCAGCCCCGAAACCGCTGTCACCGAACTGGCGAAATTGATGCGAGCCGAGGATATCGGTTCGATTCCCATCGGAGAGAACGACCGGCTGATCGGAATGGTGACCGACCGCGACATTGTCTGCAAAGGACTGGCGGAGGATGGTTTCGACAGCCGCACCGCGACAGCGCGCGATGTCATGACGACCGGCATTCACTGCTGCCGCGAAGACGACGATCTGGCCAAGGCCATGCGGCACATGGAGGAACTGAAAATCCGCAGGTTGCCGGTGATCAACAAGAGCATGCGTATGGTCGGCATCCTCAGCGTCGGCGACGTCGGTCAGTCGGCGCCGAGGGAACTTGTATCCCAATACGTCAAGAGCGTCTCCGCCCATCACCACTGAAGGGCGGCTCGCCCGGCGGATAGTCGATATCCGTCGGGCTGCGCCCATGCTCTCGATTGAAGACCTCAACCGGCCACGGCGCGCCGGCAGAAATGTCCGGTACTCGTGGCCAAGCTGGACCGCCTCTCGCCCGGACGTAAAGCTAGGCGACTTTGAGTTCCTTGACCGCCTTCTCGAAGGCAGACTTGATCGGCTTGGATACGTCCACCACGGCTTTGGTCGCGACGGCCTGGAGTTCCTTGGCCTGCTCGACGGCCGTTTCAACCTGCTTGCGGACGAAGGCGGTCTGCAGTTCAACGAATTCGGAAGGCGACTTAACGGCAACCAGGGCTTCAAAGTGCGAGAAGGCGGCTTCAGTATTGGCGCGCAGAACGGCAATTGTCTTCAACGACAGATCGCTGCCAACGGCTTTGGCGGTTTCGAAACTCGACTCGAGAGCCTTCTGGGCTTCTTCAGAGCCCGCCTTGAATTTGGCAAGAACTTCTTTTGACTGTTCGACGCCCTTTTCAGCGGCAGCGCGGAACTCGGCCGCAGCCTTGGACGGATCGAAGGTCGGCAAGGCGGTGCCTTCAGTGGTGTCAGGGGTTTTTTCAGCGGTGGACATAGTTTCCATCCTTCAGTGGACACCCCCAAAAAAGCGCCTCGTTCATTTTATGAAACCGACACAACCCAATAGCAATATTTTTGTGCGCTGCACCATGAATTTCTTGCCCTCCGTAACCAAGCGCTGAAGGCAGGGCGGCGCCTACAAATCGCTGGCGGAAACGGAACCCAGCGCACTCGCATGCCTCTCATTCAGATTTTTTCCCCGATCCTTTAACCAATTCCAGAAATCGAAAACTGTCTTTTTTAAAAGTCAGGCTGCGGTCCCTCCAGGTCGGCCACTGAGGCTATCTCGTCGAAGGTGAGATCGAACGCGTTGCAAAACACGAACACGACGCGCTCCAGCGGGGAGAGGCGCACCAGCTCGAACGATAACGTCTTCGGCGCGGACAGGAGCGGTTCGTTGCGAACAACGGTGCTCTCCTGGCTAGTGCCGCCGCCCCGGGGATCGACACTCTCGCGCCGACCGACCGGGACGCAACACCGTAGAGCCCGCATCCCCTTCAATTGAAGCAGCCAAGCTGTTAAAATGGGAGGTAGCGCACCTCGGTGCACCTGCGGGAGATGTGGGTTGTGACGACCCACCAGTTGCCCTGCAGTATTGATGCTTTGGCGGTCCAAGTGGCCCCCTGCGCCGTTCGCATCCCCCTTCAAACGTTGCCGACTGCGACGGAGCGCTGCCGCGCTTCGTGAGCGGTCAAACGCGTGCGAGCGGTTCTGGCATCGGCCCGCCGACAGGCTGGAGCGGAAAAGGGAGGAATACGATGGTCAGAAAATTTCTTTTCTCCGCAGTCCTCGCGCTGTCGTCGCTGATAGCGACACACGCGTTGGCCGACATAACTGTGCTCGTTCCCTCGGGAAGCGAGGGCGACGGCCTGAGAGCCGCTGCCGCCGACTATGCAAAGCTGAAGGGCACCAAAGTCGAGATCGTTCAGGCGCCCTATAGCAACGTTTTTGAACAGGGGGCCAATGCCGGCCAGACCAAATCGGGCGCCTTCGACATCGTATTGATGGATGATCCGTGGATTCCATTCTTCGCTGAGAACGGACACTTGGAGGACCTGACCCCATATTTCAAGAAGGCCGGGCTCGAAGGTCCGGACAACGATTTCCTGTCAAAGTCTCTGGCAGTCTGCCGCAATCCCTATAACAAGGGCCCCTATGTATGCCTGCCCTATGTCGGAAACGCGCAGATGTTCTTCTATGACGCCGCCAAGTTCAAGGAAGCCGGCGTCGCGACACCAAAGACCTGGAACGACGTGCTCAAGGCAGCCAAGGCACTCTCCGAAAAAGGCAGCGGTCGCTATTTCGGTTACGTCTTCCGGGGTGGCCAAGGCAACCCCGTCGTCGCCGACTTCATGCCGATCTTCTGGTCGTACGGCGCCGACATGTTCAACGGTGACCGGACAAAAGTGACGATCGACACGCCCGAAGGTGCCGCCGCGATGAAGACCTTCATGGCGCTGCGCGACGTCTCGCCGAAGGGTGTCGAGAGCTACAACGCCAACGAGGTCGGCCAGGCCCTGGCCGCGGGCACTGCAGCCTCGTCGATCAACTGGCCGAACTGGGTCGCGACTTTCGAAGACCCCAGCCAGTCGAAGATGGTCGGCAAGATCTCCTACTCGCCTATCCCGGCGGGCACCAAAGCGGGCAGCTCGGAAATCGGCCACTGGACGATGGGCATCATGGCTGCGGCTAAGAACAAGCAGGAGGCCTTCGACTTCATGCTGTGGGCGACCTCGCCGGAACAGATGAAAATCTCGGCCGAGCGCGGCAACCCGCCGGTGCGCAAGTCGATCTTCACCGATGCCAGCCTGACCAAACAGGAAAAATTTCGGCATTATCCAGTGCTCATGCAAGCGATCGAAGCCTCGACGCCGCGTCCGCGCCATCCGAAATGGCCCGAGATCGAGAACGCATTCGGAATCGAACTTTCCAAAGCCGTAGCTGGCACGGAAACGCCGGAGGAGGCGCTGAAGAAGTCCCAGGCGGCGGTCGAAGAGATAACCGGCATCAAGTAGCTGCCGCATTGTGATTTGAATGGAGCGACATCGGTGATGTCGCTCCATTTTTGCCGGGTCAGCCTCAGGGTAAGCACAAGCGCATCCGCGCCGGCTTTGGCTCTCGGGTTCGCCATGCTATGATTGACCGATATGACGGATAGAACTTCCGATGACCGTCTCTGTCGGTGCGAAGTTCGGAAATTCGTTCGAGCGGTGGTTTGAGCTCCACCTCCGGGTACTGATGCTTGCGCCAGCCATGCTCGTGCTCCTGACGCTCACGATATTCCCGTCGATCTATATGATCGTTGCGGCAGCAACACGGATCAGCCCGAATCCCGACCTGCCCTGGCAATTTGCCGGTGCTGACAATTTTCTGCGGCTTCTCACCGACGAGCAGTTTCACGTCGGCTTGTGGAACACGCTGGCGTTTACCGTCTTCGCTGTCGGCACCGAGTTCCTTCTCGGCCTCGGCCTCGCCTTGCTGCTCGACCGATATATCCGGCGCCTGAATTTCCTGAAAACGATTCTGATGTTGCCGATGATGCTGCCGCCGATTGCGGTCGCGATCACATGGAAGCTCATCTATGAGCCGCAATTTGGCGTGCTCAATGAGATCATGTTCCGGCTCGGCCTGCCTCTCCAGGCCTGGGCCGGCGACGTCAGGCTCGCCATGTTCTCAGTGATCGTCGCCGACGTCTGGCAATGGACGCCGTTCATGTTCCTGCTGATGCTTGCCGGGTTAGCCAGCCTGCCGGACGAGCCCTACGAGGCAGCAGCGATTGACGGCGCCTCCGCCTGGCGGCAGTTCTGGGATCTGACACTGCCGTTCCTGAAGCCGGTCATCGCCATCGCGCTTCTCTTGCGCATCATGGACGCGCTGCGGCTCTTCGATCTCGTCTTCATCTTGACCGGCGGCGGCCCCGCCGACCGGACCAAGACGCTCAGTCTCTACATTTACCAGGTGGCGTACCGCTTCGCCGACCCCAGCTATGCGGCCGCCATATCGCTGTTCGTGCTGTTCACGACTGTCGCGTTCAGCACCTGGTTCATCAAGCGGATGCGGCTTGCCGACTAGAGGGTCCATGGCGCACCGGCGAAAGAGCATCGGAATCCAGCGCATCGCCGCCTATGCGACGATCGCCGTAGCGCTCGTGATCACCCTCTTCCCGGTCTACTGGATCGCAGCCAATTCGTTCAAATACGACATCGATATCTTCTCGATACCGCCGCAATGGGTCCCCGCTAATCCGACATTGAAGCACTACCACGCCGCTTTCGTTGAGCGGCCTTTCCTGATCTACGCATTGAACAGCCTGATCATCGCGGTCTCGACGACGCTCGTCTCGGTCGTCTTTGGCTCACTGGCTGGTTATGCGCTCGCCCGTTTCCAGTATCCGGGCAGATGGCGCTACCAGATATCCTTCTGGATCCTGTCGACGCGCATGATGCCGCCGATCGTGACGATTATCCCGCTCTACATCGCCTTCAACCATCTCAGCATGCTGAATACCAAGCCTGCGGTGATCATCGCCTATACGGCGTTTAACCTGCCTTTCGCGACTTGGATGATGAAGAGCTATTTCCAGGACCTGCCGGTCGAGCTCGAGGAGGCGGCGATGGTCGACGGCGATACGCGATGGGGCGCGTTCCTGCATGTCGCCTTGCCCCTCGCCCGCCCTGGGCTTGCGGCCACCGCCATCTTTTGCCTGATCATTTCATGGAACGAGTTCCTGCTCGCCCTTATCCTGACCCTGACCGAACGATCGCAGACGTTACCGATCGGCATTGCCGGGCGCGTCACCCAGTACAACACCTATTGGGGCGAGATCAGCGCCGCCGGCTTCACCGCCTGCATCCCGATCATGATCTTCGCCTTCGTCGTCCAGAAACACCTGGTTCGCGGCATCTCGTTCGGCGCGGTCAAGGGGTGAGCCATGGCCTCGGTCGTCTTCAATGGCGTGATCAAGAAGTTCGGCGCATTCACTGCGGTCAGCGACCTCAATCTTGAGGTGCGCGACAAGGAATTTCTCGTCCTGCTTGGACCTTCGGGCTGCGGCAAGACCACGACCATGCGCATGGTCGCTGGCCTCGAGGAGGTTACTGCCGGAGCCATCTTCATCGGCAGCGACCGGGTCAACGACGTACTGCCGAAATATCGCGATGTTGCGATGGTCTTCCAGTCCTATGCGCTCTACCCCCACCTCAGTGTCGCGGATAACATCGGCTACCCCTTGAAGATCCGGAAGGTGCCGGAGGACAAGCGGCGCCGGATGGTCATCGAGGTGGCACGCCGGGTCGAGCTCGACGGCCTCCTCGACCGGCTGCCGAAGCAGCTCTCTGGCGGGCAGCGCCAGCGCGTCGCACTGGCCCGCGCCATCATCCGCACACCAAAGGTCTTCTTGATGGACGAACCGCTGTCCAATCTCGACGCCAAGTTGCGGGTCCAGATGCGGGCCGAACTCAAGCACCTCCAGCACGAGCTTCAGGTGACGACGATCTACGTCACTCATGACCAGATCGAGGCGATGACACTCGCTGACAGGGTGGCGGTGATGAACAAGGGCGTGATCGAGCAGCTCGGCACGCCGAGGGAGATCTACAACGACCCGCGAACCCTCTTCGTCGCTGGCTTTATTGGTTCGCCGCCGATGAACCTTATCGAGGGTGAGGTGAAAGATGGTGTCTTCACAAGCCCCGGCGGCATCAGGGTCGACGGCTTTGGGAGCGCGAGCGTTGCAAGGGCTGTGCTCGGCGCTCGCCCGGAGGACATCCATGTCCTTCCCGCCGCAAGCGCAAACGCCGATGTCGCCGCCCCGATATATTCGGTCGAACTGACCGGCGAAAACACGCTGGTCACCGTGCGCGCCGGAGCGACCTTGCTCACCATTCGCGCCGACAAGAACTTCGTGGGCGACTTCGATCAGATCGTGAATGTCGGCTTTGCGCCCGAACAGGTGTTCCTGTTTGATCGCCAGAGTCAAGGACGTGTCGATTTCTAGAAAGCTCCTGGCCGTCGCGGCACTCATATGGGCCGGAGCCGCCGCGGCCGACGATGATGTTATCGCGGACAACCCGCTTGTCGAAATACCCGGAGGTTCGTTCGTCTTCGGCAACGACATGGGCAATGAAAATGAGCAGCCGCAGCACATCGTCAAAGGCCGGGCCTTCGCCATGAACCAGACCGAGATCACCAACGCGCAATACCGCCGCTTCGTCGCGGCGACGGGCCATCGGGCCGCCTTCTACGACCGGCATCCAGTCCTGGGCCTGCCCGATCACCCGGTCGTCGGCGTCAGCTTTGCCGATGCCGAGGCGTTCTGCGCCCACTACGGCCTGACGCTGCCATCCGAGAAGGAATATGAGCGCGCGGCACGCGGGCCGCGGGGAGCGCGCTTTCCCTGGGGCGATGCGCCCGTAGACGCGGCACGGGCCAAATATGGACGCGACGCTTGTTGCGATGGTGATGACACTACGGCGCCGGCCCGATCGTTTCCGCTAGGGGCAAGCAGGGAGGGCCTGCTCAACCTGGTCGGCAATGTGTGGGAATGGACCCGCGACTTTTATGCGCCCTACGACGGCGAAGCATCGCCCGAAATTGCCAGAAAGTATCGGGTGCTTCGCGGTGGCGCGTGGAATAGCGACCCCACCCGCCTGAGCACGACCTACCGGCTTGCCTACGACCCGGATTTTCGCTTCGCTGCCAATGGAGGCTTCCGATGCGCGCGCTCATCGGATTGATCGCCCTTTCGCTCGTGATTGTCACAACAGACGGGGTGGCGGAGCCGAAGGCGGCGCCAGGATACAAAGTCGAAACCGTGCAAATGCCGGGGGCGATCTTCGCCGGTCTTGCACGCGACGGCGATGCCCTTCTGGTCACGGACCTCGCCGACGGCCGCCTCTACAGGTACACTCGGAACGACCGTTTCATCGCTTTCGGGCCCGTCTTGCCGCATGGCACCGACGTCATGGGCGACCCGACCGGGCCGTATCGGGTCGAGCGCCGTGGCAGCGGCTATCTCGTCGCCCAGGGCTGGACGCCAGCGAACCATGACGAAGGCCCCAACGACCACGCGATGCTCGAGGTCGACGAGGGCGCCGTCACGAAGGTCGTCAGCAACGACTTCTGGAACCCGTACGACTTCGCCGTGTCCGGTGACTCGCTCTACGTCATAGACGCCGCGCGAAACTCCGTCGAACGCCTTTTGCTCAACGGCAGCGACCGGACACAACTCTTCGCCTTCGCTCGGCTGAGCACCAGCGGCCAGTCCCTTACGGCCTTGTCGCCGACCGAGTTCGGCGACAAGCAAAAATACGAGTTCGACGCGGTTCCAACCGGCCTCGCCGTGCATGGCGGCCGGCTTTACGTCTCCCTGTTTGGCGGGTTTCCCTTCGTTGCCGGCAGTGGCCAAATTATCTCGCTGCCGCAGGCCGGCCAAACAAGCGTCGCCCGCATCGACGCCGTCAGCCTAAATGCTCCGGTCGATGTCGTTTTCGAAAAGACGGGAGAGATGCTGATCCTAGAGCACGGCACTTTCGATCAATCCCGTGGATGGGCTTCCGAAAGCGGAAGGCTTCTCAGTGTGAACCTGGCATCAGGAAAAAGGCAAGTGCTTCTCGACGGTCTGACCCGCCCGGTCGACGTGCTCCCTCTCGACAACGATGGTATCGTCATCTCACAACTGGACGGGAAGCTAGTCTTTCTCAGACAGGCAGGACCTGCCCAGTTGCACCCCTAAAATCTCCGATCGATGGGTCGCTGACGCTACGGGAATGTACGCCAGCGCCGGCGAGTTGCCGAGATCTATAGATCCAATGCGTCGGTGCACCAGCAACTCGTAGGAAGGAGGAGTCTCCCAACCGGCACTCCATGGGCGCTGCTAGGCTCAGCGGACCATGTGTATCTAAAATATTACCACCGCTCTCGACCAACGTCATCCATCAATCGGACAGAAGCTGGGCTTGGTGCTTTTAGGGTATTGGTGGTGGAATCCCAATCGATTACAAACAGAACCGAGAGCGTCCACATGCGTTGCCGGACTTTCCGGAAGCCGTTCGTGCGCGGGCACGCACGACATAGATCTCCAAAAAGCCGAGCGGACGATCGAGGGCCGCGATGTCGGCAGCAGCCGGCCCAAAAAAAGTCCGTTTCAACAAACGATTTCGACAACGGCGCTGTATTGGCGGTAGCCTCGGCGGCCCACCATAAGTCAACTAAATCAAAGCGATATGCGAAGGTTCGCCACCTTGGACTTGGCAAACCGAAGGAAGAAACTGGCGCTAAATCATTGATAAATAACGACAACGATAGGCCCGGAGGATGTATTCATACCTTTGTTTTTTCGACTTTTCGTGGGCCAAAATCAAAACTCTTCCCGTATCATTCCGTATCGTTTCGCGGCCTGAGGCTCAAGCTCCAGCCGTTCGGCCGCTCCCCGCCGGCTCTGCAGGCCCTTGCAGGCTAAATTTTAAAGGGACGCTCGGCCAGGACGGCAAGCGGATCTGGTCGCACCGCGGCCTAAACTAATGCATGTCGCCCAAAAGTGCGCAGCGGTTTTGGGCGACATGCATCAAGACAAATACTTAAAGCGCGTCGCCTGAATCCGCTTCAGCGCGACGCGCTTCAGGCCGCACTCGACGTGCATCGGCAGGCTTCGTCTCCGATATCCATACCGGCGTCGTCGTCTGCCGCCCTTCCGTGCCGCCTCAAGCCCCGTTTCAACCGAGCCTGACCTGTTACGGATCAGCAAGGCTTTCCGAGAAGTGCGCCGCGCTCTCCAATATGAGTAGTCAGTTTAGCGCAGCGCCAAGCCTCGATAATCTTGAGAAAAATCCGATACTAGGGCACAATTTGTGAGCGGAAGTGGACAGCTATCTCAAGTCCGGCCCTGTCGCGCCGAGCGACAGTTCGTGTCGGAGGAGCGGCGTCGATGGATCAGGGGTTCTTTCTTCTGTTCGCTGCGGCGTCCGTAGTCGCGGCTCTGACCTTGGTCCTGGCGCGGAATCCAGTTCACAGCGCATTAGCGCTGATGGCGTGTTTCCTGCAGATATCGGCGATCTTCGTCTTGCTGGAGGCGCCGTTGCTCGCGGTCATCCAGATCTTCGTCTATGTCGGCGCGATCATGGTCCTGTTCCTGTTCGTGATCATGATGATTGATGTGCGCGAAGCGGTGTTGCAGCGGTTCTTGCCCGGCAGCAACCTGCCTGTTCTGGTGCTGCTCGTCCTGCTTGGGGTCGAGATGCTTGTTTTGGTGCTCAGGAGCGACCGCTTTTCGGTCGCGGAGCCTGTCGCAATGCGCACCGGCGGTGAGGTCAGGCAGCTCAGCACGACGCTTTTCGCCGACTATCTCCTGCCGTTTGAAGTCGCCTCCGTCATCCTGCTGGCGGCCCTGGTAGGCGCCATCGTGCTGGCGCGGAAGGAGCCGCGGTGATGGTGCCGCTCTGGTGGTACATCGTGCTCGGAGTTGTCCTGTTCGTGATCGGAGCAGCAGGCGTGCTGCTCAGACGCAATATCCTGGTCGTGCTGATGTCGCTGGAACTGCTGCTCAACTCGGTCAATATCAATTTCATCGCTTTCGGGCATTACTACGACGACTTCCGCGGGCAGATTTTCGCAATCTTCGTCATCGCAATCACAGCGGCGGAAGTCGCCGTTGCCCTCGGCATCTTGGTCGCCCTCGCGAGGAACAAGTCCACTCTCAAGGTCGACGAAGTGACCATTTTGAAAGGATAGCCGGTGATTTCGATCCGGCCGCTGCTTGCCATTGCCGTCGCAGTTCTGGCGGCCCTTGCAGTTCTCCTTCTAAACAAACGCGAGAAACTTCGCGATGCCGTCTCGCCGTTGGCCGCGATCGCCATGTTCGCAATTGTCGCCTCAATGGCGCCCACGGTGCTGGCGGGCGGGACAGTCGATTTGCGCCTTTTCGAGATTCTGCCGGGGATCGACTTCGCTTTCCGTGTCGATGCGCTCGGTATGGTGTTTGCCACCGTCTCGTCGCTGCTGTGGATCGTGGCGTCGATCTATTCCATCGGCTACATGCGGCACTTGAATGAGCATGCGCAGACCCGGTTCTTCGCCTGCTTCGCCGCCAGCCTCGCGGCCGCCGCCGGGGGCGCCTTTGCCGCCAATCTGTTCACGTTGGTGATCTTCTACGAGGTGCTGAGCCTCGTTACCTATCCGCTTGTCTACCACCACGAGGACGAGGAGGGATGGACTGGCAGCCGCAAGTACCTCGTCTATTTGATGGGTGCGTCGAAAAGCGTGCTCCTGGCCGCACTTGCGTTGACTTACCAGATTGCGGGGTCGCTCGACTTTGTAGCGGGAGGACTGCTGGCGGGGGCCAACGCGTCAGCGTCGCTGCTAACCGTCGTCTATTTCTGCTACCTCTTCGGCTTCGCCAAGGCCGCGGTGATGCCCATGCACGCATGGCTGCCTGCGGCGATGGTGGCGCCGACACCGGTTAGCGCGCTCTTGCATGCGGTGGCCGTTGTCAAGATGGGTGTGTTCTGCGTGCTGCGCGTGGTGTTCCACGTCTTCGGCGCGGGGCTGGTGGGCGGGCTGGGACTCGGCATCGCCACGGCCTATGTGGTCTCGTTCACGATCCTGATGGCGTCCATCTACGCCCTGACGCGGGACGACCTGAAGGCACGGCTCGCCTATTCGACGGTCAGCCAACTCTCCTACATCGTGCTGGGCGCGGTTCTGCTGTCGCCCGCCGCGATGGTAGGCGGGATCATCCACATCGCGGCGCATGCATTCTCGAAGATCACTCTCTTTTTCTGCGCCGGGTCGATCTACTGCGCGTCTGGCAAGCGCAACATCAGCGACATGGCCGGCATCGGCCGCAGGTTGCCTTGGACGATGGGGGCGTTCTTCGTCGCCTCGCTCAGCATGATCGGAGTACCGCCGGCCGCGGGCTTTATCAGCAAGTGGTATCTGGCGCTCGGCTCGGTGGAGGCCGGGGAGACCCCCTTCCTTATCGTGCTCTTGGCTAGTTCGGTCCTGAACGCCGCCTATTTCCTACCAGTCAGCTATGCGGCTTTTTTCGGGACGGAGGCGCAGGAATGCCCGGCGACCGTTCGTGAAATTCCGATGCTAGCGCTCCCGCTCGTCGCGACCGCCATCCTGTCGGTGGCGATGGGCATCTACCCGGACTATTTCCTCGCCCTGGCGGAAAGAGTCGTCAGATGATCAAGCGTCTCGTCGATTTCTTTGGCGATGAGAGACATGCGAAAAGGCGTCGCCGGCTATTCTATCTGGTGCTCGTCCTGATCGTCATCGCCGACTTTCTGGTCTTCCGCGAACACGCCGAATACCTGTGGGAACGGCTGCCTGGCTGGTCTGCCCTCTATGGCTTCGGCTCCTGCGTGCTTCTGATCTTCGTGTCCAAGTTTTTTGGCCATCAGTGCGGGCTGATGCGGCGCGAGGACTATTATGACTGACTTCGTCCATCCCGGCCTGCTGTTCATTCTCGGCGCGCTTCCGATTCCCCTTTTAAATGGGTCTGTCCGCAAGGCCTATGTGCTGCTGATCCCGACGCTGGCGATCCTGGCCGTGCTCACGATGCATCCTGGCGGCTACGGCGCGGCGCGGTTCATCGGGCAGGAAATCATTGTTGCGAAGGTCGACAAGCTAAGCGTCCTCTTCGCCACCGTTTTCAGCATCATGGCATTAATCGGCATGGTCTATGCGTTGCATCTCACGCACGCAGGACAGCATGTGGCGGCTTTCATCTACGTCGGCAGCGCGCTCGGGGTAGTGTTCGCCGGCGACTACCTGACCCTGTTCCTTTTCTGGGAGGGCATGACGTTTGCCTCTGCCTACCTGGTCTTTGCCCAGCGCGGCGAGCAGGCTTTCGGCGCAGGGTTCCGCTACCTCATGGTCCATATAACCGGCAGCGTTGCCCTGCTCGGCGGCATCATTCTTCATGGGGTCGCCACAGGTTCGTTGCTCTTCGGCCCGATCGAGGGCGGGCTGGGCTTCGCCACCTGCCTGATCCTGGTCGGGTTCTTGCTCAACGCTGCGGTGCCGCCACTCAACGCCTGGCTGACCGACGCCTACCCGGAAGCGACCGTCACCGGGGCGGTATTCATGAGCGCCTTCACCACGAAGACCGCCGTCTATGTGCTGGCGCGGGCATTTCCGGGGACCGATCTTCTTGTCTGGCTTGGCACTGTGATGGCGCTTTACGGGGTCATCTACGCGGTGCTGGAGAACGATTGCCGGCGGCTCCTGGCGTATCACATCGTCAGCCAGGTGGGCTACATGGTGGCGGGCATCGGCATCGGGACCGAGATGGCGGTGAACGGCGCCGTCAGCCATGCCTTCGCGCATATTCTCTACAAGGCACTCCTCTTCATGGGTGCGGGTGCGGTGATCCACGTCACAGGGCGGCGCAAGCTCACCGAACTCGGAGGGCTCTACAAGACCATGCCGGTAACCCTTGCGCTGTACATGGTTGGCGCCTTTGCGATCTCGGCATTCCCTTTCTTTTCGGGCTTCGTCACCAAGTCGATGGTGGTGGCCGCCGCCGGACAGGATCATCGCGCGCTGGTGGTGCTGGCGCTGACGATGGCATCGTCAGGGACGTTCCTGCACACCGGACTCAAGCTCCCGTACTACATGTTCTTCGGCACGGACCACGGGCTGGAAGCGCGAGAGCCGCCGCGCAACATGCTGGTTGCGATGGGCATCGCGGCGGTGCTCTGCATTGCGATCGGGGTGTTCCCCCAGACGCTCTACGCACTCCTGCCGCATCCGGTCGACTTCCAACCCTACACCGCCGTACATGTCACCGAGAGCCTCGGCGTGCTGATGTTCACGGCCTTGGGCTTCGTCATGTTTCTAAGGGCGCTCGACCCCGAGAATACGATCAGCATCGACACCGACTGGTTCTACCGCATGGGCGCGCGGCGCTTCATGTGGCTCGCCGAAAAACCGCTGGCGCGCTACGAGAAGGCGGTGAGTGATGTGTCCGAGACCGCGGCGCTGCCCTTTCTGCACGGGTTGGCACGGGCAGGACTGCGGATCGATCTGCACGGCGTGGACGCCTTCGTGAATGGCGTAGCCCGCGCGATCCTGCTCGGCGGCGGGAAGCTGCGTCGGCTCCAGAGCGGCGTCGTGACCCATTACGCGCTGGCGATGATCGCCGGTGTGATCGCGGCTATCGCTGTATTCGCTGTGGCATGGCGGTAGGGGGCGCGATGACGGTCCCTTTGCTTAGCCTGATCGTGTTCACGCCGGCCGTCGGGGCAGCGGCGCTGATGTTTGTCCGCGGCGACGATGTCGTGCGGTGGATGGCACTAGGTGTCACCGTCCTCGACTTCGCGTTCTGCATCGCCATGCTTGGTGGCTTTGACACCTCTACCCACGAGATGCAGTTCACCGAGACACGCCAGTGGGTGCCCGCGCTAGGGATCACTTACGCACTTGGTATCGACGGGATCAGCGCACCCTTCGTGTTCCTGACCGCGCTGCTGGGCTGGATCTGCGTGCTTGCCTCATGGGTTGCGATCGACCGCAAGGTGAAGGAATTCATGGTCAGCCTGCTGGCCATGCAGGCGCTGATGCTGGGCGTGTTCTGCGCGCTGGATCTGTTCCTGTTCTACGTCTTCTGGGAGGCGATGCTTATTCCGATGTACGTGATCATCGGCGTCTGGGGCGGTGACGGCCGGATCTATGCAGCGTTCAAGTTTTTCCTCTACACGCTGGCAGGCAGCCTCATGTTCCTGATCGGTGTCATCGTGCTCTATTTCCAGGGTGGCGAGACTTTCGACATCCGCGCCCTGATGGCGCAGGATTTGCCGTTCCAGATTCAGTCATGGCTGTTCTTCGCCTTCCTGATCGCCTTCGCGGTCAAGGTGCCGATGGTCCCGGTCCATACCTGGCTCCCGGATGCTCATGTACAGGCGCCGACGGCCGGCAGCATCATCCTCGCCGCCGTGCTCCTGAAGATGGGCGCCTACGGGTTCCTGCGATTCTCGCTGCCGATGCTGCCCCAAGCATCGGTGCATTATTCCACGCTGATGCTGGTCCTTTCTGCAGTCGCCATCGTCTACGGCGGGTTGCTCGCCTTGGCGCAGGACGACCTGAAGAAGCTGGTGGCCTATTCCAGCATCAGTCACATGGGCCTGGTGACGCTTGGGATTTTCACGCTGAACCTCCGTGGGCTCGAGGGCGGCATCCTGCAGATGTTCAATCATGGCGTGACGACAGGGGCATTGTTCCTGGCTGTAGGCCTTATCTACGAGCGGACCCATACCCGCAGCATCGCGGATTATGGCGGCCTGATGAAGGCGGCGCCGGTCTATACGGCGTTTCTTGCACTGTTCGCCCTGTCGTCGATGGCGCTGCCGGGAACGAATTCGTTCGTGGGCGAGTTGCTGGTCCTGTCAGGCGCGTTCGCAGCCAACCTCGCTGTCGGCGCCGCTGCCGTTGTGGGGGCGTTGCTGGGAGCTGCCTATCTGCTTGGCATGTATAGGAAAGTCGCGCTTGGTCCGGCCAGCATCGGCATGCGGTACAAGGTTCGCGACGTGAACGCCCGCGAGATAGCGGCGATCCTGCCGCTAGCCGTCTTGGTTGTCTGGATCGGACTCTATCCGAAGCCCTTTCTCGAAATCATCGACGCCTCGGTGAAGCATCTACTGGCGCAGGTGCACGGTAAGGGGGGCGCCCAATGACCGCCGCCGCTCTTTTCCAGTCGATTCTGGCGAGCCTGCCCGAGGTCGTCGTGATTGCCGGGGCCTGCTTCCTACTGATCCTGGGACAGTTTTTGCGGAAGGGGCAGCAGCACCTCCTGGTCACGGCTTCAGTCGCGATCGTGCTGATTGCCGCCTTTGCAACACTCATGTTGGCGGGTGAGGTGCGGCCGGCCTACTCGGGTATGTTCATCGCCGACCGCTTCGCGATCTTCTTCAAGGTCGTGTTCTACCTGATCGCCGTTCTGACATTTCTTCTTTCGCGAAAATATGCCGAGATCGAAGGGATCGGGAGCAGTGAATACTATGTACTGTTGCTCTTGGCGCTTTCGGGAATGATGATCATGGCCTCGGCGATCGACCTCCTGTCGATCTATGTAGGCCTCGAACTTATGGTGCTCTGCACCTATGTGCTGACCGGCTTCCTGCGGCAGCAGCAGCGGTCGAACGAAGCGGCGCTGAAATTCGTAATCCTTGGCGGGGTCTCGACCGCGATTTTCCTCTATGGCGTTTCGCTGATCTACGGGCTCACCGGCACAACGCAGTTGGACAGGATGGCTACGGCGGTGACCGGAAACCCGCTCGATCCCGGGTTGCTCCTGGCTGTGGTTTTTATCGTCGCAGGGCTGGTTTTCAAGGTCGGCGCGGTGCCGTTCCATATGTGGGTGCCGGACGTCTATGAAGGGGCGCCGACGACGATCACCGCCTTCATGTCGGTGGGGCCTAAGGCAGCGGGGTTCGCTGTGATCCTGCGGGTGTTCCTCAACCCGCTGGTCGCCGCGTCGAATGTCTGGATCATCGTTGCCGTCATTGCGGCAGTGACGATGGCGCTCGGCAGTTTCGTGGCGCTGGTGCAGGACAATTTCAAGCGCCTCCTGGCCTATTCCAGCATCGCCCACGCCGGGTTCGCCATGTTCGGTGTGGCGGCCGGCGGTGCGGACGGAGTGGCCAGCGTGATGCTCTATTTGCTGATCTATGCGTTCATGAACCTCGGCATATTCGGCGCCATCATCATGATGCGGAACGGCAACTTCTCGGGCGAGGTCATCGAGGACTACGCCGGTTTCGCCAAGTCGCATCGCGGGCTGGCGCTTCTGATGCTGCTTTATCTGTTCTCGTTGGCCGGCATTCCGCCGACTGCCGGGTTCTTCGCCAAGTTCTACGTACTGGTCGCGCTCGTCGAGCGTGGCTTCATCGTGCTGGCAGTGATCGCGGTGCTGCTGAGCGCCGTTGCCGCCTACTTCTACATCCGCATCGTGATGGTGATCTACATGCGCGAGCCGGAGGGCGCGTTCGACCCGGCGCTGACGCCCGCGGTCGGCGCCACACTTGCCTTCACTGCTGCCGGCACCGTTGGCATCGGCCTGTTTCCGGCGTTATTTCTGAGGCTTGCGCAACATGCCGCAGTTGGTGGCTGACCGATTGGATTTGCAATGATCCGGCCGACGGAATACTCTGGCGGCGCAAGAAAGGAATGCCCAAGTTGCTTCCCAGGGCGCCCGTGTCACCGATCCCGAAGGGGTCGGTAGCGGCCTGAGCAAAGCCCTCGGTAGGTGACTGGGGCTACGCGACGTGACCGGAATGGAGTTCCTGCCGGTTCTTTTCATGGTCGCCGGAATTGTTCTGGTGGCGATGGTTACGCTTTTTGTCTCCTCGCTGCTGCGCCAATCCAATCCCTATCCAGCGAAGAACATGCCCTATGAATGCGGCATGGACCCGGCGGGCGAAGCCGCCGGAGGCCGCTTCAGGGTGCAGTTCTTCATCCTCGCGATCCTCTTTGTGGTCTTCGATGTCGAGACGATGTTCCTCTTTCCCTGGGCCGTTGTCCTGAAGGAGATCGGGCTGGTGGGCTATGTCGAGATGTTCATCTTCATATTGCTGCTTCTCGTGGGCTTCGCCTACGCCTGGCTGAAGGGGGCGCTGGAATGGGAGGCGTAAACAACGCGATCCGCGACAGTGTGCTGTTCACCACGGCCGACAGCCTGATCAGTTGGAGCCGAAGATCAGCGCTGTGGCCCGAAACCTTCGGCATTGCCTGCTGCGCCATCGAGATGATCTCGGCGGGATGTGCCCGCTACGATCTCGACCGCTTCGGCGTGGTGTTCCGGCCCTCCCCGCGCCAGTCCGACGTGATGATCATTGCCGGCACCATAACGCGGAAATTCGCGCCCGTGGTGCGCCGGCTCTATGACCAGATGCCGGAGCCGCGCTGGGTCATCGCTATGGGCACCTGCGCCATCTCGGGCGGGGTCTACAACACCTATGCGGTTGTGCAGGGGGCCGAGACCTTCGTGCCGGTGGACGTGCATGTGCCCGGCTGCCCGCCGCGGCCCGAGGCGCTGATGCACGGCTTCCTTCTGCTTCAGGAGAAGATCAAGAAATCCAGGGCGCTGGCCGGGACGCCCCTGGACCGGGTCGCGGTGCCATGAGCGTGGAGACGCCCCTCATCCGCACCCTGATCGCCGAACGTTTCGAGGGGGCAGTCAAGGAGCTTGGCTTCTCGCATGGAATCCACGTTTTCGCCGCTCCGCCTGACATGATCGTGGCGCTCTGCCGGTTCCTGAAGGAACACCCGGCGCTGCGGTTCGATTTCTTGTCCGACATCTGCGGGGTCGATCACTACCCCGAGGCGCCGCGTTACGAGGCGGTGTACCACCTCTTGTCGCTGCCGAACAAATGGCGCGTGCGGATCAAGTGCCGCTTAGGCGATCCGCCGCGGGTCCCGTCGGTGACGGGGGTCTGGCGCACCGCCAATTGGCATGAGCGCGAGGCCTGGGACATGTACGGGATCAGGTTCGAGGGCCATCCCGACCTGCGCCGCATCTATATGTGGGAAGGGTTCGAGGGCTTCCCGCAGCGCAAGGACTTTCCGCTCCGTGGCTACAGGGACAAGCTGAATCCGTTTGGCGCCGAAGGCCCGCCGCCGACGCAGCCCGACCTTGCCACCAAGGACATTCCATAGGGAGGCCGTTTCACACCGGGGCTTGAGATGACCGAAGTCACGGAACTGAGTTGGCCGGAATCCGATGCGCCCCACACCAGGGAGGTGCTTCTCAACCTCGGCCCGCAGCATCCCAGCACGCATGGGGTCCTGCGGCTCGTCCTCCAGTTGGACGGCGAATATGTCGCCCGCGTTGACCCGCATGTCGGCTACCTCCACCGCGGTACCGAGAAACTGGCAGAAAGCTTCTCCTACACCCAGATCTTCCCGCTGACCGACCGGCTCGACTACCTCTGCCCGCCCTCGAACAACCTTGCCTTCGCACTGGCGGTGGAGAAGCTCTTGGGCATCGAAGCGCCGATCCGCGCGCAATATATCCGCGTGCTGATGGCCGAACTGGCGCGGATATCCGGTCATCTCCTGATCACCGGCGCACTCCCGCTGGACCTGGGCGCCATGACCGCGCTCCTTTACGCCATGCGCGAGCGCGAAATGATCATGGACCTGTTGGAGATGATCAGCGGGGCGCGGATGCACACCTCGTTCTGCCGGGTCGGCGGGGTGCGCGAGGATCTGCCCGACGGATTCTTCCCAAAGATCCGCGAGTTCTGCGACATCTTCCCGAACCGGATCCGCGACTATGAACGGCTGGTCGATAACAACCGGGTGTTCCTGAAACGCACGCAGGGAATCGGTTTGATTTCGGCCGAAGACGGCATCGATCTCGGCCTGAGCGGCCCGAACCTGCGCGCCTCAGGCGTCGACTGGGATATCCGCCGCGACGAGCCCTATGAGATCTACGACCGGCTCTCGTTCAACGTCATCACCCGCGATGAAGGCGATTGCTACGCACGCTGGCGATGCCGCGTCGAGGAAATGCGCGAGAGCGTACGGATCATCGAGCAATGCCTCGACCAGATGCCCGACGGGCCGTTCCAGATCGACATGCCGACAGTCGCCTTCCCGGTGGACAAGGATCGGGTGCACTGCTCGATGGAGGCGCTGATCCAGCATTTCGACCTGTCGGCCTATGGCTTCAACGTGCCTAAGGGTGAAGTCTATTCGGCGATCGAGGCGCCAAAGGGCGAGCTCGGCTTCTACATCATCAGTGACGGGTCGCCGAAACCCTTCCGCATGAAGGTCCGGGCACCCTCGTTCGTCAACCTTCAGGCACTCTTTGGGGTCACCAACGCACGTTACCTGGCGGACATGATCGCCGTGCTCGGCAGCCTCGACCCCGTGATGGCGGAGGTGGACAAATAGCAGGGATTTGGACGCGATGAGCATGCGCGAAAAGATCGAAGAGGCGGCGTCGCGGTACCCCGACCAGCGCTCGGCGATCATGCCTGCGCTTCTGATAGCTCAGAAAGAACGTGGCCACCTGCCTGGCGCGGTGCTGGAGGAGGTCGCCGACATCCTCGGCGTCGAGCGAATCTGGGTCTATGAACTGGCGACCTTCTACACCCTCTTCCATACCGAGCCGGTCGGCATTTTCCACCTGCAGCTCTGCGACAATATCTCGTGCATGCTGCGGCGATCCGAGGACTTGCTGAGGCACCTGGAGGAGGTGCTCGGCATCAAGAAAGGCGGCACGACCCCAGACGGGCTGTTCACGCTTTCGACCGTCGAATGCCTCGGCGCTTGCGAGATGGCCCCGGTGATGCAGGTCGGCGACGACTATCACGGCGACCTCGACATCGCGCAGATCGACGCGCTCCTGGACAGGCTGCGCACGACGATGCGGCAGGCGACTGGCGCCGGTCTCGCCGCCGCGGGCCCGCCGGGAGAATAGCGCCATGTTCGAACCGGTCCTTCTCAGGAACGTGGACGTGCCGGATGGCCATCTGCTCGCGACTTATGAGGCCGGCGGGGGCTACCAGGCGCTGACCAAGGCGCTGCGGGAGCACACGCCCGACGAGATCATCGACCTCGTCAAGAAATCCAACCTGCGTGGGCGCGGCGGAGCCGGATTCCCAACCGGAGCGAAATGGAGCTTCGTGCCCAAGCGTGCCGGCAAGCCGAAATACCTGTGCTGCAACGCCGATGAGGGCGAGCCGGGCACCTTCAAGGACCGGATCATCATGGAGCGTGACCCGCACCAACTGATCGAAGGCATGGCGATCAGCGCCTACGCGATAGGAGCGGAAACCGCCTATGTCTACATCCGCGGGGAATACACGCTGGCGATCTCGCGGCTGGAGCAGGCGATCGCCGAAGCCCATGCGAAGGGCTATCTGGGAACACGGATCCTGGGCTCGGATTTCAGCTTCGTCATGCACATCCATTGCGGCGCCGGCGCCTATATCTGCGGCGAGGAGACCGCGATGCTCGACTCGCTCGAAGGCAAGCGGGCGCAGCCGCGTCTGAAACCGCCGTTTCCGGCCGTCGAAGGGCTCTACGCCAGCCCGACCGTGATCAACAATGTCGAGACGCTGGCCTGCGTACCGCATATCGTGGTGAGAGGACCGGACTGGTTCCGCGGCATCGGCCCGGACAAGAGTCCCGGCCCGAAGCTCTATTGCCTCAGCGGACAGGTGCGGAAACCGGGCCTTTACGAGCTGCCGATGGGGATACCACTGCGCGAACTGGTCGAAGACTGCGCCGGCGGGCCGCTGCCGGGGCGCAAGCTCAAGGCGGTGATCCCAGGCGGGGTCTCGGCGCCGATGATCCCGGAGCGCGGGCTGGACGTGGGGATGGACTTCGACTCGCTGGCCGCCGTCGGCTCGATGCTCGGCTCGGCCGGGGTGATCGTGATCGACGACTCGACCTGCGTCGTCAAAGTCGCCACCCGGATCATCGAGTTCTTCCACCACGAGTCCTGCGGCAAGTGCACACCCTGCCGCGAAGGGCTGAACTGGGTCGTGAAAGTGCTGCGCCGGGTCGAGGCGGGTCAGGGCGCGCCGGGCGATCTGGAACAGCTGGAGGCGCTCTGCAAAGGCATTTTCGGCAACACGTTCTGCGCTCTGGGTGATGGCGCGGCAATGGGCCTGCGGGCAGCACTGGTGCATTTCAAGCATGAATTCGTCGCGCATATCGAGGAGCGGAGGTGCCCGTTTCACTGAGGAGGGCGCAGCGAGAAGACCGCGAGGAAAGCCATGGTTCGCGTGACAATCGATGAACGAACGCTGGAAGTGGAGGCGAGCTCTACGGTGCTCCAGGCGGCCGAGCGTTTGGGCATCGCCATCCCGACCTTCTGCTATCTGAAGCGGCTGCCGGCGCTGGCCTCCTGCCGCATGTGCCTGGTTGAGATTGAGGGGCAGCGGCGGCTGCAGCCTTCTTGCGCCACCGCGGTCACCGAGGGGATGGTGGTGCGGACGAACACGCAGCTGATCGACGAAACGCGCTCTTCCATGCTCGACATGCTGCTCGCCAACCACCCCCTCGACTGCCCGATTTGCGACAAGGGCGGCGAGTGTGAGCTTCAAGACATGGTGATGGCGTACGGGCCCCGCACAAGCCGGTTCCGCGATGCCAAGCGTGTGTTTCACTCCGAGGACATCCGTCTCAGCCCGGTCATCATCATGAACGTCAACCGCTGCATCCAGTGCCAGCGCTGCGTCCGGATGTGCGAAGAAGTCGTCGGCGCGGTCGCATTGGGCACCGTCGAGAAAGGTATGGATACCGCTGTCACCGGCTTCGAGGGCAGTCTCGCGAGTTGCGACCAGTGCGGCAATTGCGTCGAGGTCTGCCCGGTCGGCGCGCTGATGAGCTTCCCGTATCGCTACAAGGCGCGGCCCTGGGATCTGGTCGAGACCGACACAATCTGCCCGCATTGCGGCACCGGCTGCCAACTGACCGTCGGCACACGCAAGGGCGAGTTCATGCGGGTCCGCTCGAAGGTAGAGCACGGAGTCAACCGCGAAACGCTCTGCGTGCGCGGGCGCTTCGGCCTCGACTTCGTCGGAAGCGAGGACCGGATCAAGCGGCCGATGATCCGTCGTGACGGGGGCCTTGTTCCGGTTTCCTGGGACGAAGCCGGTGACTACCTCCGCCGGCGGCTGTCGGCCGTCGCCGGAAAGGCCGCAGGCGGGCTAGCCTCGCCGCGCCTGCCAAACGAGGTGCTTTATCAGTTCCAGAAACTGATGCGCACGGCTTTCCGGACCAACAATATCGACTGCTCCTCGCGCTGGTCCACGCCCTTTGATGTGCTCGGCCCGTTGGTAGCCGCCTTCTACACGCGCGCGCCGCTGGAGGAGGTGATCGGCAACGATTGTGTGCTTGTCGTCGGCGGCAACGTTACCGACGAGAACCCGGTCACCGAATATTTGCTGCGGGATGGTGCGCGCCGGCGACAGACCAGGTTGCTCATGCTTTCGGCGCGGCCATCCCGTCTGGACGCCGATGCGCGGGCAGTCGTTCGCGTGCCGCCGGGCGGTGAGGCTCAGGGGCTTGCCGCGGTGGTGACCGGACTGGGAGCAGCTGGTCAGGCATTGCCGGGCGACGAATTTGCGAACATCGTCGCCACAACCGACGGGCCGGCGGCGGCCACCGACAGTGACGGTCCGGACCGCCTGGCCGCAGCGCTGCTGCAAGGCCGAAGCATCACCGTGCTTGTCAGCGCCGACCTCCTGAGATCGCCCCTGGCGCGCGCGACGATGCAGCAGCTCAGCAACCTTTTGCAGGTTCTCCGCGTGCTCGGTAAGGGTCCGGCGATGCAGTTCCTCTTCGACCGTGCCAACCAGCTCGGCGCCTGGGACATGGGCGTTCTGCCGACGGCGCTGCCAGGGCTGCGGGCGCTGGCCAATGATGCAGCACGCACAACTCTCGAGCGGGCCTGGAACGCCGAAATCCCGTCTGAACCGGGCGTGGATTTCGACGCCATGCTGAAGCTTTGTGAGAGGAAACGAATGGGTGCGCTCTATATCGCCGGCAGCGACCCCCTGATGTCCTATCCCGACCGGCGATTCGTGCAGCGGGCGCTTCGTGCCGCCGATCTCCTGATCGTGCAGGACACGTTCCTCACGGATACGGCGGGCCTAGCGGATGTCGTGCTGCCCGCGGCGAGTTATGGCGAGGAATCCGGCACGTTTACCAACAACGAAGGCCGCACCCAGAGGGTCGGCAAGTTCCGCGATCCCGCCCTCGAGGCGCGCGATAATCTGGCGATATTCGACTTCGTTGCGGCGCTTCGCGGCCAGGCGTTGTGGCCGTCGATCCAAGCCGAAATCTTCGGCGAAATTGCCCAGCTGGTTCGGGGCTACCAGGGGTTGACGCAGGACGGACTTGGCGCCGATGGAGCATTCACCAAGGCGGCCGCCTCAGCGCCGCCGGCAGGCGAGTTCTTCGCTCCCCCGCCAGCCCTTATTGCCACCGGCGGGCTCATGCTGGTCACCGGCAACTGCCTGTTCCACAACGGATATCTTTCCGAGCACTCGGAGGTCCTAAATACGGTCGCGGATGACCCATATGTCGAGATGAGCGCGGAAGATGTGGCGCGGCTTGGCCTTTCGGATGGCGATCAGGTGGTCGTGCGATCCACCCACGGCGAAATGACGGCGAAGCTCAAGGTCAACAAGCGTTTTCCCAAGGGTCTCCTGTTCGCTCCCGAGAACTACAGAGCCCTGCGTCTCAACAGTCTGCTGCGGCGGGGCGAATACCCATGTCCGGTGCACGTTGAAATCGCGCACCCCGCTTTCGAGATCGCCACTCTCGCTAACGACGGGGCGCGGCTTGGCAATCCGGGCTGAGGCACCACGGGTTCCCTGGCAAACCTATCCTCTGCACCTTGAGCCGGCGATCAGTGATAGCCGGTCCCGGCAATGTAATCGTACAGCACCTGCTCGTTGCTCATCAATTCTTCAAGGCGGTGCTTGACCACGTCGCCGATGCTCACCACCCCGACAGGCGCGCGGCCATCCATGACCAGCACATGGCGCGTGCGCCGTTCGGTCATGATCGCCATCACCGAGGGCAGGAAATCCTGTCCCGAACAGGTCGCCACACTGCGGTTCATGATTTCAGCGACCCGCATCAAGGGCGCCTCGGTCCCGTATTCAGCCACCGCATTGCAGCAGTCCCGCTCCGACAGCGTACCCAGGCAATCGCCGGGGAAACGGCTGACGACCACGAAGCCGATGTTGTTCTCCCGAAACAGCCGTAGCACTTCCACCATCGTCTGACTCGGAGTGACCGAAACGACCTCGGGAGCCTTGGCCTTCAAGATTTGGCAGACCAGCATATGAGCCTCCTGTCTGCGCGCTCCGGCTTGCCAGTTGGCGCGCCTTCATGTTCGTCGAATATTTCGCCACCAGTTGTACCCCTGCGGCTCGCTCGCCTCGACCAGCACGTCCTGTTCGGTATTCAGTCGTGCGGCGACCACGCCGCCGCCGGTCGTCGCCTTGCCCGGCTTGCCGAGCAGATCGTCACGCCCGATCACCAGGTCACGCGAGGAAAAACTCGAGAATTCGTACTGTTGGCCAAGCGCGATCGCGTCCGCCGGACAGGCGTCCTCGCACAGCCCGCAGAACAGGCACCGGGCCATGTCGATCTCGAATTTTGCCGGGTGTCGATTGCCCTTCTCGTCCTCGTAGGGGACGACTTCGATGCAGTCGCAGGGACAAATCCGCGCACAGAGTTCGCAGGCTACGCATTTGATCTCGCCCTCGTCGTCGCGTTTCAGGAAGTGATGCCCGCGGTAACGCGAATAGGGCAACCATTTTTCCTTGTCCGGATACTGCATGGTCACGGGTCTGGAGAACATGTAGCCGAAGGTCAGCGCCAAGGCGTTCGTTAGATCGGCGAAGAACGCCCAGCCGATCCATGTCCCAGTTCTGTCCAGTGCGCGCGACATCGTCGCCTCGTTGCAACCCCTAAAGGAAAGCAACACCGGTTATGATTATGTTCGCCATCGACAGAGGAAGCAAGACCTTCCAACCGATCGCCATCAACTGGTCGTAGCGGTAGCGCGGGAAAGTGAAGCGGAACCAGATGAACAAGTAGACGAAGACAGCGACCTTGAGCAGGAACCAGACGAGCGGTGGCAATGGGACCAGCACGCCGTTCCAGCCGCCGAAGAACAGGATCACCGCCAGGACCGACGTCAGAAGCATGACGGCGTATTCGCTGACCATGAAGAACGCAAAGCGGATACCGCTGTATTCGGTATGGAACCCGGCCCCCAGATCGCCTTCCGCTTCCGCCAGGTCGAAGGGAATGCGCTGCGATTCGGCCAGCCCGGCGACGAAGAACACGAAGAACCCGACCGGCTGGTAGACGATGTTCCAGACATCGGCTTGCGCCCGCACGATGTCGAGCAGGCTCATGGATTGCGCAAGCATGACCACGCCGATGACCGCGAACCCCATCGGGATCTCGTAGCTGATCATCTGAGCGCAGGTTCTGAGGCTGCCCAGGACAGCGTATTTGCTGTTTGCCGCCCAGCCGCCGAAGATGACGCCGTAGACCTCAATCCCGATCACCGCAAAGACGAAAAGGAGCGCCACGTTCATGTTGGAAACGTAAAGAGTGATCCTAGTGCCGAGGACCGAAACGGAATCGCCGAAGGGAACCGCGACAAAGACCACGAAGGGCGGGGCGAGCGCCAGGATTGGCGCCAATTTGAACAGGAAGCGGTCCGCCTCGGCCGGGATGTGGTCTTCTTTGGTCAAGAGCTTGACCCCGTCCGCGACCGGCTGCAGCAGCCCGTGCCATCCCACTCGCATCGGCCCCATCCTCTGTTGCATGTGCCCCGCGACCTTGCGTTCCACCCAGGTCAGCGGCAAGGGCAGCAGCAGCAGGATCGCAATCAGCAACGCGACCTTGAAGACGATCAGCCCAAGAGCAACGACAAGTTCCATGGTCCGAGGCCACTCGTTCGACGGGACGAAACCCGCGACCCGATTAGCACTGCGCGGTCGTTGGCTGCGCGGGAACGGCAATTGCCAACCGCAGCGCACCTTGTCCAATAGTATCACAGCCTTGCCATCACTGGCTACGATGCGCGCGACGCGGCGCTTGGACGGAGCGGCAGGGCGAAACGAACTGCCATTTCAATATTGTCTCGTACATTTTCGATAGAGCGCCTATCCTTGCGTCAGATCAATCGTGAAGCTCGTGTCGGAACGCAGCCTCAAGGCGACGCCCGCGCTTCCTACCAGTTTTGCCTGGCACCTAGCGTTTGGGACTGAGTGTTGCGCGGCGCGGCAACAGCGTCAGGGGCGACCCATGCAGCTCAGTTCAAGCAGTTTTGCTAACGGTGCGACGATCCCGCGGCGTTTCACCTGCGACGGTGAGGATCGTTCCCTCCCCTCGGCTGGACCGGCGCTCCGGCCGGCACCCGCAGCTTTGTCCTTCTCTGCGATGATCCAGACGCGCCGGCGGGGATCTGGCATCACTGGGCGGCCTATGACATTGCGGCCGATTGTGTAGAGTTGGCCGAAGGCGCTGCCCAGCACCGCGGCAAACAAGGCTTCAAGCAGGCAACCAACGATTTCCGGCGACCAGGTTACGGTGGTCCCTGCCCACCGCATCGCCATGGCAGACACCGCTATCATTTCCGGTTGCTTGCGCTGTCGATTGATCACCTGCCGCTCGGCAACAACCTATCGTGTCAGGCGGTCGAACGAGAAGCGCGCAAGCATCTCCTCGCCGAGGCGGTTCTCGTCGGAGTATATGCGCGATGATGGTCTTCGCTCGTGTGGACTCCAGCAATTGAGCAAGGCCTGCGGGTCATGAGCGGCATGACTGATCGTGATGGGCCCGGCTGGTACGCGTCATGCGGATCTTTCTCTGTGGCGATGTGATGACGGGGCGAGGCATAGACCAGGCGCTTCCACATCCGTGTGACCCTCGTCTTCACGAGCGCTATGTGCAATCGGCCATAGACTATGTCCGGATGGCGGAGGCGGCGAACCAACCGATACCGACGCCAGTCGACTTCCCCTACATCTGGGGTGCAGCGCTGCAGGAATTGGAGCGGGCGCGGCCGGACGCGAGCATCATAAATCTCGAAACCAGCATTACGCGCTGCGACGCCTATGTCGCCAAGGGCATCAACTACAGGATGAGCCCCGAGAACGCCGGCTGCTTTGTCGCCGCGGGGATCGACTGCTGCGTTCTCGCTAACAATCACGTTCTTGATTGGGGGCGCGCCGGGCTGCTGGAGACCCTGGCAACGCTCGAGCGTTTGCAAATCAAGACCGCTGGAGCGGGGCGCAATGCCGCCCAAGCAAGCGCCCCGGCGATTTTGGCAGACACCGACGCGGGGCGCGCACTTGTTTTTTCGTTCGCCTCGAAGACGAGCGGCGTCCCTCGACATTGGGCGGCGACGCATGACCGGGCCGGAGTGAACTTTCTACCTGCGCTTTCCGATGCGACTGTCGCAGCGATCGCCGATCTGGTGGCTGCGGACCGACGAGAAAATGATGTGGTCGTGGTCTCCCTTCATTGGGGACCAAACTGGGGCTATGACATCCCGGAGGAGCAAAGGTGGTTCGCCCACGAACTGATCGACAGGGCGGACATATCCATCGTTCACGGCCACTCATCGCATCATGCCAAATCCATCGAAGTGTACCGGAACCGCCTCATTCTTTATGGCTGCGGCGACTTCCTGAATGACTATGAAGGCATCAAAGGCCACAGGCAATTCCGGCCTGACCTTGCCCTGATGTATATCGCCGACCTTGGTCCTGGAAGCGATCTGGTCGCGCTCGAACTGGTGCCCTTCCAGATCCGCCGTTTCCAGCTCATCCGCGCGGCTAACAGGGACGTTGCCTGGTTGCAGCAGACCCTGGGCCGAGAAAGCGGGCAGTTTGGTACGGGCGTCGGAACTGCGCCAGGGGGAAGGCTTGCGCTGTCCTGGCCGACAATGTGAACTGGTGGTGGGCACGGTCATCCAATTGAGCTACGGTGCGCAAAGGAGCTCCGCAGAAAGTGGTCGTAGTTTCGCCAGGTGCGTCCAGCGGCCCAACTTCACTGCTTGGAAGCACGCGTTTCTTGTGAATGGCGCTCGTTGCCATGACCACGCCGATCGTCCTGCCTTGGCCGTTGCAAAGCCTCTTGGAGGCGATAACCCGGGCGGTGCTGCAGCCCGGCGACCGGCCTCACATCGATTTCTCGCGACCGATCGGCGAGGCCGGACTGATATCGCCGGACTCCGTGTCGTGGCGCGTGTTCAAGAACCCGCTTTCGCTGTTCATCGGCGGCGTCACCGCCGTGATCATGGAGCTTGCAGAACCGCGCGTGCGCACTGGCGTATGGGAGCATACGTCTTTCCGCCTGAATCCAATTCGGCGACTGCACAGCACGGGGCTCGCTGCCATGGTGACGATCTACGGTTCCCGCACCACGGCCGAGGCCATGATCGCCCGCGTTCGGCGGATACACGACCGGGTCACAGGCGTGACATCGTCTGGCGAAACGTATTGCGCCAATGACCCCGACCTTCTGAACTGGGTTCAGGGCACGGCGGCGTACGGCTTCGTCCAAGCTTATCACACCTATGTGCGGCAGCTCTCCGCATCGGAGCGCGACCGCTGTTATGCCGACGGCGTTCCCGCCGCGCGCCTTTTCGGCGCCACGGGCGCGCCGGGATCGGAAGCCGAGCTTGAAGCGCTGTTCCATGCGACAGCCGGACGGCTGGAGCGCTCGGCCATTGTGCTCGAATTTCTCGCCATCATGCGTTCGGCGCCTATCCTGCCGCTGCCGCTGAGGCCGGCACAGCACCTGCTGGTAGCGGCTGCCGTTGATCTGGTGCCTGATTGGATGCAGGCGCTGTTGGGGCTCACCGGGCACGGCTTGCACAGGTGGGAAGCCGAGGCAGTCCGGCAGGCAGGGGCTTTGGCGGATCGCCTCGTTATGGAAACCAACCCGGCCGTTCAGGCCTGCCGGCGGATGCGCCTTCCGGCCGACTATCTGTATGTCCATCGCAGCGCGGTCGGTGCCGGCCCATGATTGTCTTGTTCACGGATTTCGGCTTGGATGGCCCCTACACGGGTCAGATGAAGGCTATGTTGCACCAGATGGCGCCGGGCATCCCCGCGATCGACCTCTTCTCCGACGCGCCGGTCGGCAATCCCAAGGCGTCGGCCTACCTGCTGGCGGTCTACGCGCAGTGGTTTCCTGCGGGGACCGTCTTTCTCTGCGTCGTCGATCCAGGCGTCGGAGGGCCGCGCCCGTCGGTCATCGTCGAGGCCGACGGTCGCTGGTATGTCGGCCCCGGCAACGGCCTGTTCGAGCTGATCCAGCGCCGCGCGGCTGATACGTTCATCTGGGATATCGACTGGAAGCCAAAGCGCCTGTCTGCCAGCTTTTACGGGCGTGACCTGTTTGCCCCGGTCGCGGCCATGCTGGCACGCCGTGAGCCTCCGCCCGGCAGGCCGCGCCTGGATGAAGCAGATCGCCGTAGAGACTGGCCGGAGGACCTCGCCGAGATCGTCTATATCGACCATTTCGGCAATGCCATGACCGGCCTGAGAGCGGCCAGGCTACCGGCAGGCGCGAGGCTCGCCGCTGCAGACCGCGTGCTGGAGGGCGCGACGACCTTCGGCGATCGGCCGCCGGGCACGGCCTTTTGGTACGAGAACTCGAACGGACTTGCAGAGATTGCTGTCAATCAAGGGCGCGCGGACGGCGAGCTCGGTCTCGCGATCGGCAGTCCTGTGAAGATCGTCCTTTGAACGAAACCGGTTGTCCGTCACGGCGTTGATCTATTGCGATGCGCAAATCAACGAAACGAGGCCCGGGCGCCGATCTGCCGAAGCTGCGAAAAGGCAATGACAAGGCGCGGGCGAAGACCGGCAACAAACGGCTTGCCGAGCAGACTCGCAAGGTTCTGGCCAAGCATTATGCGAGCAAATACCGGGTGAGGTGATAAACGCGATCGCTATCCCGGAATGAGCACGAAGGGAGGTTGTCATGACCGATGGTATTGCTCAGAAAACCTGTACGCCCTGCCGCGGCGGTGTTGCGCCGCTAACGCAGGAGGCAGCCGAGGGCTATCTGTCCCAGACCCCTGGCTGGGAACTGGAGGAGGCGCGCCTGCTGCGCCGCAACTTCAAATTTGCGGATTTCCGTCAATCGCTCGGCTTCGTCGACAAAGTTGCCCGATTGGCGGAAGAAGAAGGGCATCATCCCGACATCTGCTTCGGCTGGGGTTATGCGGCAGTCTCGCTGCAGACTCACAAGATCAAGGGATTGCACGAGAATGACTTCATCATGGCCGCGAAGATCAACCTCATCGCCGGTTCGTAGAGAGGTGCTCGGCACCCAACAATCGGAACGGACCCAAAAGTTCGCGTTGATGATCGGCCGGTTAGCACGTCTTCGTCCCACGGTTCCTGCTATCCATTTGTATCACAATAGGTAGCACAATATGGGACACAAAAGCGCAAACGGGCGCAAGGCCCTTCATCGAATATCGCAATTTATGCTGGAAAATCAGCGGCTTACCTGAGAAACCGATGGTACCGTTGGCTGGGCTCGAACCAGCGACCCCCAGATCCACAATCTGGTGCTCTAACCAACTGAGCTACAACGGCACATCCGCCTGAGCGCAACTCGAGAAGAAATCATTCTCCGCGTCGGCTCTGTCGTCGGCGATGCGTCCAATACGGGCTATCAGAGTCTAATTCAAGGCCTTTGATGAGGCAAAGGCCGGTTCGGCGCACCGGGCACCATTTATCCAGGCAAAAGAAAAGGCCGGCGGGAGGAGGTGCCGGCCTTTTCCTGTTACGAGCCAGCGGGAGGAGGAGCTGGCTGGTCACCCCGGAGAGAGAAGGGAGGAGGTTTCGCCCTCCGGGTATTCATTCGATCAATTCGTCGCACATCTATTTGTCTGACGAAATGCGACGTTTTGATGCATCGTAAGGTTGCGACCTGAAATCAGGCCGCCTTGCTGTCCTTGAACGCCTTCTCGAAAGCGGTCTTCACCGGCTTGGAGACGTCCTCGACGGCCTTGGAAGCGACGGTCTGGAAGTCCTTGGCCTGCTCGACGGCCATCTCGGCGCGCTTGCGCAGGAAGGCGGTCTGCAGCTCGACGACCTCGGAGAGCGTCTTGGCGCCGACCAGGGCTTCGAGATGCGAGAAGCTGGCCTCGGCGTTGGCGCGCAGGATGGCGATGGTCTTGAGCGACAAGTCGCCGGAAACGGTCTTGGCGGTCTCGTAGGTCGACTCCAGAACCTTCTGGGTCTCCTCGGCGCCGTTCTTCAGCTTGGCATAGGCCTCTTTCGACTGCTCAACGCCCTTCTCGGCGAAGGCGCGGATCTGGTCGGTGGCCTTGGAAGCGTCGAAGCTCGGGAATTCAACGTTCTCGATGGTCTCAGCGGTCTTGGCAGTCTTGGACATTTTCCAACCTTTCGGGATAGCGGCTTTGACAGAAAGCCGTCTCGTTCATGTATGATGGCAATATAAAGGCAGTTTTTGTGCAATGCAACATCTTTGTTGCAGCGCACCATGAAAATCGCCCCGCCGTTAACCACGAGCCCAGAGATTTCGGTCGTTGCACGGCATGGCTTGTGGACCTTCGTCCCGTGCGCTTTTATTAACAAAGCGTTAACCGAAAATGCCCGCTTGCGGAGGGTTCGCCAGCGCATGCCGCCTGAAAACTACTCCTTCCTCGACGTCGCCGTGCTCGATGCGGTGCGCCAGCGCTTTGCCGCCGGCGACGCGCTTGCCATATTGTCGGCCGACCTAGAGCAAGTGATCTGGGCCAACGGGCCAGGTGCCGCGGTGTTCGGCTATCCGGATATCGAGGCCATCATCGGCGCCTCGGCGCAATTGCCGCTGATCGCCAGGCGGCAGATCATGGCGACCAGCGGCTTTCCGGACATCGGCAGCGACCGCGCCATCACCGTCAGGCTGGCGACCGGCATAGTGAGCCGTGCCGTCGGCTTGCTCGCCAGCGCGGTTACGATGCCGGACGGCGAAAAGGCGATCATGCTGGCGATGCCGGCGGCGCAGACCGGTTCGCGCAGTGCGGACGAAATCGCCAGCCGCGCCATCGGCGGCTTCACCGAGGCTGGGCATTTCATTGCCTTCGTCGATGCCCAAGGCCACATCGAGGCGGCCTCGGAGGGTTTTATCGCGCTCGGCATCAAGCCGGAGACCCTGGCTGCCCTTGTCGCGGACGTGGCAAGCGCTGGAGACCGCATCGTCAAGCGCCTTGTTCCCGGTGCAAACACCTCCTACCCGGCCGGTTTCGCGCGGCTCACCGACCAGCGCCATCTGCTGGTGGTGATCGACGAGGAGCAACTCGACGGCCGGCAGGACGACCGGCCTGGTGGCGATCAGGCGGCAGCGTCGGAAAGCGCGTCCACCATCTCCGAAGACAAGAGCGCCGCCAGCGAAGCCGAGCCCGCCCGCGAGAACGATACCAGCGCCGAGGCAGGCAAGCAGGCTGACGATACCGGCCCCGCGCAGCATGACCATTGGTATTTCAACGCCGGCGGCGACGACGCGGGGCGGCCCGAACCGGAAGCGCCGGCACGGGTCGAACCGACGGATGCCGCGGTCGAAAGCCAGCAGGACGCCGCCGAAATCGCGCCGCCGGCAGAGCCGGCCGCGGCTCGCGCTATCGACCGTTCGGCGCCGCCGCTGCGTTTCGTCTGGCGCACCGACGCCGAAGGCAAGTTCAGCGCGCTGTCGCCGGAATTCGCCGACATCGTCGGCAAGCCGGCCGCCGATGTGATCGGCCGCCGCTTCAGGGATGTCGCCACGACTTTCGGTCTCGACGCATCGGGCGAGATCGCCACCCTGCTCGAGCGGCGCGATACCTGGTCGGGGCGCTCGGTGCTTTGGCCGGTGGCCGGCATGGACCTGAAGATCCCCGTCGATCTGGCGGCGCTACCGGTCTATGGCCGCGGCCGCGCCTTCGAGGGTTTTCGCGGCTTCGGCGTCGCGCGCAGCGCCGACGCCGTTGTCGATCCGGAAGCGCTGGGCATGGCGCTTGTGCCCAATGGCGCCGCACCGGCCAAACCCCAACCTGCCGCCGGGCAGCCGGCGGCCGAGCCGCCGAAGCCCGCCGACCCGTTCCAGGGCGAGGTACCGGCGCTGACGATCGTGCCGAAGCCGGAGCGGCGCTATGCCGACAAGGTGATCCGGCTGGCCGAGCACAGGCAGCCGGCGAACGACAAGCAACCGGAAAATGACAGGCAGCCGGGACCTGACAAGGGCCTGTCGATCCTCGAGCGCAGCGCCTTTCGCGAGATCGGCGAGCGGCTGCGGAAGGACAGTTCCGGCCCGGCCGAGCCGACGACTGGCGAAACCGCCGGCGCTGAAAAGCAGCCTGATGCGACCGCGCCCGCCGACAAGGCCGGTCCCGCGGCCGAGCCGAAGGCCGGCGAGAGGAAGACCGGCGAATATGATCTGAACGCGCCCGACGCGACCGGGCAAGAGCCTGCCCCACGGGAAGATAATCAAGCGCAGCCCGAGGCCGAGGCCGTCGAGACGGCCGAGGCGGAGACCGAGGCGGAAGATCAGAAGGACCTGGCTCGGCTCGACGGCATCGACGATGCTTCCGAGACCGTCGGTGAGGAAGACGATACGCCACCCGCGTCCGGTTCGCTGCTCAACTATGCCGGGCGCGAGAAGACCGACGATGAACCGCCGGCCGAGGCGCCTGACGCCGGCGCTGACGACGACAGCATGACCGCCGACGATTTCCGCGACGCGGAAGACAGCGAGGACTGGGCCGGACCCGACAGCGCCCTGCCCGAAGCTGGACAGCCCGGCGAAGCGAAAGCCGCGTCACCGGAACGGCCGCGCCTCACGGTGCCCCTGCTCAAGCTCGAAGGCTTCGTGCCGTCGGCTTTCTCCACCGGGGAGGAATCCAGGGCACCCGACACGTCGATCATCGCCAGGCTTCCGGTGCCGCTGCTCATCCATTCCGGTGATGTGCTACATTACGCCAATCACGCGTTCCTTGAGCTCACCCGCTATGACACGCTGGAGGACCTTGCCGATGCGGGCGGGCTGGGCGCGCTGTTCGCCGACCATTACGCCGACGATGGCGAGGCCGACGAAAGCGACCGCTCACTGAAGCTCACGACCCGCCAGGGTCAGGAATTCCCGATCGATGCGCTGTTGCGTTCCGTGCCGTGGCGCGGCGGCAAGGCGCTGATGCTGGTGGTGCGCCGCTCGGGCGAGGACGAAGCGCCGGCGGCGCATTTCAGCGCGGCGAATGACGAGCCGAGCCAGCAGCCGGACGTTTCGGAGCTCAAGTCGCGCATCGCCGAAATGCGCACCATCATCGACACCGCCACCGACGGCGTGGTGCTGATCGGCCGCGACGGCAATATCGGCTCGATCAGCCGCCCGGCGGAAGCCCTCTTCGGCTTCGACAGCGACGAGATCGCCGGCAAGCCCTTTGCCTCGCTGTTCGCCATCGAAAGCCAGCGCGCGGCGCGCGACTATCTGGCCGGCCTTTCCGAGCCGGGCGTGGCCAGCCTGCTCAATGACGGCCGTGAGGTCATCGGCCGCGAGGCGCAGGGGCGTTTCATCCCGCTGTTCATGACCATCGGCAGGCTGCCCAACGACAGCGGCTTCTGCGCCGTCGTCCGCGACATCACACAGTGGAAGCGCGCCGAGGAGGATCTCACCCAGGCGCGCGCCGTGGCCGAGCGCGCCTCCTCGCAGAAGACGGATTTCCTCGCCCGCATCAGCCATGAAATCCGCACGCCGCTCAACGCCATCATCGGCTTTTCCGAACTGATGGTGGACGAGAAGTTCGGCCCGATCGCCAACGACCGCTACCGCGACTATCTGCGCGACATCAACCGTTCGGGCAATCACGTTCTCGACCTCGTCAACGACCTCTTGGATATCTCCAAGATCGAGGCCGGCCAGCAGGAGATGGCCTACGAGGCGGTGTCGCTCAACGACACGCTGGCCGAGACGGTGGCGATGATGCAGCCGCAAGCCAACCGCGAGCGCGTCATCATCCGCTCGAGCTTCGCCTCGCGGCTGCCGGAAGTGGTGGCGGATTTGAGAAGCGTGCGCCAGATCGCGCTCAACATCCTGTCCAACGCCATCCGCTACACGCAGGCCGGCGGCCAGGTAATCGTCTCCACCGCCTACGAGGCCTCCGGCGACGTCGTCATGCGGGTGCGCGACACCGGCATCGGCATGACCCAGGCCGAGATCGAGCAGGCGCTGAAGCCGTTCAAGCAGATCAATGCGCTGAAGCGCGGCCGCGGCGACGGCACCGGCCTCGGGCTGCCGCTGACCAAGGCGATGGTGGAGGCCAACCGCGCCCGTTTCACCATCACCTCCACGCCCGGCGAAGGCACGCTGGTCGAGGTCGGCTTCCCCTCGACGCGCGTGCTGGCCGAATAGTCGAGCCCAAAAGAAAAAGGCGTCCAATGGACGCCTTGAAAGATGGGATTGCTGTCACAACGGGGGCTTGAGCGAATCTGAACCTCAGGGGACGAGGAACGGGATTTCTCCCTCAAGTTACACGCGACTATCGGCGCCGTCCCTTAACAAGTCCTTACCGGAGGCCGAAAAAATTTACGAATGTGTACCACTCGTGAAATCTAGGTAAATTCGATCGCCACTTTTTGTTAACTATGCGGTGCCGCTCTACGGCCTGACATACCGCGAGCCTTGGCGATTAGCCGAAGCCCTCGCGACGTCGTCATCCTTGGGCGAAGCAGGAGCGAAGCTCCGTCGCGGAGACCCAAGGATCCATGCCGTTACCTCGACCGAAGAGTGCAGCGGGAGCAGAATTCTATAAACGTTGCAATGCTTTAGCGTCACGGAATGGATCCTAGGGTCTGCGCGCGTCGCTTCGCTCCTTGCTCCGCCCTAGGATGACGACCGCGAAGGGCACAACCAGGAAACCCTCTGCTGGCGATAATCCGTTTGGCTCTAGCTAGCCAACTGCGGCAAATTCCTGAACAGCTCGAGCGCTTCCGGATTGGCGAGCGCTTCCATGTTTTTGATGGCGCGGCCGTGGACGACGTCGCGCACCGCGAGTTCGGTGATCTTGCCCGATTTGGTCCGCGGGATATCGGTGACGGCTACGATCTTGGCCGGCACATGGCGGGGGCTGGCGCCGGTGCGGATCCTGGCGCGGATGCGCTTTTCCAAATCCTCGTCGAGCCTCACGCCGGCGGCCAACCGCACGAACAGGACAACGCGCACGTCATTGTCGAAATCCTGGCCGATGCACAGCGCCTCCAGGATTTCCGGCATCTGCTCGACCTGATTGTAGATCTCCGCCGTGCCGATCCTCACCCCACCCGGATTGAGCGTGGCGTCGGAGCGGCCATGGATGATCATGCCGCCATGCGCCGTCCATTCGGCGAAGTCGCCATGGCACCAGATATTGTCGAAGCGCTCGAAATAGGCCGCGTGATATTTCTTGCCTTCCGGATCGTTCCAGAAGCCGATCGGCATCGACGGGAAGGCTTTCGTGCAGACGAGCTCGCCCTTCTCCCGCCGGATCGGCCTGCCGTCATCGTCCCACACATCGACAGCGAGGCCGAGACCCGGCCCCTGGATCTCTCCGGTCCAGACCGGTTCTATCGGCACGCCGAGCACGAAGCAGGAAACGATGTCGGTGCCGCCTGAGACCGAGGCCAGGTGCACGTCCTCCTTGATGCCGTCATAGACGAAGCGGAAATCCTCCGGCGACAGCGGCGATCCGGTGGAGGAGATGGTGCGCACGCTCTCGAGGTCATGGCTCTTGATCGGCCTCAGCCCCGCCTTGCGGACGGAATCGATGAACTTCGCCGAGGTGCCGAAATGGGTCATCTCCTCCGCATCGGCGAAATCGAACAGCGTGTTGCCGTCAGGATAGAAGGGCGAGCCGTCATAGAGCAGAAGCGTCGCCCCCGAGGCGAGGCCCGAGACCAGCCAGTTCCACATCATCCAGCCGCAGGTGGTGAAGTAGAAGAAGCGATCGCCGTCGAGCAGGCCGGCATGCAGGCGATGCTCCTTGACATGCTGGATCAATGTGCCGCCAGCCGAATGCACGATGCATTTCGGGATCCCGGTGGTGCCGGAGGAGAACAGGATGTAGAGCGGGTGCGAAAACCGCAGCCGCTCGAAGGCGAGCGGCTTGGCGGCGAAGGGCGAAAGCGCTTCTTCGAGCGCCGCTGCCTTGTCGATGGTGGCGGCGACATCGGAGGACGTGCCGAGATAGTCGACGATCAGCACCTTGCGCACCGTCGTGAGTTTCTCGGCCACCACGCGGACCTTGTCGGCGACCTCGATGGCCTTGCCGTTGTACCAATAACCGTCGGGCGCGATGAAGACGACCGGCTCGATCTGGCCGAAACGGTCGAGCACGCCCTGTTCGCCGAAATCGGGCGAACAGGAGGACCAGACCGCGCCGATCGAGGCTGCGGCCAGCATGGCGGCGACGGTCTCGGGCATGTTGGGCATCATGGCGGCGATGCGGTCGCCCTCTCCGACCCCAAGCGACAGGAAGAGCTGCTGCAGGCGCGAGGTGAGCGCATGAAGCTCATTCCAGGACAGCCGGTGCTCGACCTTGTCCTCGCCGCGAAAGACGATGGCCAGACCGCCGCCGGTCTTCTTCAAGAGGTTCTCGGCGAAATTGAGCTTGGCGTCGGGAAAGAAGGCCGCGCCCGGCATCTTCTCGCCGTCGATAAGCGCCCGCTCGCCTTTGTCGCCGACAAGCCCGCAAAAATCCCAGACCAGGCTCCAGAACGCCTCGCGATCGTCGATCGACCAGCGATGCAGCTCGGCATAGCTGGAAAAAGCCTTCCCCGATTTCGCTTCGGCAGCTTTCATGAAGGCGGTCATCGGCGCGGAGGCGATCTTGTCCTGCGTCGGCGTCCACAAGGGGGTGTCGGCGGCCATGATCGTTCCTCCCAGGGCGCGTCGCGATTGCGGCAGTTAAGCCTGACGTCGCCTACGTCGTTGTCCCAAAACCGGCGTGCCGTTGCGGGGCCGGACGGGTCTATCGCTTATGCATACCGCAGCGCAGCAGAGCAAGATTTTGTTGGAATGGCCGACAAGGATGCGGCGCAAATGCCATTGCAGGGCCATAAAGACTTGAAAAGCGTCGGCGCTCGGTTACACCCGTCGGGCGATTTGTCGGCAATGGAAGCATACGGGGCGAAATGCCATCATCTTTGATCCGGCGCGGGGTATGGGTGATCGGTGTTGCGGTGCTGGTCATCGCGCTGGCCGTCGCCGCCCTGCCGCTGATTGCCTCGACGCGGATCGTGCGCGACCGTATCGCCTGGGAATTGAGCGCCTGGAGCGGTTTTCGCGTGACGATCGACGGCTCGCCGCGCATCGAGGTGTGGCCGAAGTTCCGGGCAATCCTCAGCGACGTGACGCTGTCGCAATGGACAGAGACCGACGCGCCGCCGGTGGTCGAAGCCGAGCGTGTCGAAGTCGACCTCTCTGCCATGGCCGCCCTGCAAGGCGACGTGGCGTTCTCGACGGCGAGACTGGTGCGGCCGACGATCAGGGTCGAGCGCACGGCGAGCGGCCTCTATTTGCCGCCGCTGCCCTCCGGCGGCCGCATCACGCGCTCGATCGACACGGCGCGCGGCGTGGTCACCGCGAACCCGCAGAAACCCGACCTCGGCAGGCTGCCTTCCGATCCGTTCGGCACCGTCGAGTTCCGCGACGGCCGTGTCGTGACCTCGGCGGGCGGCAAGGAAACCGAGATCCTGAGCAGCCTCAGCGGCCAGGTGAACTGGGCGGCGATGAACAGCGACGCCTCGCTCACGGCGACCGGCATATGGCGCGGCGAAAGCGTCCAGATCGACTTTTCCTCGGCGAGGCCGCTGGTGCTGTTTGCCGGAGGCGTCGCGCCCGTCACCCTCGCCTTCAAGGCGGCGCCCGCCACCCTCTCCTTCGACGGCGTGGCGTCGATGTCGGAGAACGCCTATCTGGACGGCCAGGCGAAATTCGCCGCTCCGTCGCTCAGACGCCTGCTTGAATGGTCACAGGCCGGCATCGCGCCGGGTGCCGCGATCGGCTCCGTCTCGGTCGCGAGCAAGGTGACGGCGTCGGCGGGACGGGCGAAATTCGAGAACACGACGGTGGCGCTGGACAACAACCCCGGCATGGGAGCGCTGGACTTTTCATTCAGCGAGGCCCTGCCCGTCATTTCCGGCACGCTTGCCTTCGACACGCTCGACCTTCGATCGTTCCTTTCTGCCTTCACCCCGATCACTCCCACCGGCGAAGCCGGCCCCGGCGAGATCGACACCAGCTTCGCCGACAAGATCAACCTCGATCTCAGGCTGTCGGCGGCGCACGCCACGGCCGGCCCGATACAGCTCGCCGATGTCGCCGCGACCGCGCAGGTCAAGAACGGGCTTGCCGTCTTCGACATCTCCGACGCCTCTGCCTTTAACGGCAACATCCAGAGCAGCCTGCGTTTCGACCGCAAGCCGGACGGCACCAAGGTCGAGATGCGGCTTTTGGCGTCGGATGTCGACACCGGCGCCTTCGCCACTGCGGCCGGGATGACGCGGCTGGTGCCGGCCGGCACCGGAACCGTCTCGATCATCCTCAAGGGGCCGGGCAAGGCCTGGGACTCGATCTTCGAGAACGCCGACGGATCCTTCTCGGCGACGTTCGGGCCGGGCTCGCTCAACGGCCTCAACCTGCCTGCCTTCCTCAAGCGCAACGGACAGGGCGGGTTCTTCGCCCTCGACGATGTCGCCGACGGTTCGCTGCCGATCGATGGCGCCGAGATCAAGGCAAGCATCTCGAAAGGCGTGGCGAGGCTGGACAAGGCCGAGGTCAATGCGCAGAAGTACAAGATCTGGCTTTCCGGCATCGCCTCCTATGCCGGACGCGGGCTGGCGCTCTCCGGCGGCATCATTCCGACCGGGCAGCCCGCGCAGCAACAGCCGGCGCAGCAGCCAGCCGCCACCGGTCAGGCGGCGGTGCAGGCGCCGCAGCCGCCAAACCAGTCATTGTTCTTCGTTGGCGGCAACTGGAGCACGCCGTTCATCTCGCCGATCAGCCGGGGTGTTTCAGGCCAATAATTCTGGCAAAGCGCGCAAGCGAGTCCATGCCAGAGATAGGAAGGACAAGGCGACAAGGCGCGCCCCGTCCCCTCCTCACCCGCGCTGCGCCGCCTGCTCGTCGCGCTGGCGCTGGACCTCGCGGCGCTTGTTGGCGATCGAGGCGATGATGACGCCGACCGCGACCACCGCGATCAGGATGGTGCAGGCGGCGTTGATCTCCGGCGTCACGCCAAGGCGCACCTGGCTGTAGATCTTCATCGGCAATGTGGTTGCGCCCGGGCCGGAAGCGAAACTGGCGATGACCAGGTCGTCGAGCGACAGCGTGAAGGCCAGCATCCAGCCTGAGATGATCGCCGGCATGATGACCGGCAAGGTGATCTGGAAAAAAGTCTTCACCGGCGGCGCGCCGAGGTCCATGGCGGCTTCCTCCAGCGAGCGGTCGAAGGAGACCAGGCGCGACTGCACGACGACGGCCACGAAACACATGGTGAAGGTGGTGTGGGCAAGCGTCACCGTGAAGAAGCCGCGGTCGAGCCCGACGGCGACGAACAGCAGTAGCAGCGACAGGCCGGTGATGACTTCCGGCATGACCAGCGGCGCAAAAACCATGCCGGAAAACAACACCCGCCCCCTGAAGCGCGTATAGCGCGTGAGCGTGATCGCGGCCAGCGTGCCGAGCACGGTCGCTACGGTGGCCGAGATGACGCCGACACGCGCCGTCACCCAGGTGGCGTCCATCAGGCCCTGATTGTGGAACAGCGAGACGTACCATTTGGTCGAGAAGCCGCCCCAGACGGTGACGAGCTTCGATTCGTTGAAGGAAAAGACGATGAGCAGCACGATCGGCAGATAGAGGAAGGCAAAGCCGAGCACGATCGAGGTGATGTTGAAGCGGCTCCAGGTGGCGTTCATTTGCCTTGCTCCTGGGCGCGCGCCTGGGCCTGCTGGAAGAACATGATCGGGACGGTCAGTACCAGGAGCAGGATGACCGCTACCGCCGACGAGACCGGCCAGTCGCGGTTGGCGAAGAACTCGTTCCACAGCGTCTTGCCGATCATCAGCGTCTGCGAACCGCCGAGAAGGTCCGGGATGACGAATTCACCGACGGCCGGGATGAACACCAAAAGGCAGCCAGCGATGACGCCGGGCAGCGACAGCGGGAAGGTGATCTTCCAGAAGGCGCCGGTCGGCGGGCAGCCAAGATCCTGCGCCGCCTCGATCAGCGAATAGTCCATCTTCTCCAGCGACGAATAGAGAGGCAGCACCATGAAGGGCAGGTAGGAATAGACGATGCCGATGAAGATCGCGGTGTAGGTGTTGAGGATGACCAGCGGCTGGCTGACGAGGTGCAACGACAGAAGCACCTGGTTGAGCAGCCCTTCCGGCTTGAGGATGCCGATCCAGGCATAGACGCGGATCAGGAACGAGGTCCAGAACGGCAGGATCACCAGCATCAGCAAGGTCGGGCGTACCGTCGCAGACGCGCGCGCCATGCCGTAGGCGATCGGATAGCCGACGATCAGCGTCAGCAGCGTCGAGATGGCGGCGATGATCAGGCTCGTCACATAGGCGTTGAAGTAGAGCGCGTCCTGGGTCAGCCAGGTGTAGTTGTCGAAGTTCAGTTCGCGGAAGCCTGCGAAGAACCCGGAAACCCCGTCGCTGAAATCGAGCACGGGCGTGTAGGGCGGCATCGAGATCGCCGTCTGCGACAGCGAGATCTTGAAGACGATGATGAAAGGGACGAGGAAGAAGAAGAGCAGCCAGAGATAGGGGATGATGATGACCAAGCGGTCGACGAAACCCTTCGCCAGCCTGGCCGGCAATGCTGCAGCGGTTGCGGTGGGTGGAGAAGCCGTGGCGGCGATGTTGGTCATGGCCCGCTCCTACCTGGTCAGCACGACGCCGGCATCTGGCCGAAAGGAAACCCAGGCGCGGTCGTTCCAGGTCAGCGGATCCTCGGTGACGCGCGCCGCGTTCAACGCGCTTGCCCGCACGATCTGCCCGTCGTCCAGCCTGATGTGATAGACGGTCATGTCGCCGAGATAGGCGACATCGTAGATCTCGCCCTCCAGGGCGTTGACGGCGTCGGCCGGCTTCTTCGACGAGACCTTGATCTTCTCCGGCCTGATCGCGAAGACGATGTCGGCGCCGTTGGCGGTCTCGGCGGCGTTCTCGACGACGATCTGCGCCCCGGTCGCGCCGGTGATGCGCGTCGTATTCGCCGCTCGCTCGGCGACCTTGCCCTCGAACATGTTCACATTGCCGACGAAATGCGCGACGAAGCGCGAGGTCGGGGCCTCATAGACTTCCGCCGGCGTGGCGACCTGCATCACCTCGCCCTTGTCCATGATGGCGATGCGGTCGGCCATGGTCATGGCTTCTTCCTGGTCGTGGGTGACGACGACGAAGGTGAGGCCAAGCTCCTGCTGCAGGTCCATCAGCTCGAACTGCGTCTCCTCGCGCAGCTTCTTGTCGAGCGCGCCGAGCGGCTCGTCCAGGAGAAGCACCTTCGGCCGCTTGGCGACCGAGCGGGCGAGCGCGACGCGCTGGCGCTGGCCGCCGGAAAGCTGATGCGGCTTGCGCTTGGCGAACTGCTCGAGCTTGACCAACCTCAGCATCTCGGCGACGCGCTTTTCGATATCGGGCGCGGGCATGCCTTCCTGCTTGAGGCCGAAGGCGATGTTCTTCTCCACCGTCATATGTGGGAACAGCGCGTAGGACTGGAACATCATGTTCACCGGCCGCTTGTAGGGCGGGATGCCGCGCAGGTCCTGGCCGTCGAGCAGGATGCGGCCTGCCGTCGGCTCCTCGAAGCCGGCGAGCATCCTGAGCAGGGTCGACTTGCCGCAGCCCGAGGCGCCAAGCAGGGCGAAGAATTCGCGCTCGAAGATGGTCAGTGACAGATTGTTGACCGCGGTGAAGTCGCCGAACTTCTTGGTCACCTTGTCGAACTGGATGTAAGGCTTGGCGCTCGGATCGTTCCATGGCGCGAAATCCCTGCGGATGCTGCCAAGCGATTTCATGTCCCCACTCCGTTCTTGTTCTTGGTGCTTCAAAAGAAGCGACCCCGGCAGTTGGCTGCCGGGGGCCGCGTCTCGACGCTTATTGGCCGGTGACGATCTTGGTCCAGGTGCGCGTGATGACGCGCTGTGTCTTGGGATCGTATGGCTGCACGGTATAGAGCTTCTTGGTCGTCTCCTCGTCCGGATAGACCGAGGTGTCTTCCAGCAGCGCTTTGTCGACGAACTGCTGCGAGGCCTTGTTGCCGTTGGCGTAGAGCACGTAGTTCGACGACTTGGCGATGACTTCCGGCGTCATCATGTAGTTGATGAACTCGAGCGCATCGGCGACATGCGGCGCATCGGCCGGGATGGCCATCTGGTCGAACCACATCTGGGCGCCTTCCTTCGGCACCGAATAGCCGATCTCGACACCCTGCTTGGCTTCCTCGGCGCGGTTGCGCGCCTGGAACACGTCGCCCGACCAGCCCACCGCCAGGCAGATGTCGCCGTTGGCCAGAGCATTGATGTATTCCGACGAATGGAATTTGCGGATATAGGGCCGGACCTTCAGCAGCGCCTCCTCGGCCTTGGCGATATCGTCGGGCGAGGTGCTGTTCGGGTCGAGGCCGAGATATTTCAACGCCGCCGGAATGATGTCGGCCGGCGAATCCAGCACATAGACGCCGCAATCCTTCAGCTTGGCCAGGCTCTCCGGATTGAAGAACACGTCCCAGCTGTCGACCTTGTCGGTGCCAAGCGCCGCCTGCACCTTCTTGACGTTGTAGCCGAGGCCGACCGTGCCCCACATGTAGTTGACCGAGTACTCGTTGCCCGGATCGTACTTGGCGGTGCGCTCCAAAATGACGTCCCACATGTTGGAGATGTTGGGCAGCTTCGACTTGTCGAGCTTCTGGAACACGCCGGCCTGGATCTGGCGCGCAAGGAAGTTGGCGCTGGGCACGACGACGTCGTAGCCGCTGCCGCCGGCCAGCAGTTTCGTCTCCAGGATCTCGTTGGAATCGAAGGTGTCGTAGACGACCTTGATGCCGGTTTTCTTGGTGAAGTCGTCGATGATCGAGCTGTCGATATAGTCCGACCAGTTGTAGACGTTGACGACGCGGTCGTCGGCATGGCCGCCTACCGTGAAGAGCGTCAGGAATGCCGAAGTCGCCGAAAGCAAAAGCGCTTTGCGGATCATAATGTTCTCCTTTGGTGAGTGTTCCCGTGCCGGCTCGTCGCGATATGGGCGCGGGACGGCGTTTGGTTCAGACTATTGGGCTTTCCGGTGAGCGCCAAGCGCGCGCGCCTGGCGGTACGCCGGACCGTTGAGTGGTGGTTGTGGCCCGTGCATCCCTCCCAGGAAGATGTTCGGGCAGCGTCAGCGGCGTTCGCCGCGGCGGATGCAGAAATATGACGATGCGGTCCGGCCCCGGTGAGGCCGGCTGAGACACTTGGCAAGATACGCCTGTCTTGTTGTTGCCGTAATTGCAGCCTGCCCGGCCGGCAACGGGGTTGTCAATGGGGAAGACACTGCGGCGTCAATTGGGAGACGGCAGGCCGGTGACGCCCGGCCGCTCGGGACGCGTCTGCCGCTTGAATTCAAACCCGACATGGACAAGCAGCGCCGTGACGACGACGGCGCCGCCGATGATGGTGCGCACCGAAGGCACCTCGGCATGGACCAGCCAGACCCAGATGGGCCCAAGGATCGGCTCGAACGTGCCAAGCAGCGCCGCAACGGCGGCCGGAACGAGCCGCGCCCCCATCGCGAAAAATGCGAGCCCGACGCCAAGATTGAGGACGCCGAAGGCGAAGAGGAAACCCATGTCGCGCCCGGAAACGGCGAATTCCGAAGCTTGCGAGGCAGCGAATACGCCGGCAAGCAACGCAGCAAGGCAATTGGCCGGCACCATGCGCACATGCGCGAAACGCCGTGTGATGACGGTCGCCACCGAAAACATCACCGCAATCAGCAGAGCCAGCCCGTCGCCGATCGGCGAGACGGCGCCGCCAAGGGATTCCGAGACCATGATGGCGACGCCGGTGATGACCGCGGCAATGGCGATCCAAGTAGCCGGGCTCACGCGCTCGCGAAACAATACCCAGGCAAGCAGGGCAGCCAGAAGAGGCACGCCGGCCTGCATCAGCAGGATGTTCGCGACTGTTGTGTAGGCAAGCGCCACCACGAAGCTCGTCGAGGCAGTGGCGAAACAGAGAGCGACGCCGAGCCCGGGCAGCCCCATGCCGCGGAACAGTTTCAAGGTGCCGCGCCCGCCGTCGCGCCAAAGCATGAAGGCGATGAGGAAGGCCACCGCCCAGAGCGAGCGCCAGAACACCACGGTCCAGCTGTCGCCGACATGGATGAAGCGGGCGATGGTGCCGCCGAAACTCCACATCAGCGCCGACAGGAAGACCAGCAGCATGCCGATCCGCTCCTCACGCGGCGAGACGGCAGGCAAGGCAACACGGGGCGAGGCGGTATCGGTCATGGAGGGGACTGTCAGCGGTTTGCGGGCGGCACGATCCACCAAGGACGACCAGACTATATTCCATTCGCGTAGCGCAAAGACTGAAGCGCGGCGTGATCCAGCATCCGCTGAAATGTAGGACAAAGCCCAATGGCGCCCGCTGAGTCCGCTACACGCTTAGCGGCGGCACTATCCCTGGAAATCGAAGGCGCTGAGGCCCGTCACCATCTCGTCGAGACCGAGCGGGCGGGTCACAGGCGGCTCGGCGCGCGCCAGGCAGCCGACGCGCTCGCAGAGCCTGCAGGCCGGGCCGACCGGCGTCGCGAATGCCGTGCCCTGCGCGGCTTTGCCGGCGGACGGTCCGGGCAGCGCCGCGCTGTAAACGATCTCGTCGCGAAAGCCGACGTCGCAGCCGAGCAGAAGCGCGGTGCGCCGCGGCCGCTCAGAGAAGGCGCCTTGCGGCCCTTCGAGCGTGCGGGCGATGCAGAGGAACTCGGCGCCGTCCGGCATTTCCACCGCCTCGACCAGGATCCGGCCCGGCTGCGAAAAGGCCGCATGCACCGGAAGCTTCGGGCAGGCGCCGCCGAAGCGGCTTTGCGGATAGCCCAGGCTGCCCGCCTTGCGGAAGCGGTTGCCGGCATTGTCGACCTCCAGCATGAAGAACGGCACGCCAGAGGCGCCGGGCCGCTGCAGCATGGTCAAGCGGTTTGCCGCCTGTTCGAAGGACACGCCGAAGCGCGAGCGCAAGACGTCGATGTCGTAGCGGGCGCGCACAGCCGCCGCGTGGAAGGTCTGATAAGGCATCATCAGCGCATGCGCGGCATAGCGGCCAAGCTCGAAGCGGGCGAGCCGGCGCGCTTCGTCGGTGCCGAGTTTCAACGCCTGAATCTCGCCCGCCACGGCCACTGTCATGCGCATCAGGCTCGCCTCCATGGCGACCTCGCGCAACTGATCGAAGGGGGAGAGCCGCTCGGACAGGAACAGGCGCTGCGAATGACGGTCGTAGCGCCTGCGCCAGTTCGGCATGGTGGCGACCGGCAGCACCTTGACCACGATGCCGTGCTCGCGCCTCAGCCAGGCCTTCAGCGCGCCGAACAAGTCGTCTCCGGGATCGAGCACCGAAATGAAGGCCTCGGCTTCCTCCTCCAGCGTCGCGAAATGGTTCGGCCGACGCTCGAAGGTCTCGTGCACTTCATCGACCGGCAGGCGGGTGCCGGACAGGGCGGTCGCCCTGCCCTCCCGCGCCAGGAGCTCGTTGAGATCCGACAGCCGCTCGGCCTGCTCGCGATAGGCGCGAAACAATTTCACCATCGCGGCGGAAGCGTTGGGAGCAATCTCGGCGAGATCGATCAGTTCCTGGTCGCCCGGCAGTTCGCCGGCCAGCAGCGGATCGCCGAACACTTCCTTCAGCGCCGCGATCGACCCTTTGGTCTCGCCCTGCAATTCGTGCGGGTCGATCTTGTAGACGGAGGCCAGCTTGAGGATCAACTGCACCGTCAGCGGCCGCTGGTTGCGCTCGATGAGGTTGAGGTAGGACGGCGAGATGCCCAGCCCTTCGGCCATCGCCGTCTGGGTCAGGCCCTTGGCGTTGCGAAGCCGGCGGATGCGCGGTCCGGCGAAGATTTTCTGGTCGGCCAATCGGCTGCCCTTGACAAGATTTTACACGAAATGGCGCGACCTGCGGCCAACCGCCTTTTACAATCGTGACAAATTTACTGCGCTTGCCTGTCAAACACAATACAGGTTTTCCCTTATTTTCGTGTGTAATCTCCGGTTTTCCTGGCCCTTTTTGCGCCCCGATGTAAACGATGTCACACACCAGCGGCGCCGAAGGACTCCCACGAACGCGCCATCCGAGCAAAGCAGACCGACCTGGAGCAACCGATGACTGATTTTTACAACCTCGTCCCGTCCGCGCCGGAAGGCCGTTTCGACGGCATCGAACGGCCCTACTCGCCGGAGGATGTGAAGCGGCTGCGCGGCTCGGTCCAGATTCGCCACACGCTTGCCGAAATGGGGGCGAGCCGGCTGTGGAAGCTCATCCACGAGGAGGATTTCGTCAACGCGCTCGGCGCCATGTCCGGCAACCAGGCCATGCAGCAGGTCCGGGCGGGGCTGAAGGCGATCTACCTGTCGGGCTGGCAGGTCGCGGCGGACGCCAACACCGCGTCCGCCATGTATCCGGACCAGTCGCTTTATCCCGCCAACGCGGCGCCTGAGCTGGTCAAGCGCATCAACCGCACGCTGCAGCGCGCAGACCAGATCGAGACGTCCGAAGGCCAGGGACTTTCGGTCGAGACCTGGTTTGCGCCGATCGTGGCCGACGCCGAGGCGGGCTTCGGCGGCCCGCTCAACGCCTTCGAGATCATGAAGGCATTCATCGAGGCCGGCGCGGCGGGCGTCCACTACGAGGACCAGCTGGCGTCGGAGAAGAAGTGCGGCCACCTCGGCGGCAAGGTGCTGATCCCGACCGCGGCGCATATACGCAACCTCAACGCGGCTCGGCTCGCGGCGGACGTGATGGGCACGCCGACGCTGGTGGTGGCGCGCACCGATGCCGAGGCGGCAAAGCTGCTCACCTCCGACATCGACGAGCGCGACCGGGCTTTCGTCGATTACGATGCCGGCCGCACCGTCGAAGGCTTCTACCATGTCAGGAACGGCATCGAGCCCTGCATCGCGCGCGCCGTCGCTTACGCGCCGCATGCGGACCTGATCTGGTGCGAAACCTCGAAGCCGGATCTTGAGCAGGCAAGGAAGTTCGCCGAGGGCGTGCGCAAGCATCATCCCGGCAAGCTGCTGGCCTACAACTGCTCGCCGTCGTTCAACTGGAAGAAGAACCTGGACGACGCCACCATCGCGAAGTTCCAGAAGGAGCTCGGCGCCATGGGCTACAAGTTCCAGTTCATCACGCTGGCCGGCTTCCACCAGCTGAACTTCGGCATGTTCGAGTTGGCCCGCGGCTACAAAGACCGCCAGATGGCGGCCTATTCGGAACTGCAGGAAGCCGAGTTCGCGGCGGAGGCCCACGGCTACACCGCGACCAAGCATCAGCGCGAGGTCGGCACCGGCTATTTCGATGCCGTCTCGATGGCGATCACCGGCGGCCAGTCTTCGACCACCGCCATGCATGAGTCGACCGAGCACGCCCAGTTCAGGCCGGCGGCCGAGTGACGACAACATTGAGAGGAAACGCCCGAAGGGCATTACGTCAGGGAGAAGACCAATGGCATCGATAAGCCGCGTCAAGGAACGCGCCGAAGAACAATCGAGCGCAATGAGCGTCGATCAACAGGCGACGATCCGCATGCTGGCCAACGACCTGCACAGACTGAACCAATCGGTGATGAAGGCAGTCGAGGCAGGCGTGTCCGTGGAACTGGTGCGTTCGGCCAGGCACCATGGCGGGGACGGCAACTGGGGTGATCTTTTGATCCCAGTGATCGTCACCCACCAGAACCACGGTTGACGCTACGTCAACAATCTTCCGCGAATGTCTCCCGCGCGCTATACGTTCGGGAGACTTTCGGTTTTTTCGAATTCCGCTTGGGGTGACGGGGAGAACTTGCGCCGAATTTTAGCAATTCTTGCTATATTCTCATTTTCCACTATTTCTGCTTGACACCGCTGGCGATCTCACGCCAATTGCGCTCAGGTTTCAACCCTGCATTGAACCAGAGCATCCGCCAACATGTCTCCCGCCGATCATGACGACCCTCGAAAGCCAATGAAACCAGCGGGCCGCGGCCCGGCTGCCCGGCTGACGGCGGATTTCTCCAAGGTGCTTGTGGTCGGCAAATCGTCGATCAACCGGGTCGTGGTGTCGAAAATCGTTGAAAAATCCGGGCTGAAGCCGATTTCTGAGTCGCCCGAGACGGCAGAGAAGGCTTTGGCCGGCTTGGTCCCCGGCGCAATCATCCTGGACGGCGGCCCCGACGACAAGGATTGCGACGGGCTGTTGTCCGGCATCGACGCGCTGCGGCGCGCCTCCGACAGGGCGCAGCCCTCGGTGATTCTGCTTTCAACCAGGAATGGCACACCGGACAGCCTTGGCCTGTCGAGCGTGATCGACGCGGTGGTTGCCAAGCCGATCACGCCTGAAAGGCTGCAACCGGTGATCGAGCGCCTGGTCGGCCGCGGCTAGAGCGTTTTACCGTTTCACGGAAACGGCAAACCGCTCTATCTCTTTGTTTTGACGCAATTCCGGACGCAAAACCGTTTCACACTTTTCCTGGAATTGCTCTAAGCATTCCAGGAAAAGTGCATACCGGTTTTCCATCCGGAACAACCTGGACAGAGCTCAGCCAGTCCGCGCGATGGTCTCGACCAGGGTCGGCAACTCGCCAAGGTCGGCAATCCGTCGGAAACGCGGCGCCGCAACAGGCGCGTCGGCGTGTTCGACAGCCCAGGTCAATTCATGCGGGACATGGATGCCCCAGCCGCCGGCCTCGATGGCGGGAACCACGTCGGACTTGAGCGAATTGCCGACCATCATGCTGTTCTGCGGGCCGTCGCCATGGCGGCTGAAGATGCGGGCATAGGTGGCGGCGGTCTTGTCGCTGACGATCTCGACGGCATCAAAGAGATCGCCCATCCCAGACTGCGCTAGCTTGCGCTCCTGGTCCAGAAGATCACCCTTGGTGATCAGCACCAGGCGATAGGCACCGGCGAGCCTTTCGACCGTCTCATGCGCATGCGGCAACGGCTCGATCGGGTGACTGAGCATGTCGCGGCCGGCGGCCAGGATTTCGGCGATGGTCGAGGCTGGAACACGGCCGTCGGTAACCTCGATCGCCGTTTCTATCATCGATAGCGTGAAGCTCTTTATGCCGAAGCCATACATGCCGAGATTGCGCTTTGCGGCTTCAAGCAGGTTTGCCGAAACCTGGCTTGCCTCGCCGTGTTCGGCAAGCATCGCGACGAAGCGCTGCTCGGTCATGCGGAAGAACTGCTCGTTCTGCCACAGCGTATCGTCGGCATCGAAGCCGATCGTCGTCAAATGGGGGACGGACATAAGCGGACACCGTTCGTTGCAGGTGGCTGGTGTAAACGTTGTGGCGCCGCACCGCCAGCCTGAAGACGGTTACCCGCCCGAGGCGCCTCCCCTTCCCTTCCCCCACGGCGCCCGGCTATACTTCGAAATCCGCAACACAATCTGGTGAATGATGCCGCCTGAGAAAAAGGAAGTCCGTCCGTCAAACCGGGGGGGACGCGCCCGCACGCCTGCCTTCCTGAAAAACGAACGCGGTGTGAAGAACTGGAAGGAAGCCAGCGCCTGGCTGGAATGGCGCGGCATCGAGGACATCGAATGCATCACCCCGGACCAGGCCGGCGTCGCCCGCGGCAAGATGATGCCGTCGAAGAAATTCACCTCCAACACATCGCTGGCGCTGCCTTCGGCGGTGTTCATGACGACGATCTCCGGCGGCTATCCGGAAGACGGCAACGGCTTCCACTATCCGGAGGATGACGGCGACCTGAAGCTTTTGCCCGATCTCTCGACGCTGACCGTCGTACCCTGGGAAGAAGACCCGACGGCGGCAGTGATCTGCGATCTCGTCCACCAGGACGGCCGCTCCGTCGAATTCACGCCGCGCAATGTGCTGAAGCGCGTGCTAGCCGCCTATGACGAGCGCGGCCTGAAGCCGGTCGTGGCGCCCGAGATCGAATTCTACCTGGTGCGCAAGAACCCCGATCCGGACTATCCGCTGACGCCGCCCGTCGGGCGCTCGGGGCGGCCGATCGGCGGCGGCGCCGGCTATTCGATCGCCGGCGTCAACGAGTTCGACGAGCTGATCGACGACATCTACCATTTCTCCGAACGGCAGGGCCTGGAGATCGATACGCTGATCCACGAGGAAGGCGCCGGCCAGCTCGAAATCAACCTGCGCCACGGCAATCCGATCGAGCTCGCAGACCAGGTCTTCATGTTCAAGCGCACGATCCGCGAGGCGGCGCTGAAGCACGAAATCTACGCCACCTTCATGGCCAAGCCCATCCAGGGGCAGCCGGGTTCGGCCATGCACATCCACCAGTCGGTCCTCGACAAGAAGACCGGCAAGAACATTTTTTCGGCCGAGGACGGCTCCGAGACGGATGCGTTCTTCCATTTCATCGGCGGCATGCAGAAGCATGTGCCTAACGCGCTGGTGATGTTCGCGCCCTACGTCAATTCCTACCGCCGGCTGACGCAGGCGGCCTCGGCGCCGGTCAACACCAAATGGGGTTACGACAACCGCACGACGGCCTTCCGCGTGCCGCGATCCGACCCCGCGGCGCGGCGCGTCGAAAACCGCATTCCATCGTCCGATGCCAACCCCTACCTGGCGCTCGCCGCTTCGCTCGCCTGCGGGCTGATCGGCATCACGAAAAAGGAAAAGGCTTCGGCCCCGGTGCTCACCACCGCCAACGAGGACGAGATCGATCTGCCGCGCAACCTGCTCGAGGCCGTCGACCTGTTCGAGGGCGACAAGGAGCTCGGCGCCATACTCGGCAAATCCTTCGCCGCCACCTATGCGGCGATCAAGCGCGCCGAGTTCGAGACCTTCATGGAAGTGATCAGTCCGTGGGAGCGGGAGTATCTGTTGCTGAATGTGTGAGAGAGCGAATAGCGAATAGAAACAACACCAACTTCATTCCCTATTCGCTACTCCCTACTCGCTATTCGCGTTCCATTACTCAAAAAGCCTCCAGTTCCGGCGAATCATGCCCTACCAATCCCCCATTTCCCCCGGCCGGTCCTGGTATGAGGACACGGCTGGGCTACGCCGTGAGTATCCTGCTCTCGATGGCGACCGGACTTGCGACGTCGTCATCGTCGGCGGCGGCTTCACCGGCTTGTCGGCGGCGGCGCATCTCGCCAAGGCCGGCACAAATGTCGTGCTGATCGAGGCGCATCGCTTCGGCGACGGCGCGTCGGGGCGCAATGGCGGCCAGCTCGGCACCGGCCAGCGCGCCTGGGCCGAGGAACTGGAGGCCGAATACGGTTTCTCGCGCGCCAAGTCGCTGTTCGATCTGGCGGAAGAGGCCAAGACGCACCTCCTCGACTTCGCCGCCGCCAACGCAATCGAGATCGACTACATGCCGGGCCAATTGTCGGTGGCGCACAAGCGGCGCTATGTCGACGACTACAAGGCCCATGCCGAGATCATGGCGAGCCGCTTCGGCTATCCGCACGTCTCTTTCATGGATGCCAACGAGACCGCGGAACGGCTGGGCTCGACGCGTTATTTCGGCGGCACGCGTGATACCGGGACCGGACATATCCACCCGCTGAAGCTGGTGATCGGCACGGCGAAAGTGGCTGCCGCGGCCGGCGCGCATCTGTTCGAGCGCATGCCTTCGACCGGCATTGCCGCGAGCGGCGGCAAGGTGAGGGTGACCACTGCGAAAGGCACGATATCGGCCGAGAAATGCCTGATCGCGGTCAATGCCTATGGCGGCAATCTGGAGCCGGTGAGCGCGTCGCACATCATGCCGATCGGCTCCTTCATCGGCGCGACCGTGCCGCTCGGCGCCGAATCCAAAGTGCTGCCGGGGGGCGAGTCAGTGGACGATTCCCGCTTCGTCGTGCGCTACTTCCGTAGGTCGAAGGATGGGCGGCTGCTTTTCGGCGGCCGCGAGGTCTATGCCGTCAACGATCCGAAGGACATCCATATCCACATCCGGCGGCAGATCGCCGAGCTCTATCCGGCGCTGAAGGACGTCGAGATCACGCATGGCTGGGGCGGGTATGTCGGCATCACCGTGCCGAGGAAGCCTTTCGTGCGCGAGGTCATGCCGAACGTGATCTCGATGGGCGGTTACTCCGGCCACGGGGTCACGCTGTCCAACTTCTTCGGCAAGCTCTATGCCGAGACGGTCGCCGGCAACCGCGACCGGTTGAAACTGATCGAGGATCTGAAGATTCCCGCTTTCCCCGGCGGCCGACGTTTTCGCGCGCCGCTGCTGTTTCTGGCACTCAACTGGTTCGCTTTGCGCGACAGGATCTGAGGCCGGACATCTCGAGGAAGCTGTTGATTCGACAAGTCTGCTTCCCCAACGGCATGTTGCAGAATCCTTAACGAACGCGCAGAATTTCGCAAAAAGGCGCAGTGATGCCATAATCAGCGGCAAAAGATGCCGGTTCTGGGCGATAAAACGGGGATTTGCGCGGGCCTGCCCGCTGGAATTTTGGGACCGATGCCGATCAGCCGCGAACTTTTTGCGGCAGGATCGAAAGAACGTCGGCCCGCTTTTTGGAGGTGGTCTAAGTGAACGAGCCCTTCAGTTTCGGTGCGCCGGAACGACGGCGCTTTGCAGTACAGTTCGGCTATGACATGCGGCCGTCTTTCTGGCAGGGCCTGCAGTCGAACGCGCATCTGGTGATCGCGGCCATCGGCACCGCGGCGCTGCTTGGCGTGGCCGCAGTGGCGCTTTGGCTGGCCCTGCCGGCCAATGAACGGCAGGCGATCGCAAGCGCGGAGCAGACCGTGCCCGCGATCCCGGTCAAGACGAAGAAGATCGAACCGGCCGTTGCGAGCGCAGCTGTCTCCGTCGCCGCGCCGCAGGTCGCGCGCAAGGCCGACGCGGTTTCGCCCGTCACTGCCGTGCGCGAAGCCGCCATCCCGGCGCTGGCATCCAACAGCCCGCGCTGGACCGGCGCGGATGCGGCGACCGCGTCCGCCGCGGCTAAGGCTCCGCCGGCCTCATCCGTTCAGGCCGCGGAGAAGCCGGCAACGCAGAACGACAAGCCAGCCGTCGCCGCATTCGCCGAATCCGCATCGGAGAACGATGCTTCGGCCGCCTTGTCGAAGGTTGCGGCGCCTGCGCCGGCCGACCAATCGGCAGACGCGAAAAAACCGGATGCCAAGATGGACGGCGCCCAGACCGCCGCCATACCGGACGCAAAGCCGCAGGCTCCAGAGACTCAGCCAGCGGCAACCGACACGGCCCAGGACAAGCCGAAGCCCCAGAACGCTGGCGCCGGCGCCAATGGACGCATCCTGCGGGCAGTCACCATGCGGAGCGGCCCGAAGAAAGGCGCATCCGCAATCATCACGGTGCCGGCCAAGGCATCGGTGCAGGTAATGAGCTGCAAGAAATGGTGCGAGATCGTCTATAACGGCAAGCACGGCTGGGTTTGGAAGACCTACCTAAAGACCGGCACCTGATCCGTTTCCTCGGCTGGAGTCGGCCGTAAAGCGCTAAAGCAGGTCGCGTGAAAAAGGATTCACGCGACCTGCTTTAGGTTCTTAATTTTAAGCATGTCTTCGTCCCGAAACCGGGCCCACTTTCGGGAGACATGCTTTGAGAGCCGCCAAAACCGCTTCGCGCTGGAGCGGCCGCTCAGATGCAGCGCCCGCCATCGACCTCCAGCGCCACGCCGGTAATAAAGGCCGCCTCGTCCGACGCCAGCCAGAGCGCCGCGTTGGCGATATCGAGCGGCGTCGAGAGCCGGCCGAGCGGGATCGAGGCGCGGAATTTTTCGCGGATCTCCGGCGTGTCGGCGCCCATGAACTTCTCCAGCATGCCGGTTTCGCCGGCGACCGGGCAGAGGCAATTGACGCGGATGTTCTTCGGCGCGAGCTCGACCGCCATCGACTTGGTGGCGGTGATCGCCCAGCCCTTGGAGGCATTGTACCAGGTGAGGCCCGGCCTCGGGCGAAGCCCCGCCGTCGAGGCCGTGGTCAGGATGACGCCGCCGCCCTGCCGATCCATGATCGGCACCACGGCAAGGGCGGCATGATAGATCGCCTTCATGTTGATGGCAGTGATCAGATCGAAGGTTTCCTCGTCGACCCCGAGCAGGTCGCCGTTGCGGTGTGTGTAGCCGGCATTGTTGACCATGATGTCGACGCGGCCGAAGGCGTTCTTGGCGGCATAGACCATCTCGTCGAATTCGGAGCGCAGCGAGACGTCGGTCTGGGTCCAGATCGCGCTGTCGCCGATTTCTTGCGCGACGCGCTCGGCGCCCTTGGCGTTGAGGTCGGCGACGACGACGCGCGCGCCCTCTTCGGCGAAGCGCTTCGCCATGCCCTCGCCGAAACCCGACGCCGCGCCCGTGATGATGGCAACCTTGTTTTCCAGACGCATGGTTTTCCCGCACATTCTAGTTCATCCGCACCCGGAGCTGGCCATGGCGCGATGTCGCGCTCATGATTTCTCCCTTAAAGCGCGCCGCGTCGAAACCTATTCAGGCGACGCGCTTTCAGTCGTTGTTTTGATGCATGTCGTTCTCCAAAACCGCTGCGCACTTTTGGGCGACATGCATCCTTGTTTTGATGCATGTCGTTCTCCAAAACCGCTGCGCACTTTTAGGCGACATGCATTGGCTTTCGTCACATTCACGTTCTATGTTGCAGCTGCGAACGCTGCCGGAAGACATCGCTTGCCGACAAGCCTTCCGGTAGCGCCAGTATCAGGGGCACGTCTAGACCCAATCAATCCCCCGCGATTGGCCCTTGATGCGACACCAAGGCACTGGACGATTTAAATCGATTAGAATATATCAGCCCCGCTACCGGCGAGCGGCATCAAACCGGACTGACCATGACCAGCCAGATCATCCCCGTCGACCCCTTCGACTTCATCATCTTCGGCGGCACCGGCGACCTGTCGGAACGCAAGCTCCTGCCCTCGCTCTACTATCGCCAGTGCGGTCACCAGTTCTCCGAGCCGACGCGCATCATCGGCACGTCGCGCGCGAAGATGACCGATGCCGAATTCCAGGCCTTCGCCAAGAAGGCGATATCCCAGCATGTGAAGCCGGCCGATGTCGATACCAAGGAGCTGGAGAGTTTCCTGGCCAGGCTTTCCTATGTCTCGGCCGACGCGACCACGGGCGCCGGTTTCGACAAACTCAAGAAGGCGATCGGCGACAGCGACCGCATCCGCGCCTTCTACCTCGCGGTGGCGCCGGCGCTGTTCGGCGACATCTCGCACCAGCTCAAAGAGCACAAGCTGATCACGCCGAACTCGCGCATCGTGCTGGAGAAGCCGATCGGGCGGGATCTCACCTCGGCGCGCGCGCTCAACGACGCGGTGGGCGACGATTTCCACGAAAGCCAGATCTTCCGCATCGATCACTATCTCGGCAAGGAAACGGTGCAGAACCTGATGGCGCTGCGCTTTGCCAATGCGCTCTACGAGCCGCTGTGGAACTCGGCTCATATCGATCATGTGCAGATCACGGTAGCCGAGACCGTGGGTCTCGAGGACCGCGTCACCTACTACGACAAGGCAGGCGCGCTGCGCGACATGGTGCAGAACCACATCCTGCAACTGCTTTGCCTGGTTGCCATGGAAACGCCGTCGTCGATGGATGCGGATGCCGTGCGCGACGAGAAGCTGAAGGTGCTGAGGGCATTGAAGCGCATCAACGGCAACGAGGCGCCCAAGCACACCGTGCGCGGCCAGTATCGCGCCGGCGCCTCGGCCGGCGGAGCCGTCAAAGGCTATGTCGAGGAGTTGGGCAAGACCAGCGACACGGAGACCTTCGTCGCCATCAAGGCCGAGATCGGCAACTGGCGCTGGGCCGGTGTTCCCTTCTATCTGAGGACCGGCAAGCGGCTGGCGACACGCGTTTCGGAGATCGTCATCGAGTTCAAGCCGATCCCCTATTCGATCTTCGGCGAAAGCGCCGGACCGATCTTCGCCAACCAGCTCGTCATCCGCCTGCAGCCGGACGAGGGCGTCAAGCAGTTCATCATGATCAAGGACCCGGGGCCGGGCGGCATGCGCCTGCGCCAAATCTCGCTCGACATGAGCTTCGCGCAGTCGTTCCAAGGCCGGGCGCCGGACGCCTATGAACGGCTGATCATGGATGTGGTGCGCGGCAACCAGACGCTGTTCATGCGCCGGGACGAGGTCGAGGCGGCCTGGAAATGGATCGACCCGATCCAGAATGCCTGGGAAAGCGCAAGGCAGGAAGCGCAGGGCTATACGGCGGGCACCTGGGGGCCCTCGGCCTCCATCGCGCTCATCGAACGTGACGGACGGACATGGCACGAGAGCAATTGAGCGGGGCCGCCTACGCCTGGAACGGCTTTGCCGACCGCCAGCAGCTGGCGGCAGCCCTTGCCGGCAACGTCGCTGCCCGCTTGACCAAGGCGATCGCCGAGCGCGGCACGGCGCTGCTCGCTGTATCCGGCGGCACGACGCCGGCAAAATTCTTCGCCGCGCTGTCCTCGATACCGATCGCCTGGGACAAGGTCACGGTGACGCTGGTCGACGAGCGTTTCGTGCCCCCCACCTCGCCGCGCTCGAATGCCGGGCTAGTGGCGGCCAAGCTGCTCCAGAGCAAGGCGGCGGCAGCGCGCTTCGTGCCGCTCTACCATGAAGCGGCCAGCATCGAGGCCGCGGCGGCTTCGGACAGCGAGGCCTTGCAGTCCTTGGCATGGCCGCTCGACGTCGTCGTTCTCGGCATGGGCGCCGACGGCCACACTGCCTCCTTCTTTCCCGATGCCGGCAATCTCGCTGAATTGCTCGACCCGTCCTCACAGCGGATCGTGGTCCCGGTGCACGCGCCGAGCGCCGGCGAGCCGAGGCTGACGCTGTCGATGGCGCGGATCGTTGCCGCCGGTTTCATCGCGCTCCACATCGAAGGCGAGGACAAGCGCACCGCCTTCGACGGCGCGATGGGAGCGGGCGTGAAGAAGCCCATCCGCGAAGTGCTCGAGGCCGCGCCGATACCGGTAGAGGTGTTCTGGGCACCCTGATTTCACCAAGGAACAGCTCCGGAGGCTGTGGGAGGACGTTTTCCGGGGCTCGAAAGGACCGACCATGACAGCCAGACGCGACATCGAAGCCATCACGGAACGCATCCGCCAACGCTCGAAAGCCGGCCGCGAAGCCTATCTCGGCCGCATCGCGGAGGCATCCGGCCGCGCCGCCAACCGCGCGGTGCTCTCCTGCGGCAACCTCGCGCACGGCTTTGCCGTCTGCAGCCCGTCGGAGAAGGTCGCGCTCGGCGGCGACCGCGTGCCGAACCTCGGCATCATCACCTCCTACAACGACATGCTGTCGGCGCATCAGCCGTTCGAGACGTTTCCGGCGCTGATCAAGGAAGCCGCGCGCGAGGCCGGCGGCATCGCCCAGGTCGCCGGCGGCGTGCCGGCGATGTGCGACGGCGTCACCCAGGGCCAGCCGGGCATGGAACTGTCGCTGTTTTCACGCGACGTGATCGCCATGGCGGCCGCGATCGGCCTCTCGCACAACATGTTCGACGCCGCCGTCTTCCTCGGCGTCTGCGACAAGATCGTGCCGGGGCTGGTGATCGCGGCGCTGACCTTCGGCCACCTACCGGCCGTCTTCATCCCGGCCGGACCGATGACGTCGGGCCTCCCGAACGACGAGAAGGCCAAGGTCCGCCAGCTCTATGCCGAGGGCAAGGCAGGCCGCGCCGAACTGCTGGCGGCGGAATCCAAATCCTACCACGGGCCGGGCACCTGCACCTTCTACGGCACCGCCAATTCCAACCAGATGCTGATGGAGATAATGGGCCTGCACACGCCCGGCGCCTCCTTCGTCAATCCAGGCACGCCGCTGCGCGACGCGCTGACCAGGGAAGCGGCGAAGCGCGCGCTGGCGATCACCGCGCTCGGCAACGCCTACACGCCGATCGGGCGCATGATCGACGAGCGCTCGATCGTCAACGGCGTGGTCGGGCTGCACGCCACCGGCGGCTCGACCAACCACACCATCCACCTGATCGCGATGGCCGCGGCGGCCGGCATCGCGCTCACCTGGCAGGATATTTCCGACCTCTCGGAAGCCGTGCCGCTGCTGGCCCGCGTCTATCCGAACGGGCTCGCCGACGTGAACCATTTCCACGCCGCGGGCGGGCTCGGCTTCCTGATCCGCGAGCTGCTTGACGAGGGCATCCTGCATGAGGACGTGCAGACGGTGTGGGGCGAAGGCTTGCGGCCCTATGCGGTCGAGGCGAAGCTCGGCGCCGACGGCAGCGTCTTGCGTGAAGCGGCGCCGCTGGAGAGCGGCGACGAGAAGGTGCTGGCGCCGTTCGCGAAGGCGTTCCAGCCGACCGGCGGCCTGAAGGTGCTTGCCGGCAATCTCGGCCATGCCGTGATCAAGACCTCGGCCGTCAAGCCCGAGCGGCGCGTCATCGAGGCGCCGGCAAAGGTGTTCGACAGCCAGCAGGGGCTGAACGATGCCTTCAAGGCCGGCACGCTCACCGGCGACTTCGTCGCCGTCATCCGCTTCCAGGGGCCGAAGGCCAACGGCATGCCGGAACTGCACAAGCTGACCACCGTGCTCGGCATCCTGCAGGACCGCGGCCAGCGCGTCGCGCTGGTGACGGACGGGCGCATGTCCGGCGCCTCCGGCAAGGTGCCGGCGGCGATCCATGTGACGCCGGAAGCGGTCGAGGACGGGCCGATCGCCAGGATCCATGACGGCGACATCATCCGCCTCGACGCCGATGCCGGCACGCTGGAAGTGCTGGTGCCCGGGACGGAATTCGCGCTGCGCCGGACAGCCGATGCCGATCTCATCGGCAACGAGTTCGGCTTCGGCCGCGAGCTGTTCGCCGGCTTCCGGCAGTTGGTCGGACGCGCTGACCACGGCGCCGCAGCGTTCGCAAACACCTGATTTCTTCCCCAATGTGCCTTACAAAAAAGGCGGCTCCGAGCCGCCCTTTTTCTGCCTAGTGGTGAAAATCTGACGCTTGATACCCGACGACACGACCGCAACGGGTGGTTTCTTGTCGTACGTCCGATTAACCAGACAACCAACCAGCGCCAGAAGCGGCTATTGCTCCGTGGGCCAAGCATGTCGCTTCCGTTTGGTAGTATTTGGCAACAAAGTAGCGCGTTCGCTCACGATCGCGGCTTATATACGTCTCGACCTCAGTATATCGGCACCTTTTTCAGCTATCATGACGACGGGCGCATTAGTGTTGCCGCTCACCATTGACGGCATCACTGACGCATCGCAGACGCTGAGCCCCTCTAATCCGTTCACGCGCCGGTCGGGCCCGACAACGGCGCGCTCATCGATTCCCATCCGGCAAGTGCTGGTTGGGTGCCAAGTGGTTGACGCGTTCTGACGGACAAAGGTGGCGATCCCTTTCGGATCATCGGTGTCAGGCGTTGCGTTGCCCCGCCGGATATCGTTGAACGGCGCTGCGTTCAGGATTTCGCGGTCTTTGCGGACCAGTTCGATTGACAGGCGCAGGTCGTTCGGATCAGAGAAGTAATTTGGGTCGATAATCGGCGGGTCGAGCGGGCTGCCAGAGGCAAGCGTCACACTACCGAGGCTGCCTGGTTTGCAGACGTAGCCGCCTACGCCAAACCTTCGTCGATCAGGTACGCCATCTGTGCGGCAAAATTCGGAGATCCCCGGATAGAAGAAGGTCTGCAGAGATGGGTAAGCCTCGCCGGGGTCAACCGACATAAAAGCGCCCACATCAAGATAATGGGTTGCCAGCAGGCCACCCCCGGTTTCCTCAAACTCGGTCACGGCATCATCGAACTTCAATGGAACCTGGCCGTAGACGGCATCCGGGTCCTTGACCCAGCCGCTTATGGTGCCCGGGCTGATGTGATCTTGGAGGTATTGTCCAACACCCGGCAGGTCTGCGACGACCTCCACATCTTTCGCCTTTAGATGGTCGGCGGGTCCTAAACCTGAGAGCATCAAAAGATGTGGAGAACCTATCGCGCCGGCCGCCAGGATGACTTCGCCGTCGGTGGAAGCGACCTCGAGGCGGCGGCCGTCAGCGAAGTATTCGACGCCTCGAGCACGGCCTTTCTCGACGATGACGCGGGTGACGAGCGCCTGCTTTATGATGGTCAGGTTGGGACGAGAACGCGCTGGATCGAGATAAGCCGAAGCCGTACTGCAGCGTCGTCCGTTTCTCAACGTCGCCTGATAGTAGCCACAACCAGCCTGAACCGCGCCGTTGAAGTCGGGATTGAACCGATGGCCGACGGAGACCGCAGCCTCGATGAACTTCTCGCAGAGCGGGTGCCGATGCGGGTTGGTCTCGACACTGAGCGGACCGTCTGTCCCGTGGTACATGTCGTCAATCGCGGCGTTGGCTTCTGCACGTATGAAATAGGGCAGGACGTCATCGTAGGACCAGCCGTGGTTGCCGAACTGGGCCTACTGGTCGTAGTCACCCGAGTTGCCGCGGATGTAGACCATGTAGTTGAGGATGCTTGAGCCGCCTACAACGCGACCTCTTGGATAGGCGATGCGCCTGTCGAACAGTTCACGCTGATGCGTAGTGGAAAAGGCCCAATCGGCCCTGGAGTTCTGCATCCACGAAGCGGCTCCCGGAATGTGAGCGAGCCTGGGGTCTGGTTCGCCGCCCGCCTCGATCAACAGGACCGTGCGATCTGAATCTTCGGTTAGTCGGTTGGCCAACACGCAGCCGGCTGATCCGGCGCCGACAATGATGTAATCGAACGACATCAGGACCACCCTTGGGCCGACGTGGCACGGCCCATGCGAACTCTAGCCCCCCGGCGCCGCATAAGCGAGCGCTAATATTCCAGCGAAGGGTGAAAGGGAGTTCGCGGCCTTTACTGCCTTGCTCATTCGGTTAGTGATGACCGCCAGGCCCATGCGCTGCCGTAGGCGCGAGCGGGGCGAACGTCCGAGTTGGGTCACGACCCTCCCTTGACCCGCCTTCAGGGAAGGTCTGCAAGGGGTTGTTTCCCGCCATTCCCTGTGGGTATCAAGCGTTAGGTTTTTACCACTAGCTACAGCGCCTATTGCACCGTGATCTCGGTCCGCTCGCCGGCCTTGATCGTCACCGGCATTTCCTTGTCCTGACCTTGGTCGGACATGTGGCGCACGACGACATAGTCGCCGGCGGGAATCGTCTGCTGCCAGCTATCGCCATAGCTCAAGCCCAGCGACTTGCGCTTGCCTTCGATGTCCTTCTTCGATGAGAACACCTCGATCGAATAGGCGCCGGGCGCCGACATCGCCAGCACGCCGGCGTCGAGCGCCACCTTCACGTCCTGATTGTCGCCCGCCTTGATGCTGAAGGGCTGCTCGACGACGGCGAGATCGAGCGTGGTGATGGCGACATAATCGTCCGGCGGCAGCCAGAACTTGCTGTCGGGACCGTAGGAGTGCTCGACGCTCTCGCGCGAGCCGTCGATCTGCTTCTTGGCCTTGACGATCTCGAAGCCGATGCCGGAATTGTCGGCCTGGTCGCCGCCGGCGGTGTAGTAGGCGTTGAGCACCGCATGACCGACGCCGACAACGACATCCTTCTCGACGGTCTGTCCGGCGGCAAGCTGGACGGTCTCCGTTGCGGTGCCCGCGCCGATCTGCACTGTCACCTTCTGCTCGCCCGCAGGCACGGTGGCCTTGGCGTCGCCATAGTGGGTGGTGTTGCCACCCGGATAGTTGAAGTCGACGCGCGCCTCGCCGCTGATCTCCGAGCCCTGGCTCGCATGCGGGTGGATGACCAGGGTGCCGGCGTTCAGCGTGAACAGCGGGCTGTAGGTCTGTCCGGCCTCGACTTTGATCTTCTGCTCGCTCCTTGCCTCGTCGTCACGCCCGACGACGACATAGTCGCCCGGCTCGAGGTTGGTTTTCAGCTCGCCATACTCGGTCATGACCTGATCGCCGCGCGTGCCGTCGGCCGCGGCTTTATAGATCTCCCAGGCATTGCCGTCGGTGATCGGATCGCCGCCCTCGGCCATGACCACGCTCGGCATGAAATTGAATTCAGGCTTGGCCGGTTCGGGCGCCGGCGCGGGGGCTGGAGCGGGCTCAGGCGCGGGAGCCGGCGCCGCCACGATCTCCACCAGCGCTTGCTGCAGCGCCTTCTCGTCCGACGCCTGGATGTATTTGCCGCCGGTATTTTCGGCGAGACAGGCGATCTGCCTGCCTTCGTCGGCGGTCAGGCCGAAGCCGACCACGTCGGCGGTGAAGTCGATGCCGGTTTCCTTCAGCTCCTTGCCGAGCGCGCACGGATCGCCGCCGCAGGTCTCGAGCCCGTCGGTGATGAGGACGACGGTGGCCTTGTCCTCGGTGTATTTGAGCGCGTCCGCCGCCTGCTTGACCGCGGCCGTCAGCGGCGTCTTGCCGAGGAATTTCATGCTGTCGGCGGCGGCCGAAATCGCGCTTGCCGAACCCGCCTGCGGCGGCACGATCAGCTCGATGTCCTCGCAGCTGCCCTTCTGGCGATGGCCATAGGCCATGAAGCCGATCTCGTCGTCGGCCGGCACCGACTGCAGCACCGTGCGCAGCGATTCGCGCGCGATCTCCAGCTTCGGCTTGCCGTCGATCTGGGCCCACATGGAGCCCGATGCATCGAGAATGATGATGACCTTGTTGGCGGCAAAGCCAAACGTGGTCGTCAACAAAAGGAGGATCGCCGCAGTGACGCTCCGTGCCAGTCCCGCCATGAAAATCTCCTGAGTGAGCCCCCGTGTCCGCGCCGGGAAAGCTATTTGAGGCGGCCTTTGGAGACAAGCCCGACGGCCAGCAAAGTCGCTCAGTAGGTGGTGCGGCGCTCTTCCGACGGCGGACGGCCGAACTGCAGCCGGTAGCTCTGCGCGAAATAGGAGTGCGAGGTGAAGCCGGTGGCGATCGCTACGTCGAGGATCGGCATGTTGGTCTGGCGCAGCAATTCGCGCGCCCGCTCCAATCTCAGCCGCATATAGTAGCGGCCGGGCGTGACATTGAGGTGGCGCAGGAACAGCCGCTCGACCTGGCGCACCGACAGGCCCGCCGACTTGGCAAGCTGCACCGCCGACAGCGGCTCATCGAGATGGTCGGCCATCAGCTCGACGATGCGTCTCAGCTTCTCCGACTTGCCGGTGAGATCGCGCTCGGGACCGACACGCTGGCGGTCGCCGGCCGAGCGGATGCGCTCATGCTGGAACTGGTTGGCGACGCCATTGGCAAGGTTGGAGCCGAAATCGCCGCGCACGATCTCCAGCATCAGGTCGATCGAGGTGGTGCCGCCGGCGCAGGTGTAGCGCTTGCGGTCGATCTCGAAGACATTGCCGGTGCAGGTGATGTCGGGGAAGCGCTCCATGAAGCCGGCGCGGTTTTCCCAATGGATGGTGCAGCGGTAGCCGTCGAGTTGTCCGGCCTCGGCGAGCAGGTAGGAGCCGACCGACAGCGCACCGAGCGCATTGCCGCGCCGGCCCCAGCTGCGCAGCGCCGCCAACACCTTGCTCTTGCCGGGGAATTCTGTGGTGAGCCCGACCGAGACGAACAGGATGTCGACCGGCGGCATATCGGCGACGGAATAGTCGATCTTGAGCGGCAGGCCGTTGGAGGCCATGACCGCGTCGCCATCCGCCGAAATCGTCGTCCAGCCGTAAAAGTCGCGACCAAGCAACCGGTTCGCCGAACGGAAACAGTCGATCGCCGCGGCAAGCGAGAACATCGAGAACTTGTCGACCAGGAGGAAGCCGAACTGCCGCCCCCCTTGAACGGGATCGTTCATGACCGGCCGTTCAACGGAGGCAGATAGGTTCGGCAACGCTAAGGCTTTCTGATCAGAAGGACGGGCGCTTCAATCCGGCCGCGAGGTAGGCGGAAGCTACAGTGTTGGCCATCAGCATGGCAATGGTCATCGGCCCGACGCCGCCGGGCACGGGCGTGATGGCGCCGGCGGCCTTGGCCGCTTCGGCATAGGCGACGTCGCCGACCAGCCGCGACCTGCCTTCGCCCTTTTCCGGAGCGGGAATGCGGTTGATGCCGACATCGACGACAGTGGCGCCGGGCTTCACCCAATCACCCTTGACCATTTCCGGGCGGCCGACGGCGGCGACCAGGATGTCGGCGGTGCGGGCGAGCGCCGGCAGGTCTTTGGTGCGGCTATGCGCGACGGTGACCGTGCAGTTGGCGGCGAGCAGCAGGTTGGCCATCGGCTTGCCGACGATGTTGGAGCGGCCGACGACGACTGCGTTGAGGCCGGAAAGATCCTTGCCCCGCACGCGCTCGATCAAGAGCATCGAGCCGGCCGGCGTGCAGGGCACGAATGCCGTCTCCAACTCGCCGGTGCCAAGCTTGCCGACATTGATGAAGTGGAAGCCGTCGACATCCTTCTCCGGCGCGATCGTCTGGATGACCTTGCCGGCATCGATATGGCCAGGCAACGGCAGCTGCACGAGGATGCCGTGAACCGACAGATCGGCGTTCAGGTCGCCGATGGTCTTGAGCAGCTCCGCCTCGGTGGTCTCAGCCGGCAGCGTGTGCTGGAGGGAATGGAAGCCGCACTCCTTGGCCGTGCGCGACTTCGAGGCGACATAGACCTGGCTTGCCGGATCCTCGCCGACGATCACCACGGCCAGACCGGGCCGGGTCGCGCCCTTGGCCGACAGCTCTGATGTCAGCGCCTTGACCTTTTGAACCACGTCTTCGGCGACACTCTTTCCGTCGATCACTTCGGCCATCATTCACCTTCAACACTGTTCCACGGCCGCGCTTGCAAGCAGCCTGATCCTCAATCCAGCATCGCGATCCGCCAGGCGCCGAGCGCGAACGATCGAATGCCGCGCGGCATTTTCACGAAAATTCGACCACGCAATCCCGTCAAAACGTCGTCGGATGCCGTAAACCCGAAACCGGCCGCTTTTATCGGAGGCTGCGCCCTTTAGAAATAGCGACGGCGCGTGCGACTTTCGGTCAGGTCGCGCACCGCCTCGCGGAACTCGCGCAGGCTGGCGCGGAGCTCGTCGACCTGGCTCTGCTGGTCGTCTGGAGCCTGGCGCGCCTCGGCGACCGGCGGTTGCGGATGGGAAGGTGCCGCCGACGAGGCGTACGCGTCGTCGGATGGCCCCGCGGGTTGCGCGTAATCCGGACTATAGGTGCGGGTTTGCACAGACGGCGCCCCGAAGCCAAGGTTCGATGGCGGCGCGTTCCGGGCGCCAGCACGCGGGTCCAAGCCGGCATCAATCGGCTCATCCGACCTGCGCAGCATGAAGTTGCGCAGCGAAGCCAGCGATCCGAAGAAGCCCGGCCGGCCGGCCTCATTGGCAGGGACAGGCGATGATGTGAGCGGTGCAAACGGCGGGGGCGCTGGCGGCGGAGGGCTCGGCGGCGCCGCGCGATATGCCTTGTCCTCGAAAGCCGGGGCACGCTCTTCGGGTCTGCGGCGTGAGCGGATGTCCGCCGTCTCGCGCAGGCTGGCATAGACGCCGCGCAGCGCGCCGAGGCCGACACCGGCGAAGAAGCCGGCAAGCAGGCCGGCCAGCGCCTTGACGGCGCGCGACGGCCCCTTGGCCTCGAGCGGCGCATAGGCTTCCGAAATCAAGCTGATGTTGGCGGTGTTGATGTCCTTCTGTTCGCCGGTTTCCTTGGCGCGCAGCAGGAACTGCTCGTAGACCGAGCGCTTCGCGGCGGCCTCGCGCTCGAACTCGCGCAGCGAAACCAGGTCGTTGTTGACGTCGCCGCTCTGCACCTTGGCCTGCGCCAGACGCGAGGCAAGGTCCTGCTCGAGCTGCACGGAGCGCTTCAGCTCGACCTGCAGCGAGGACGCGATGCGCTGCAATTCGGCGCCGATGCGTTCGCGCGCGCCGGCAAGCTGGGCGTTGAGCGCCTGCAGCTCCGGATGCCGCGGCCCGAACTTGATGGCGGCACGATCGGCTTCCTGTTTCAGCGCCGCATATTGCGAGCGCAGCTCGCCCATCGTGTTGGAGTTGATCTCTTCCGGCAAGGTGCCGTTGAGAACCGAGTTGACGTTCAGCGCGCGCGCCGAGGCAGCGCGGGCGTTGAGCTCCAGCGTGCGGGCGCGGGCGACGGAGAGCTGCTCGTTGAGCTTCAGCATCTGGTCGTCGCTGATCAGATGACCCTGGGCGTCGACAAGGTCATGCGTGGCCCTGAAATCCTCGACCTTGCGCTCGGCAGCCTCGACGCCCTTGCGCAATTCGTCGAGCCTGGCCGTGAGCTCGTCATTCGCGCGGCCCGCCGTGTTGGACTGGAGTTCGCTGGATATCTGCTGGAAGGCAGTCCTCATGGTGTTGGCGATCAGGGCCGACTTGTCGGGGCTCTCGGTCGTCGCGGTGATCGAGACGACGAAGGTCTTGCCACCGCGCTCGACGTCGAGGCTCTCCGCAAGATTGCCGACCGCCAACGCACGCCGGCGCGCCTCGTCGGCGGGGCCTTGCGCATCCTGCCGTGACAGGATCGAGCGGAGCATCGACATCAGGCCGATGCCGCCCTTGCCCTGGCCGTTGAACTCGGGGTCGTTTGCGAGGTTGAGATCCGTGACGACCTTGTTGAGGACCGCGCCCGAGGTGAGGATGCGGGCCTGGTTCTCGACGATGGCGAGTGTGGCATCCGAGGCGATCACGTTCTGCGTCAGGTCGCGGTCGGTGAGCTTGAGGTCGCGCGGGTCGACGATGACCTCGGTGGTGGCTTCATATTTCTTCGGTGTCGACAGCGCGATGGCGATGCCGAGCGCCGCGCCCAGGATCGTCGTCGAGAGGATCAGAGCCTTGGAGCGGGTGATGCCGCGAACGACCTGCATCGGGTCGATCAGCGGTTTCCATTCCTGTGCGTCGGTGCCGGCCGACGGCCGGCTTGCGTAGCGAGGTTCCGCATAGCGCGGTTCGAACGTGGCCGGAGAGGAATTGTCCGGCGGACGGTTCTCTTCGCGCTGTCCGATCTGCGGATGGACTTCTCGCTCGGCCCAGCCGTCCTCGGCCCGGATCGTTTCCGAAATCGGATCGACCTGAGGTTGGCCGGGTTCGTCGGTGTTCGCGGGCTGCGGGCTCGACCGCCCTTCGCGCTCGAAGCGCGCGGCGCGGTGGCGCGCGGCGGCATCCTCGCGCCAAGACGGGTTGGCCTTGTCGCCGATGGAAACCAGCGATGCGTCCGGGCTGTCCTCGCCGCGCACGGCCCGGCCGAGCGCAAGCAAAGAGCGCTCGCGCTTCCAATCGTCACGGTTATCCCTGTCGACCATGTCCTGGAATTTACTCTCTGGCGGCTTGGAGCGGCGGTCGGCCAATCGTTAAGTCACGCTAAACAGGCATGGAAAATAAAAGGTTAATTTTGGAGCCCGGGAACCACAGTTTCTCGTCCTGATTGCAGCCTTTTCCCAAGCCGCGGGGGCACCGCCAGAACGGCACGTTAAGCTTTCCGGCCTATGCTTCGGCTAATCTATGACCCAGACCAGCGACATACCGCAAAGGCGGACGCTCGCGCGGATCGGCCATTTCGTGGCCGCACGCCGGAAGCTGGTTTTCGACTATTTTTCGGCGATCAGCGGCGCCGGCGGGCGGCTGGTGTTCTCGCTCGCCTATTTCGTGGCATTGGCCAACACTCTGTCGATCAGCGAATTCGGCATGTTCGCCACCGCCTCGGCGGCAGGCGTGATGCTGTCGCGCATCCTCGCCTTCGGCTTCATCTCGGCGCTCTATCGCACGGCGACGATCCGCCGAAATCTGATCGGCACTTTCACCGCCGGCTTCCTGCTGCTCGGTGTGGCCTCGCTGCCGGCGCTCGCCGCCGCTTCTTATGGCGTCTATCTGATCTTCTTCGCCGGCACGGTGCCGCTGTCGGTCTTCGCCGCGGTCGTCTTTGCCGAAGCGCTGCTGTGGCGACCGGTCGAGGTGGTGCTGATCGTCAACAACGGTCTTGGCAAGTTCGGCCGCGCGGCGGTGCTCACGATCCTGGCGACGGCGCTCAGGGCAGTCGGCGCGGTGCTGTTCATGCTCGCCGCGCAACGCACCATCGGCGTCTGGTCGTGGTTTTATATCGGCGCCAACGCCGCCTCGCTATTCGTCGCCTTCGTCTTCTTCTACCCGCGCCAGCGGCTCAGGCTGCGCACCGAGCTCTATTTCAGGCGCCTCGCCGATTCCCTCTATGTCGCGGGGGCCGAGGTGCTGTTCTATTTGCAGATGGAGTTCGACAAGCTTTTGGTGCTGTCGATCGGTGGACCGCACCTCGCCGGCATCTACGCCATCATCATGCGGCTGGTCGACCTCACCGCAATCCCGATCCGCACCTTCTCGATGATGCTGGTGCAGCGCATGATGCGCGCGCCCGAACTTCTGTCCCGGTTGGCGGTCAAGAGCGGCATCGAAGGCGGCGTGTTTCTGGTCTCGACGCTGGCGCTCCTGTCGCTCGGCATCGTGTTGCATTTCTTCCCCAATGCGCTCGGCAAGAATGTCGCCGAGGCAGCACCCCTGGTGGCGTTGGCGGTGTGCGTGCCCGGCTTGCGCAATCTCGTCGAATACCAGGCCGAGCTGCTGTTCGCGCGCGGCCAGACCGCGGTGCGGGCGATCAATCTCGGCCTGCTCGCCGGTTTCAAGGCGGTGCTGCTCACCTATGTGCTGACGACGATCCCCGACACGTCCAACCTGGTGTTGTCGCTCAACATCGTCTTCCTGCTGCTTTATCTCGCCTCGATGCTTTTGACCTACTCGGCGATGCGCAGGCCAGCCAAGGCAATCTGATTTAGCGGTCGAGCCCGATCAGCCGGCGGATGCGGCCGACATCGGTGCCGATGAAGGATTGCATGCCGATCGCCACCTGCTCGGGCGCCATGGTGTCGACGAAGCGGCGGAACTCGTCATCCGACAGCGCCTGGCCGTTCCAGTGGACGCGGCAGAATTCTTCTGAGCCATTGAAATGACCCGCCCCTTCCAGCACGTCGTCGACATAACGGCCGTAGAGCATGCATTCGGAGAATTTGCGCGCCGAGCCGACGACGCTGACCCAGTCGCGACCGTGCGTCTCTTCGATCCGCTCGCGCATCGCATTTACCGTCTCACGGCGCCAGGCGATCAGCGTCGAGATGTAATCGTGGGTCGGAAGCTTCGCCGGGTCGATGCCGAGCGTGGAGCCGGCATTGCGCGACCAGATGTGATGTTCGTCGTGGCCGTCGTCGGCCAACACGCCGTCGCGCCGGAACAGTCGCGCCTTGCCGTTGCGCCAGAAGGCGTTCGCGTCGAACGGCTTGAGGAAGGCGACGTCTGAATCGCAAAAGACGAGCACGTCCTCCCTGGCATGCGCGGCAATGGCGATGCGGCGAAGCTGCTGCACGTGCCAGCCACGCAGCGGCTGGGTCCTGAAACTCAGCCAGATACGGCGGCGGAACAGGCTGAGCGGATCGTCAAAAACGTGTAGCCAGCGTGGCAGCAGGTTCCGCTCGTCGACGATCGTGCGGCGGCTGCCCTCAAGCTGACGAAACAGCGCCATGTCACGGGGCTCGACGAGGATGTAGTGCCGCGCGACGCCGGTCACATGGCGGTCCATCGTCTCGCACAACAGCCGGCAGCGCTCGAAATCCGGGGCGTAGCTCGCCGTCACGACCGCGGCCGAAGGCGTGCGCGGCAGCGGCTCGATCCTGGCGGCGGCATCGGGCACGATGCGGCTGTTCAACGGCGCGCCTCCGCCGGCCGCGGTCCGTGCGACAATTTCTGTTTGAGGACACGCCACAGGAAGAGCGGATTGCCGACCACGTAGCGGCGCCACAGGCGGCCGGGTTCGATCCAGAGGCGAAACAGCCATTCGAGCCGCACGCGCCGCATCCACAGCGGCGCGCGCGGCACGGTGCCGCTCAGAAAATCGAGCAGCGCGCCGACCGCGATCGGCAGTATGCAGTGACGGGCATCGATATGGCGCGCGATCCACAATTCCTGGCGCGGCACACCCATGGCGACCAGCAACACGTCCGGCCGCAGCCGGGCGATGCGCTCGACGATCGCCGGCTCCTCGGCGGGGGAGAAATAGCCGTCATGGACGACCACGAATTTGTGCTGCACGGCGAGCGCCGAAAGCTTGACGGACGCCGCCTCGGCATTGACCCGCGTCGCGCCAAGCAACGCCACGGTCAGCGGCCGCGTCGATGCCTGCAGAAAGGCGGGCACGAAATCGGTGCCGTTGAGATTGTCGGGAAAAGGCGCGCCGTAGAGCAGCTTTGCGGCAATGTCGACGCCGACGCCGTCCGGCAGCACGAGGAAGTCGTCGAGCGCTTCGGCAAACACCGGATCGCTGCAGGCGAGGTTGGCATTGTGCGCGTTGAGGAAGCTCACCTTGGTGAAGCGCCCATCGGCGACCAGCCGGGAAAGCAGTGCGACGGCATCGTCCCAGCGAATGGCAAGGACGGAGATGCCGAGAATCGTCTTCAGCGTGTCGAAGCCGAAGGCGGAGCGGGCGGCATGCATGTTCATGCCGCGACCTCCCGCCTGATGGCGCCGAGCTTCTCCAGCCCAAGCCTGATCGCGGCATCGAGCGCCCTCGCCTGCCGGCGATGGAAGGCGCTGCCGTCGACATCGCGGACATCGGCCGCCGCCGCCTCGAGCGCCGAGGCGAAGGCGACAGGATCATCGGTCACGACACAGTTTTGCGGCCGATAGCCGATGCCACGCAGCGAGCGGCTGGTGGCGACGGAAGGCAGGCCAAGCTCGAAAGTCTCGATGGTTTTCAGCTGCACGCCGCTGCCTGCGGTGCTGATCAGCGGAACGACCGCGCCGCCGCGCGCGAAAGCCTGGGCGTCCGGAACCCTTCCGACGAACTGGATGCCGGGATGCGTCGACGTCACGCCCGACGGCATGTTGCCGGCGATCCTGATGCGGAAATCCGCCTTAAGATGCGGGGCGACCTTGGTCAGGAACCAGTCGAGCCCGATGCGGTTGGGCTGCCAGGTCCAGGTGCCGATCAGAGCCGCGTCGCAGTCGACGCGGCGCGGGCCTTTGTTCGCCGGCGCCTCGGCGCGCGTCACAAGCGGCAGCACTGCCGAGCGGTCGTCGGACGCAACGCCGAGCGCCGCGCGGTCCTCTTCGGCCAGCGTGAAGACGAAGCGCGCTGCGCGGCACAGACGCTTCTCAATGACCTCGAGCAGCCTGGCCTCACGGCGGAACAGGCAGCGTTGAAGGACGCTGCCGGCCGCTGCGGCGTTCTCCTCAGCCGAGCGGTGCTCGACATTGTGCGCGACGAAGATCGACGGCCGGTCGCCCAGGACACTTTCGAAGGCGCCGGCAAATTGCACGGAATTGAGGACATAGCCGTCGAACGGGCCGGCGTGCTCGATCGCCGCGTGGACATCCGCAGCGGAAACGACGCGCAGCTTGACGGAGGCAAAGGTAAGACCCATGCGCATCGCCTTGCCCACCCAGGCCAGCTTCTGCAGCGGCGAGGCGCTTTCGGTACGCACGTCGATGGCGCCGAGGACGATGGTGTTCTCAGGATCGACGGCAGGCTTTCCCGGCCAGCTGAAACCGATCACCGTCACGCGCGCGCCGGCACGCCGCAGCGCTTCGATGATCGCGGCGTTGGCAATCTCATAGCCTGAAGCGAGGGCGCCGTCGGGCACGATCGATGTGGCGAACAGCAGATGCATCTCACCTATCCATTGGTGTAGCCGGTAGCAAAACGCGGTGAAGCCTTGATTAAATGGCACCGTCAAAGGCTGAAAGCCGAGGTTTCGCTGACCTCGCCGTGAAAGGTGATTAACGAAGCGTTATCATCGGGCTGCTATCGAGGGCCGGACCCACACGGCTGGAAACGGATGATCCCTTTGCCATCGGACGCTTTTGTATCGATCGCGGGGGTGTCGATCGCGGGGCGGTCTCCGGGGCTTGCCGCCGAGACCGTCGAGGCTGTCGTCACGCTGCCGACATTCAAGCGGCCGCAACTGCTCCTGGAAACGCTGGCCTCGCTCAAGGCCCAGAAAACCGCGCGCCGCTTCGCCGTCATCGTCATGGAGAACGAGGCCGAGGCGCGCGAGGGCGCCAAGGCGGCATTGCCGCTGTTCGAGCGCGGCGAGATGCCGGGCCTGGTGATCATCGCGCATGAGCGCGGCAATTGCAGCGCCTACAATGCCGGCTGGCAGACGGCGATGCTGCACTTCCCCAACTTCAAGCATCTGCTGGTGATCGACGACGACGAGATCGCCGAGCCCGACTGGCTGGAGCGCATGTGCAAGGCCGCCGAGACGCTTGGGGCCGACATCGTCGGCGGGCCGCAAGTGCCCGTCTTCGCCGATCCCTCCCATGCGAGATGGGCCGATCATCCGGTCTTCGCGCCGCCATACCGCGAAACGGGCCGCGTGCCGGCGCTCTATTCGTCCGGCAATCTGCTGGTCGGACGCAATGTGCTTGTCGCTATGGGACCGCCCTTCCTCGATCTCAGGTTCAACTTCATGGGCGGCGGCGATTCCGATTTCCTGAGCCGCTCGGCGCAGAGGGGTTTCGCGCTCGGCTGGTGCGCCGAGGCAAGGGTCAGGGAAACGGTCCCGGCCCGGCGCGTGGAAGCCGGCTGGATCCGCGCCCGCAGCCTGCGCAACGGTGTCATCTCCACCCTGGTGGAAAAGAAGAAGCGTGCCGGCACGCCGTTCTCCGGGACCAAGGTTTTGCTGAAGAGCCTGGCGTTGCTTGCCGCCTCGCCGCTGCGCGGCGCCATAAGGCTGGCGCGCACGGGGTCGCTGGCAACAAGCCTCTATCCCGTCTATGTCGCGCTCGGCCGGGTGCTTGCCGAATTCGGATATGCCAATGAGCAGTACCGACAGCCTGAGAAGAACTGAGCGCGCGCCGCTCAGCGCCGCTTTCACGCGCGAGGGTGTTGCGACGGTAATCGCTGCGCTGCTCTTTACCGTCATCATCATCTCCTTCCGTCCCTTCCAGCCGGCCGGCGCCGAACTCACCGGCGATGGCGGCGACATCGTCAACCAGCTCGGCTTCGGCTCGCTCGGCGCCATCTCGATCTTCTCGCTGCTCGCTTTCGCCGATCCGCGCGTGGTGCGCTCGATCGTCAGCCCGTCCTGGGCGCTGATGCTGGGCTTCTTCTTCCTGTCGGTGATCCTTGCCACCGATCCGCCGTCGGCGATGCGCGCCGCCTCCTTCACCATGATCGGCATCATCACCATGGCGACGATCCTGGTGCTGCCGCGCGATGCAGACTCCTTCGCCAGGGTCATCATCTTCACCGCCGTCGTGGTTATGGGGCTCTCTTATGTCGGGCTCATCGTCTTTCCGCACGAGGCGCTTCACACCGCCGACTCGCAAGAACCCGAGCATGCGGGCCTGTGGCGCGGTGTCTTCACCCACAAGAACATCGCGGGACCGGTAATGGCCTGCTTCAGCTTCGCCGGGCTCTATCTCTGGCGGCGCGGGCAACGCTGGTGGGGCATCGGCATCTTCTCCGCGGCGATGATCTTCATGCTGCACACCGGCTCGAAGACGACCGTCGGACTGGTGCCGTTCTCGATCCTGATCGTGGTGCTGCCCAGCCTCATCGGCATGCGGCTCGGCACGCCGATCCTGTTTGTGTCGGCGATCGTCGCGACCGCGGTCGGCACGCTCGGCATCGTTTTCATTGCGCCGGTGAAGCATCTGGCGGCGGTCTATTTTCCGGATCTTACCTATACCGGCCGCACGACGCTATGGGAGTTCGCCGGCGAGATGCTGGCGAAGAGGCCCTGGACCGGCTACGGCTATGAAAGCTTCTGGGGAACGCCGCTGCTGCTCAACCAGGACCAGCCCTTCGACCGGCCCTGGGACATCCGCACCATCGTGCACGGCCATGATGGTTATCTCGACATCGCCGTGCTGATGGGCATCCCGGCGCTCTGCGTGGCGGTCTACACCTTCCTGATCGCGCCGCTCAGGGACTACATGCGCATCCCGCTGCGCAACGAGAACATCTATCTCGGCGACTTCTTCATGATGGTGGTGCTGTTCGCAGCGCTGAACGGTTTTCTCGAAAGCTTCTTCTTCCGCCGCGCCGATCCCGTCTGGCTGTTCTTCGTGTTCAGCGTGCTCGGCCTGAGGCAGGTTTCGCTGCGGCCGATCCCCGGGCGTCGCTCCTACTAAATCAGCAGGCTGTTGACTGGAGCCGATGGCGCCGCAGAGGTTACGGACCCTTCGTCGACACCGGTTCCTTTGCGATGGGTTCCGTCACCAGAAATCCTTGTGGCCGCTTGCGATCTCTTCTTCGAGTTCGGGAAATGGGCCACGGATCGCTACATGGCGCCGTCCGGCGGCGAACACCTGGTGACAGCTCAGATCGAGGGTCAGATTCTCCGGATTGTCTCCGGTCAGCTCGGCCAACCGCCTTTCGCTCAGTCCGTAGACCACGGTGCCGATGCCTGCCCAATAACAGGCCCCTGCGCACATGCAGCACGGCTCGACGGAGGTCACCAGCGTGCATCGCTCGAGAAAGGTCGGGTCGTATTGCCGCGCGGCGGCGCGGGACACGTTTGCCTCTGCGTGGCCAACACCCCGATCCCGCGCGTAGGTGTTGCCCGATGAAAGGAGCACGTCGCCCTCCGGCCCGACCAGGAGCGCCCCGAAGGGATGATTGCCATTGGCCCGGCTTTCGGTGGCGATCTCCACGGCCAAACGCAGATATTCGGTATCGCTCCTCATGGCCGCCTCCTTGGAATGCCCATTCGTAACTGCGCGCGCATAGGCCTAGTATCCATATTCTTGGAGCGCTTGGGAACTGTCCAGTCATGGGCATTGAATTCATGGCTGCGCAACGTGGCTAGAGGTTCGGTCTGCCGGGATAAGATGCGGAAGCGCTCCGAATGCCATTCCCCCATGCCTGGAATTACTTACCCTGGCCGATCGATCTCCTTAAGACTGGACTTTTCCGCCGCCGCGCAAGCGGCTAAGGAGAGCCGTCCTTGCGGAGGTTTTCATGACCATCAGGCTCGTTCTCGCCGGTTGCGGCAATATGGGTTACGCCATGCTCTCGGGCTGGCTGAAATCCGGCAAGCTCGAGCCCTCGGCGGTGTTCGTGGTCGAGCCCAATGCCGAATTGCGCAAGCGCGCCGAACATCTCGGTTGCAGCAGCGCCGCCGACGCCTCCGCCATTCCGGCCGATGCGGTCCCTGACCTCGTCGTCATCGCTGTGAAGCCGCAGGTGATCGGCGATGTGACGGAAAGCTACAAGCGTTTCGGCGATGGCAGGACCACCTTCGTCAGCATCGCCGCCGGAACGCCGGTCGCCACTTTCGCGGAGATCCTCGGCGATCTCGCGCCGATTGTCCGCTGCATGCCGAACACCCCGGCGGCGATCGGCAAGGGCATGATGGTGGTGTTTTCCAACCCGCTGGTCTTAGACGACGTCAGGCGCTTCGTCGCCGAGTTGCTCTCGGCGAGCGGCGTCGTGACGACCATCGACGACGAGAGCCTGATGGATGCGGTGACAGCGGTTTCCGGTTCCGGCCCAGCCTATATCTTCCATTTCATCGAGGCTCTGACGGTTGCCGCCGAGAAGGCCGGCCTGCCGGCCGAGACGGCCAAGCTGCTCGCCATGCAGACCGTCTACGGCGCCGCCTCGCTCGCCGCCGAAAGCGACGAAGAGCCCGGTGTGCTGCGCCGGCAAGTGACCAGCCCCAACGGCACCACCGCCGCGGCACTTGCCGTGCTGATGGGCGAAGACCGGCTGACGAAGCTTTTGACCGACGCGGTGGAAGCGGCGCGGCTCAGGTCGATAGAGTTGGGGAAGTAAAGTCCGTCCAGTCACGCAAGATCTGTGTGTGAGAAATCATTACCCTTATAAAGCAGTGGCATCCCGCGACTCTTCGCTGAGGCGTATGAGAGGCAATCGGCAAGGTTGAGTTGGGCCGGATGACCACGACCCTTGCCATAGTCTGAAAAGGCCTGGATCGCGAGTTTCGCATCGCCGCTTTCGATCGGAACAACTTCGATTTCGGCTTGGCGAAGAAAGGCCTCTATCGCCGTTTCCACAATGCGTGGCTCCACTGCAAGCAGTGAAGAAAGTCGCATAGCTGCTTCGAGCACGACTAGTGGTGACGTTATCCTCCTCGCCGCCTGTCCTATCTTGCCGCTCCAGTCGGTGGCGTCTTCCTCGTCCGCCAAGATGGCGACCACCACAGAGGTGTCGACAAACATCAGGAATGGCCCCACATCTCGTCGATCTCGTCCTTGCTCAAGGCCCTACCACCGGCACCTGCCTTGGATTTGAGTTCTTGTGCGATAGCCGCCAGGCGCTCAGCCAGCGGGATTTGTTCGTGCTCGCGTTGCAACTCCGACTCTAGTGCTTCGATGACCGCCTCGGTCATTGAGATTTTGCGCTTTTCGGCGAGCTGCCGGGCAAGCTCCCTTGCCCGCGGGTCCCTGATCTGGAGATTCATCCGAACAACCTCCGCTTCCTTGTCACTACAATATAGTGGACTTGTCATGACAAAGCGAGTGCGCTCGTTGTGGAATCGCGCATTAGGTCAGGTGCCGTAGAGCATCTCATCTTGCAGTTGACGCAAAGCGTAAAGCCTGGTCGTCTTATCGGGCGCGGCGTTCTCGGCCGTCAGCAGCTCGCCCTTCCTGACCGGCTTCAGCACCCTGCCGCCTTCGAGCAGCCCGACGGGCACTGCGCGGCTGGCGCGCGCCTCGGCGGCCGTCATGGTCCAGGAGCGGTAGCAGGTCTCGCCGATGGCGTCGAAGGTCTCGCCGGCGGCAAGATCGCGCTTGGCGACGGCGCAGACCTCGGCCACCGGCTTCGGCAGCGGCACCATGTCCGGCCTGCCGTAGAGCATAATGCGGGCCGCGGTCAGCGGCACCTCGAGCGAAGTCAAGTGGTAAGGCCTGAAGAAGCTATAGTAGGGGCCGTGGCCGACATGGAGGTCGTCCATGCGTTCCACGACGCGCGGATGCGTCGCCTCGACGATGACGAAGACGCCCGGCGCCACGCCCTTGCCCACGGTGTAGTCGACGACGCCCTTCCTCGACAGGATGCCGCCGTCCTCGCGCGGGACGAGCACCTTGGCGAGCTGGTCGCGATCGGCCTTGGGGCCATGCATGCCCGGGACATCGGGCACCAGGCCGGTGGCGTTGGCGATGGCGCACATCTCGACCATGGTCTTGGAACCGTCGACGAATTCGACCAGCATGCGCGGGTTCATGTTCCGGCGCAGCGCTTCTTCGCGATAGTCGTCGGGGACGGCATCGTGGTTGAGCGGGTTGTTCTTGCCCTTGCCGGCCGAGACAATGGTGTAGCCGAGCGCCGAGGCGAACTCGATCAGCTCCATGCAGCTCGACGGTTCGTCGCCGGCGCCGACCGAATAGACCACGCCCAGTCGGTCGGCCTGCTGCTTCAGATAGCAGCCGATGGTGACGTCGGCCTCGACATTCATCATCACCAGATGCTTGCCATGCTCCATGGCCATCAGGTCGAAATCGGCGGCGACGCCGGGTTTTCCAGTGGCATCGATGACCACGTCGATCAGCGGACTGGTGACCAGCATCTCGTTCGAGGTGATTGCGATCCTGCCGCTTTCGATCGCTTGGCTGACCTTGGAGGCGGTCTCGGCTTCCGCAGCCATTGCGTCGTCGCCATAAGCGATGCGGATTGCGTCGCGGGCCGTGTGCGGGCGGCGCGTGGAGATGGCCGCGACCGAAATGCCCGGCATCAGCATGCCCTGGGTCACCAGGTCGGTGCCCATCTCGCCGGAGCCGATGACGCCGATGCGCACGGGACGGCCCTCGGCGGCGCGCCGGGCGAGATCGCGGGCAAGCCCGGTCAGGGCGACATTTGTCATACAAGAACGTCCATTCTTTGCTTCGGCCCGCAATACAGGGAACGACCCCCGTTTGCCAACAAAACCAGCCACAGATGGCATTTTCCGGTGCATGCCTTAGAGAACCGGAGCAGATTTGCCGCAACAGTCCGCGGCGCTCGGGCTTTCGCACCGCGACCGGCCGGATGCACCGGCAAGCAGACTTTCAGGAAGGACGCGATGGCAAAGCTCGCGCCCGGGACCCGATTTTGCCGAGGGAGGCGGCGCTGATTACGAGCGCCTGGCGATTCCTTAAGCGGGCCCGTTATTTGTTGAGGACAATCGTGATCGCCGTCGGTTTCAGCCCATTGCAATCCAGACCGGCACCGTTTCTGTGCCATTTTTGCTACAACCGTCGGGACTAATGGTCCGAATCTTCGCTTTTGTGCGCCTCTAAATCATTAAGCGCTCACATCCTCGAAAAATCTGATAGATACTCATCGCAAGCTCCGGTGGCAGGCTTGGGCAAATAAGCGTCGACAAAAACAAAAAGGCGCGGGGATAGTCACGGGGTAAAAATGACCAGGACGGGTAAAGTGACCGTCGGCTGGCGCGTTGCGCTTGCCATGACGGTGTCGATGCTGACTTGTGGAAGCGCCAGCGCGCTCACGCTCAAGGAAGCCATAGCAGTCGCCGTAGAGTCCAATCCTGAGATTGGGCAGGCGATCGAAAACCGCGAAGCCATCGAATTCGAGCTGCGCCAGGCAAAAGGCCTCTATCTTCCCAGCGTCGATCTGGAAGCGTCGACCGGCGTTCGCCGCCTGGACAATTCTTCCCGTCGCGCGCTCGGCGAGAAGGATGACGCCCTCTCGCCGAACGAGGCCGATCTCACCGTCACGCAGACGCTTTATGACAGCGGGGCAAGGCGGGCCGAATTGAATCGGCAAGCCTCGCGCGTGGACGGGGCTTCCTTCAGGGTGCTGGAACGGTCCGAATTCATCGGACTTTCCGTCGTCCAGGACTATCTCGAATATATGCTGCAGGCGTCGATCGTCGCTGAAGCAAAGAAGAACCTCGCCTTCCATCAGTCGATTCTCGGCGATATCAAGCAGGGCATCGCGGGCGGCGCGCTCAACGATGCCGATCGGCAGCAGGCCGAGGAGCGCCTTTATGCCGCCAAGGCGCGGATGCAGGAGGCCACGGAAGAACTGGAGGCGGCCAAGATCCGCTTCTTCAAGAATGTCGGCAAGCCGCTGACCAATCCGTCGCGGCCGGCCGATGTGGCCGGCGCGCTGCCGCGGTCGCTCGACGACGCGATCGGACTTGCCAGGCAGAACAATCCCCGCGTCCATATGGCCAACAGCGATATCGACGCCGCCGCGTCACTGGTCGACGCCGCGCGGGCGAAATTCGGCCCCACGATCACTGCCGAGGGCGTCGCCCGGGGTGGATATGACATCGACGGCGACGACGGCGACACCAGCGACCTGCAGGCGCGCGTCGTGCTGCGCTGGAACCTCTATCGCGGCGGCATCGACAAGGCCAACGAGCAGGAGCAGATCCGCCGCACCAGCGAGCAGCGTCTTGCGCTGCATCAGGTGCTGCGCGAGATCGAGGAAGCCGTGCGCACCTCATGGGACCGCCGCTTCCGCCAGGCGGAACTTGCGCAGACGCTGCGGCTGCAGGCTGCCACCAACGAAAAGCTGGTCGCGTCCTATCGCGAGCAGTTCAAGGTCGGACAGCGCTCGCTGCTCGACGTGCTCGACGCGCAGAACACGCGCTTCAACACCGCGACGCTGGCCGACACTTCTTCCTATGCGTCGCTGTTCGCCGAATACCGGCTGCTGGCCGCGACCGGCGAGTTGCTGAAGACGCTGAACATCCAGCCGGCCAGGCAATCGGCGGCCTACGCGCGAACGGAATTCGGTGTGCCGGCAACGGCCGACACCGAAACCTATGCGCGAACGCCGTCGGAGCAGAAGAACGATCTGCCGTTCGATATCCTCGCGCCGGTCAGGAAGAAGCAGCCGATGTAAGCATCGATCTCAGGTCCTTCGGGGCGGATCGTGAACCAACAGCCTAACATCGTCTCGCCCAAGGAGGCTTTCAAAGCCTGCTTCTCGGCGATTGCAGCCTATCTCGGCCGGCCGAGCGCGGAGACCGTGCTGTTTGCCGGGGTGCCGATTTCGGAGACGCGCATCGAGCCGGACGACATCAGACACCTTGCCGAACGCATCGGTCTCGAGGTCCAGGCGTTCAGCCATCGCGATTTCGTGCGCGGCCGCGTCGACCTGCCGGCCATCGTCTTCCGCGCCAGGCAGTTGCCGGTTGCGCTGCTTGCCGAGACCGGAACCGGGCAATATCTGACGGCCCCGCAGGAAGACGGCCGCACCGCGATCGGCAAATCGGAGCTCGCCGAGAGCTATATCAGCGGCGGCGCCTCATTCTCGATTACCTATGCCAATACCGCCGAGGAGATGACGATCGGCACGGCGCCGAGGATCGAAAGGCGCCATTGGCTGACCGGAACGATGGGAGCGTTCTGGCGCACCTATTCGAAGGTCGTACTGTCGGCGGTCTTCATCAACCTCCTGGCGATCGCCTCGCCGATCTTCACCATGAACGTCTACGACCGGATCCTGCCGAACAAGGCGATCTCGACGCTCTGGGTGCTGGCGCTCGGGATCGGCGCGGCGATCGTGTTCGACCTGTTGCTGAAGACGGCCCGCGCCTCGCTCATCGACTATGCCGGGCGCAAGGCGGATCTCAGGATCTCCTACCTGCTGTTTGAGAAAGTGCTCAACTCCTCCTTGTCGGCCAGGCCCGGATCGACCGGCGAATACGCGAACCGCGTCACACAGTACGAGTTCGTGCGCGAGTTCTTCACCTCGAACACCATCAGCGTCTTCATCGACACGGTTTTCGTGTTCGTCTTCCTGCTGGTCATCTACGCCATCGGCGGCTGGCTGGTGATCATACCGGCTGTGGCCTTCGCCATCGCCGTCATCGTCGGGCTGGTGACACAGCGGCGCATCGGCAAGCGGGTCGCCGCTTCGATGAACGAGGCAGCGCAGCGCCAGGCGCTGCTGGTCGAATCCATCTCCACGCTGGAGACGATCAAGTCGCTGCGCGCCGAGGCCTATCTGCTGCGCAAATGGGGCGAGCACTCGAAGAACGCAGCCAACACGTCGGAAAAGATCAAGGAGCTTTCGGCCGCCGCCGGCAACATCACCGGCGCCATCCAGCAATTGGTGACCGTCGCCCTGGTGGTTGCCGGCGCCTACGCCTTTTCCGAGGGCCAGGTCTCGACAGGCGCCATCATCGGCACGGTCATGCTGGCGGGCCGGGCAGTCGCGCCACTCGGCCAGATCGCCATCACGCTTTCCCGTTTCCGGCAGGCCATGCTGTCGCTCAGGATCGTCAACACGATCATGTCGCAGCCGGAGGACCGGCCAGACACGGTCGGCTTCGTCAACCGGCCGATCCGCAGCGGCGCGATGCTCTTCAAGAATGTCGGCTTCGCCTATCCGGGTACCGAAAACGAGGTTCTGAACGGGCTCAACATCGCAATACGGCCAGGCGAGCGGATCGGCATCATCGGCCGCATCGGCTCCGGCAAGACGACAATGGGCCGGCTGATCGGCCGGCTCTTCCTGCCGACTTCCGGAGAGCTGCTCATCGACGGCATCGACATGCGCCAATACCACCCGTCGGAAGTCCGCGCTGCGGTCGGCATCGTCGCGCAGGCGGGCGACCTGTTTTCGGGCACCATCAAGGAAAACCTTTTGATGGCCGCTCCGGAAGCGACCGACGAGGAGATCATCGATGCGGCGAAGGCCGCGGGCGTCGACGACTTCGTCTCGCGCCATCCGCGCGGCTACGACATGAATGTCGGCGAGCGGGGCACCAACCTCTCGGGCGGCCAGAGGCAAGCGGTGGCAATCGCGCGGCTGCTTTTGACCAAGCCGAAAATCGTCTTCCTGGACGAGCCGTCGGGCTCGATGGACCTCGCCTCGGAACGGCAGCTGATCAGGCAGCTCAAGGTCGCATTCGACCGCAACACGACGCTGATCGTGTCGACCCATCGCTACAGTATGCTGGAGCTGGTCGACCGCCTCATCGTCATCGAGCAGGGGCGTGTGGTCGCGGACGGAGCGAAGGAACAGGTAATCCAGGCATTGCAAAAGGCGAATGCCTGACCGGGGTACGTTGGGGAATGCTTGCAAAAGAAGACCGGCCGCCGCTTTTCGCATCGGCGTCCGTCTACATCATAGGGGCACTGTTCGTGGCCTTCACCGCCTGGGCATCCTTTGCCGAGGTCGACGAGATCGCGCGCGGCGACGGCAAGGTGATTCCTGCCTCCAAGACGCAGATCATCCAGGCGAGCGAAGCCGGCGTCGTCCAGGAAATCGCCGTCAAGATCGGCCAGACGGTGAGGAAAAATGATCTGATCATCCGGCTCGACAACTCGGGCAACACGTCGAGCCTGGGCGAAGAGCAGGCCAAGTCTCGGGCACTGCAGGCGCGTATCGCCAGGCTGAAATACGAGCAGAGCGGCAATGTCGAGGGGTCGTTTCCCTGTCCAGCCGACATCCAGAAGACCGCGCCGGAAATCTGCGACAACGAGCAGAAGCTGCTCGTGGCGCGGCGCGAGAACTTCGAAGTGAAGCTCTCGGTGCTCAAATCGCGCCTCGATCAGCGCGAGAAGGAGCTGGACGAGGCGACCGCCAATGCCGATCGCCTGTCGAAGAGCCTGGCCGTCAGCGACCAGGAAACGGCGCTGGTCGAACCCATGGTCAAGAAGGGCCTGATGGCCAGGACCGAGCAGATCCGCGTCGAGCGCGAGCAGACCGACCTCCGTGGGCAGCTCAACCTTGCCGGCGAGACCATCAAGAAGACGCAGTCGGCGATCACCGAGGCACAGCTGCAGGTCAATGAGCTCGGCCTGCAACTGCAGCAGGAGGCGCTGAGCGACCTGACGCAGGCGCTGGCCGATCTCTCGGTGGTCGACGAGACCATTCGCGGCGCCACCGACAAGGTGGCGCGGACCGACATCCGCTCGCCTGTCGACGGCATCGTCAACACGCTCGATGTCAACACGCTCGGTTCCTTCGTCCAGCCGGGCGCGGTGGTGGCCGGTATCGTGCCGACCTCCGAGACGCTGCTGGTCGAGGCGAGGGTTTCGCCGCGCGACGTCGCCTTCATCCAGCCGGACCAGGACGCGCTGATCAAGGTCACGGCCTATGATTTTTCGATCTTCGGCGGCATCGAAGGCAAGGTCTCGAACATCACCGCCGACAGCCTGGTCGATCAGAAGACGGGCGAGCCTTATTACCAGGTGCGCGTCGCGACCGAAAAATCGACGCTGCAAAGGAACGGCAAGACCTATTCGATCATCCCTGGCATGATCTGCTCGGTCGATATCAAGACCGGGCGCAAGACGATCCTCAACTATCTTTTGAAGCCCATCAACAAGGCGCGTCAGGAGGCGATGAGTGAGCGATAGCTCCGCACGCCCCGACACTCCGCGCGACCGGCTTTTGCCGTCGCTCGCGGCCGAGGATTTCGGCCCGGAGTTCCGCGTCGTGGCGCGCGGCGGGGTGCGCCGCGGCATCCGGCTGGAGCGCGCCTTCTGGGCATCGCTGAAGCAGATGGCCGAAAGCCGCAAATGCACGATCGGCATGCTGGTCGAGGAGATCGCCGAAAGCCATCCCGACCAGGGCAATCTCACCTCGGCGATCCGGGTGGCGTGCATGCGGGGGCTGGCCGAGGAAAGCATGGAGCTGCGCAAGCTCGCCTCGATCCGCACGATCAACGCGATCCTGGTCGCCTGCCCCTCGCCCGCCTTCGCGCTGTCGTCGTCGAAGAAGATCCTGACCTTCAACACGTCCTTCCAGCAATTGGTGAGGCGCCAATTGCCGAACGCACCGGGCGAGGACGGGCGGCAGGACCTCAAGCTGGCGCTGGACCTCAACGTCACCGACGTCTTCGCCCGGCTTGATGCCAATGGCGACACGCCCGTCACCACCGGCTTCGTCATCGGCACCGGCGAGCGCCGTTACCGGGGCCAGCTCAGTGCCGTGCGCGCGCCGGTGACCGAGCCGGAACTTCTTATGGCATTCGTCTTCAACGGGTAGGTCGGCTGGCCGGATAGCGTTTGCGCAGGCGCGTCGAGGGCGGTGGAAATCAGTTGGAGCGGTGCAGAAGTCCGAAACGCTGGCGGGACAGCACCTCCCTCTGTCCTGCCGGACATCTGTCCGGCAGGACAGAGGGGGGTGTGAAGGAACGCAGCATCACAGTATCTTAATCGTCCCATCCCAGGGTCTTCGCTTCGCTCTGGATAACAGTCACGTCAGGCGAAGCACCCTCTCCCGGCGCCACCGTTGCAAAACCGCCGTCTATATCGGCGATCCGCGCGCCCGACTTCGATCCGTGGATCCAGGCGCGATCGGTACTGAAGGAATAGAGCGGGACATAGTCGGGAAGATCGCTGTCCATCGCCACATTGTTGCTGAGACTATCCAGGATGAAGGCGCCGCTTCCGGTGCTCACCGACAGCACGGCATGGAAAAAATTCCGGCGGCGATCCTGCAGCACGACGAGCGACATGCTCTGCGCCGGGATTCCGGCACGCAACAACGCCGCCATCTTCAGTATGGCGAAATCCTCGCAATCGCCGGCGCGATGCTCGAGGATCTCCGAAGGCTTTGCCCAGTAATCGAGCTTGCCGTAGACGGCGCTGTCCTTGCGGTAGGCGATCAGGCGGTTGATGGAGCTGTTGACGAAGGCCAGCTTGTCGCGAAAACCCTTGCTGCCGGCAATGTCGATGATCCCGCCAAAAGCCGCGTTCTCGCGGTCGCAGGCGCTGCCCGGCGTGCAGTCGAGGATGGCCTTGTAGACAGGCGCCCAGCGCGCCGCGACCGGGAAGTTGCGCATGGACAAGGCCACCGACCCGAACACGCCAGGGATGATCGCCCCGGTCTGGATCGGGTCAACCTGGATCGGATCGATGCCATGGGCGCCCTCTCCGCTCGAAGAGTCCACCGCAGGGTAAGCTTCGAGGGGTCCGTAGGCGCTGTCGACACCGGTTATCCGGTAAGCGGTTACGGGCTGCCAAGGCTGCAACCTTGCCAGCGAAACGCCGCCGAGATTGGCAGGCGGGGGCATCGTTCGAGAGGCGGGATTTCCGACGGAAATCGCGCTGGCGGACGACGCGTTCGGCAGACCGGCGAGGCCGATGGCCAGCAGCAGAACCTTGATCCCCGATGCCGCCAGAGCAGCTTTTTGTATTTTCATAACGCCCACCTTTGACTGTGGACGTTACCGATCTTGTCTCAAATTATCGGAAAGGAAGGTGGGTAAAGTTCCGCGAATCAATCTATTCTGCTTTGTGTCAAATTTTATTTAAATTTATACTTTTGCTAACCGAACCTGCGCCGCATTTCCCAACCGGTCCGACGGCGCCTCCAACAATACATAACTGGATATATCATGACGATTTACCAAGTGTAAAAAATGCAAATCTCTACATATTCAAGTATATGAAAAAGATTGAAGGTGTGTTGCAAAGTTCGACGCTCACATGTCTCTTTCCGGGAAATGCCGAAGGGGGCTTGAGCTATGACGACCAGTATCGAATTCGACGCCGTTTCAAATTTCTCGGACGAGCACGCGACTGTTGGCGAACATCCGATCTCGGCGGGCGTGCAAGTCGCGCAAGCCGCCAGCGGCCAGGCCGCGCAGAGCGGTGAACCTGTACCGGTCGATGTAGGCAGCGGCGCACCGGCACAGGGCGCGGACAACGCGCAGAATGCACAGGGGGCAGACAAGCCGGCGGCGGACGCCAACGCTCCTGCCGGAAACGCGCCGGCGGCGAACGCGGCGGCTTCGAACGTTCCGCATGAATACCATGCCGAGGCCGGCAATGTCGTGAAGCTTCCGGCCAATGTCTCGATCGACAACATCAAGGTCGACGGACACAATCTCGTGCTGGTGCAGCCAGACGGATCCGAGATCGTCATCAAGGACGGCGCGCTGAACGTGCCGACCTTCATCATCGGCGACGTCGAGGTGCCGCGCGTTGCCCTGATCGCGGCCCTTGAATCCAGCCATGTCGATGTCGCCTTCGGCGCCGACGGCTCGATCTCGGCCGGCGGAAATGGCGCGCCAGGCAGCGCCGGCGGAAATTTCTCTGTTCCTCCCGGCGGTATCGGCGACGGCTTCGGCCTGACGTCGCTTTTGCCGCCGACGGCATTGCAGTTCGGACAGCCGGAGAACCGCGAGCTGTTCCCGTCCGTAGTCGATAGGGGCATTTCAGTCGTGGCCGTGTCGTTGCTCAGCCCGGACGAGGCGGCCAGCGAGACCGGCCTGAACGGCGGACAGGGACAATCACCGGGCAGCGACGCGCCGAGCAACGCGGAAACGTCAAGCATCGGAACGATCAGCATCGATGCGCCGGACGGCATCGGATCGATCGTCATCAACGGCGTCACCGTCACCGGCACCGGCCAGCAGATCCAGGGCCAGTTCGGCTACCTGACCATCGTCTCGTTCGATCCGAACACCGGCGCTATCGAATACAATTATACGGTGACCGAGTCGGTCACGCATCCCAAACAGACGGACGGATTCGATCAGACCGACACGGTTCCGGACAATTTCAGCATCACCGTCACGGATTCAGACGGCGATACGGCCAGCACCACCTTTGCCGTCGCCATCATCGACGACGTGCCGACGGCGATCGCAGACGTCGACAGCGTCGCGGCCGGCCAGCTCGGCCCGGCGACCGGCAATGTGCTGGTCGGCGGAACGGATGCCGGCGATGCCAACGCGACGGACGGCGTTGCCGACACCCAGGGCGCCGACGGCGCGACGGTGGTCGGCGTTGCCAAGGGCACGACAAATGCCGATCTGGACGACGCGAGCACGCTTAACACGGCGATCCAGGGCGCCTACGGCAAGCTGACGCTCCACGCCGACGGCAGCTACACCTATGTGCGCGACGCCAACACGCCCGGCGGCGTCAACGACGTCTTCACCTATACTATCAAGGACGGCGACGGCGACACCTCGCACACCACGCTGACGATCTCGATCGGCAACTCGACGCCCGAGATCAGCGACCTGACGCCGGAGGCCAATGGCGGCGACGTCGTCGTCAACGAAGCGGCGCTCAATGTCGGCACGCCGGGCGGGCCCGGATCCGATCCGGCAAGCACGGCCGAGACCGGCACAGGGAGCTTCACCATCTCCTCGCCCGACGGCGTCGCCTCTCTGACGATCGACGGCCATGACTTCATCACCAACGGCGTCTTCAGCGCGGGCTCCTTCACCACAGCCCTTGGCAACACGCTCACCGTCACCGGCTACAATGCCGCGACCGGCGTCGTCAGCTATACCTACACGCTGCTAGACAACGAGACCCACGCAACAGGCGCCGGCACCAACAGCCTGTTTGAGAACATGACCGTCTCGCTCACAGACCAGGACGGTCAGAACGCTACTGGCACGCTCTCCGTCAACATCGTCGACGACGTCCCGACCGCCACCAATGACGGGCCCTACACGGTCGTCGAGGACGGCGCCGGCGCGGCCAACACGCCGCCGACCAGCACCGTGTCCGGGGACGTGCTTGCCAATGACGCCTCGGGCGCCGACACGCCCCA
>NZ_JBEPLM010000015.1:0-138645 GCF_040545255.1 Mesorhizobium shonense
TCGACTTCGACGTAACGCAGCGCGCTTTCCACCATGGAAGGCACCAACGTGTCCTTCGGGTGCTGCACGATCGCGAGCCCGCCGACGGCCTTGATCGCCCTCAGGCCGGCTGTGCCGTCGGAAAGCGAGCCCGAAAGCAGCACGCCGATGACACTCGCGCCGTAGCTCAGCGCCGCCGAGCGGAACAGCGGGTCTATCGCCGGCCGGGCGAGGTTTTCGCGCGGTCCGCGCCGCAGCATCATGTGGTCGCCATGCAGGAGAAGATGGAAGCCGGGCGGCGCCACATAGATGTTGCCGGTTTTGAACTTCGCGCCGTTCTTGGCTACCGAGGTTTTGAGCGTGGCCACGCGGGCGAGGATTGCCGGCAGGTAGCTGACCTGGCCGACATGCAGCACGACGAACACGGCCGCCGGCAGGTCGGCGGGCAGGTCGCTCACGATCTGCTTCAGCGGCTCCACCCCGCCAGCCGATGCCCCGATGACGATGACGAAGCGGTTGCGTGCCTCTTGCCGCGCGCTTGTAGCGTTCTCGCTGCCAGGTGAGATTCGGTTTCGATCGTAGGCCATGGCACTCCGTCGGGTCGCGCCCCAGCCCTCAGTCATAAGTCGGCCAGGGGCGACTAGGTTCCATGGCGCGGCGCCGAAGCTGCCGATCTCCCCTTCGACATCATCGACTCGCATTACTGAAACCGCAGCCTAGATAGAGCGGGGCCAACCCACCGTGCAGAAGGAACCACACATGCCTGAACAGCTGACATTGAACGACGGCTCAAAAATCCCTCAGATCGGGCTCGGCGTGTGGCAGGTCGATCCGGATATCACGTCACAAGTCGTGCGCTGGGGGATCGAGGCCGGCTACCGCCTGATCGACACCGCCGAGGGCTACCGAAACGAGGAGGGCGTGGGCGAGGCGATCCGCGCCGCAGGCGTGCCGAGGGCTGAGCTGTTCATCACCTCGAAGCTGCGCAATGGCGGCCACCAGCGCGATGCGGCGCTTCGCTCCTTCGACGACACGATGCAAAAGCTCGGCATCGACCAGATCGACCTCTTCCTCATCCATTGGCCGGTGCCCAGCCAGAACAACTATGTCGAGGCGTGGAAGACGCTGGTCGAGCTCAAGCAGGCCGGCCGCATCAAGTCGGTCGGCGTGTCCAACTTCAACCAGGACCATCTGGAGCGCATCATCGGCGAAACCGGCGTCACGCCCGCCGTCAATCAGATCGAGCTGCATCCGCGCTTCCAGCAGCGCGACAAGCGCGAGTTCCATGCCAAGCACGGCATCAGGATCGAAAGCTGGAGCCCGTTGGGCAGCGGCCGGCTGCTCGCCGACCCGACGCTTGAGGGGATCGCGAAGAAGCATGGCAAGTCGGTGGCGCAGGTCATCATCCGCTGGCATCTGCAGCAAGGGCTGGTCGTGATCCCGAAGTCGATCCACCGGGACCGCATCGCCGCCAATTTCGACGTCTTCGATTTCGAGCTGGATGGGGGCGACATGGAGACCATCCGCGGCATGGACTCTGTCGACGGACGCACGGGGCCGAATCCGGTCACGGCGGCGTTCTTGTTCTGAAGGTTGAAGCTGCCGATCTCTCCTTGCGGGGAGATGCCCTGGACGGCAGAGGTGGGCGCTGTCCCGCCGATCCGTCCGTGCCAGGACGGTCACGCGCCAGCGCTTGTGGGCGTCGCTGTAACCGAAAAGAACTGAAGCGCCCCCGGCAGGCCACTCGCTTTCATCTCGCCATGTTCCTCGAATGTCAGGCCGGAGCCGGCGATCAGGTCGCGCACCGTCCGCGATGCGATGATATCGCCCGGCCGGGCAAGATCCAGCAGGCGCGACGAGACCTCGATGGCGATGCCGGAGAAATCCTCGCCGCGCGCCTCGCACTCGCCAATGTGAACCGCAGCGCGAAGATCGATGCCAGATGTCTTCAACCTGTCGCCGATCGCGATCCCGCACTGGATCGATCGCGTCGGCCTCTGGAAAACGGCAAGCAGCCTGCCGCCTGAACGCCTGATCTCCTTGCCGTCGAACAGCAGCAACTCGTCCCGGATCGCATCCGCGCATCGGTCGATTGCCCTTTCGTTGGCGGCTTCGATCCCGATTGCCAGAACCGTGAGCAGCAGGCGCTGACTTGGGACCGGGGGCAGGGCGGCGGTAACGAAGCTCCGGATCTCGTCGACCAGGCGGTCGCAGTCCTCGCCCCAGATTACGTGGTCTCTGCCTGCCAGCTCGAGATATTTGGCGCCCTCGATATGCGTTGCAAGATAGCGTCCTTCCTCTGGTTTTATCCAACGATCGCCTGTCCTGTGCACCACAAGCGTCGGAACATGGATGGCCGGCAGGATGTCGCGCACATCGATCTCAGTGGCCCAGCGCCAGAGGGCGACCGCGTCGGCCGGCGAGGCCGAATTTCTGAGATAGGCGGCGAACCACTCCCGCTCGACTACGTTCTCGGTCAGGCTGGGCGCTGCGTTGCTCATGTCGGCAGCCATCCCCCACTCTCTTTCGACGGTATCAACATCCTGCTGCACCTGCTCGACCGTTCTCGCCCAGGGATAATCCATGGCCCAGCCGCCCCTGGCATAGGTGCCGTTGAGAACCAGCGCGGCTGTTCGATCGGGATAGGTGGCGGCGAAAAGCATGCACATTGGGCCGCCCTCCGAACTGCCGAACAGCACCGTGCGTGTGGAGCCCACAGCGTCCAGCACAGCCCGGACGTCTTCCATGCGCATTTCCAGCGTCGGCAGGCCGACACCGCGGTCGGACAAACCGGTGCCGCGCTTGTCGATGCGGATCAGGCGCGAGAAGGTGCCGAGCCGGTTAAGCACATGCGCAAAGCGCGGTGATCCCCAAGCAAGATCGAGATTGGAGACCCAGCCCGGCACATAGACGAGGTCGATCGGCCCGTCGCCGGTGACCTGATAGGCGATGTTGATCCCGGCCGATTTGACATAATGGGTCGGCGGGCGCGCGGGCTCGGAACCGGAGGCCGATACCGGATGTGTAAGCCTGGAAGGCGATGCGCCGCGGCGCGCCCGCAGCTCGTCGTGCAAATTCCGTGTTCCCGGTTCAGGCATCAGCCGCAGATCGCGCTGCAGCGCGTCGCGGCAGAGCTCATATTGCTTCAGCGCGAGGTTGATCCGCCCCTGCGCGGCATAGCTTCGCATCAAGACGCGGTGGGCGTCCTCGCGCAGCGGTTCCATCGCCAGCAGGCGAGTGGCCGCGCGTATGGAAGAGGCGGGATCGTTCGCGGCCGTGTAATGGATGATGAGTCTGTCCAGCGCAGCGACGGCCATCGTCCTCAGGCGCTCGCGCTCGACCCGCAGCCAGTCCTCGAACGGCTCTTCCCTCAGGCCAAGCCCGTCAAGCAGGTCACCGCGGTAAACGGCCAAAGCCCGCTCCAGATCTTGGGGCGCGGAGCTTGTTGATAGCGCCTCGAACCGCGCGACGTCGAAGTCGAAATCGTCGAGATGGAGCGCAATGCTCGTGCCCTCGGTCACGAAGCGCCCGCCACCCGAGGCGCTCATCGCCTTCCTGATGGCCGACACGGCCTGCCGGAGGCTCATGCGGGCCTGCGCCTCGCCGGTCACGCCCCAGAGGAGCGCAGCGAGCTTCTCGCGGGACTGGGGATGCCCCGCCTGCAGCGCGAGATACGCTACCATTGCGCGCGCCTTGCGGCTGAACACGGGAGCTGCCGCCCCCACGCCCGCAAAGTCGAAACCACCCAGCAGATGAAGATGCGGCCCCGTCATCGGATTCCGCCCCAGCCACGCTTCCAGGCAATTCTTTCGCTTAGTCGGTGCCAATTCAACCGCGATCTGTCCGACGCAGTCTTTTTCACGATTTGATCACGCTGCCTTCTCGAGCCTCGTCACGGCCGTGGCGGACAGTTGCAGGGATGTAAAACGCGGGAGAACCCCATGCTGCCCCCAGGCCCGGCCGACTGGCCCTTCCGGCAAGACGACGACCCTTTCCGGCGCCAAGACACTGCACCTGCAACCCTTCGCCACGACATCTCCCTGGCGCAGTACCTAGAACGGCAGCGAGCATGCCGGGCGACCCCACCAATGCTCGACCCTATAGGAGGAATGCGCAGGCTCCTCGTGCTGGCCGTGTCGGCGCTGGCTGCGCTGTTTCGCCAGCGTGCTAGAAGATCGGCGTCGCCGCTCCGACCTTAAAAGCCTGGCCTTTCTGCTCTACGGCGCCCCCTCTGTCCTCCTAGACAGGGGGCGCGAAAGGACGCGAACCTCGCCTTGGAAATCGAATAGCCCCTGGCTACTTTGTCCTCGCCGACACACCCCAGGGAGCCATCCATTCCAAAGCCAACCTTCCTCGAAATAGCCCGCCGCGCCGGCGTCGGCACGGCGACGGTCGAGCGCGTGCTGAACGGCAGGGGCGGGGTGCGGCCCGAGACCGTCGAGAAAGTGGTGGCGGCGGCGCGCTCGCTCGATTATCCGCGCCGGCTGCCGGAGGCGCATCGCGGCGTCATCCGCATCGAGGTGGTCCTGGTCAGGCCTGACGCGACCTTCTTCGCCAGGCTGTCCCGCGCCTTCGAACGCATCGCGGCGACGCTGGACCGCACGATTGCCGTCCACCGCACCTTCCTCGACGAGGCCAATCCGGCCGCGATCGCCAAGCGCATCCTCGAACCGGAGATGCGCCGCGCGGCCCTCATCCTCGCCGTGCCCGACCATCCGCTGGTCAGCGCCGCGCTCCGAAAGCTCGAAGCGAAAAACATCCCGACGGTGCAGATCGTCACCCAGATCTCCGGCACCAAAAGCACCTATGTCGGCATCGACAACTATGCCGCCGGACGCATGGCCGGGCTCTTAATGGCGCGCATGCAGCGCCAACCGGGCAAGGTTGTCGCCATCTGCCACAGCCAGATCTACCGCGTCCACCGCGACCGCGTGCGCGGCTTCTTCGACTACCTGATCGAACAGGGGCGAGACTTCGAGCCCGTCGCCACACTCTTCGGTTTCGACGACGGCGACCGCAATGCCGAGCAGCTGCATGAGGCGTTTGTGCGCTGGCCGGACCTTGCCGGCCTCTACAATGCCGGCGGGGCCAACACCGCGCTGAACGAGGTGCTGCGCCGTCACCCGCGCGGTCGCGACATCTTCTTCGTCGGCCACGAGCTCACCGAACGCAGCACGCGCGGCTTGCGCGAAGGCACGATGGATGTCGCGCTCGACCAGGCGCCGGAAGCGCAGGCGCGCCGCGCCATCGACCTGGTGCTGGCCGCGCTCAACCTGCACGACCTGCCGGTCGACAATCCGCCGATCCGCTTCATCACTTTCACCGCCGAGAACCTTTGATCTGATTTGATCAAGGTAGCGCAAGCCTTCGCGGCAATCACGGTGCTAACTCGACCGCGAACGGGAGACGATCGGACTCTCCCCTCATCCGGCCGCTGCGCGGCCACCTTCTCCTGAGGGGAGAAGAGGGCGGGCACCGACGCAATGCGGCTCCTCTCCCTGTGGGGAAAGGTCGGATTGCCCGAATTGCCCTTCGCAATTCGGATTGGCAAATCCGGGTGAGGGGGCTTTTCCACCTGCGATCCGCCCGCGAACGGGAGGATTATCGGTGACAAGACGGCTGACAGCCTACGACCTGCAAAGCGCCAAGGGCAGCCGCAAATGGCTTCAGCTGCATGTCGACACGCCTGCGGAGGCTGCCGCCGCGGTCGCCTGCGACATCGTCATCCTCTCCTGCGAGCCCGACCATAATCTCGAAGCCATCCGCCAGGCGGCGCCGCATGCGTTCCTCTCCGTCGGCATGCCGCATGGCGCGGTCGCTTCGCCCGATGAGGCGGTGCGGCTGGGCTTCGCCATGATGAAGCGCGGCGCCGATGCGGTCTATTCATCGCATTCGCCGCGCTTCATCGAGGCCATGGCGGCCGAGGGGATCCCCGTCACCGGCCATGTCGGCCTGGTGCCGAACCGCGCCACCTGGACGAATTTTCGCGCCGTCGGCCGCACGGCGGAGGAAGCCTTCAAGGTGCTGCGCGCTGCGAAGGATCTCGAGAATGCGGGCGCCGCCTGCATCGAAGTGGAAGTCGTGCCGGTGCGCCTCGCCGAGCATATCACGCGCTCGACGCCGCTGATCACCATGGGCATGGGCTGCGGCAGCGCCTGCGACACGCAATATCTCTTCTCCTGCGATGTGTTGGGCACCCACACCGGGCACTATCCGCGCCACGCCAAGCGCTACGCCGACTTCGTCACGCTGGAGGCCGAGCTGCAGGAAAAGCGCGTCAGTGCCTTCCGCGCCTTCGGCCGCGACGTCGCCGCTGGCGCCTATCCGGAAGCGAAGCATCAGGTGGACATGGACGATGCCGCCTATGACCGCTTCCTCACCCTCGCACAATCCTTGTGAGACCAGCCATGGACGACCTCAAATACGGCACGCGCAACAAAAGGGGCGACTGGGCGCCCAACGAACCGGCCGGCACGGCACCGCTCCTCACCTTCCCGCCGCGGCCGCTGGCGCTGCTGAAATGGCTGCCGCATTACCTCCTGCCCTACAATCTGCTGTTCGCCCTCTCGGCGGTGGCGTGGTGGCATTTCGTGCTGCCTGACGTCGAGACGATGAAGACACTCTCTGTCGGCTGGATCCTGCGGCTCTTCCTCGTCAACTGTGCGGCGCTGCTGGTCTTCTTCGGCGCCTTCGAGCTTCGACTCTACATTTTGAGAGCCCAGGGCAGCCGCTTCAAATACAACGGCAAATGGCCCTCGGAGCAGAAGAGCAAGGCCTTCTTCTTCGAGAACCAGAACATCGACAACATGCTGCGCACCTTCGGCACCGGCATGCCGATCTGGACTGCGATCGAGGTGGCGATCCTTTACGCCTATGCCAATGGTCATGTGCCTTGGCTGACCTTCGCCCAGCATCCGGTCTACCTGTTCTGCCTGGCGCTGGCGGTGCCGATCATCCACGAGACGCATTTCTTCCTGCTGCACCGGGCGATCCACTGGGGTCCGCTCTACAAATGGGTGCATTCGGTGCACCACAATTCGGTGAACCCGTCGCCCTGGTCGTCGCTGTCGATGCATCCGGCGGAGCAGCTCGGCTATCTCGGCGTGGCGCTCTGGCACCTGATCATCCCATCGAACCCGCTGCTCGCGCTCTACCAGCTACACTATGCCGGCTTCGGCGCCATTCCCGGCCATGTCGGCTTCGACAAGGTGGAACTGACCGAGGACACGGGCGTCGATAGCCACGCCTACATCCACTACCTGCACCACAAATATTTCGAGGTGAACTACGGCGACGGCTTGATCCCGTTCGACCGCTGGTTCGGCACCTTCCACGACGGCAGCAAAGAGGGCGAGGCTCGCATGCAGGCCCGCTACGAGAAGAAGAAGGCGCGCGCCAACGCTGCTGCCGCGAAATGACGCCCGAACAGACAGCAAGGTGGATGGCCTTGGCCATCCGCCTAGCCATCCCGCAAGGGCCGGAGACAAAAGCGGGGTGAACCGGCACCCATCTGCAAAGGGAGGAAACCCGTGAAGAAACTTCTCATCTCGGCGGCTTTAGCCACTCTGTGGTCGACGGCGTTTGCCGCGACTCTGTCGATGCCGGCAACTGCATTCGCCGCCAAGCTCGGCGTCTCGATCGTCAATTTCGACAATAATTTCCAGACGCTTCTGATGCACGGCATGCAGGACCGCGCCAAGGAGAAGGGCGCCGACATCCAGGTCGAAGATGCCCAGAACGACGTCGCCAAACAGCTCGACCAGGTGAAGAATTTTATCGCCAGCGGCGTCGACGCCATCATCGTCACGCTGGTCGACACCAATGCCTCGAAAACCATCAGCGAGGAGGCGGCCAAGGCAGGCATTCCGCTGGTCTTCGTCAATCTCGAGCCGGTCGACATGGCGAAGCTGCCGGCAAGCCAAGTCTATGTCGGCTCCAATGAAGTCGAGTCCGGCACGCTGGAAGCCTTCGAGGTCTGCAAGATGCTGCGCGCCAAGGGCAAGTCGGCCGGCGCCACCGCCTACATCGTCATGGGCAGCCTCGTGCACCAGGCAGCACTCCAGCGCACCAAGGATGTCGAGCAGATCTTTGCCACCGACATGTGCAACTTCATCAAGGTCACCGACAAGCAGTCGTCGGAATGGTCGCGCGACAACGCGCAGAACCTGATGACCAACTGGCTGACCGCCGGCCCGGCCCCGGACGCCGTGATCGCCAACAACGACGAATCCGCCATCGGCGCCATCCTGGCGCTGAAGGCCAACGGCGTCGACATGAAGAACGTCGTGGTCGGCGGCATCGACGCCACCCAGGATGGCCTGCAGTCGATGAAAGCGGGTGATCTTTCCGTCACCGTCTTCCAAAACGCCAAGGGGCAGGGCGGCGGCGGTGTCGACGCGGCACTCGCGCTCGCCAAGGGCGAGAAGGTCGACCGCGTCGTCTACGTGCCGTTCGAGTTGGTGACGCCGGAAAACGCGGCGGAGTACCTGGGCAAGAACTAGAGCTTGGGATTACGGCGGGACTCCCCCTCATCCGGCCGCTTCGCGGCCACCTTCTCCCCGAGGGGAGAAGAGGTTGGCGCCGGCGCTGACATGCTCCTCTCCCCTCGGGGAGAGGTCGGATTGCCCCGAATTGCCTTTGCAATTCGGTTGGCAATCCGGGTGAGGGGACGTTCGCCATGCAAAAAGGAAAAGAAATGACCGGCTGGATCAGGGCCTGCGGCCTCGACGACATCGAACAGGAAGGCGCCCGCCGCTTCGATCACGGCGGCAAGACCTACGCGGTCTTCCGCTCGCCCGACGACGAAGTGTTCTGCACCGACGGGCTCTGCACGCATGAGGCGGTGCACATCGCCGACGGGCTGGTCATGGACTACGAGGTCGAATGCCCAAAGCATTCCGGCGCCTTCGATTATCGCACGGGAGCGGCCAAGCGCCTGCCGCCCTGCATCAACCTCAGGACATATCCTGCCAAGGTGGAGGCGGGGGAGGTGCTGGTGGCGGTGGGGTAGGGCGCTGCTAATCTCCCCCCTTGAGGAGGAGATGTCGCCGAAGGCGACAGAGGGGGTGCCGCGCGTAAAGCGCCAACCTCTTCCGCGACGGAAATCACGTCGGCGCTCCATGCGCGGGTACCCCTTCTGGCCTGTCGGCCATCTCCCCCTCAAGGGGGGAGATCAGCCGTCGCGCCGGCTTTCGCCAATTGCCAAAGCGCCTCGCTAAATCCCTTCCCCATCGACCAGCGGTACGTCATCGCCCTCCCATGGGCTCGGCATCGACGCGCGCCCGGCGGTGGGCAGCGGCATCCAGCATCTGAGCTCCGGCTCGGCATATTCGACCACGCGGCCCGGCGAGGAGTCGGACGCCCGCCAGCCTTCCTCGCCGAACTGGTCGGCGCGCGACCAGTAGGCCATGTCGACCTCCGCCGGTCCCTGTTCGGACGAGCGCACCGTGACCAGGATGCGGCTGCCGTCCCTCGGCGCGCTCGCCATGTTGCGCCAGTGGTCGGTCTCGTCCATGTGAATTCCTCCTCAGTCTATCGCCGCAATAGTCGCCGCCCGCCGGGGAGGGGTCAACCCGAACTTGGCGCAAGACAGAAATATCGTTCAGAGCTAATATGTTCCCGACCGCAATCGGATAGACGACGATGGGCGAAGGATTGCTGTCTCAAGCCACTCGCCTCGGGCCGGTCCACCTCAAGGTGACCGATATCCCGGCGGCTTTGACCGTCTGGCGCGACACGCTTGGACTCGAACCGATTGGCGAGAACGACGCGACCGCAGCGCTCGGCGCCGGCGGCAGGACGCTGATCGTGCTCCATGCCGGAGCGCAGACACCCCTGCCGCAGAAATCGCGCGATCTTTTCCACGTCGCCATCCATGTGACGACCCGCCGCGATCTCGCTCATGCCGCCGCCCGCCTCAAGGCGTCGGGCCTGAGATACAGCGCCCAGGACCATCTGGTTTCGGAATCGCTCTACGTCTCCGATCCATCCGGAAACGGCATCGAGATCTGTTTCGACACGCCGGAACGCTTCCTGCGCCGGGAAGTGTCGGCCGAGGGCCGCGTGGCGCTGATCGCCACCGACGGCAGCGCGCATTCCGGGCTCGAGCCGTTGGACGTCCCGGGCCTGCTGCGCGATCTCGGCAATTCCGGCCATGTCGAGCCGAGGATGGCTGCGGACGCCTTCATCGGCCACATCCACATGCGTGCCCGCACGCCGGAGGCGCTGATGCAATTCTATGTCGGCGTGCTCGGCTTCAAGCCGCATATCCAGTCCAGGACCTTCGGCATGTTCGACTGCGGCACCGAACGTCGCGCCCATATGATCGCCTTCAACATCTGGGCGCGCGACGAACTGCGCGAGCCGCCGCCGAATGCCGCCGGCCTCGATCATTTCACGGTCGAGCTTGCGTCGGCCGAGCAGCTTGATGCGGTGGGTTCCAGGCTCAATGTCGCCGACGTGTCGGTGAAAAAGATCGAGGGCGCCATCGAGGCCGCAGATCCAGAGGGCAATAGCTTGCGGCTCGTTGTCCAGGGAGAGTGATTTTCGCGGGCTGACTTGCTTCAGGGAGGAGGGGAAGAATGTCGATCGAGGTGATTGGAACCGGCTTTGGCCGGACCGGTACCGATTCGATGCGCGAGGCGCTGACGATGCTCGGCTTCGGGCCGTGCCACCACATGTTCGAGGTCATGACGCATGACGAGCAGAAGCGGCTCTGGCGCGCCTTGGCCAAGGGCGCCGCGCCGGGCTGGAACAGGCTCTTTGCCGGCTATAAATCATGCGTCGACTGGCCGTCGGCGCATTACTGGCGCGAACTGATCGAAGCCTATCCGCGGGCGCGCGTCATCCTCACCTGGCGCTCGCCCGAAAGCTGGTGGGAGAGTTTCCAAAAGACCATACTGCCGGCCATCGCCGACAGCCGGGACCAGGATTCGCTGGGCATTTCGCTCGTCTCGAAGCAGGTCTTCGGCGGCCGCCCGCAGGACCGGGCGCATGCGATCGCCGTCTACGAGGCCAATGTCGCGGCGGTGCTCAACACCGTGCCGGCCGGGCGCCTGCTGGTCCACAAACTCGGCGACGGCTGGGAGCCGCTCTGCGCCCATCTCGGCGTCCCGGTGCCGGCCGAGCCCTATCCCAACCGCAACACCACGAAGGAGTTCCGTGTGGCGCGTTCGTTGCAGTGAAGGAAGTAGTGAATAGTGAATAGTGAACAGGGCGCGTCCACGCAGGCTGATTTCCTGCTCACTATTCACTGCCGACTACTGACTCCCTCCCTCACACATGCACGTCGCCGAACGACAGCTCGCCGTCGTCGGCCCTGATCAGGAAAGCCGCGGCGAGCATGCCGATATAGAACACCACCACGCCGCACACCACCGCGATGCCGGGGATAGGACCGAGCGTCGCCACCCGGAAGGTGTCGAGCAGCGAGGCGCCGAAGCCGATCGGCGAGCCTTCGCGCGACAGGCTGGGCGTGGTGATCTTCAAGACCCAGGCGAGCATCAGGATCGTGTACATGAAGACGTAGTTGCGGCGCAGCCGCCTGATCAGCGCCGAACGCTGCGAGATCAGGAAACGCGGCGAGCGCAGGCCTTCGCCGAGGATGGCCAGCCAGTTGGAGGCGTAGTCCGGCTGCGGGGAAAAAATCTGTGCGAAATAATAGCGCTCGAACTGGCGGACCCTTGCGCGATAGACGTCGAAGAAGCGGTAGCGGCGCGCCTCGATCCACAAAAGCAGCGTGATCAAAAGCATGGCAAAGAGCAGCACGCCGTGATGCGCGCTCGGCGTCGACAGCGACACCGACAGCATCGCGGCAACGACCGTGATCGACCAGTTGCTGGTGCGGTCGAGCCGGTCGCGCCAGCCGGCCATGCGTGCGATCTCGGCGCGGTGAAAATGCGACATCGTGGTCGCGAATTCGGACGAGGTCAGCTTCAGCGCGAACGCGTCGGACCCTCGCGGCGCGGCGGCCGCCTCGGCTGGTTTTATGGTCTGGACCTGAGACATCCCCGTGCCACGTGCCTCCCGCCGTGGCCGGCCGAATAAGCCGGCCACACCCCATATAACACAATGTGCGGCCGGGCTGAAATGTTCCCGCCCTTTCAGGCGGATAGGTCAGGATGCGATGGGGGGCATCGCCCGCTTTGAAGCCGCCGGAAACGGCACCACCTCGGCCTCGGGCCGGGCATATTGGGCGGTAGCGACCGCCTCGATCACAAGGTCGAGCGCGGCGAGCGCCGTGCGGCTGGTTTCGTCGTCGCCGCGCAGATAGTGACAGGCCCTGTCGAGGTGCAGGTGGGCGGCGGCAAAGTCGCTTTTCATTAGCTTCTCCTTATTGCCCGCCGTGTCTCGACCATGCGCGAGTCGCTTTACCCAAACGCAAACATCCACAACCGCATTTGAATTGAATTGTAGACGTGGCAGCTGCCAGTCTCCCCTCTCGTGGGGAGATGCCCGGCAGGGCAGAGGGGGCGCTGTCCAATCTGCCTCTCAGCTGTTGCAGCCACGTCTATGGCCTTTAGAATGAGGCGTAGCCGGGGGGTTTAAACCGTGAGTCAGCGCTCTAGGGCGCCCCTCCCTGTCCTGCCGAACATCTCCCCCACCAGGGAGAGATTACGCACTCCACCGCCGTGCAACCGAAGCACGCGCGAAACCGTTATGGCGAAGCATAATTGAGGGGTGCATGATTTTGTCCTTCCTACCCAATCGGCGCTGGACGATCGGGCTTGGCGGCGCAGCATTTGCGCTGATGCCGGTTGTCGCCTTCGCCGCCGAGAAGAGCGGCATGTCCAGCGAAGGCATCTTCGTTCTCGAAGTCATCCTGCTGCTCGTCGTCGGCCGCGGCATCGGCGAATTGCTGGAGCGCCTCGGCCAGCCGGCGGTGATGGGGCAGCTGATCGGCGGTATTCTGCTCGGGCCTTCGCTGCTCGGCTGGCTGTGGCCGGCGGCCGAGCGCGTGGTCTTTGCCGGCGATGCCGCGCAAAAGTCGATGATCAACGCCATCGCCCAGCTCGGCGTCTTGATGCTTCTCCTGCTCACCGGCATGGAGACGGATCTGCGGCTGGTGCGCCGCGTCGGCCGCGCCTGCTTTTCCATCTCCGCCGCCGGGGTCGCCGTGCCTTTCGTGCTCGGCTTCGTGGCGGCGCAGTTCATGCCGGCCTCGCTGCTCGCCACCGGCAGCGAGCGTGTCGTCGCCGGCCTCTTCCTCGGCACCGCGCTGTCGATCTCCTCGGTCAAGATCGTCGCCATGGTGGTGCGCGAGATGAACTTCATGCGCCGCGACCTCGGCCAGATCATCGTCTCCTCGGCCATCATCGAAGACACGATCGGCTGGGTGATCATCGCCATTACCATCGGCATCGCCACTCATGGCCGCATCGAGGCCGGCAGCCTGGCCTTCACGCTGGCCGGCGTCGCTCTCTTCATGGCGTTTTCCTTCACGCTCGGCCGCCGCATCGTCTTCGACGCCATCCGCTGGACCAACGACACTTTCCGTAGCGAATATGCAGTCGTCACCGTCATCCTCGCCATCATGGGCGCCATGGCGCTGATCACCGAGCTGATCGGCGTCCATACCGTGCTCGGCGCCTTCGTGGCCGGCATACTCGTCGGCGAGTCGCCGATCCTGTCGCGCCACATCGAGGGCCAGCTGCGCGGCGTCATCACCGCGCTTTTTATGCCGGTGTTCTTCGGCGTCGCGGGCTTGTCCGCCGACCTCACCGTGCTCATGGACTCCGAGCTCGCGCTGCTCACCGTGGCGCTGGTGGCCATCGCCAGCATCGGCAAGTTCGGTGGCGCCTTCATCGGCGCTGAACTTTCCAGCATGAGCCGCAGCGAGGGCATCGCGGTCGGCTGTGGCATGAACGCGCGCGGCTCGACCGAGGTCATCGTCGCCTCGATAGGCCTGTCGATGGGCGTGCTTTCGCACAACCTCTTCACCATGATCCTGACTATGGCCGTTATCACCACTCTGGCCATGCCCCCGACGCTGCGCTGGGCTCTCGGCCGGCTGCCGGTCGGCGAGGCGGAGAAGAAGAGGCTGGAGCGCGAGGAGGTCGACCAGCGGGGCTTCATCGCCAATCTGGAGCGGCTGCTGGTGGTGGTCGACGAGGGCGTGGTCGGCCGCTTCGCCGCCTACCTTGCCGGCGTGATCGGCGCCGGCAAACCGATGACGGCGCTGCATGCCAGCGGCGAAAGCGACGCCGAGCCCGGCGAAGCGGCGCATCTTGACGAGATCGAGAAGGGCGCCGAGGAGGGCCGCGAGGCGGCGAAGGAAGCCGACGAGGAGCCGGCGCGTGAAGCGCCGCTCATGCGCCGCCGGCACGAGGCGCCGCTCTCGGCCGAGGCGGTCGCCAAGGAAGCGCGCAAGGGCTATGGCATGCTGCTCATCGGTCTCGGCCGCGCGTTGACCTCGAAGGGCAGCTTCTCGCGGCGCCTGAACGAGGTTGCCGGCGCCTTCGACGGACCGCTCTGCCTGGTGCTGAAGCCGACGAGCGCCGGCCGGCATATGCCGAGGCTCAGCCCCCAGTCTGGCCGGATCCTGGTGCCGGTCAACGGTACGTCGGTCGCCCGCCGAGGCGCCGAGCTGGCGCTTGCCATTGCCGCCGTCACCGGTGCGCCGGTCAAGATGCTTTATGTCGCGCGGGTCAGCCGCGACGAGCCGCGCGATACCGTCTCGCATCGCCGCAGGGAGGCTGTGCTGAAGGACATCGTCGCGCTTGCCGACCGCTATGGCGTCGAGATCGAGACCGCCATCCGCTCAAGGGCCGCCGCCGCCGATGCCATTGCCCGCCAGGCCGGCAGGAACGTGGCGTTGATCGTCATGGGCGTGGCGCGCCGGCCGGGCACCGAGCTCATCTTCGGCGAGACGACGAGCGGCGTGCTGCAGCGCTGCCCGTGCCCGGTGGTGCTGATCTCCGACGCGCGCCTGCGCCGCGACGACGAGGGCAGGGAGGCGCTGAGGTCGGGGACGGGCACGGGGTGAGCCAATCTCCCTCTTGTGGGGAGGCCAGAGGGGGCGATGTCCCGGCAGGGACCGTTGAAGCAGTACGGGTGGAGAGGAGCGCAGGCGTTGCCCGCCTGCGAAAAGGTCTGGCTATTGTCGGTCGTAAAGGGCAGTGGCCGCGATGAGGCGCACCAGCTCCGCCTGTCGCCGCGTCTCCGTCTTTTCGAATATGTGCTGCAGGTGGGTGCGCGCTGTGGTCAGGCTGATATCGAGCTCATCTGCGACCGCCTGCAGCCCTTCGCCGCGTGCGATCGCCATAGCCACGACTGCCTCGGCCGGGGTCAGCCGATAGAGATTGCGCAACTGGTCCTGCGCGGTCCGCGGCGTGCTGTCCGGATCGGCCACGAACACGATCGCGGCAGGGCGACCTGCCACGAACCACGTCGACTCGATAGTCAGCGGCGCCACCAGCACGCTCAGCGGCCTGCGCGGCTCGGTTCGTGTGAGCGCCATCACGCCGCCGGCGGCATCCGATCGCTCGGCGGCCGCGGTGATCAACCGCTGAAATTGCGTGGTATCCGCCGATCTACTTGCGCGAAGCACGGATCTCTCGGTCCTGATCCCATCGGCCTCGGCGAGCAGTGACGCAGCCGCCCGGTTGGCGAACAGGATCTCGCCGTTCGCCGCCACGATCAGTACGCCCTGGGCGACACGGTCGAGCGCCGCGGCATTGGCATCCCTGGCGAGCTCGGAGCGCGAGAGCCGCAGCCTCACGCTTGCCGCGCGGACCAGGTGCGGCCCGACGCGGCGCAGGCGGTCGAGATGCTCGGGCTCGAAATCGCCGGCCGTCTTGGCGCGTCCACAGGTGAACACGACGCGCATGTCCGGCTCGTTGGCGAGCACGACCCCGATCGGGTGGCACATGTCGCCGGGCCGGCAAAAGTCGTTATAGAACTCGGAGCGCTGGTAGCTCTCGCGCGGCAGCAGGTTCCAAACCGGAATCAACGTGCCGGCGGGCAGCCTGGCGATACGCGGCAGGAATACATTGGTCTTGTAGTAGTACCGCGCATAGGTGAGGTCCGCCTCCGGCGGCATGCGTACCGAACTCGCTTCGCTGCGCGATGTCCTCGCGTTCTGGAATGTCAGCTTGGTGGCGGCGCCCTCGAGGAAATCCGACAGCATCTCGAGAACTTGCGGCCAGCGGCCGGGCTCAACCGCCGCATCGTAAATCTGCCCGACCAGTCGATCGAAGTCGTGGACGCGCGCTTCTGACATCTGTCCTGGCCGGAATTTACCGCTCCTCACCCGACGGACCCGCAGTTTGCCGGAAGCCGGTTTCACTGACAACCATTTCCCCGCCGGTCCCGCGCCGCATCTCATATGTTCATATGAGGCGACCGCCCGACGTTACGTGTAACTATTTGCCGGTGCAAAACCATTTCTATCGCGGGAGACTCGGATGCAAACGCGGGTAGCAGCTGGTACTCAGACCGATTGGAATGGCACGCACTACGAAGCGCTTCTGACGCCGCGCGAGACCGGCGGAAAGTTTGGAGCATTTGCATCCCATGCTGGTCCGGGCGATGGACCGCCGCGCCACCGTCATCCCAAGTCCGACGAAGTCTTCGTCATTCTGCAAGGGCGGCTGCGCTTCTGGCGTGCCGGGGAAGCTTCCGAACGCACCGCCGGAGACATATTCTACATTCCCGCTGGCGTTGAGCACGCGTTCGTCGTCGTTGAGCGTGCACGATGGATCGCCATTCTGTCTCCAGGTGGTCTCGAAAGCTTTTTCCCGACGGTTGCCGCGCAGGGGCTGGAGATTCCGCGCGATCTTGCGGAAATCAAAGCGATCGCGGCTCAATTCGATATGGAGATTACCGGGCCGCCCTTGGCCGTCGCTGGACCGTAGGCGATCGCCGATCTCCCCCTCGAGGGCCTGCAAGGGGGGAGATTGGCGCTTAGCCGCCGGCTCCTCCTCAGCCACGGTTGACACCGTCGCCCCGCCCTCGGATTGTCCTTCCTCCACCGATCATCGAAGGGCAAATCACTATGACATTGTCGGGTTTTGCCGCCTATTCCGGCGCGCTGGCGATCGCCGCCATCATCCCAGGGCCGCAGATCGTCGCCATCGTGGCGCAGGCGCTGCGGAGCGGCTACCGGCAGGCGGCCTGGATGACCGCCGGCATGGTGCTGGGCGACGTGCTCTACCTCGCCGCGGTGCTCGCCGGCCTGGCCTTCATCGCCGAGACCTTCAGCTTTCTCCTGATCGCCATCAAATGGGCGGGCGTTGCCTATCTCTGTTTTCTTGCCGTCCAGTTCTGGAGGGCGGGCGAGAGCTTCGAAGCGTCTGAAAGTGGCGTGGCGCGCAACGGCGGCAACGCCTTCCTCTCCGGCGTGCTGGTCACGCTCGGCAATCCGAAATCGGTGCTGTTCTACATCTCGATCCTGCCGACAGTGGTCGACATCGGCGCGCTGTCCGCTTTCGACGTGCCGATCCTTCTGGCTATCACCGCTATCATTCTGGCCGCGGTGCAATTTCCCTTCGCGGTCGCCGGCGCGAAGACCCGCCGCACGTTGCAATCGCCGCGCGCCACACGCCTGTTCAACCGCGGCGCCGCGGTCTGCATGGGCGGGGCGGCGGCGACGATCGCGTTGAGGAACTGAACACGGCGATCCGACGCCCACGCGAGGAAATCTGGCGCCGCCACGGCGGGCTTTCTTCTGTATGAGGAAATTCTAATATAAAATCCGCGTCGGCAGAGTTTCGACGAGAGGGGGGCGCGCCGGATCCCGGTCCTGATGATTTACAACGGGAGGAGAAACGTGATGGCCGCCTACCTGATTGCAGATGTCGATGTCACCGACATGGCCATGTTCGACGAATACAGGCGCGAGGTGCCGGCAACCGAGGCCCGCTACGGCGGGCATTATCTGGCGCGGGGCGGCGCTACGCGGCTGCTTGAAGGCGACTGGGAGCCGCACCGCCTGGTCATAATCGAGTTTCCCGACATGGCCGCGCTCACCGCGTGGTACGACTCGCCGGAGTATGAGAGGCTGAAGCAACTCCGCTTCCGCTGCGCCCATACACGCATCATAGCCCTCGAAGGGGTGGCGCCGGCCTGACGGTTCAAGAACTGACGGGCGCCGTTCACTTGCCTTCGAAGAAACAATGGATCGCGGCGTCCAGCTTGCCGATGAGCTCGGCGTTGCGCGTGCTGCCGGCCCAGATCAGGGCGTTGAGCCGCATGTCCTTATTGAGGAAGTTCACCTTCCGGGTGGCCAGCAGATATTGCGCGACCTCGAGGTGGCGTCCCTTGATCGCCTCGATGAGCGCGCTGTTGCGTCCCGTCTTGTCGGCGAGGTTGACGTCGGCGCCATGCTCGACGAGCAGCTTGACGACGCCCAGATGCCCGTTTCTTGCGGCTTCGATCAGCGGGGTCCTGCCGTAGTAGTCGGCGCGGGCATCGATATCGATCGATGAATGCCTCACCAGCGCCTGGATACAGGCGAGATGACCCTTAGCCGCGGCCAGGCTCAAGGGCGTGCTCTTCCATTTGTTTCTGGAGTTCACGTCGATCGCCGGGTGGCCGATCAAGGTTTCGAGCACCGCGATGCGGCCGTTGTGGGCAGCGAGATGAAGCGCCGACCAGCCGTCTTCGTCGGCCTGGTTGATGTCCGCGCCCGCCTTGAGTTCCGAGCCAAGCGCATCGGCATCGCCACTCTCCGCCGCGCTCAGCAGGCGGGACCAATTCCTGGCTTCTGCGGCTTCCACGCCTGCGGCCACTGCAATATCCCCGGGATCATGGATCGCGCCGGCCTGGCCGGCATTTCAGATGCAGCGTCTTGGCGCAGAGTTTCACACTCGCCGTCGTCGGGCAAATGGATTTCTCGCCGTTTGAACGCGTAATCTCCCCTCGAGGGGGAGATGCCCGGCAGGTCAGAGGGGGTCCTAGCGCGTAGATCGCCGGCGCCCCATGCGAAAGAGAAGGGCGTCGGCGCTTCACGCGCGGCGATCCCCTCTGTCGCCTTCGGCGACATCTCCCCCTCGAGGGGGGAGATTACTCGCGCTACGCCATCTGCAGCCGCTGCCTACTCGGCTGCGGCGGGAAGGCAATCGCGATGCCGGCCGCGCCGAGCCCCACCAGCGCCGAGCCGATGAACAGCCAGGAATAGCTGGCATAGGCGTCGTAGATCATGCCGCCGGCTAACGGGCCGAACGACATGCCGAGGCTGGAGAGCATGGTGGCCGCGCCGAAGACGGTGCCGATGATGCGCGGCCCGAAATATTCGCGCGCCAAGACCGCATAGAGCGGCATGACGCCGCCATAGGTGGCGCCGAAAATGACGGCCAAAACATAGAACTGCTCGAGTTGGCCGACCGCCAGATAAGCGGCGATCACCGCGGCCTGGATGGCAAGGCCGGTGATCAGCACCGGCTTGACGCCAAGCCGGTCGCCGAGCACGCCATAGAGCAGGCGCCCGCCGAGGCCCGCGAGGCCCTCGACACTGTAGATCGAGACGGCGGCCATCGGCGCCACGCCGCAGGCCATTGCATAGCTGACCATGTGGAAGATCGGGCCTGAATGCGCGGCGCAGCAGGCGAAGAAGGTCATGCCCAGCACCAGGAATTGCGGCGAACGCAGTGCCTGGCCGACGCTCATGCCGGGATCGTCGGTTGCGGGCGAGGGCATGCTGCCGTCGGATGCCGCGACCGTCGCCGGCGGCTGGCGCACCAGCAAGACCACGGGCAGCAGAAGCACCCATGCCATGACGCCGATGTCGAACATGGCGGTGCGCCAGTCATAGGCCGAGATCAGCCAGCGCGCGAAGGGCGAGATCGTCATTGGCGCCACCCCCATGCCGGCCGAGACCAGCGACACGGCCAGGCTGCGGTTGGTGTCGAACCAGGCGGTGGTGAGCGCGATCATCGGCGCGAAGAAGGCGCTGGCCGCGAGACCGACGATCACGCCGTAGCTGAGCTGGAAGACCAGCAGCGAGTTAGCGCGGCTCGCCACGACCAATGCCAGGCCGAGCAGCACCGCGCCGGCCAGAACGACCGGTCGGGCGCCGAGGCGGTCATAGATCGAGCCCCAGGCAAAGCCGCCGACGCCCATCACGAGGAAGTTCAAGGTCATGGCGCTGGAAATGCCGGCGCGCGACCAGCCGGTGTCGATCGACATCGGCTCGAGAAAGATCGCCAGCGAGAACATCGCGCCGAGCGCCACACAGGTCATCAGCGCGCCAGCCGCGACGATGACCCAACGATAGGAATGGTTCATGGTTTTCTCCCATGCCGTAAGGCATCCTGTTTGATGCGGCACGGTTTTTCCAGGCTCATCGTGCCGCTTGCGTCCGAAGGACGCCGGGGGAGAAGCCGATCCTACAATCCGGTTGCATTTTTTATCCGGATTTTTTGGGGGCACCGGCGGTGCAACACAGGGATTCACGCACAGACGCTGGCGTTCCTTCACACCCCCTCTGTCCTGCCGGACATCTCCCCCGCAAGGGGGAGATTGGCTGTCGTGCCGGCTTTCGCCAATCTTCAACGTCGGAAAGGGGGCGCCGGCGCCGGAGCTGCTGATCTCCCCCCTTGCGGGGGAGATGCCCGGCAGGGCAGAGGGGGGCGCTTGTCCCGCCAGCGTCTCAAACTGTCAGCAGCCTCCCACCCCCTCATTGACCGCGCACTGGCCCCATCTAGATTGAGCCGTAACAATCAGGAGGAGGCACCACCCCATGCAACTCTACCGCGGCCGGCTCATCGACCACATCCAGTTGGTGGTGCGCGACCTGAAAGCCAGCCGGCGCTTCTACGGCGCGGTGTTCGGGGTGCTGGGCATCCCGGTCGGCGGTGAGGCCGAGGATTACTTCTGGGCCGACGAGCTGTTCGTCTCCAGCGCCGACAGTCGCGCGGCGCTCGGGGTGCTCACCGGCCGCCACCATCTCGCCTTCCAGGCCAAGGACCGCGCCATGGTCGACGCCTTTTACAAGGCAGGGCTCGCCACCGGCGGCAAGGACAATGGCGCGCCGGGCGAGCGCCGCTACCACCCCGGCTACTATGCCTGCTTCCTGCTCGACCCGGACGGCAACAACATCGAGGCCGTGTTCCACGGCGAGGCGAAGCGGAGCGCTGCGGCGGTGGAGATCAGCTTTTAGAGCATTTTCCGCTCTCATTCCTTCACCGCGCCCGTCATCGAGGACACGTAGTGCTCGACGAAGAAGGAATACAGCACGACGACCGGCAGCGAGCCGATCAGCGCGCCGGCCATCAGCGCTCCCCATTCATAGACGTCGGAGCGGACGAGTTCGGTGAGCACGCCGACCGGCACCGTCTTCTTCTCTGACGACTGGATGAAGGTGAGCGCGTAGATGAACTCGTTCCAGGACAGCGTGAAGGCGAAGATGCCGGCCGAGATCAGGCCGGGCACCGACAGCGGCAGCACGATCTTGGTGAGGATCTGCCAGCGGCTCGCGCCGTCGATGAGCGCGCATTCCTCCAGTTCGAACGGGATCGAACGGAAATAGCCCATCAACAGCCACGTGCAGAACGGGATGAGAAAGGTCGGGTAGGTGAGGATCAGCGCAAACGGCGTGTCGTAAAGGCCGAGGTTGAACACCATCACCGACAGCGGGATGAACAGGATCGAAGGCGGCACGAGATAGGCGAGGAAGACGGCGAGGCCGACCTGGCGCGCGCCCGAGAACCGCAGCCTTTCGATCGCGTAGGCCGCAAGCACCGCGGCCGCCAGCGACAGGAAAGTGGCGGCGGTCGAGATGATCACCGTGTTGAGCAGCCAGCCGGGATAGGACGTCTCGAAGAGCAGGTAGCGAATATGCTCCCACGTCGGATGCACGACCCAGAACGGATTGTAGTTCACATAGTCGGTCATCTCGACATTGGGTTTAACCGCCGTGATCGTCATCCAGTAGAACGGAAACAGCAGCACGATCAGAAACACCAGCAGCGGCAGATAGACCGTCACCACCTTCCGCGGCAGGCTCTGCAGATAGCCCATGCCGCCTTCGTCGGTTTCCATGCGTTCGGCTTCCTTGATCGCGGCCATGTTAGTCTCCGCCGCCTTGCTGCCACCTGCGCCGTTGCAGGCCGAAATAGCTGAACAGGATCGCCGCCAGCAGGAAGGGGATCATGGCGACGGCGATCGCCGCGCCTTCTCCGAGCTGGCCGCCGGCAATGCCGCGCTGGAACGACAATGTCGCCATCAGATGGGTGGCGTTCACCGGTCCGCCGCGGGTCAGCACGTAGATCAGCTGGAAGTCGGTGAAGGTGAACAACACCGAAAACGTCATGGTGATGGCGATGATCGGCGTCAAAAGCGGCAGCGTCACATGGCGGAACAACTGCCAGCGACTGGCCCCGTCGAGCGTAGCAGCTTCATAGAGCGACTGCGGGATGGTCTGCAGGCCGGCGAGCAGCGTGATGGCGACGAACGGAATGCCGCGCCAGACATTGGCCGCGATGACGGAAGCGCGCGCATTGGTCGGGTCACCGAGGAAATTGATGCGATGGTCGATCAGTCCCATCTGCTGCAGCGCCCAGGACAGGATCGAGAATTGCGAATCGTAGATCCACCAGAAGGCGATGGCCGACAGCACCGTCGGCACCACCCAGGGCAGCAGCACCACCGCGCGGAAGAACGACTTGAAGGGCAGCTTCTCGTTCAGGATGAGAGCCAGCCACAGGCCGAGCACGAACTTCAGGATCGAAGCGCTGACCGTGTAGAGCAGCGTGTTGAAGACCGAGAGCCAGAATACGCCGTCGCTCCAGAGATATTCGTAATTCTCGATGCCGATATAGATGCCGGGCCGGCCGATGCGGGTGTCGGTGAAGCCGAGCCAGACGCCGAGCCCCAGCGGATAGGTGAGAAAAACCAGGAGCAGCGCCGCCGCCGGCAGCATGAAGCCGAGACCAAGCGTGTTCCGGCTCTCGGCGAGGCGCGACAGGAGCGACGGACGCCGCTGAACGGCAACGGACGGCACGGCCATGGCGCGGGCTCCTTTGGAGGTCTGGTGGAACGGTGGGTGACCGCGCTGTCGCGGCCACCCGTCTTAAGCTGTCCGACGCGATCAGACGCGGTAGTAGCGGTTGGCTCGCTTTTCGGCCTCTTCCATCGCCTCCTGCGGCGTCGCTTGGCCGGTCACTGCCTTGGCGAACATATCCACCAGAACATAGTCGGCCATGGTCGCGGCCGATGCATAGCCGAGCGGCCCGGCATAGCCGTTGGGGCGCAGCGTCGCCGAGGCCTTCGCGTAAGCGGCATTGTTCGGGTCGGCCTTCCAGACCGGATTGTTGTCGAAGGCCTTCAGCGTCTGGCAGCAATAGCCGGCCGACGACGTGACCCAGTCCGTCATCTGCGGGTCCTCGAACATGAATTGCAGGTAGGCTTTGGCGGCGTTGGGGTAGGGCGTGTAGTTGAAGATGACGGCGGTGGTCACCTGGTACAGCTCGACGGACTTCCCGACCGGACCGATCGGCATGTTGGTCGTGCGCATGTCCTTGGCGATCTCGGTCAGTTTCGGATCCTTGTCCTTGTTGACCTTGGCTGTGTTGTAGACGGAAATGCCGTTGGCGATCACGCTCACTTCGCCGGCCAGGAAGGCACGGTTGTTGTTGACGTCGAGCCAGCTTTCGGTGCCGGGAATGAAGGTCTTGTAGAGCTCTTGGGCATACTCGATCGCCTTGAGCGTCTCGGGGCTGTTGATCGTCACCTTGCCTTTCTCGTCGACCATCTGGCCGCCATGGCTCCACAGCAGCCAATGCGCGTAATTGTTGCCGTCGCCGACGCCGTGGCCATGGGTAAAGCCGGCCGGATGGCCCTTCGCCTTGAGTGCCTTGCAGAGCTCGAGGAAGCCGGCGGTGTCCTTCGGGAATTCGGCGAAGCCAGCCTCCTTCATCCAGCTTTCGCGATAGACGATGGCGTTGCCGATGGTGGCGAGCGGCAGGCCGAGGAACTTGCCCTCGCGCGTCGCATACTGCTTCGGGCCGTCGTGCCAGCCGCCATATTTCTTGCCGAGATAGTCGCCGAGTTCCGTCACGTCGAGCAGCTTGTCGGGATATTGGTGCGGGTCGTCGAACCAGACGAACATCAGGTCGGGGCCGGAGCCGACATTGGCGGCGACCGCGGCCTTCGGACGGATGTCTTCCCAGCTCTCCTTGTCGACGCGGACCTCCACGCCCGTCGCTTCGGTGAACCGCTTCGTATTTTTGAGCCACTGGTCCTCGTCGCCCTGCACGAAAGGCGACCAGCGCAGCAGCCGGAGCTTGGCGCCTTCCTCCGGCTTGTAGGTCAGGCCCTCTTGCGCGAAGGCGCTCGAGCCGACGAAACGGCTGCCCAAGGCTCCTGCGGCCGCGCCGGCGGTCGTGCGGATCACGTCGCGTCTGGTGAATTTCATGCTCGTCTCCTCCTGTTGCTTCCTCGTTGCATGGTCTATCGCGCCGCTTCGATCCGCTGGCCTGTTTCGCCGCGGAACAGATGGATGGGACCAGGCTCGACCGACAGCCGAATGGTTTCTCCCGGCGCGAAGGAATGGCGCTCGCGGAAATTAGCGACGATATCCTCGCCGCCGGCCGTCCGGCCGATAATCTGCACCTCTGAACCGGTCGGCTCGATCACCGCCACCGTGACTGGAATGCCGTCGTCGGCCAGCCGCAGATGCTCGGGCCGCACGCCGAGCACGATGGCTTCGCCGTTGCCGATCGAAGGTGGTTTCGGCAAAGGCACGGAGACGCCTCCCGCGCCCCGGAAGGACGGCGCGCCATCGTTTGCGAATGTGCCCTTGAGCAGATTCATGGCGGGCGAGCCGATGAAGCTCGCGACGAAAAGGTTGTTCGGCCGGTCGTAGAGCTCGAGCGGCGGTCCGATCTGCTCGACGACGCCGTCATGCATGACCACGATCTTGTCGGCCATGGTCATGGCCTCGATCTGGTCGTGCGTGACATAGACCGTCGTGGTCTTCAGCCGCTGGTGCAGTTCCTTGATCTCGGCCCGCATCTGAACCCTGAGCTTGGCGTCGAGGTTACTGAGCGGCTCGTCGAACAGGAACACCTGCGGATTGCGCACGATCGCCCGGCCCATGGCGACGCGCTGGCGCTGGCCGCCCGAAAGCTGGCGCGGATAGCGCGACAAAAGCGGCACCAGCCCGAGGATCTCGGCCGCCCGCTTCACGCCGGCATCGCTCTCCGCCTTGGCCACTCCCTTGAGCATGAGCGAAAACGCCATGTTCTCGGCAACCGTCATGTGCGGGTAGAGCGCGTAGTTCTGGAAGACCATGGCCACGTCGCGCTCCTTTGGCGCAACGTCGTTAACGATCCGGCTGCCGATCGAGATATGGCCGCGCGAGATTTTTTCCAGGCCGGCGATCATCCTGAGAAGGGTCGATTTCCCGCAGCCCGAGGGCCCGACCAGCGTGACGAACTCGCCGTCTTCTATGTCGACGCTGACGCCATGCAGAATCTGGGTGGCTCCGAACGATTTGTAAACATCGCCAATCGCGACAGACGCCATCGAATTCCTCCCGATGGTCCCTGCGAGGTCTCGCGGGGAGCCGTTTCCAATCAAGGTGTGGCTGAAACGGATGCCGGCAAGCATCCACCACTGGCGTCGGCGACGTTTGCCCCAGCTCCCCCCGGGTCACGCGACAGTGAAACGGTAGCGCTACCAAATCCGCCTGTAAAGCGGCGGCGCGCGCCCTTATACTTTCGTCGTTGAGGGCTCACTTGCCAATCAGGAACGCCGCGATCAGCCTCTGCAGGTTCCCGCCCGCGCCGAACTCGACCTTGTCGAAGTCGCGGCTGGCTAGGCGCTGGGCCTTGGAAAGCTGATCGAGATATTGCGTCAGCTCGGCCCTGATCTTGGTGCAGCCGGGGTCATCGGCGACAGTGAGGCCGACGCTGAAGGCGACGATCTTGTCCACCATGTCGACGATGCCGGCGCCATGCACCTTCTCATGCGCGGCGAGCCCGGAGGCGAACGCGTCCCAGCGCGCCTGCACGGCGGGCGCAAGTTTTGCGGCGGGTTTTGGCAAAGTGTAGGTGATGATGAGTTTTGGCCGCGCCGTCTTCAGCACGCAAGCGCCGGCCTGCGGTTGATAATCCCGCTGCCAGGTCAGCTTGAAGTTGGTGTGCGCGATGGCCCGCCGCTCATTGCCGGCCGAGTCCTTGCCGATCACCGGACCCTTTTCGCCGATCGAGACATAGAGCGCCTCCACTGTCTGGCCCGAGATGGCATAGTTCGCAATTTTCTCGACCGGCTTCCAGTCGGCGAGAGCGGGCGTGGTGAGGAGCAGGGCGGTGAGGAAGGGAATGGTTCGCTGCATGGGGACTCGGTGGGATTCCGGGCGAGGGCCTTGTGCATAGCGGCTAACAGCGGTGGGAGCAAAGAGGGGGTGCTGTCCCGCCGGCGCCCGACTTTGGTGCCCGCCCGGAACCGCCCGGCCCGCTATCCGTTTCTATGCCATCGTCCCGACCCTGGGGGAGGACAAGATGACCCGCAACGAGATCATTTCCGTGCTTGGTCCTGTTGACGAGGCCGTGATCGCCGACATCGCGCTCACCGGCGCCAGCCTCGAGGAACTGCGCGAGGCCTTCGCCTGGATCGGCGCGGACGAGGCGCTGATGAACGAGGGTCGTGCGATGCCCGGCGCGCGCGTGGCGCGGCTGATCGAGATTTTGGAGCCGCCCGAAGACGAGCCGGAGGCGCCGACGGAGTAGCGCCGCCCCTATCTCCCCACAAGGAGGGCGATAGGCGCCGGCGCCGAAGGATAGGTGTTTCTCCCCACTTGCTGCTCCCATACCTCCCGGCATAGCCTGATATGGCCTTGCGGGAGGAGGGGAGCATGGACACCAATGTCGTCATTGTCGGCGCGGGACCGGCCGGTCTGGCCGTCGGCGCCTGCCTGAAACAGGCTGGGCAGGACTTCGTCATCCTCGAAAAGGCCAGCGAGGTGGCGCCGACATGGCGGCGGCATTATCGCCGGCTGCATCTGCACACGGTGAAGTCGTTTTCCTCGCTGCCTTTCATGCCGTTCCCCAAAAGCCACCCCCGCTATGTGCCGCGCGAGAAGGTCGTCGCCTATCTCGATGCCTATGCCGAGCGGTTCGGCCTCGAGCCCCGTTTCGGCGTGACAGTGAAATCGATCCACCGCGAGGGCGGAAAATTCCTGGTCGACACCGATGCCGGCGAGATCCGCGCCCGCAAGATCGTGATCGCCACCGGCAACAATGCCGAGCCGATCATGCCGGGCCTTCCAGGCATCGAGGCGTTCAAGGGAGAGGTGCTGCACAGCGCCGCTTACACCGAAGCGGCACCCTATGTCGGCAAGAGCGTGCTGGTCGTGGGCATGGGCAACACGGGAGCGGAGATCGCGCTCGATCTTGCCGAGAGCGGCGCCCATCCGACGATCTCGGTGCGCAAGGGCGTCCACATCGTGCCGCGCCAGCTCTTCGGCGTGCCGATCCAGATGGTGGGCATAGCCAGCCGGCCGATGCCGCAGGCGCTGAATGACTGGATGTTTCCAAAAATCCTGGATCTCGCGCTGGGCAGGCTGGAGAAATACGGCATCGTGCGGCCGAAGACCGGCATCCTCAAGCAGATCGACGCCGGGCGCATTCCGGTGATCGATGTCGGCACCGTGGCGGCGATCAAAGCGGGCAAGATCGGCATCGCGCCTGACATCGTGAGCTTCACGGAAGACGGCGCGAAATTCGCCGGCGGGCGGGAGAAAAACTTCGACGCGGTGCTTTTCGCCACCGGTTATCGGCCAGGCTATGACGGCTTTGTGCCTGCGGAGCTGCGGCCGGGCAAGAGCGGGGTGAATGCCCGCGCCACGGAGTTGGGCGTCTATCTCGTCGGCTTCTACAATCCGGTCACCGGCCTGCTGCGCGAGATCGGCATCGAGGCGCAGGCGGTCGCGAAGGATATTGCGGGGTGAGGCGTGGCGGAACTGCGATCTCCCCCTTGAGCAGGGCTGTCCGGGGAAAATCTTTGCACAACGCAGACGAGTCTTTGCTCGCGCTTTCGCAACCTTCGATGGGCGCGACGTCCATTGTTTTTGCCGGCCAGCCGCAGCAGGTGCGGAAGAAAGAGCACCGATTGGGGTCCAAAGCTCGAAAAATGCAATCGATGCGAGTCCTCCATGGCCCTGTTCGCAACCGAAAAACTTTCCCCGGACAGCCCTGCCCTTGAGGGGGGAGATGGCCGGCAGGCCAGAGGGGGTCGCTTCGCGTGAAGCGCCAACGCGCTCCGCGACGAGACGACGCTGGCGATTTACGTGAGACGACCCCCTCTGTCGCCTTCGGCGACATCTCCCCCCTCGAGGGGGAGATTAATGGCGCATAAATCGGGTGGCGCCTGTGCAACGCCCATGCGAAGCAAGCCACCTGCACGATAGAGGGACCCGCCATGCTCACGCTCTACGATTACCTGCCATCGCAAAACGCCTGGAAGGTGCGCGTCCTGTTCGGCTTGCTCGGCATCGCTTACGAAACCCACCAGGTGTCGATCTTCGAGGGCGAGAGCCACACCGAGGCTTTCCTGAAGCTCAATCCGGCCGGCGCCGTTCCGGCGCTTGGCCTGGAAAATGGCGAGGCGATCGCCGAGTCCAATGCGATCCTCGTCTACCTCGCCGAGGGCTCGCCTTATCTGCCGGCGGATCGTTACCTCCGCGCCAAGGTCATGCAGTGGCTGTTCTTCGAGCAGTATCATGTCGAGCCGGTCATCGGCTCGCTGCGCTTCTGGACGCTGACCGGGCGGCTGCAGCGCAACAAGGCGCTTGCTTCCGGCAAGCGCGAGGCGGGCACCCGTGCGCTCGGCGCCCTCGAGCGCGGCTTAAAAGACACGCCCTTCCTCGTCGGCGACTCGTTCACCATCGCCGACATCGCCGTCTATGCTTATAGCCACCGCGCCGAGGATTGTGGCTTCTCGCTCGCCGACTATCCGGCGGTCAGCGCCTGGATCGATCGGGTGAGCGAGGCGATCGGCCCCGGCTATCCCGTGCACCCCTACAGCATCGACCCGCATTCGGGCGGCTGAGCCGTGCAACCGGGATCCGGCACGGTCAATGCTTGCTCTTGCCGGAACTCGGGGCGGCGCCGCTGACCGGGATGCGCTTGGCTTTCGCTTGGGCCCGCTGGGTCTTCGGCAGGATCACCGTGAGCACGCCGTTGTGGAAGGCCGCGTTGACCCTGTCTTCCTCGACCTCCGTGCCGACCGGAATGCGCCGCTCGAAGCGCCCGTAGAAGCGCTCCGAGAATTGCCTGTCCTTGTCCTCGCTTTCCGATCGCTTCTCGCCGCGCAGCGTCAGCACGCCCTCGTCGAGCATCACTTCGATGTCCTTCTCCTCCATGCCGGGAACTTCCGCCATGACGCGGATTTCGCTGCCGGTGTCGGAGATTTCGAGGCTCGGCCATCCGGGACGCCCGCCAAAGGCGCCGCCGATCGAGGGCAGCCCGGCGCCGAAGCCGCGGAACGCATCGTCGAGCAGGCGATTCATCTCGCGGTGCAGCGCCATGAACGGATCGCGATCGGCGTCGCGATAGAAGCCCGGAACCTGATTGCCTTCCCTGTTCCAGGGAATGAGATCACGAATTGCCATTTCAATGTCCTCCTTCTGGCACGCGCGATGCGGGTGCGACAGTGCCGGGCAACCTTGGCTGTGCGCTTCGCCGGACCGGTCGTTCAGCGCGCCGGCGGCGGCCGGGATGCAGCCTTGCATGTCCTGCGCTCGCACGGGATCGGCAAGTGTCGATCTGGAGGCCGGTCGGCCGAAGTCAAGACTCGCCTAGCGGGCGCGCAGGCGTTTTTTCTTCGGTGCTTTCGGGACGGCCGCCGCTTTGGAAGCCGCCCGCTCCCCCGGCATGCCGGTTTCACCGCCGCCGGATGCCTGGAACGGAAGCGCGGGGAGGGCGTTTTCGTCGGAGCAATCGCAGGAAAGTGCGCTGCGGTCTTCCGTGGAATTGGGGTCAATGACTGGAGCACCGGCACCGCTCCGGCCTGCTTTCCAGCAACATGAAGCAAGGAGACCGGGAAATGGTTCGCGCTCTCGCTTTCGCAATCCTCCTCACCGCCGGCTTCATCGGCCCGCCCGCCATGGCGGCGGAGGAATACTGGGTCGCCAGGGATGCCGTCTCGAAGCAATGCGAGATCGTGCCGAAGAAGCCGGACGGGACGCTCGTCGTCGATCTCGGCAAGAAGAAATACGCTAGCGAGGGGGAGGCGAGGAAGGCGATGGAGGCGTTGCCGGATTGCAACAAGAAGTGAGGTGCTGGCTGATCGGCGGGTGAGGGCGCTAGCGTTTAGACTGTGAGGTCGAGTTCCTTCGCGCCCCCCTCTGTCCCGCCAGCGTTTCAGTATTGTCCCGACCGCGGCAGCCCCTACCGATCCACCATCGACATGGTCCGCTCGTTATATCTCGGCCCCGACACCTTGTCCGGCGTCAGCGCCATGTCGAGTCCCAGCATCTCGGTGGCGTCGAGCTTGATATCCGCCGCCGCGACATTTTCCTCGAGATAAGTCCGCCGCTTGGTGCCGGGGATCGGCACGACGTCGATGCCGAACTCGGAGCCCTTGGCGATGAGCCAGGCGATCGCCACCTGGCCGGGTTTCACGCCCTTGGCGGCGGCGATGTCACGCACCGTGGCGGCCGCGGCGACATTGGCATCGAAATTCTCGCCCTGGTAGCGCGGGTCGCCGCGCCTGAAATCGCCTTCCGGATACTCTTCGGCGCGTTTGACGTCGCCGGCTAGGAAACCGCGGCCGAGTGGCGCGAACGGGACCAGGCCGATGCCGAGGTCCTTGAGCGCAGGGATGATCTCGGCTTCGAGGTTGCGTTCCCACAGCGAATATTCGCTTTGCAGCGCCGAGACCGGATACACGGCGTGCGCGCGGCGGATATTGGCGATGCCCGCCTCCGACAGGCCGAAGAAGCGCACCTTGCCTTCCTCCACCAGCTCGCCAACCGTACCCGCGACATCCTCCATCGGCACTTCGGGGTCGACGCGGTGCTGGTAGAGCAGATCGATACGGTCGGTGGCGAGCCGCGCGAGCGAGGCGTCAACCACCTCGCGGATATGCTCCGGCCGGCTGTCGCGCCCCGTGCCGTCCTGCTTGCCGTCGACGATGCGGAAGCCGAATTTTGTCGCGATCGTCACCTCATCGCGCTGGCCCTTCAGCGCGCGGCCGAGCAGTTCCTCGTTGAGGAAGGGCCCGTAGACTTCGGCCGTGTCGAGGAAGGTGCAGCCGAGCTCGATCGCCCGGTGCAAGGTGGCGATCGATTCCGCCTCGTCGGCCGGCCCGTAGGACTGGCTCATGCCCATGCAGCCGAGGCCGATGGCCGAGACGACGAGCCCCTGGTTGCCGAGTTTCCGCTTGCCCAGGCTCATCTGTCTGTCTCCGGTGAGAAATTAGCGCTTGCGAAATTATAGGGCCGGGGCGGAACACGTCCAGCGCCGCGCTTCAGGCCATCGGCAGCAGCCGGCGCATGATCAGCGAGGCGTGGCCGCCGACGCCATGCGCGGCCGGCCGGCGCTCGACCACCTCGAAGCCGTGCTTGCGGTAGAAGGCAACCGCCCGGTCGTTGCCCTCGATCACCTCCAGCGCGATGCTGGGAATGCCGGCATGGGCGGCAAGCACTGCATGCAAAAGGTCGACGGCAAGGCCCCTGCCGAATTCCTGCGGCTCGATATGCAGCCGGTCGAGCATGACATCACCCTTCTCGTCCATCGCCGCCATCGCATAGCCGGCGATCGAGCCGTCGGTCCGCTCGGCGACGAACGACATCTTGTTGTCGTCGGCAAGTTCGGCCGCGAGCTTGTCGGGCGCGTGCTTCTCGTCGGAGAGCCTGGCCGTGGCGTCTTCGCCCATGATCGGCGAATAGGTACGCCGCCAGGACTGGCCGAGCAGCCGCGAGACGGCGGCCATGTCGTTCTTCGTCATCGCCCTGATCTGAACCATCGCTATCTCCCTTGCTCGCCAGCGGCGGCACAGCCTGTTGTGCCGCTTGCGCGAAGGTCTGGCAAGGCCGGCGGCCGGGTCTCCTTGAACGGGCTGACGAGGCGAAGTGTTCCGATGCTGCGGCGCACAAGTTGCGGCAGCAGTGAGGGAGACATAGTCTCCGATTCGCTATCCCGAATAACCTCATGATTACAGCGCGTTGAAATCAAGACGGGTGCCAAAAAATTCCGGACCGGCGCACTTGAAACCCCTTTGCGCCAGACTAGTTGCGATAGGCACGCGAGGTCCGGCTGCAGATCCTCGCGGAGGGAGGGATTCATGGCTGCCAAGGAAGTGAAATTCCACACCGAAGCTCGCGACAAGATGCTGCGTGGCGTCGATATACTGGCCGACGCGGTTAAGGTGACGCTCGGCCCCAAGGGTCGCAACGTCGTCATCGAGAAGTCGTTTGGCGCGCCGCGCATTACCAAGGACGGCGTGACCGTGGCGAAGGAAATCGAACTGGTCGACAAATTCGAGAATATGGGCGCGCAGATGGTGCGCGAAGTGGCCTCGAAGACCAGCGACATTGCCGGTGACGGCACCACCACCGCCACGGTGCTCGCCCAGACGATCGTCAGGGAAGGGGCGAAGGCCGTTGCCGCCGGCATGAACCCGATGGATTTGAAGCGCGGCATCGACAGGGCCGTGGAAGTGATCGTCGCCGAGCTCAAGGCCAATGCCCGCAAGGTGACCCGCAACGACGAGATCGCCCAGGTCGGCACCATCTCGGCCAATGGCGACGCCGAGATCGGCCGCTTCCTGGCCGAAGCGATGCAGAGGGTTGGCAATGAAGGCGTAATCACTGTCGAGGAGGCCAAGACCGCCGAGACCGAGCTCGAGGTGGTCGAGGGCATGCAGTTCGACCGCGGCTATCTCAGCCCTTACTTCATTACCAACCAGGACAAGATGCGCGCCGATCTCGATGAGCCCTATCTGCTGATCCATGAGAAGAAGCTGTCCAACCTGCAGGCGCTGCTGCCGATCCTGGAGGCGGTGGTGCAGTCGGCGAAGCCGCTTCTGATCATCGCCGAGGACGTCGAAGGCGAAGCGCTGGCGACGCTGGTCGTCAACAAGCTGCGTGGCGGCCTTAGGGTCGCCGCCGTCAAGGCGCCGGGCTTCGGCGATCGCCGCAAGTCGATGCTGGAGGACATCGCCATCCTCACCGGCGGCCAGGTCATCTCCGAGGATCTCGGCATCAAGCTGGAGAATGTCACGCTGGACATGCTCGGCCGCGCCCGGCGGATCACTGTCGAGAAGGAGAGCACTACCATCGTCGACGGCGCCGGGGCCAAGCCCGAGATCGAGGGCCGCGTCGCCCAGATCAGGCAGCAAATCGACGAAACCACTTCCGACTACGATCGCGAGAAACTGCAGGAAAGGCTGGCCAAGCTCGCGGGCGGCGTCGCTGTCATCCGCGTCGGCGGCTCGACCGAGGTCGAGGTCCGGGAGCGCAAGGATCGTGTCGACGATGCGCTGCACGCCACCCGCGCCGCGGTAGAGGAGGGCATCCTGCCCGGCGGCGGCGTGGCGCTGCTGAGAGCCGCAAAGGCGCTCGACGCGGCAGCCGTCGACAACCCTGACCAGAAAACCGGCGTCGAGATCGTGCGCCGTGCGCTGGAAACGCCGGTACGCCAGATCGCCGAGAACGCGGGCGCCGAAGGCTCGATCATCGTCGGCAGGCTGCGCGAGAACGGGCAATTCTCTTTCGGCTGGAACGCACAGACCGGCGGCTATGGCGACCTCTACAGCCAAGGTGTGATCGACCCGGCCAAGGTGGTGCGCACCGCCCTGCAGGACGCCGCCTCCATCGCCGGGCTGTTGGTCACCACCGAGGCGATGGTGGCGGAAAAGCCGAGGAAGGAGGCCGGTCCCGCAACGCCTCCGGGGGCGGGAATGGACTATTAGAGCAGCGGTGACAGCTAATCTCCCCCTTGTGGGGGAGATCAGCGCTCCAGCTGCGCCAAATTGACTCACTCGCCGCTCTCCGCCATCCTAATAAGCGCCGCCCTTGAGCGGCAGCCTGTACAGAGTGAGGCCATGGCCAGTCCCGTCGCCAGAGAAAATTCCCGCCGCGCCGCGGTGAAGAAGGCGCTCGACCGCCACAAGATCTATGTCTCCGCGCAGAGCTTTTCCGGCGGCACCTATCAGGCGCGCGTGCTGGTTGACGGCGAGGCCTATTGGGTCGACGAGTTCCGGCTGAGCCAGCTGAGGCAAGGGTTGACGCCGGCCGAGCTGGAATTGACGCCGGCTACCGACGATTGAGCGTGATTTTCGTTCTTCCGCATCGCTGCTCCTTAGGAAAATCCGAAATGCTGGCGGGACAGTCCCCCCCTCTGTCCTGCCGGACATCTCCCCCTCAAGGGGGGAGATCAGATGCTGCCGCTGCTTTCGCCAACCTCGGACGTTTTAAGGGGAGTGTCGGCGTTCGAACTGCCAATCTCCCCCCTAGAGGGGGAGATGTCCGGCAGGACAGAGGGGGGCGCGAAGGAACGCAGCCTCTGCGATTGTCTGCTTTGCGCTTTGGCATCTAACCCATGCCCTCGAAACTCAAACCCTACCGCGCCAAGCGCGAATTCAGCCGCACGCCCGAGCCAGCGGGCGGATCGGCAGGTGAGGGCGGCAACCGCTTCGTCGTGCACAAGCATCACGCCACTGCCGACCACTACGACTTGCGCCTCGAAGTCGGCGGCGTGCTGAAAAGCTGGGCTGTCCCCCGCGGCCCCTCGCTCAACCCCGCCGACAAGCGCCTCGCCGTCGAGACCGAGGACCACCCCATCGAATACATCGACTTCGAGGGCGTCATTCCCGAGGGCGAGTATGGCGGCGGGCCGATGATCGTCTGGGACACCGGCACGTGGGCGCCGATGGAGGATGTCGAAAAGAGTCTCAGGACGGGCGCCTTCAAGTTCCGGCTGGCCGGCCAGAAGCTTAACGGCGGCTGGATGCTGACCAGGCTGAAGCCGAAACCCGGCGAGGACGAGAACAAGAAGAACTGGCTGCTCTTCAAGGAGCGCGACCTCGCTTCCGACACCAAGCTCGACATCCTCGAAGCGCGGCCGGAAAGCGTGAAGTCGGGCCGCCGCATCGAGGAACTGGTAGCGCCGCCGAGCAGGCCGGAGCGCCTGCCGCCCAAGCCAGGCTCTTTGAAGCCCGGCGCGCTGCCGGGCGCGGTGAAGGGCGAGCCGCCAAGCCGGATAGAGCCGCAGCTTGCAACGCAGGTGACGGAGCCGCCCGGTGGGCCGATCGAGAACACCGGCACGCTCTGGCTGCACGAGATAAAATTCGACGGCTATCGCACCATGGCGCATGTGGTGGACGGTGAGGTGCGGCTGATCACCCGCGGCGGCATCGACTGGACCAAGCGCTATGGCGATCTTCCGCAAGCTTTCGCGCGCTTGCCGGTCAGCCAGGCGATCATCGACGGCGAGATCATGGTGCTCGACGACAAGGGCATCTCCCGCTTCGCGCTGCTGCAGGACGCGCTCGCCGAAGGCGCCGGCTCGAAGCTGCATTTCTATGCCTTCGATCTTCTGCACCTCGACGGCTGGGACCTGCGCAAGGCGCCGCTGCAAAAGCGTAAGGCGCTGCTTGCCGAGCTGCTCGCCGGTCAGGCGGCCAATGCCGCCATCCAGTACAGCGACCATGTCGAGGGCGATGGGCGCGGCCTCTACGACCAGGCGACGGAACTGGGGCTCGAAGGCGTCGTCTCGAAGCGCGCCGACGCCATCTACCAGAGCGGCCCCACCAAGAGCTGGACCAAGGCAAAGGCGCTCAAGACGGACGATTTCGTCATCGCCGGCTACACCGTTTCCGACAGGGCGGAAGGGCTGGCGGCGCTCGGCATGGCCGAGTTCGAGAACGGCGAACTGCACTATCGCGGCAAGGTCGGCACCGGCTTCGATGCCGGGATGGCGGCGGACCTGCTCGCGAGGCTGGAGCGGATGACGGCGGGCGCCACGCCGCCCGAAGGCGTGCCGCGCGAGATCATGCGTGAGATGCACTGGGTGAAGCCTCTGCTCTCGGCCCGCATCCATTACTCGAACCGCACCGCCGACAATGCGATCCGCCATGGCGTCTTCCGCGGCCTGCGCGATGTTGGCGGACTCACCACGCCGGTGCCGGTCAAGCGCAAGCGGCTGATCGCCGAATCCGACCTCGCCACCATCTGGGTCACCAATCCGGAGCGGCGCCTGTTCGGCAAGACCGGGCCGACCAAGCTCGACATCGCCGTCTATTACGCGCTGGTCGGCGATTTCATGCTGCCGCATATCATCGGCCGCCCGGTGTCGCTGGTGCGCTGCCCGACGGGCAAGCCGCAGGACTGTTTCTTCCAGCGCCACGCCTTCACAGGCATGCCGCCTTCGGTCGTCACGTTCGAGGCCACCAACTCCGAAGGCGAAACCAAATCCTACCTCTCGGTCGAGGGAGCAAAAGGCTATCTGGCGCTGGCGCAATTCGGCGTCGTGGAATTCCACACCTGGGGCACGCATCGCACGAAACTCGACAAGCCGGACCAGGTGGTCTTCGACCTCGACCCCGGCGAGGGGATTTCGTGGCGCGAGGTGGTGGAGGCGGCCGTCCACATCAAGGGCGGGCTCGAAGGCCTCGGGCTGGTGCCGTTCGCGAAAACCTCCGGCGGCAAGGGCATCCACATCACGGTTCCGGTGACGCGCAAGCAGAACTGGAAGAAACTGCACCAGGCGAGCAGCGCCATTTCGACTTTCCTCGCTTCGACCGCGCCCGACACCTTCACCACGACGATGGGCAAGGAGAACCGCAAGAAGCGCATCTTCATCGACTTCCACCGCAACGCCCGCGGCCACACCTCCGCCGCGCCTTATTCGCTGCGCGCCCGCACCAACCTGCCGGCCTCGACCCCGGTGAGCTGGACGGATCTGGAGACGATCGACGCGCCGGAGGATCTGAACTACGCCTCGCTGCCGGGATTGCTGGAGACGTCGGGGGATCCCTGGGCGGAGATCGACGAGGCGGCGAGGGATTTGCCGGTGTTTGAGGGGAGCGGTAGCCCCTCGGCGTCGTCATTCTAGGGCGGAGCAAGGAGCGAAGCGACGCGCGCAGACCCTAGAATCCATGCCGTCACGCCCGAGCGCCGCAACGGTGCAGAACGTTCACCAGCCAATCCCGCGAAAGAGCTCGAACCATTCCGGATTGGTCTTCTCGATCAATTCAATCTTCCATTGGCGTGGCCAGCGCTTCAATGACGTCTCACGCTGGATGGCGTCGGTGATGTCGAAATACTCCTCGTACCAGACCAAGCGCTGTACGCCGTAGCGGCTGGTGAAGCTGGAGCCTTGGCCGGTCTTGTGCTCGGGCATTCGACGGGCAAGGTCGCTGGTGACGCCGATGTATATCGTGCCGCCTTTCTGGCTTGCGGTCATGTAGACGTAGCCTGTCATGCTGCGATCTTAGCTGGCACTGTCGCCAGCCGCTATTCTGAACCGTTGCATTCTTCGGCCGAGGTAACGGCATGGATTCTAAGGTCTGCGCGCGTCGCTTCGCTCCTTGCTCCGCCCTAGAATGACGAAGTGTCGAGGCCTCCTGCCAATCGCCGGCGTCTCGACCCACCTCCATCGACGCTCGCTACAATTTGAACTATCCTCCGGTCTGCCCCGAAAACACTTCGCTAGGGTTTTGCTCGTAAGCTCAGGGGTCGGTGTAGGATTTCCACGGCGCCAACCGTCCTTCGGACGAAGCGCTGCAGAGAGCATGATCCCACAAAGTGGGAACCGGTTTTTGGAGGAGATCATGCTCAAGCTAGAATGTCAGTGCATGGCCGCGTAGGAGTTCATCATGGCGCCCAGGGCAAGTTGGAAAGGTTACCTCAAGCTCAGCCTCGTCAGCTGTCCGGTCCGGCTTTATCCGGCCACCAGCGCGAGCGAACGCATCTCGTTCAACCAGTTGCACAAGAAGACCCACAACCGCATCAACATGAAGCCGGTCGACCCTGAGCTCGGCCTTGTCGAGCGCTCGGACCTGGTCAAAGGCTACGAATACGAGGACAAGCAGTACATCATCATCGATGACAGCGACCTCGAAGCGGTCCGGATCGAATCCAACCACACGATGAACATCGAGGCTTTCGTTGATGAGAGCGAGGTCGATGTCATCTATCAGGACTCGCCCTATTATCTCGCGCCCGACGGGGCCATGGCGGAGGAGACCTTCGTGGTGCTGCGCGAGGCGATGCGCAAGTCCGGCAAGCTGGCGATCGCGCGCCTTGTGCTCTCCAGCCGCGAGCGCGTGGTGACGATCGGCGCGCGCGAGAACGGCATGTTCGTCTGTACCTTGAGGAATCCCAACGAAGTGCGCGGCACGGCTGAATATTTCGGCAACATCCCGGCCGGCAAGCCGGACCCTGAAATGCTCGACCTCGCCCAGGCGCTGATCAAGCAGAAGGAAACCCACTTCGATCCGAAGAATTACGAGGATCGCTACGAAGTGGCGCTGATGGCGATGATCCGCGAGAAGCTCAAGGGCCACAAGCCGATCATTGCGGCGGCACCGGAGCGCGGCAACGTCATCAACCTGATGGATGCGCTGAAGGCCAGCCTGTCGCAGCAGGCGAAGCCCCCGGCCAAGTCGAAGAGCAAGGCCGACGAGGCGCCGGCCAAGCCCGCCAAGAAGGCGGCCGCCGGCGGCGGCGCGCCTGAGAACCCGCTGAAGGCGAACCTGCTGAAGGCCGTCGGCAAGAGCAAGAAGCGACCGGAGGGCCGGTGATCCTCCCCGGCGCTGTCTTCGGCGTCGTCGGCGCGCTGGCCGCCTTCCCATTGCGACTCGCCGCGCGCGAGGTCGAGCGCCGCCATGCGGAGCTGAGGCGCGGCGTCACGCGCCGCACCACGCATGTCGTGTTCGGCCGAACGCTTCTTACCAAGACGGCGCTGGCGAAAGCCGGCGACGTCGAGATCGAGCGCCGTGTGAAAGCTGAGCGCGACGCCGGTCGCCGCCTCATCAGCGAGAATGGTTTTCTCCGCCTGCTCGGTTTGATGAAGGCGCCCGACGCCTCGTCGCTCTCCAGGCAATCGCTGATCGACCAGTCGCGGCTTGCCGGCGACGATCTCGACATGTTGTCGCTGTTCGACGCTTTCGAGCACGACTCCGAACCCTATTCTTTTCGCGACCTGATCCTGGCCAGGAAATATGCCGGGCTGATCGCCAGCGGCGCCTCCTGGGGCGCAATCGCGCGCTCGGTGCATCGCTCCGGCCCGGTCGCCTCGCTCACAGCCAAGTCGCTCAACCTCGGCTCGCAGCACGGCCGGCCGGACGCGATCTATCTCGACGAGGGAAGGAGCGAGCTCGACGGCCAATTGCTGTTCGACCTCGGCTCGCCAAATTCAGGAATGTTTGGAGACGACACGCTGGAGGAGCTGTTCGCCGAGGCGGAAGGCGCGGAAGAAGAGGGGCGCCACGACGACGCGGCCGCGCTCTACCAGCGCTGCCTGGCGATCGACCCGAAAGACGCGATCGCCGCCTTCAACCGCGCCAACTGCCTGCGCGGCGCCGGCCGCGTGGCGGAAGCCGCGCATGATTATGCCCGTGCGATAAAGCTCGATCCGGGCTTCGTCGAAGCCTGGTTCAACCTCGCCGGGCTGATGAGCGACGAGGGCAAGGTTGCTTCGGCGCGCAGGCATCTGCAGAAGGCGACGGCGCTGGACAAGACCTATGCCGACCCGGTGTTCAACCTTGCGCGGCTGGAATTCGATGCGGGCAACCTGATGGAAGCGCGCCGGCTGTGGGTGCGCTATCTGGAGCTCGATGCTGAGTCCGAATGGTCGCGGATTGCACAGAAGGGGGTACAATTCGTGGATCTGCACATGGCAAGAGAGCGAGATGTTCGCGCTTGAACATCCCCCTCTGTCCGGGAGGACAGAGGGGGGTGTGACGGGACTCGGCCTCTGCAAGAAGGCCACCCCATGACCCGCTTCCTCTTCGACGGCCCCGACACCGCCCCCGTCACCATCCTTCTCGCCCACGGCGCGGGCGCGCCGATGGACTCGGCCTCGATGGCCGCCACGGCAAAAGCACTCGCCGCGGCCGGCTTCCGCGTCGCGCGCTTCGAGTTCCACTACATGGCCGCGCGCCGCTACGGCCACCGCAAGCCGCCGCCTCGTGCCGAGTCGGTGAACCCGGAATACATCAAGGCGATCGCCGATCTCCGGGCCAAGGGCGTGACCGGCAAGCTGATCATCGGCGGCAAGTCGATGGGCGGGCGCGTCGCCTCCATGGTCGCCGACGAGATGTTTGCGAAAGGCGAGATCGCCGGGCTGGTCTGCCTCGGCTATCCGTTCCATCCGCCGGCCAAGCCCGAGCAGCTCCGGACAAAACATCTCGCCGACTTGAAGACGCCGACGCTGATCTTCCAGGGCACGCGCGACGAGTTCGGCACCAAGGACGAGGTCGCGACCTACGGGCTTTCCGCGGCAATAGAGGTGGTCTGGCTGGAGGACGGCGACCACGATCTGAAACCGCGCAAGGCGATTTCGGGGTTTTCGACGGCGGATCATTTGAAGATGGTGGCGGAGACGATAAAGGCCAGGCTGGCGCCATCGACTTCGTCATCCTAGGGCGGAGCAAGGAGCGAAGCGACGCGCGCAGACCCTAGGATCCATTCCGTGAGATTAAGGCGTTGCAACGGAGCAGAATTCTGCCCCGCCGTGTACCACGACAAGCGTCACGGCATGGATCCTCGGGTCAAGCCGAGGATGACGAAGAGAAAGGCGTCTCCCCGCACTCCAGATGAAACTAGCCACCTTCAACATCAACAACATCAACAGCCGGCTGGAAAACCTGCTCGCCTGGCTTGCGCGCGCCAAGCCCGACGTCGTCTGCCTGCAGGAACTGAAGGCGCGCGACACGCAGTTTCCGCTGACCCGGCTCGCCAAGGCCGGGTACGGCGCGGTGTGGAAGGGCGAGGCGACCTGGAACGGCGTCGCAATCCTCGCGCGCGGCGCCGAGCCGGTGCTGACCCGCGACGCGCTGCCCGGTGACGATGCCGACCGCCAGGCGCGCTACATCGAGGCAGCGGTCGATGGCATCGTCATTGCCTGTCTCTATGCGCCGAACGGCAATCCGCAGCCGGGGCCGAAATTTGCCTACAAGCTCGCCTGGCACGAGCGCTTCGCGGCGCATGCGGGCGAGTTGCTTGACACCGGGCTGCCGGTGGTGCTGGCCGGCGACTACAACATCGTGCCCGAGCCGCGCGACATCTACCCCACCCGCTCCTATGACGAAAACGCTCTGGTGCAGCCTGAAAGCCGCGCCGCCTTCGCCGCGCTGATCGAGCAGGGCTGGACCGACGCGCTGCGAAAAGTCTTCCCGAAAGAGGAGAAGCTTTACACCTTCTGGGATTATCGCCGGAACCGCTGGCCGCGCGACGCGGGGTTACGACTCGACCACATCCTGTTGTCGAAGAAACTGGCGCGCAAGCTGAACGGAGCGGGCATCGACCGCGAGGTGCGGGGAGGGGACAATCCCAGCGACCACGCGCCGGTGTGGGTGGAGCTGGGGTGAGGGGCCTCTGGAAAACTCCAGGCTTTGTGTTCCTTCGCCCCCCTCTGTCCTGCCGGACATCTCCCCCTCGAGGGGGGAGATCGGATGTCACGCCGGCTTTCGCCAATCGCCAGCGTTGCAGAAAGGGCGCCGTCGCCGAAGCTGCCAATCTCCCCCCCAAAGTGGGGGAGGTGTCCGGCAGGACAGAGGGGGCGCTGTCCGCCGGCGTCTCCACGTTTGATGTCAGCATCTCGCAAGTAATGGCTGTGCAGCAACGACGTCTCACGCTAGCTTTTGCAGGACTTGGAGGGGGCTCGGACTTTATGCTTTTCATCTTGGATATTTTTCTCAAGCCATCGCTCGCCCATCATCATGGCTGACAACGCCCTCGTTCTCTTCATTTCCGCCCTCGTTCTCGCCGGCGCCGTCGCCCTCATCGTTCTGGCATTGCGCTGGCGGCGCAAGCGCCGCAGGGCGCGCGGCAACCCCGACCCAAGCCGCGACTATGCGCCTCACAGTGCCTGGGGCCCGACATCCGGCAAGCTGAATTTCTCGTCCTTCGTCTTCATGGATGTCGATCGCGACGGGACCTATGGCCAGGCTGACCGCCCGATGGCCGGCATCGCGGTGCGGCTGTTCGACGGAGAGGGCCGCTTCCTAGCCCTGTCGCGGACCAATCCTGCCGGCTTTGCCAATTTTCCGATGTCGTCGAAGCGGCGCAGCGCGGCGATCCGCGCGCCCGGCACCTACCGCTTTTCTGTCTCGGTGCCGCCGGGCTGGCGCGCCAGCGGCGCCAACGAGAACCAGCTTGTGCGTCTGGCGGACGCGCCCGGCTCGCTCGTCGGGCTGGCCGGGGAGGGCCTGCCAAGGCCGGTCGGCCTCGCGCCGTTGCGCACGGTGAACGGCAGGATGCCCGTTGGGGCGGTAGCTACGCTGTCGGTGATGGGCAGGGGCAAGGTGCTCGAAAGCCACGCGCTCGGTCCGGCAGCCGCTTTCCGCTTCCCTGTTTCCGGCGAGGCCGATCAAGTTGCGATAGCCGGCGGCGGGCTCGACCGGCGCCTCGCGCTGTCGGCCTATCCGGCCGAACTTGGCCTGCTTGCGCCCGGCGCGCTCGGGGCCGATGCGGCGCTCATCACCATCGGCTTCGACGATGTCACCACGCGCGGCCTGTGCAAGATCCCGTCGGGCCATGCCGGGCTCGACTGGTACAATCTCAACGCCATGGCGCGCGATCACACCAAGAACAGCGAGGGCTATGTCAACGGCAACGTCTCGGGCGCCTACATTGCCTATACCAGCAGCGGCCATCCGGCGGAGTTCGCTCGCGCCGCGCCCTTCGGCTTCGATTCGGTGATGCTGACTGCGGCCTGGCTGGGTTCAGAAGGTGAGACCGCACTGGTCGAAAGCTGGCTGGGGGACGAACCGGTCGCGCGCGATGAGATCACGCTGTCGGCGCTGGCGCCGGTTCACTACGCGCCGATGTTGAAGGCGGTGACGCGTGTGCGCCTGTCGACGAAGCATCACTGGCAGATGGTGCTGGACGATCTGGTGCTGGCGCTCTGATGCGTGTGGGCCACGCGCGGCCTTGCCTGAATGCAACGCGCTTTCGTGCTAAGGCGTGTTGAGATTCAGGTGATGCCGACCTGCAAATGCCGGTTTCCTGCGCTTCCGGCCTTCGCCGGCCGAAGCGCTCATGAGTGGCGTGGCAGTTAAATTAAGGCTACGGCCGGCGTAGGCCGGTGCTCACGTACTTCAAGTACGCTCCGCGCCGGTTCTCCGAAACCACCATTTTCGGCTCGGCCTGACCTGAATCTCAACACGCCCTAGAGCGTAACGAGGGAGCCGCCGCCATTGGCCGTGACCGCCGAAAGCCTGCCCTTCTTTACCAGCGCGGGCTTCTCATAGATTTTCTTCATGGCGCGTCTCCCGGATTCCCCGAATCGAGACAAGCCAACAAGCAGCCTAGACAATATAGGCCGTGTCGCTTGTCATCAAAACTATGGACCAGCCTTGGCGGCACTGCCACCAGACGGTTCTAACTGTTCCGATCAGCCCGGCGGCGGGAGGATGATAACGGAGCCGCCGTTAACGACCGCCGTTACCGCCGAGAGCTTGTCCTTCTTGACCAAGGCCGGCTTTTCATAGGCTTTCTTCATGATTGAGATTCCCCCGATAGAATCCTCTATGAACAACGTTTTCAAAATCTCCGCGGTTCGGCTCAGCCCGGAATCACGGGGCCAGAGGCGGCGCCGTTGTCTGCCGTGACAGCCGAAAGCTTGCCTTTGCGGACAAAAGTAGGCTTCTCGTAAATCTTCTTCATGCTATAGCCCTCCTGAAAAATCCCGCCGGATAATGTCATATGGGCGTTTGCTGTCAACTAACGCGGGTGGTCGAGCGTTTTATTCTTGGGGAGTGTGGCTTTCTGCTCACGGGTCGTCGCTTAATGGAGCGAGAGACGTCTGCGCGTCCGGCTTAGGCGGCGGGATATTTGTCCACTGGCCGAGTAAACCCGAAATCCGGCAGCCGGCTGGAACGAAGAAGACATACGCATTTATCTTTCCTCGTGTGATGTCTTGCACTTAGCCTTGGAAAGAAGCTCGGCTAGGATGGCTGATGCGCCTTCCGCCATTGTGTGGGGAAGGCGCGGGGGGGCGCCGACGGCAAGCTTCTCACCGGCGGCATCGACCGCACCATCCGCGACTGGCCGGCGGCGGGCGGCGATGGGGTGGTGCTGTTCGCGGGGGCGCCGGAGTAGCGTTGGAGATTGGCGAAAGCCCGTGTGACAGCCGATCTCCGCCCTTGTGGGGGAGATGCCCGGCAGGGCAGAGGGGGGCGCGAAGGAATGCGGCCGGACAAGAAGACCTGTACAAGTCTTGTCCGAGCAGCCATCGTCGCCCTGTGCGCAACACTGCCGAATCCACCTATTTTGTCCTGCAGGAGATCGATGCGGTCACCGGGTCGGCGATTGCCGAGGCTCGAATTCACATCGCTGACCTGGAAAAGCTTGGCGCGGTTCTGGGTTGCAGCACCACACAGCTATCAGGCTCATGGGAATTGGATCCCGGAGACCTCGAAAGGCTAGGCGCGATATGCATTCCACCTTGCGAGCCGGACCTAAAGCTCAATCACATCGAGTCCTGGCATCCGATCCGCGAGACACCGTATCTCGTTCACACGAATTTCGAGTTGCCGCTGATGCTGGAAGGCCGCAAACCGCTGGCAGTCTTTCATGACGCTTATCCGGCGGCATGGCTGACGGAAACGCTGGCTCGCTTCGATCCGTTTGTGCACTCGGGCCGGTTGGTGCGCCGTATCATCGATACCCCATTCACCGAAGCCGAGCGCGCCCGTTTCCCCGACTTCCAAGGATGGCGACGCGCCTTCTTCTCACTCCCCGGGCAGGAGTGGCGGATAGACGCGTTTCTGCTCGTGTTAAAAGTCTCCGCCAAAACCGGCTGGAACGAAGTTCTCGAACGGATGGAGGGCTCGCTTCTCGGCTATGAAGATTGGCAGAACGACTGGTGGATCGAGCGCAAGGCGCGGCGGCTGGAGGCTGCGGGCGCTCATCAGGGAAAATGAGTCTGTTGGATCACCTGATACGCCGGCGGGACAGCGCCTCCCTCTGGCCTGCCGGCCATCTCCCCCACAAGGGGGGAGATTGGCAGCTTCTGCGCCCCGCTCGCCCTGCAACGCCGGCGATTGGCGAAAGCCTGCGCGCCAGCCAATCTCCCCCCTTGCGGGGGAGATGCCCGGCAGGGCAGAGGGGGGTGTGACGGAACGCAACCTTTGCAAAGGAATTCGCTCGCCATCATGCTCCACCTCGTCGAAGCCTCGATCGCAGACCTGCGCCGCGCGCTGGAGGACGGCACCGTCACCAGCGTCGAGCTGGTCGGCGCTTACTTGAGGCGCATCGGCCACTACGACCGCCACGGCATCGCGCTCAACGCGGTGCCCATCCTCAACCCGAAAATGTTCGAGGAGGCCGAAGCTTCCGATCGGCGCCGGCGCGAGGGCAAAACCTTCGGCCCGCTCGACGGCATCCCTTATACCGCCAAGGACAGCTACAAGGCGAAGGGCCTGACGGTGGCCGCCGGTTCGCCGGCCTTCGAGCATCTCGTCGCCACCGAGGACGCCTTCACCATCGAACGGCTCAAAGCCGCCGGCGCGGTGCTGATCGGCCTCACCAACATGCCGCCGATGGCCAATGGCGGCATGCAGCGCGGCGTCTATGGCCGGGCCGAGAGCCCCTATAACAGGGATTATCTCACCGCTGCCTTCGCCTCCGGCTCGTCCAACGGCTCGGGCACGGCAACTGCCGCGAGTTTCGCCGCCTTCGGGCTTGGCGAAGAAACCTGGTCGTCGGGCCGCGCGCCGGCCTCCAATAATGCGCTCGTCGCCTACACGCCCTCGCGCGGCGTGATCTCGGTGCGCGGCAACTGGCCGTTGGTGCCGACCATGGATGTGGTGGTGCCGCATACGCGCACCGTCCCCGACATGCTGGAACTGCTCGACGTGATCGTCGCCGACGATGAAGAGACGCGCGGCGATTTCTGGCGCGTGCAGCCTTGGGTGTCGATCCCGAAAGCGTCCGAAATCAGGCCGGCAAGCTATACCGAGCTGGCGTTGCAAGGCGCGCTCAAGGGCAGGCGGCTCGGCGTGCCGAAAATGTATATCGGCAAGAATGAAGGCGTCGACCGTCCGATCGAGACGCGCGCCTCGGTGCTCGACCTTTGGCGGCAGGCGGCGCGCGACCTTGAAGCGCTCGGCGCCGAGGTGATCGAGCTCGATTTTCCTGTCGTCTCGAATTACGAGCGCGACCGTCCAGGCGCGCGCTCCATGGTCGATCGCGGCCTGGTGCCGCAAGAGTTTGCCCAACGCGAGCTCTGGGACCTCTCCATCTGGTCGTGGGACGATTTTCTGCGCGCGAACGCCGATCCGGCGCTCCCCGATCTCGCCTCGACCGACGGCCCGAAGATTTTCCCGCGGCCGCCGGGCGCACTGCCCGACCGCTATGGCGAGGACGGCTTCGACCTTGCCGAATATGTCGAGCGGGCCAGGCAAGGCGTGGCGCCGCTCGAGGACATCCCCACCATCGAGGCCGGGCTGAAGGGGCTTGAGGCAACGCGCCGCGTCGATTTCGAGGAGTGGCTTCAGGCGAACGGCCTCGACGCCGTGGTGCTGCCGGCCGCCGCCGATGTCGGCCCGGCCGATGCCGACGTCAACGAGGCCTCCGCCGAACTCGCCTGGCGCAACGGCACCTGGGTCGCCAACGGCAATCTGGTCTGGCGCCATCTCGGCATCCCGACGGTGACGGTGCCGATGGGCACCATGGCCGATATCGGCATGCCGGTGGGCCTGACCTTCGCCGGCAAGGCCTATGATGACACGGCGCTGGTGCGCTTCGCCGGCGACTACGAGCGTGCCACCCAGCGTCGCACCGTCCCGCCGCGCACGCCGGCGCTGGCGGATGATGTGTTTGCGGAGGGCAGGGGCTCGGCGGGTGGTGCTGGCGATGCGCCGCTTGCGCTTTCGCTGGGTGCCGAGACGATCGACGCCGGCGACACCGACGAGATCGCGATCACGCTGCAGATCGATGCGGGCGAGATCGGACCGGTGGTCGTCAAAGTCCACGTCAACGGCGAGCCTGTCATCATGCAGGTGGACGGCAATCGCTACACAGGCCGCCTAGTCGTACCGGCCGCGATGCATCAAGGCTTCCACAGCGTCTGGCGCGGCTCCTATGGCTCGATCGCCACTGCCATCGTGCGCCTGCCGGATGGGCGTGCGGCGGGGGCGTATACCGTGACGGGCGGGATTGGCTAGCGCGACGCGAATCTCCCCCTCAAGGGGGGAGATTATGCGCGCTCCTGCGCCGCGCTACCCCACCCAATCCACCACCAGCGCCGCGATCCCAAACACCGCCCCCGCCGCGCAGACCGCATTCCATCCGCCCCACGCCCAGGCAATCCCCGCCAGCAGCGAGCCAACCGCGCCGCCGATGAAGAATATCCCGACGAACAGCCCATTGAGCCTCCCGCGCGCCTTCGGCCGCAAAAGGTTGACGGCGCGGCGGCCCAACGTCTGGTCGCCGATGACGCCGATGTCGAGCAGCACAGCGCTGGCGCCCATCAGCAGCAGCGGCAGCCATGCGCCGGCTGCGGCCGCACCCGCCCAGTCAGCGAGCCCGAGCGCCGCGATCAGGCCGAGATGGCAGAGAACCGTCGCCGGTCGGGTGAAGCCGCGGTCGCCGGCGCGGCCGAAGATCGGTGTCACCGCCGCTCCGCCGGCGCCGGCCAGCGCGAACGACGCGATGCCCCTCTGGCCAAGCTCGAAGGGAGGCGCCGCAAGCCTGAGCGCCACCGCCGTCCAGAACACGCTGAAGGCGGCCATCACCAAGCTAGCCGTCAGCGCGCGGCGACGCAGCACCGGCTCCTGGCGCAACAGATCGAACAGCGAGACGAGCAGCGCCGCATAGCTGGAATGCGCCAGCGGACGCCGCCTCGGCAGCGTGAGTCCGAGCAGGATGGCGAGCAGCGCCAGTGCCGCGGCGCTGATGCCATAGAAGGCGCGCCAGCCGAAGGCGTCAGCGACCAGGCTCGCCAGCGGTCGCGACAACAGGATGCCGATCATCAGCCCGCTCATCACGTCGCCGATGACGCGCCCGTCCTGTCTGGGCGGCGCCATCGAGGCCGCGACGGGCACCAGTACCTGGATGCAAGAACAGGCGGCGCCGAGCACGAACAGCACGACGAGCAGCGAGGCGGCCGAGGGCGCGAACGAAGCGACGGCGGCGGCAAGCGCCGCCGCGCTTAGCATGCGCAGCACCAGCGCCCGGTTCTCGACTAGGTCGGAGAGCGGCACCAGGAAGAACAGGCCGGCGGCATAGCCAAGCAGCGTCGCCATCGAGACGATGCCGCTTTCCGACGCCGCTGCACCCAGCGACGGGCCGATCAGCCCGACCAGCGTCTGCGGCGCGAACAGGTTGGTGACGATGATGCCGACCGCGGCGGCGAACAGCAGCGTCTGCGATCGGGTGATCGTGCCGGCGGTTTCACTTGGCCGCTCCGCCAGTTGCGTGTTGTGTGTGCCGTGCATGAGACTTCCTGTTGTTCGCATATCCAGCGAGGACTTTATTGCAAACGATCATAATGCTACAATTGAATTGACCTGATAATGATTATGCGAGATGCGCATGAACATTCACGACCTCGAAGCTTTCGTCGCCGTCGTCGAGACCGGCTCCATCGTCGGCGCCTCGGCGAGGCTGAACCTCACCCAGCCAGGTGTGACGCGCCGCATCCAGAATCTCGAGGAGCGGTTGGCCACACCTTTGCTCGACCGCCAGTCGAAGCCGCTGAAGCCGACCGCCTCGGGCCGCGAGGCCTATGAGCATGGCCGCCGCGTGCTGCGCTCGCTGGAGGATCTGAAGGCGGGCGTGTCGCCGGCCGGCGAGGTGAGGGGCGAATTCCGCCTCGGTATCATGCCCTATCTTTCGACCAGCGCGCTCTCCGAGCCGCTCGACAGCCTGCGCGCAGCTTTCCCGCAACTGACGCTGAAGATCACCTCCAGCCTGTCGCCGCGTCTGGTCGAGCAGGTGCTGCACAGCGAGATCGACGCCGTCGCGGTCTGCCTCGCCGATGGGGTGGCGCCGCCGCCGGAGCTCGTCGGCGACGATCTCGGCGTGCAGGCGGTGCTGCTGATCGCCTCGCCAAGCCTCGGCGTGTCGAAGCCGGCCGAGCACACCGACCTTGCGCGTTACCCCTGGGTGCTGAACGAGACCGGCTGCGGTTTTCGCGCCTTCATCCGCCACCGCTTCGAGGTGGCGCGGCTGCCTTTCCACGTCGGCGTCGAGGCGCAGGGCGCCGATCTCAGGATGTCGCTGGTGGCGCGCGGCCACGGCATCGGCGTCGTCACGCCCGGCGCGCTGTCCGGCAGCCCGTGGCGCGACGCGGTCGAGGTGGTCGACTGCCCCGGCTTCAAGCCGCAAGTGCGTTGCTGGCTGCTCCACCGCCCGCCGGCGGGAAGGCTCGCGCGGCCGATCGCGGTCTTCCGAGACGCGCTGGCGGAGGCGCTGAAAGGGCCAATGCCGCTGATGTCGTAGGGGCGGGGCGTTGAAGCTGCCAATCTCCCCCTTTGTGGGGGAGATGGCCGACAGGCCAGAGGGGGGCGCTGTCCCGCCAGCGTCTCAATCGATCTCGCTGCCTAGACGAGACCTCGCAAGAGGCAAGTGGGGAGAGGCCGCGTTCCTTCGCCCCCCTCTGCCCTGCCGGGCATCCCCCACAAGGGGGAGATCACGCGCTCCGTCGCCGGCACCTTAGCCCGTCTCCTGTTCCATCTCTGCCCTGTGCCAAGGTTGGCCCTTACCCTCGCGCCATGCAAACCAGCCATAGGGCAGATCCCAGAGCTCGCGAAGCGAGCTGTCGCGCTTTACCATCTCGGACAGGCCGACAAGCATGGCATTGGCAATGTCGAAATCGACAGCCCGGTTCAGAAACTGCCACGCGCCGTCGTCGTCATCATGGACGACATAGTCGATGATGTGTTCGCCCTTCATGACTTGACGTGTCGTGAAGACCGCAACATTGGGCGGATCGTCAAACGGCCAATCGGGATCCATTATCATTCCCTAAAAACAGTACAGACGATACTGGCCTCATGGCGGCAACGAAGCGAGCCAGGCGTCCCAGCATTCCTGTTGTATTCGAGCGAACGTGGGCGCCACATCATGGCCGTCGCCGAAAATGTTGACCAAGTCGGTCTTTTGCGGTGGCTGCCCCATCGTCACTTTGCAGGCGATCAGTCCGCGACTCATCTCGACTACTGTCCCCTCAGGAAAGACGTTGCCGCTGGCGCCGTAACAGAAGGGCAACAGCCCATCGACTTCAAGTTCTTGGCGAATCTGAAACAGCGCTTCGAAGTAGTCGTCCTCTTCAGCTTCGATCACCTTGTCCCGGTATTTGCAGGTGAGGCGGCATTTTGCGCCTGCATTGCGAAGCTCGAATATCGCTTGCTCGTCCCCGCCTGTGCCCCCCCGATCAGGAACGCGGTGTATTGTTCATTCATCGTCGCTCCCCCAATGGCTCGATCGATTGTAGTTGTAGCAACGTCATATTTCAACTATGGATTGTCTAATCTTGACTCGACGGTGGCACTTGCCAGCTCTTCTCCGTCCTTGACCCACCGCTCACCCACGCTATCCTCGCGCCATGCCAGACACCGCCCCCTCCGCCACCGCGCCGCTCATCGTCATCGACCTCCAAACCGGCATGTTCGACGGCCGTTTCGATCCGCCGATCCATGACGCCGACGCAATTGCCGAGCGCGCTCGAAAACTGATCGACTGGGCGCGGCACACCGGCCGCAAGGTGGCCTTCATCCGTCATGACGGGCCGGAGGGCGATCCGCTGGCGCCGGGCGCTTCCGGCTGGCCGGTATGGCCGTTGCTCGGCCAGGCCGCCGACGAGCCGACCTTCGGCAAGACAGTTGGCAACGCTTTCTCCAACGCCGAGCTTGGGCAGTGGGTCGCGGGGCAGGGCGCGAGCGATGTGATGCTCATCGGCGCCCAGACAGATTTCTGCGTTGCCGCAACGGTGAAAGGGGCCTTTGCCGAAGGGCTTGGCGTCACCGTGGTTTCGGATGCGCATTCGACGCTGGATTCTCAGGAGGAGAAGGCGCCTGACATCATCGCGCGGCACAACGAGGCTTTCGTGAAGCAGGGCGTGCGGCTGACGACGACGAAGGCGTTGGTTGAGGGTGAACACTGAGAGGCCGCGTTCCTTCGCGACCCCACTAAGGAGTCCCACCATGCCAACCCTTACCCTTCCCGCCGAAGGAGGCTGCCGCTGCGGCCGCGTGCGCCTGAAGATTTCGGCAAAGCCGCTGCTCACCATGGCCTGCCACTGCACCGGCTGCCAGCTTATGTCATCCAGCACCTATTCGCTGAGTGCCGCCATTCCTGCGGATGGCTTCGAGATCATCAAGGGCGAGCCGGTGATCGGCGGCCTGCATGGCGCCTCGAGACACTATTTCTGTGGCTACTGCATGACCTGGATGTTCACCCGGCCGGAAGGGCTCGACTGGTTCGTCAACCTGCGCCCGACCATGCTCGACGACCCCGCCTGGTTCAGGCCCTTCATCGAGACCTGGACCAGCGAGAAATTGCCCTGGGCGACGACGCCTGCCGTGCATAGCTACGCGGCCCCGCCGGCCATCGAGGAATATGATGGATTGGTCGCGGAATACGCCAAGACACAGGCCTGATCGGCGCAAAACAAAACGGCGACCCGGGTCAGATCGCCGTTCAGTTCATGGTCGACGCGGCCGTTGGGGGCGACATTGTTGGGGATGTGCTTGGGCGTCCGCGTCGACCACGGCGGCCTCGTACCGCAGATATAGCATTGCATATCTTCAAGGCGCGCGCACTTCCGCGATAGCGGAATAGGCAGGGCGTAATCTCCCCCTGAGGGGGAGATGGCCGCGAAGCGGCCAGAGGGGCCGTCTCACATCGAGCGCCGGCGCCTGGCGGAAGCAAGAAGCGGCCGGCGCTCCGCGCAACGACCCCTCTGTCGCCTCCGGCGACATCTCCCCCTCGAGGGGGGAGATCAGCTTGCGCGAAACACTTTCAACCTCTCGCCGCATTGACCGCGGCCTCCACAGCGGCGACGAATAATGCTTTCGCTCCCAATGGATTGCATCTTGCGCCAAACCCATTTCCTCAACGCCAGGCTCGCCGACGGCACGCTGGCCGACCTTGCCGTCACCGGCGGCCGCTTCAGTGCCATAGCGCCCGCCGCCAATGCCGCCGCTCCGCCGGCCGGCGCCGTCGACCTCGCCGGTCAGCTCGTGCTGCCGGCCTTCGTCGAGGGCCACATCCACCTCGACACCTCCTTCTATGGCGATGCCTGGCGTCCGCACATTCCCTGCACCGACGGTTTTGACGTGCGCGAGCGTGTCGCCTTCCAGATGCGGAGCCTTGAGCAGGCCGCGCCGATGGATGAGCGCGCGAAGAACCAGCTCGAGCTTTGCGTCGGCCATGGCAGTCTCGCCATGCGCAGCCATGTCATGGTCGATGCCGCTGTCGGGCTGAAGCATGTCGAGACGATCCTCGGCGTGCGTGAGAAATATCGCGAGCTGATCGACATCCAGCTCGTCGCCTTCCCGCAGAGCGGCATTCTGTCTTCCCCGGGCACGGCGGAGCTCCTGGACGAGGCCCTGAAACTCGGCTGCGACCTGATCGGCGGGCTCGACCCGGCGAGCTTCGACCGCGATGTGAACGGCCACCTCGACGTTGTCTTCGGCCTTGCCGAAAGGCGCGGCGTCGGCGTCGACATCCATCTGCATGACGGCGGCACACTTGGCCTGTTCGAGATCGAGGAGATATGCGCCCGGACCGCGGCGATGAGCATGCAAGGCAAGGTCGCCGTCAGCCACGCCTATGCACTGGGCGACATTTCCGCCGACACTCTGGCCAGGGCCGGCGAGATGCTTGCAGCCTCCGGCGTTGCCATCATGACCAATGCCCCCGGCAACCATCCTTTTCCGCCGGTGGCCGCGCTCCGCAAGGCGGGCGTCACGGTCTTTGCCGGTTCCGACAATATCCGCGATTCCTGGTGGCCCTATGGCGATGGCGACATGCTGAACCGCGCCAACATGATCGGCTACCGTTCCGCCTTCTACGAGGATCGGGAACTGGAAGCGGCCTGTGACTTGGTGAGCCATGCCGGCGCCAAGGCGCTGGGCCTCGAAGGCTATGGCATTGCGGTCGGCGCCAAGGCCGATTTCGTCGCGCTGAAGGCCGAGCACGTGCCGGAAGCGGTGGTGGCGGTGCCGAGGGAGCGCACGGTCTTTCGCCGAGGCATGCTGGTCGCGAGGGACAGCAGGATGACGAGCTGACCGCATCGCCGCGGTCCGGCCTGCGCCCGGTCTGTCGAGCCGCAGATTGCCAAGGATCGCGAAATGGTTGGTTGAGGGGGCCTGAGAAAATCGGCTGCCGCCAGGCCTTCGCATGGATCGTTTCGCTGGCGCCGACGTTCCTTCCGGTGAAACAGAGACCGGGAGGTTTTCATGGCTGACCAGACCAGGGAAGAACGCATCCGCCAGCGTGCCTATGAGCTTTGGGAAAAAGAAGGAAAGCCCGAGGGCGCCGACTTGCGCTTTTGGGAACAGGCGATGGACGAGATCGACCAAGAGGATCAACGGAAGAGTCCGTCGGACAAACGCCAACGCGCCGCCGGCGCATAGTCGCCCGAGCGCGTGAACGCGCGGCTTTGAATAGGCCCCGCAACGGCGGGTTTATTAGCCCGTCTATGATGGTCGTGTGGCAATGGATGTTCGCGACGCCATCAGCCGAGCGCTGGCCTGGTCCAGCGAATGGTTCAACTACGCCACCTCGCTGTGGCTCTTCTACCAGCTCGCCATCATCCTCACGCTGTTCCTCGCGGCCAGGTTTGCCGGACGGCGCGTCGAGCTTCTCGTTGAGGACCGGGCAAGACAGATCAAGGGTCATCCCGGACTGCTGAGGGTCGTCATCGCCCTGTTGCGACGCACGGACTGGATCCTCTTCACACTCTTCCTGCTTGCCGCGCTCAACCTCATGCGCCCTTTCGTGTGGCCGAGCCACCTCTACCTCATCCATGTCGCCCTTTCGCTGTCGCTCGCGTGGCTTTTCGCGTCTGTGCTGTCACGCATGGTTCACAACCGCCTCGTCGCCCGCCTTCTCGGCTGGCTGATCTGGACCTACGCGGCGCTTGTCATCCTGGGCGTCAGCGACGAGACCGCGACGTTGCTGGACAGCCTCGCAATCCCCATGGGCGCGGTCCGCCTTTCGGCCCTGCTGCTACTCAAGGCGGTGCTGCTGCTGGCCGCCACGGTCTGGTTCGCCGTGGTCATCGGCAATTATGTCGACGAGCGCGTCCGCATCTCCGAGGAGCTGACGCCCTCGATCCGCGTCCTCATCGGCAAGGTGGCGAAGATCGGCCTGGTCCTGGTTGCCGGCGCCTTCGCCCTTTCCGCCGTCGGCGTCGACCTGACGGCGCTGACGGTCTTTTCCGGCGCGATCGGCGTCGGTCTCGCCTTCGGGCTGCAGAAGGTCGTTTCGAATTTCGTCTCCGGCATGATCATCCTGCTCGACAAGTCTATCAAGCCGGGCGACACCATCTCGCTCGAAGGCACATTCGGCTGGATACGGGAATTGCGGGCGCGCTTCGTCTCGGTGGTGACGCGCGACGGCCGCGAATATCTGATCCCGAATGAAGACTTCATCACCCAAAGGGTCATCAATTGGTCGTTCAGCGACAACCTCGTGCGGCTCGATGTGGATTTTGGCGTCTCCTACGACGCCGATCCGCACAAGGTCAGCGAACTGGCGATCGAGGCCGCGATCAGCGTCGGGCGGGTCGAAGCCGATCGGCGGCCGGTCTGCTGGCTGACGGGGTTCGGCGACTCCTCGCTCAACTTCGTCCTGCGCTTCTGGATCCACGATCCGCAGCAGGGCCTGACCAATGTGCGTGGCAAGGTGCTGCTGGCGCTGTGGGATACGTTCAAAAAGAATGGCATAGGCATCCCCTATCCGCACCGCGAAATCATCGTGAGGGACGGGGCTGGGCAGAAAGGCAATTGGGCGGCACGCTGAACGGTGGCGAGCGCGACCATGCGCCTCCGTCGTTTAAATTAATTTGCATGCATATGTTTCAGGGCGCTCCGGCTTCGTGAAGCATTTCACCGTTCGCGCGCAATCGGCCGGTTACAGACGCACCTCAAAAGCGGCGCCCGGTGAGCGGGCAGACTTTCTGCCGCTGCTTGTGGAGGTCCCGATGTTCAAAAGCCTTAACCGCATCCGCGCCGCCTTTGCGCGGGCAAGCAAGCGCCGCAGGACGATGCGCGAGCTGAACGAACTGCCGCCGGAGATCCGTAAGGACATCGGCTGGCGGCAGACCGCTCATGACGATGAGATTCGGTTGCCGTTTTAAGCAATTCCAGGAAAGGCACGCGGCGGTTTCCGTCCGGAATTGCGTAAAACCAAAAACCTAATGCATGTCGCCCAGAAGTGTTTAGCGGTTCTGGGACAACGACATGCATCAAAACAAAGGCTTAAAGCGCGTCGCTCGAATCCGTTCGACGCCACGCGCTTTCGAGCATGTCTCCCGAAAGTGGGAAACCGGTTTCGGGACAAAGACATGCGTAAGATCAAAAACCTAAAGCGCACAGAGCGAATCTGAAAGATCGCGACGCGCTTTAGGTGGACGCCAGGCAGCACCGGCACGCTTGTCCGTCCTGGCTGGCCAAGACGGTCAGCCGGCGGGCTTGTAGACGCCGGCAGCCTTGTTGGCGGCTGCGAGCACCCCCTTCATGTCGAGCTCTTCGAGGACGACGAGGTCGCTCACCGAGCCACTTGCCCGCACCGCAAGCGCCATGCCCATCCCGGCGGTCTGGTCCGGCACCTCGCCATTGACGACGACGTCATACTTGCCGCGCGTGAACATCAGGCTGCTCATCTTGCCGCCGACGCTTTCAAAAAGCGCCTTGACCGCAGCTTCCCGGTCCGATCCCTGCATAAGCCCCTTGGCGGCCTGGGGTTCGTAATTCGCCAATATGGTGACCTTCATGGCTGTCTCCTCCAAATATCACGTCTCGGGCTGCCCGATGGTGTGAGCAGCACGGACTTTCCTGGTTTTCCCTGACATTTGACCTGGTCCGTGGACCACCTGGGCAAACATGGCCAATGGCGGTTCAGCCGGAGCATGGCTTCGGCTTGCGATAACATGCGCCTATTCTAATATATCGGCAATTCCGCCATTCGACGGAACCCCGGGCCGCGTCGCCGGCCCTACCGACCGCTGGGGATGGCTATAGCTACCCCAGCCACCACCAGAGCCCGCCGACCGCCAGTGCGATCGCCAGCGCCACGCCGGCCAGCATCACATAGGAGCCGACGATCATGTCGCGGATGATCTTCTTGATGCTGGCGCGGTCGTTGAGGTTGGGGAAGGGCTCGTTCGGAAGCGGAACGCCGAGGAAATCGCAAAGCGGGCCCCAACCGTCGGTCACCTTGAAGACCAGGAGCCTTTCCGGCGACACCGCCGCCTTCACTTCGTCGATATAGGCGTTGTAGCGCGCCACCGCCTTGTCGCGATCGTCCATGACGCCTTTCAGGGCGCGGCCCCAGACCAGCTTGTTCGACATGTCGCCGAATTTGCGGCCGAACGGAGTCAGCCATTCCAGCACCTTGAACTGCCAGACATTTTCGGTGAAGTAGATCGTGTCGATGGTGCTGTCATACCAGGCTTCGGCTCCGCGCGGATGCAGCGTCAAAAGCACCTTGGCGCGTGGGTAGGCGGCCATCAGTTCGCGCCACACGCAGCAGCCCGGATTGTCGACGGTGGCGCGATAATTGGCGAACACGCGGTTCCAGTCATGCTGGCTGCCGGGCGGGCTGTTGGCCACCTTGCGCCAGAAGTCGAGATGGCCCTTGTTGGCCTTGTTTAAGATGACTTCCTGCATGTGGTAGCTCGGAAAGCCGAGCCTGTTCAGCGCGGCGAAAGTGGACCACGTGCCGGTGCGGCCGAATCCGGCCCCGATAAGTTCGAGTGTCATTGCCCCCATCCCCGTTCGGCCGGATTGATTTTCCCGCTCTATCCGGCTCCTGGTATTTCATGCTGCGCCGAAGCCGTTCGGCCCGCAACATTTTTCCATTAGCATTTGTGAAAATATGTGGGCCAACGGAAAATATGTGGGCCAGCGCAGGGCGCCCAAAAGTGTTGCGGCGATTTTGACAAGTGTGAACAACAATGTCGCCTGGACGATGGGCTATGACCGTTTGGGCTATTCACGCCGGGCGCGGAGGCTGATAATAGGTCAGCCTGGTTGACCTAAAATACGAAACGCCCCGCGGGAGGTGCGCCTTGACCCTGTTGAACCTTCTGGCCTCGCGCTCGTCGCGCATGAAGGCCTCGGAAATCCGCGAGCTGTTGAAGCTGCTCGACCAGCCCGACATCATCTCCTTTGCCGGCGGCATTCCGGATCCCTCGCTGTTTCCGGCTGAAGCCATCGGCGACGCTTACCAGGCCGTGCTCGGCGGCGCGGAGGCGGGGACCGCGCTGCAGTACCAGGTCAGCGAGGGTTTTCTGCCGCTGCGCAAATGGCTGGCCGGCTACATGGGCAAGCTCGGCATCGAGTGCGACGAGGCAAACATCTTCATCTCCTCCGGCTCGCAGCAGGCGCTCGATTATCTCGGCAAGCTGTTCCTGTCGCCCGGCGACACCGCCCTGGTCACCTGGCCGACCTATCTCGGCGCGTTGCAGGCCTTCAATGCCTACGAGCCGCGCTATGACCGGCTGAACACGGCCGGCGGCAACATGACGCCGGAGGCTTACCGCGCGGCCGCGAATGGCGGCAAGGTGAAATTCGCCTATCTGGTGCCGGACTTCGCCAACCCGACCGGCAACACGCTCGATGCCGCGCAGCGCAAGGCGGTGCTCGACCTCGCCGGCGAGCTCGACATCGCCGTCATCGAGGACGCCGCCTACCGCGCGTTGCGCTATGACGGCGAGGCGGTGCCGCCGATCCTGGCGCTGGACTGCGCGCGCTCCGGCGGCATCGACAACGCCCGCACGCTCTATTGCGGTTCCTTCTCCAAGATACTGTCGCCCGGCATGCGTGTCGGCTGGGTCTGCGCGCCGCGCCATGTGGTGGAAAAGCTGGTGCTGATGAAGCAGGCCTCCGACCTGCATAGCCCTTCGATCAACCAGATGGTCATGCACCGCGTCGCCGAGGCCATTTTCGATGGCCAGGTGGACAGGCTGATCGGCGCCTACCGCAAGCGGCGTGACGCGCTGCTCGGCGCGCTCGAGGCCGAGATGCCCGACGGCATTTCGTGGAGCCGGCCGGATGGCGGCATGTTCGTCTGGCTGACGCTGCCGGAAGGCGCGGATGCCACCGAACTCCTGGCGCGTTCGGTGAAGGAGGCGCGTGTCGCCTTCGTGCCCGGCAACGCGTTCTACGCCGACGGCACCGGCCGCAACACGCTGCGCATGTCCTTTACGCTGGCCAACGACCGCGCGGTGAATGAGGGCGTGCCAAGGCTGGCGAAGTTGTTGAGGGGGTAATCTCCCCCCTCGAGGGGGAGATGTCGCCGAAGGCGACAGAGGGGGTCGTCGCGCGTGGAGCGCCAACCTCTTCTCGATCGCGCCGACGCGTCGGCGTTGTGAGACGACCCCCTCTGGCCTGCCGGCCATCTCCCCCTCGAGGGGGGAGATCAACCGTTTCTTCACCGGGTATCACCTCCTTCTCGCACAACCGTGATCGGTAGTGCGCAGGCGTGATTATCGGCGCGCCCGTTCTTCGGCTAGGGTCCCGGCCGATCCAACACCCCCTGGATCGACCGGCCGCGATGTCCCACCTTCACGGCCCGAACGAAAGAGCCCCGACGGCCTCCACCGGCGGGGCTTTTTCATTGACCTTCCCGCGTCGGGAACCGACGCCGCGAAGCGAACAGGTCAACCGGCGCTACTTGTTGCAGTTCTGCATGTCGGAGGTCATGGCGCCGCTTGGGGTGTTGTTGTCGGTATCGTAGCCGCCGCTGTCTTTACAGCGATCCTCCATGCCGTTCGACTGTGACTGCGTCGTGGAACTGGTCGTGGTGGAGTCCGTCGGATTTGGCGTGGTGCCTGTCACCGTTCCGCTACCGGTCGTGCCACCGGACATGTCGCCGCTCGTGCCGCCAGACACGCCACCGGAAACGCCGCCCGACGCACCAGTCGACTGCGCCATCGCGGCCGAGGTGGCAAGCGCGACGGATAGCACGGAAGCTGCAAAAATTTTCTTCATCATTGGAAGCCTCCAAACTGTTTCATCGTTGATTGCCTCAGATTTCCAACGGAGGATTGCGGGGGGATGTTCCGGCTGAAAGAATTCGTGAAGATCCGCATCGCCGCGCCTTTTCGAAGCCTGGCGGGCAGATCGCGCGACGGCCGGCACTTGTAGGGAGGGCCGGCAAAGTCAAATGCGTCGGGCCAATTTGCGAAAGAGGATTGCATGAATGCATCGCCCCGCGTGACGCTGCTGCTCGGCAGTGCGCCTGACGTCATGCGCTGCTCCGCGTGGCCGAAGGATGCCTTCGCCAGCATCGTTGCCATCAACAATGCCTGGCGCGTGCGCCCCGATTGGGACATCCTTGTCCATGCCGGCGATTTTCCACCCGAGCGAATGCCGCAGCCTGACCCGATGCGGCAAATCTTCAGCGCGGCCCATTATGTGCCGGCGCAGAACAGTTTTGGCGGTTTCGTCTATGCCGGCGCCACCATGTCGCTGACGGCGGCCTACTGGAGCATCCACAACCAGAGGCCCGACGCGCTAGCCTTCCTCGGCTGCGACATGGTCTACGACCATGCCGGCGACACCCATTTTTATGGCACCGGCAGCGCCGATCCGCTGCGCGACGACGTCACGCTGCAAAGCCTCGAGGCGAAGTCCGCGCGGCTGCTGATCCATGCGCTCAGGCGCGGCACGCTCTGCGTCAACCTGTCGGACCTGCCGCGCAGCCGGCTGGTTTTCCCAAAACTCTCCTTCGAGGCGGTGCGGGAGCTGTCGCCATCGCGTCTTGCCGCAATGCAGTCAGAATTGCGCGCCGGCATCGACCTCGAGATGGTGGAGGTGGCCGAGGCGATGGAGCGGGCACTCGGCTATTTCTACGAGGACGGCATGTACTGGAACCATCTCGACCAGATCGATGGGGCCAAGCTCGCCCGCATCGACAGGCTGTGGATTGCGGCTGTCGCGGATCTGGTGGCGCCGCCGCTGGAGGAATGCAACGCGGCGGAGTAGGGGCGCCAATCTCCCCCCTTGAGGGGGAGATGTCGCCGAAGGCGACAGAGGGGGTCGCCGCGCGTGAAGCGCCGGCGCGCCTTTTTCGCGACGAGAGACGAGGCTGGCGATCTACGTGAGGCGACCCCCTCTGGCCGCTTCGCGGCCATCTCCCCCTCAAGGGGGGAGATTAAACGCAAGTCGTCACGCAAAGTTGCTGGGTGTTGCGCGGCCTTTCGGCTAAACTCAAAGATCTTAGCCCAGGAGGACGGCCATGATCCCACGCCTCGGCCTCATCGCACTTGCCTTCGCTGCCTTCGCCACCCAGGCATCCGCCTTCGAGCTCTCCAGCCCGTCCGTCTCCAACGACAAATGGGACGCAAAATATCTCGGCGACAAGGCCGGCTGCGGGGGCAAGAGCGTCTCCATCGCGCTTGCCTGGAAAGATCCGCCGGCCGGCACCAGGAGCTACGCGCTCACCATGTTCGATCCCGATGCCAATGGCGGCAAGGGGTTCTGGCATTGGCTGGCCTGGAACATCCCGGCAAGCGCCAAGGGCCTCGCCGAAGGCGCCGGCTCTAAAAGCGGCAAGCGTCTGCCCAAAGGCACGGTGTCCGGCACAGGCGGCGTCGGCCGAGCCGGCTATTTCGGTCCGTGCCCGCCGCCCGGCAGCGGCAAGCACCACTATGTCTTCACGCTCTACGCGCTGGGCGAGGCCAAGCTGCGCACGCCGGAAAATCCGTCGCCGGAGATGGTGTCGGTGGCTGCCAAGAGCCAGGCGCTGGGCGAGGCGACGGCGACGTATACCTATGGGAGGTAGGTGATCTCCCCCTTGAGGCGGAGATGGCCGGCAGGCCAGAGGGGGTCGTCTCACATAGAGTGCCGACACTTGGCGAACACAACGAGGAGGTGGTGCTTCACGCGCGGCGACCCCTCTGTCGCCTTCGGCGACATCTCCCCCTCGAGGGGAGATCAGCAGCTCACTCCGCCGCTTGCAGCTTGTCCTGCGTCTTCGTCTCGAAGTCGCTGGCGTCGTGGCGCTCGTGCAGCTGGTAGGCGGGATCGCCAGAGAGGCGGTTGACCATACGGCCGCGCTTGACCGCCGGCCGGGCGTCGATCGCGTCTGCCCAGCGCTGCACGTGCTCGTATTCATGCACGGCGAGGAACTGAGCGGCATCGTTGTAGCTGCGGCCCTTGGCGAGCCCGCCATACCAGGGCCACACCGCCATGTCGGCGATGGTGTAGTCCGGGCCGGCAAGGTATTCGCTTTCCGCCAGCCTGCGGTCGAGCACGTCCATCTGCCGCTTGGTTTCCATGGCGAAGCGGTCGATGGCGTATTCGATCTTTTCCGGCGCATAGGCGTAGAAATGGCCGAAGCCGCCGCCGAGATAGGGGGCGGAGCCCATCTGCCAGAACAGCCACGAGAAGGTTTCCGCCCGCGCCGCACGCTCCGTCGGCAGGAACGCGCCGAATTTTTCGGCGAGATAGGTCAGGATCGAGCCGGATTCGAACACGCGCACCGGCTTCGGCTCGCTGCGGTCCATCAGCGCCGGGATCTTGGAATTCGGATTGACCTCGACGAAGCCCGAGCCGAACTGGTCGCCGTCATTGATGCGGATCAGCCAGGCGTCGTATTCGGCGCCCTTGTGGCCGCGCGCCAGAAGCTCCTCCAGCATGATCGTCACCTTTTGGCCGTTGGGCGTGGCCAGCGAATAGAGCTGCAGCGGATGCTTGCCGACAGGCAGTTCCTTCTCATGCGTCGGCCCGGCGATCGGGCGGTTGATCGAGGCGAAGGCGCCGCCATTCGGCTTGTTCCAGGTCCAGACTTTCGGCGGGGAGTATTGGTTCATCGGGGTGGCCTTGTTCCTGGGGCGGATTCGGGTTGGTTGGAGCAAGATTTAGGTGCGGTTGCGCGGGCGTCAAAGAAAAAAGTTCAAATTTCGTTGAACTAATGTTTGGGCCAGCAGCGCCCCGCCTTCTCCCCTTGTGGGAGAAGGTGTCGCCGAAGGCGACGGATGAGGGGTGTTGGACGGAGTGAGGCACTGGTGATTTGGCACGATGAGCGCTCGGTGACGAAAGTGCCGCCAAGCTGGAACACCCCTCATCCGTCTCGGCGCTGCGCGCCGATCCACCTTCTCCCACAAGGGGCCCACAAGGGGAGAAGGGAAAGACGTCAACCCTTGCACCGCGCCCCTTTGGCCATACGTATAGAAAAAGACCCGCAATTCAGGATCGACCGATGACAATCGAAAAAGTCTCGCGCTCCGTCGTGGCCGTGCGCGCCACGGTTCCGGACGACGCATTTACCGCCAATGCGCTGGGCACGCGCCGCGAGGGCAGCGGCGTGGTGATCCGCGACAACGGGCTGGTGCTCACCATCGGCTACCTCATCACCGAGGCCGAGGAGGTGTGGCTGACCGACCAGAACGGCCGCGTGGTAGCCGCGCATGCGCTGGCCTACGACCAGGAGACCGGCTTCGGCCTGGTGCAGGCGCTGTCTCCGCTCGGCCTGCCGGCGGTCAAGTTCGGCAATGCCAGGAAGGCCAATATCGGCGACGCCGTGACGCTCGCCGACGGCATCGGCCAGCAGGTCGACGCCCACATCGTCACCAAGCAGGAATTCGCCGGCTATTGGGAATATCTCATCGACGAGGCGATCTTCACCGCGCCGGCGCACCCGTCCTGGGGTGGTGCCGCACTGTTCGACGGCGACGGCAAGCTGCTCGGCGTCGGCTCGCTGCGCCTGCAGATGAGCCGCGCCGGCGAGGTCGCCGACATCAACATGATCGTGCCGATCGACCTTCTGACGCCGATCCTCGAAGACCTTGTGAAGCGCGGCCAGGTGGCCAAGCCCGCGCGCCCATGGCTCGGCGCCTTTTCGGCCGAGTCGAACGGCATGGTGGTGGTGATGAGCGTCGCCGAGGGCGGTCCGGCCGCCAAGGCGGGCCTCCGCCAGGGTGACATCATCTCCGACGTGCGCGACGGCGAGGTCGACGGTCTCGCCGACTTCTACCGCAAGCTCTGGCAGAATCCGGCCGGCGCGGAGATCCCGCTGCGCGTGGTGCGCGACGGCCGCGAGACCTGGCTCAGGGTAAAGTCCGCCGACCGCAACTCCTTCCTCAAGAAGCCGCAGCTGCAGTAACGCCGCCCGATGAATCCAAGGCTGCTGAAGACATTTCTCGCGGTCGCGCAGACGCGCAACGTCACGCGCGCGGCGGCCGAAGTGCATCTCGCGCAGTCGAGCGTCAGCGACCAGATCCAGGCGCTGGAGGCAGAGCTTGGCGCCAGTCTCTTCACGCGCTCGCGGCAGGGGCTGGAGCTGACGCCGGCCGGCGAGGCGCTGAAACCCTATGCCGAGCAATTGCTGGCGCTCGCCGACGACGCGCGGGCGGCAATCGATGTCGCTAAGGGTGAGGCGGCCGGCCGGCTTGCGATCGGCGCTCTTGAGACGATTGCTTCCGCAAAACTTCCCGGCTGGCTCGCCGATTTCCAGGCCGCCCACCCTGACATCGACATCAAGTTGAAGACCGCCGGCAGCGGCGAATTGCTGCGCAGGCTTGGCGACGGCGAGATCGACGTCGCCTTCTGCTTCGACCGATCCGGCGCGAGTGCGGCGGATGAACGCTTCGCCAGGCGCGTCGTCGGGGCCGAGCCGCTGGTGCTGATCGCGCCGCCCGGCGAGAACCGGACGCAGCTCGATCTGGCGGAGCTTGCCGAAAAACGCTTCGTCGCCACCGAGACCGGATGCGTTTACCGCGCCATGGTCGACAAGGCTTTTGCAGAGGCTGGTCTCGGCGGGCCGAAGCTGGCAGCGGAAGCCGGCAGCATCGACGCCATTGCCGGCCTGGTGGCGGCCGGCGCCGGCTTCGGCATCGTGCCGCGCCTGGCGGTCGCGGCGGCACTCGACCGCGGCGAGGTCGCCGAGATCACATGGCCGGGTCCGGTCCGGTCAGCGGACCTGGTCATGATCTGGCGGCGCCGGCGCGTCCAGCCGCCGCCGCTGAAGGCACTGCTTGCTGCTGCGGGCGAGGGCTTTTCATCCGTCACACCAGCCGATGCCCGCCCTCGACATGCAGTGTCGTTCCCGTCGTAAAGCCGTTGCCGATCAGGAAGCGGATTGCGTCGGCAATGTCTTCCGGCCGCCCGACCCGCCCCACAGGCAGCCGTTCGGCCATCGCGGCGAGCGTCTCATTCTTCGCGTCGCCGGCGACGAACTGCCAGATCGGCGTGTCGACCCAGCCGGGCGAGACGGCGTTGACGCGGATCGGCGCCAACTCGATGGCCAGAGCCCGCACCAGCCCTTCGAGCGCGGCGTTGACGGCGGCGACCACCGAGCCGCGCGCTGCCGGCCGGTAGGCGGCGATGCCGGAAACGAAGGTGAGCGAGCCGTTGGCCGAAAGCTTTGGTGTGCCATGCTTGGCCAAAAGCAGCGGCCCGTAGAACTTGCTCTCCACCACCCTTTGCGCTGCCTCCAGCTCGATCTCGGGCAGCAGCCGGTAGGCGCCTTCGATCGCAGCGGCTGTGCTGACGATATGGTCGAGCCCGCCGATGCGCGCGAACAGCGCCGCGACCTCATCCTCGCGGCTGATGTCGACCACCGCCGTTTCGAGCGCGGCCGGATGGCCGAGTTCCTCCCGCGCCGCGTTCAGCTTCGCTTCGCCGCGCCCGGCGATGGTGACGCCGGCGCCTTCCTCGAGGCAGCGCCTGGCGAGCGCCAACCCCATCCCGGAACTGCCGCCGACGATCAGGATTCTTGTCTGGTCCATGTCCATGCCTTTCCTTTGCATGGACGATGATGTGGCAGGCCGGAGTGTGGAGCGGAAACGGAAGAAACCGATAGTGTCATCGGAGAGTCCGATGGTGATTCAGCCGATCTCCCCCCTCGTGGGGGAGATGCCCGGCAGGGCAGAGGGGGGCGCGAAGGAACGTGGCCTTTCAGTTTGATCTCGATCGGTTATAGACGAACGCCTCGACAGGTTGGCGGGACAGCGCCCCTCTGGCCTGCCGGCCATCTCCCCCACAAGGGGGGAGATCAGCAGCTTTTGGCGCCGCGCAAAGGGAAATGATGATGGCCCCGATCAAGGTCGATCCGGACAAGGTCCACGAATTCCCCGATGCCGAAAGCTTCTACGCCTGGCTGGCGGACAACCACGCCAGCGAAGACGAGGTTTGGATCAAGATCCACAAGGCCGGCTCCGCCCTGGCATCGATCGCGCCGAAGGAAGCGATCGATGTGGTGCTCTGCTTCGGCTGGATCGACGCGGTGCGCAAGTCCCTCGACGAGAAGAGTTTCCTGCAGCGCTACACACCTCGCGGCAAGAAGAGCATCTGGAGCAGGATCAACATCGACAATGTCGCCCGCCTGATCGAGGAGGGCCGCATGACCAAGCATGGCCTCAGGCAGGTCGAGGCGGCGAAGGCCGACGGCCGCTGGGACCGCGCCTATGGCGGTTCGAAGGAGATGACGATCCCGCCCGACCTGCAGGCGGCGATCGATGCCGAGCCGAAAGCGAAGGCGATGCTGGCAAATCTCTCAGCCCAGAACCGCTTCGCGCTCGCCTTCCGCACCCACAACATGAAGACCGAGGCCGGCCGCAAGAAGAAGATAGAGAGCTTCGTCGAGATGCTGAAGCGCGGCGAGACGATCCACCCGCAGAAGAAGTAGCAAAAACGCCGCCCCGAGCGGGACGGCGTTTCAGGGAAGCGATGATCCCGAACCCTGTTGAAGCGGTTCGAGATCACCCGGTCATGAAGGTCGGGAGGCTAACCTTATGCGGCCTGCTTCTTGGCGGGCTTCTTGTGCACGCGCTTCTTGGTGTGGTGCTTCTTGACGTGATGCTTGTGGTGCTTGGCCACGTGATGCTTGCGCACATGAGGGCGGCGATGCTTCTTGTGATGCGCGACCTTGGCGGCCGGTTTGGCCGTCTCGGTGGCCGCAGCCGGAGCAGCGGTCGTGGTCGTCGTCGTGGTGGTTGCGGCGGTTGTCGCAGCGGCATTGGCCGCGGTGGTGCCAAGCGCCGGCACCGCGAAAGCGAGCGCGACGGCCAGGCCGAGAACGGAGAGAAGGGTCTTTTTCACAATCGGCATTCCTTGATTTAAAGATCGATGTCTTTTGTCGCGCGCCGCAATCGTTCGGCTGCTCCGGTGCCGCTTATGACAGCCGGTCTTTTCGCCAGTTTTTCCCGATTGTTGAATCTTGTTTCCGGAATGTGTCCGGCATTTCCTCGCCCCGCGGAACGGGGGCTGCCTAGTGGTCGAAATCTGACGCTTCATACCCGATGCGGAGCGCGGCTTTCGACCAACCCCCAGGCGACCGACCTCAACGGACTATCGGACACGACGATGGCATCCAAGCGATTGCTGGGCTAATGTCGCCCGAACGAGGCTAAAACGGTGTCCGGCTGATAGACCGTTATTAACTACCGGCGTCTGGCGCCACCCGCACTGGAAGATCAGGTCCGATGCCTACGTTGCTATCGCTGCCCGACGACATATCGATCAAATCGGCGCTCGGGGAATCTGTCCTTGAAGCCGCTCGCCGGGCGGATGTCCCGATCGCCTGCGCTTGCGGCGGCAAGGCCAAGTGCTCGACCTGCCGGATCTGGATTCTCGACGGTGCGGAGGGTTGCCCGGAGCGCACCGCGCTGGAGCGCACGCTCGTGGAGCGGTTGGGGCTTGGCAACAACGTACGCCTGGCATGCCAGCTCAGACCTGCCTCCGACATCACCTTCCGCAGGCTCGTGCTCGACGAGACCGACCTGCGAATGACCAGTCAGTTGCTGCCGCACAGGTCCACCAGTGCGGGCGAGCTGAAGTCGGTCGTCATTTTCTTCAGCGACGTGGCCGGGTTCACCCACTTCTCCGAAACGTTGACGCCTTACGACGTCATGTATCTGCTCAATCGCTATTTCACTCAGGTCGCCGAAGTCATCGAGCTCAACGACGGCTACATCGACAAGTTCGTCGGCGACGGGCTTATGGCGATATTTGGCGTGAAGGGCCAGGATGATGCACCGGTGCGCGCCGTCAATGCGGCCCTACAGACCCTTGCCACGGTCGATCGGCTAAAACCCTTTTTTGCCTCGATGTACGGCATCGACTTCGATATTCGCGTCGGTTTGCATCTGGGCGAAGCGGTGATCGGCTCGGTCGGATCACCCGGCAACGAGCGCCTGACGGCTATCGGCGATGCGGTCAATGTTGCGAGCCGCGTCGAAGCAGCCAACAAGGAGGCCGGAACCCGCCTCCTGATTACCGAGACGCTCCATGAACGGGTAAAGGATGAGGTTGAAGTATCCGATTTCATTCGGGTGCGTTTGCGCGGTACCTCCGACCGAATTTCGCTGTATGAGATAAAGAAACTGAAGGTTGAAGCCGAGCGCCGGCTGAACGAAAAAGGCGCGCGGGAGACTATACAGCTGGGCGGCAAGACGTGGCAGCGGACCGTCGCGACGAGCGAACTCAAGGATGGCGACCACAAAGTCATCGAGTTCCAAGCGCTCTATGTCGTGATTTTGCGCAGGGGCGGGCGCGTCTATGCCTTTAACAATGCCTGCCCGCATTTGAAGTTGCCATTCTTCGAGAGTACCTCGAGGGCCAACGGCCACGCCGGACAGGCCAGTACTTTCGACCAGGACGGCACGCTGGTGTGTCGCTGGCATCACAGCGGATTCGATCTGGATACAGGCGAAATCGTAAAGTGGTGCGAGGCGCTCAATGCAGACGGAACTTCGGCGGGCATGGAGATGCTCGGCGATATCTCAAAGAACCGGGCTCCGCTGCATCTCATTCCGTGCCGCGAGGAGGACGGCTACATCTGGGTCGGTTTCGATTGAACGTGCCGGCCGGATCGTCCAAAAACTCCCGCTAATCTGCTGTCGGTCCGACCAGCATTGGGTCCTCCAACCGCGTCAGGACCATTCCCGCGCTGAGCGGGCTTATGACTCCGGTACCAAGCGTCAGATTTGACCGCTAGCGCAGGAGAGGAGGGGCAGCGCTCCCGGATGCGCTTACGTCCTCTCGCGACGGCGAATCCGGTTTGCTCGAGGTCGCGCCCATTCATGAGCTGCATCGCGCAATGAGCGCCAATTCTGGGCTCTAATCGGTCGGCGCGATCGATGCCATTTTTGCTGTCGACAAGAGGAATTGAAGGAGCAGGAACAATGACCAAAAATCATTCCGGCAAGGTGGCGCTGATCACCGGCGGCAATCGCGGCATCGGCCTGGAGACGGCTCGGCAACTCGCCGGACTCGGCTTCACCGTGCTCATCGGCGTGCGCGATCTCGCCAAGGGCGAGGCGGCGGCAAGCAAGCTTGGCGGCACCGTCGTGGCCATCGCGCTGGACGTTGCCGCGCCCGAGGCGGCTGCCGGCGCCGCGGAAGAGGTGCAACGCCGCTTCGGCCGGCTCGATGTTCTGGTCAACAACGCCGCCATCCACTACGACCCGTCGGCGCGGGCGCTGCGGCCCGACTGGACAACGATCCGCGAGGCCTTCGAGACCAACGTCGTCGGCGCCTGGCGCGTCGCGGTCGCCTTCGCGCCGCTGCTTAGCGCATCCGGTCACGGCCGGCTGGTCAACGTCTCGTCCGAAGGCGGCTCGCTCGCCTCGATGGGCGCCGGCGCGCCGGCCTATTCGACCAGCAAGGCCACGCTCAACGCGCTGACCCGTATCCTCGCGGCCGAGCTGCGCGGCTCGGGCGTGCTGGTCAACTCGATCTGCCCCGGCTGGGTTGCGACTGACATGGGCGGCCCCGGCGGTCGTCCGGTCGCGCTAGGCGCGGCCGGCATCGTCTGGGCGGCGACCCTGCCGGACGACGGCCCGACCGGCGGCTTTTTTCGCGACGGCAAGCGGCTGCCCTGGTGAGCGCATTGTCTTGATTTTGATGAGGTTGGACTACTATCGCTCGGTTTGATGACGGGCGAAACTCTTCGGCACCCACGCCGAGTACGATAAGATAGACGCGGAGAAAGTGTGATGGACAACATCCGACCCATTAAGACCGAAGCCGATTACGATTGGGCGATTGCGGAGGTCACTCGCTATTTTGACAAGGAGCCCGTTCCCGGCACGCCTGACGCTGATCGTTTCGATGTTCTTGCTGAACTCATCGAAGCATACGAGGCAAAACACTACCCTATCGCGGAAACCGACCCGGTGGACGCGATCACTGCTCATATGGAGATGGCCAATCTCAGCAGGCGCGCGCTGGTAAAGCTGCTCGGGTCAGCGTCGCGCGCATCTGAGATTCTAGCCCGCAAGCGAGCGCTGACGATGGACATGGCTTTCAAGCTCAATCGTGAGTGGCATATCCCCGCAGAGGTCCTGCTCGTTCCTTACCACTTGGCCGACCAGGGCAACAAAAAGGATAAGGAAGCCGCCGCTCGCGCTTAACCTTCCCAGGGCGTTTCATCACCACATGACCGCCTCTTGATCGTCTCCGGCAACTGGTCATCTCATCCATCCGCCATGCTACGAAAATAGCATTCTCGGCCCGTGAAATGTGATGCTAGGCTCGCTTTCGCGCACCCAAGGCACGCGGTGGCGTGGTCTCGCGAGAAGAGGAGTTGCAGGCGGGATCGAGGCCCCAATCCAAAATCAGGACGAAACTGTTGAACCATTGCGAGGCCCGCCGCGTTTGACGTGGTTGGCCACAAGGGAGGAACCACCAGTGAAAGCATCCTATCTCGTCTCGGCCGCGCTCATTGCGGCATCCGCAATGCCGGCGGCGGCTGGCGAAATTTCCGACGGCAAGGTCAAGATCGGCATCTTGAACGACCAGTCCGGCGTCTATGCCGACTTCGGCGGCAAGTGGTCGGTCGAGGCTGCCAAGATGGCGGTCGAGGATTTCGGCGGCAAGGTGCAGGGCGCGCCGATCGAGATCGTCAGCGCCGACCACCAGAACAAGCCGGACATCGCCTCCAACATCGCGCGCCAATGGTATGATACCGAGCAGGTCGACGCGATCATGGAGCTTACGACGTCTTCCGTGGCGCTCGCCGTCCAGGGGCTTTCCAAGGAAAAGAAGAAGATCGACATCGTCACTGGCGCCGCCTCGACCGACCTCACCGGCAAGCAGTGCTCGCCCTATGGTTTCCACTGGGCTTACGACACCCACTCCCAGGCCGTCGGCACCGGCGGCGCGCTGGTCGAGCAGGGCGGCGACAGCTGGTATTTCATCACCGTCGACTACGCCTTCGGCTATTCGCTGAAGGACCAGACCGCCAAGCTGGTGGAAGCCAGCGGGGGCAAGGTGCTGGGCGAAGTGCGCTATCCGCTGGGCTCCACCGACTATTCCTCCTTCCTGCTCCAGGCGCAGTCCTCCGGCGCCAAGATCATCGGCCTGGCCAATGCCGGTCTCGACACCTCCAACTCGATCAAGCAGGCGGCGGAATTCGGCATCGTCGCCGGCGGCCAGCGGCTGGCCGCGCTCCTCTTCACGCTGGCCGAAGTGCACGGCCTCGGCCTGCAAGCGGCGCAGGGCGTCGTGCTCACCGAAGGCTATTACTGGGATCGCGATGACGTCAGCCGCGATTTTGCGCAAAAATTCTTCAAGCGCACCAACCGCATGCCGAACATGATCCAGGCCGGTACCTATTCGGCGGTGACGCAATATCTGAAGGCCATCGACAAGGCCGGCACCGACGAGACAGAGGCGGTTGCCAAGCAGCTGCACGAGATGCCGGTCAACGACGTGTTCACTGTCAACGGCAAGGTGCAGGCCGATGGCTCGATGGTGCACGACATGTATCTCTACCAGGTCAAGAAGCCGGAAGAGTCGAAGAAGGACTGGGACTACTACACCTATCTGGCGACGATTCCCGGCGACAAGGCCTTCATGAAGGCCGAGGACAGCGGCTGCCCGCTCGTCAGCAAGTGACGCTCGAAACCGCCACCGCCGTCCGGTCGGACGGCACGGAACAGATGCCGCGGGTGGTGCTTTCCGCCCGCGGCTTGCGGCGCGACTTCGCCGGTTTCGTCGCGGTGAAGGATGTCGATCTCGACGTCCATCACGGCAAGATCCATGCCTTGATCGGCCCGAACGGCGCCGGCAAGACCACTATCTTCAATCTCTTGACCAAGTTCCTGCAGCCGACCAGCGGCACGATCGAATTGCTCGGCATAGACATCACCCGCACGCCGCCGGCGAAGGTGGCGCGCATGGGGCTGGTCCGCTCCTTCCAGATCTCGGCGATCTTCCCGCATCTGAGCGTCCTCGACAACGTGCGCGTCGCACTGCAGCGACCAGGCGGGTTGGGCTACCAGTTCTGGCGCCCAGTCTCGGCGCTGGACCAGCTAACCCCAAGGGCGCGCGAGCTGCTCGCCATCGTCGGATTGGACGATGCTGCGCATCGGCTCGCCGGCGATCTCTCCTATGGCCGCAAGCGCGTTCTGGAGATCGCCACCACGCTGGCGCTCGACCCCAAGGTGCTTTTGCTCGACGAGCCGATGGCCGGCATGGGACATGAGGATGTCGGCACGATCTCCGGCATCATCCGATCGCTGGCAAAAGACCGCGCCGTGCTGATGGTCGAGCACAACCTCACCGTTGTCGCCGATCTCTGCGACTGGATCACCGTCATGCAGCGCGGCCAGGTGCTCGCCGCCGGCGACTACGCCACCGTCAGCCAGGACGAGCGCGTGCGCGTCGCTTACATGGGGACCGAGCATGAGTGAGCCGCTGCTTGCCGTGCGCGACCTCCACGCCTGGTATGGCGAGGGCCACGCGCTGCATGGCGTCAACCTCGAAGTCCTGCGCGGCGAGACCGTGACCCTGCTCGGCCGCAACGGCGTCGGCAAGACGACGACGCTGCGCGCCATCATGGGGCTGATCCGCAAGCGAACCGGCTCCGTCACCTTCAACGGCAAGGATCTTCTGCGCCTACCGCTGCACCGCGTCGCGCATCAGGGCATCGGCTTCGTGCCGGAGGAGCGCGGCATCTTCGCCACGCTCACCGTCGACGAGAACCTGATCCTGCCGCCGGTGGTGGCCAAGGGCGGCATGAGCGTGGAGGAGATCTTCGAGCTTTTTCCGAACCTCAAGGAGCGCCGCAACAGCCAGGGCACAAAACTGTCAGGCGGCGAACAGCAGATGCTGGCGATCGCGCGCATTCTTCGCACTGGCGTCGAGATGCTTTTGCTCGACGAGCCGACGGAAGGGCTGGCGCCCGTCATCGTCCAGCGCATCGGCGAGTTGCTGGCGACGCTGAAGAAGCGCGGCATGACGATCCTTCTGGTCGAGCAGAATTTCCGCTTCGCCGCCCGCATTGCCGACCGTTTTTACCTGATGGACCACGGCAAGGTGGTGGAAGGCTTCCCGGTCGGGCAGCTTTCCGCGCACACCGAGAAACTGCACGAGGTGCTGGGGGTATGATCACGCCATGACGATGATCTTCGGCATCCCCATCCAGGCCTTGCTCGGGCAGCTCCTGGTCGGCCTCATCAACGGCTCCTTCTACGCCATGCTCAGCCTCGGCCTTGCGGTCATCTTCGGCCTGCTGCGCATCATCAACTTCGCCCATGGTGCGCTCTATATGCTGGGCGCCTTCATCGGCTATCTGCTGCTTGTGCATCTCGGCATCGGCTACTGGCCGGCGCTGGTCATCGTGCCTTTGGCCGTCGGCCTGTTTGGCATCGTGGTCGAGCGTCTCGCGCTGTCGCGGCTCTACCGCCTCGACCCGCTTTACGGCCTGCTCTTCACCTTCGGGCTCGCCTTGGTCATCGAAGGCGTGTTCCGCTTCTACTACGGCGTTTCCGGCAACCCATACGCCGTGCCGGCGCTGCTCGCCGGCGGCACCAATCTCGGCTTCATGTTCCTGCCCAACTACCGCGGCTGGGTGGTGGTGGCCTCGCTCATCGTCTGCATCGGCACCTGGCTCTTGATCGAGAAGACCAGGCTCGGCTCGTATCTCCGCGCCGCCACCGAGAACCCGGAACTCGTCCAGGCTTTCGGCGTCAACGTGCCGCTGCTGTTGACGCTCAGTTACGGGCTGGGGGCGGCGCTTGCCGGGCTCGCCGGCATCCTCGCCGCGCCTGTCTACCAGGTCAGCCCGCTGATGGGCTCGGACCTGATCATCGTCGTCTTCGCCGTCGTCGTGGTCGGCGGCATGGGCTCGATCCTCGGCGCCATCGTCACCGGCTACATGCTCGGCCTCGCCGAGGGCCTGACCAAGGTGTTTTATCCGGAAGCCTCGAACCTCGTCGTCTTCGTCATTATGGCGATCGTGCTGCTGCTCAGGCCCGCCGGCCTGTTCGGAAGGGACGCCTGAGATGAGCGAGGCGACCCTTCACCATGAGCGCGCTGCAGCCTCGGTGCGGCTGGAAAGGGGCCTGGTAGTGCTGGGCATAGCGGCGCTGGTCGCAGCCCCTTTCCTCATCTACCCGATCTTCGTCATGAAGATGCTGTGCTTCGCGCTGTTCGCCTGCGCCTTCAACCTGCTGCTCGGCTATACCGGGCTGCTTTCCTTCGGCCACGCCGCCTTCTTCGGCGGCGCCGCCTATTTCTGTGCCTACGCGGTGAAGGCCTGGGGCTGGCCGCCGGAGGCCGGCATCCTGCTCGGCACCGCGGGCGCGGCGGCAATGGGCCTTGTCGTCGGCTTCCTCGCCATCCGCCGGCAGGGCATCTATTTTGCGATGATCACGCTCGCGATGGCGCAGATGTTCTATTTCTTCTGCGTGCAGGCGCCCTTCACCGAAGGCGAGGACGGCATCCAGGGCGTCGAGCGCGGCCATCTCTTCGGCGTCCTCGACCTCAACGTGCCGATGAACATGTACTTCTTCGTGCTGGCAATCTTCCTGATCGGCGTCTTCGCCATCTGGCGCATCGTCAACTCGCCCTTCGGCATGATCCTGCGCTCAATAAGAGAGAACGAGAACCGCGCCATTTCGCTCGGCTACTCGGTCGGCCGCTACAAGCTCGCCGCCTTCGTCATGTCGGCAGCCCTTGCCGGCCTCGCCGGCGCGCTGAAGGCGATCGTCTTCCAGTTCGCCACGCTCACCGACGTCACCTGGCAGATGTCGGGCGAGGTCATCCTGATGACGCTCCTCGGCGGCATCGGCACCATGGTCGGCCCGGTGGCCGGCGCCGGCCTTGTCGTCGGCCTGGAAAACACGCTTGCGACGTCCGGCTTCCCGGTGACGATCGCAACAGGGCTGATCTTCATGGTCTGCGTGCTGATCTTCCGGCGCGGCATTGTGGGGGAGGTTTATGCAAGGTGGCTGGGGCGGGGAGGTTGAGCGCCGGGACTCTCCCCCCTTGAGGGGGAAATGGCCGGCGGGCCAGAGGGGGTCGCCTCGCGTAGAGCGCCGACGCCCTTGCTCGACGTGCGACGACGTCGAGCTCTACGTGAGACGACCCCCTCTGTCGCCTTCGGCGACATCTCCCCCTTGCGGGACCCTCAAGGGGGGAGATCAGCAGCTCACCCCACCGGCACCTCCATCCCCACCTTCACCCGGTCCATCGCGACGAAGGTGCGGAACCTTTTGACGTTGTTGTTCTCGAAGAACAGTCGCCTGGTCAGCGCCTCGTAGTCGGCCATCGTCGCCACGGTGACGACGAGGATGAAATCGGCCTCGCCGGTCACGTAGTAGCACTGCTGCACTTCCGGCACCGCGGCGAAGCCGCGCTTGGCGGCGTCGATCAGTTCGGCCCGTTCGCTCTCGACCTCCACCTCGACGAAGATGGTGATCGGGTGGCCGACCTTGGCCGGATCGACCAGCGCCACATTGGCGCGGATGACGCCACGCTCCTCCATGCGCCTGATGCGCCGCTGCACGGCCGGCGCCGACAGGTTCACCGCTTCGCCGATCGCGCGCTGCGGCGTGGTGTTGTCCCTCTGCAGGATGGCAAGGATTGCGCGGTCGAAGGCGTCGAGGTCAGGAAATTTTGGCATGGCGGCATCCAAATGAAACAAACTTGCAATCAGATGGCCGAAACAGAGCGCAATTCTCGATCGCTCCGCAATAGAGTTCAGCGCCCTAGAGTTCAGCGCCCCCCAGAGTTCAGCGCTTCGGAGAGAAAAGCCATGATGCTGCTCAACCAACGTCCCGAACACAACCAGCCGCTGGTGGCGGCCGATACCGCCGCCCTCGGCATAGCCGGCGCCGACCAGGCCGAGCATTATCTCAAGGCGCGCGACAGCCATGCCGAGACGCCGCAGCATGCCCTGCCGGCGCTGGCGGGCGAGCTCGGTATCGGCTCGCTGCACATCAAGGACGAGGGCACGCGCCTCGGCCTCGGCAGCTTCAAGGCGCTGGGCGGCGCCTATGCCGTCATGCGGCTGGTGCTGGAAGAGGCCGGCAAGCGGCTCGGCCGCGCCGTCGATGTCGGCGAGATCGGCGACGCAAGCGTGCGCGCGATCGCGGCGCAAATGACCTTCTGCTGCGCCACCGACGGCAATCACGGCCGCTCGGTGGCGCAGGGTGCCGGCCTCGTCGGCGCGCGCTCGGTAGTCTTCGTCCACGCCGGTGTAAGCCGCGAGCGCGTGGCGGCGATAGCCAGCTTCGGCGCCGAGATGGTGCGCGTCGAGGGCGGCTACGATCATTCGGTGCGCGAGGCCGCCCGCATCGCCGCCGAGCGCGGCTGGACGGTCGTCTCCGACACCTCCTGGCCTGGCTATGAGCGCATCCCCGGCCTGGTCATGCAGGGCTATACGGTGATCGTGCGCGAGGCGTTGAAGCGCAGGCCCGAGCCGCCCACCCATGTCTTCCTGCAGGCCGGCGTCGGCGGCTTTGCCGCGGCGATTGCCGGCCATCTGGCGATCCTGTTCGGCGCGCAGCGGCCGAAGGTCATTGTGGTCGAGCCCGCGCGGGCGGCGTGCATCTACGCCACCGCCGAGGCCGGGCGTCCGGTAAAGATTCCGCATGAGCAACCGACCGTGATGGCGATGCTCGAATGCCATGAGCCATCGCTGATTGCCTGGCGCGTGCTGTCGCGCCTCGGCGATGCCTTCATGACGGTGGACGAGCAGGACGCGGTCGCGGTGATGAACCGGCTGGCGCGCCCTGCCGGCAACGATCCGGCGATCGTCTCCGGCGAGAGCGGCGGCGCAGGGCTTGCCGGATTGATCCGCGCCGCCGGAGACAAGGAGATGCGGGGAGCCCTTGGCCTCGGCTCCAGCTCCCGCGTGCTCATCATCAACTCCGAGGGCGCCACCGACCCCGGCCGCTATGCCGAGCTGGTCGGGATGGCGCCTGAAGACGTCGCGCGGGCACGGCAGCCGGCATGAGCAATCTGACGATCAACGCCGACCGCCTCATCGGCCACATCGAGGAACTCGGCCGCCTCGGCCGCGATGAACAAGGCCGCCTGGTCCGCGTCGCGGCTTCGGACATGGACAGGCTCGGCCGCGACCGTCTCGTCGCCTGGCTGCAGGAAGCAGGGCTCGACGTCGCCGTCGACCGCATCGGCAACATCTTCGGCATCTGGCAGGACGATACCAATGCCGGCCAGGCGCCGGTCATGCTCGGCTCGCATATCGACACGGTGATCGATGCCGGCATCTATGACGGCTGCTATGGCGTGCTTGCCGGTCTCGAGGCGATCGAGAGCCTGAAGGAGGCCGGCTTCGCTCCGGCCCGGCCGATCGTGGTCGCCGCCTTCACCAATGAGGAAGGGGTGCGCTATGCGCCCGACATGATGGGCTCGCTGGTCTATGCCGGCGGCTTGGACGTCGAGGAAGCGCTCGCCACCGTCGGCACCGACGGCTCGGTGCTGGGCAAGGAGCTGGAGCGCATCGGCTATGCCGGTCCTCACGAGCCGGGCTTCCTCGATCCGCATGCCTATGTCGAACTGCATGTCGAGCAGGGGCCGGTGCTCGAACGCGAGGGTATCGCCCTCGGCGCGGTCGAAAACCTGCAGGGCATTTCGTGGCAGCGCATCGTGATCGACGGCGTCGCCAACCATGCCGGCACCACGCCGATGGCGATGCGCAGCGATGCCGGCGTCGCCGCCGCCCGCGCCATCGTCTTCCTCGCGGACCGCGCCGCCGCCTCGCCGACACCGACGGTCGCGACCGTCGGCACGATCGCCTTCGAGCCGAACGCCATCAATGTCATCCCATCGCGGGCGACCTTCACCGTCGACCTGCGCGATTCCGACGAGGCGCGCTTGGGAGAAGAGGAGGCGGCGCTCGCCGCTTTCCTCGGCGGGCTCGCCACCAGCGCGAACGTCTCGATCCGCACCGAGCGCCTGGCGCGCTTCGCGCCGGTGACCTTCGATCCCCGCATCGTTTCGCTGATCGAGGATTGCGCCTTGGCCAACGGCTTCTCCTGCCGCCGCATGACCTCGGGCGCCGGGCATGATGCGCAGATGATTGCGCGCGTCGCGCCGTCCGCGATGATCTTCGTGCCGAGCCGCGGCGGCATCAGCCACAACCCGGCCGAGTTCACTGCCGCCGGCCACGTCGCCGCCGGCGCCAACATTCTGCTCGGTGTCGCCGCCAGGCTGGCGGCCGACTGATTGGAAGAGGGGGAATGCAGATGACCGACCTCGAAGAGCTTCATCGCGAGATGACGGCGTGGCGGCATGATCTCCACGCCCATCCCGAATTCGGCTTCGAGGAAAAGCGCACCGCCGCTTTCGTGGCGGAAAAACTGCGCGCCTTCGGGGTAGAGGTGGCGGATGGCATCGGCGGCACCGGCGTCGTCGGCACGCTGACCAGGGGCAGCGGCAACCGCGCGATCGCGTTGCGCGCCGACATGGATGCGCTGCGCATCGCCGAGCAGGGGACGGCTGCCTACCGCTCGCAAACGCCTGGCACCATGCATGCCTGCGGCCATGACGGCCACACCGCGATGCTGCTCGGCGCGGCCAAGCTGCTTGCCGATGAAGGCGGTTTCGACGGCACCGTGCGCTTCATCTTCCAGCCGGCCGAGGAATGGGGCAGGGGCGCGCTGGCGATGCTGGAAGACGGCCTCATCGAGCGCTTCCCCTTCGAGGAAATCTTCGGGCTGCACAACATGCCGGGCCTTCCCATCGGCCATTTCGAGACCCGGAGCGGTCCGGTCATGTCGGCCGAGGACAATTTCGAGATCGTGGTGAAAGGCCTTGGCGGCCACGCGGCGCGGCCGCATGCCGGGCGGGAGACGTTGGTTGCCGCCTGCGCGCTGGTCCTCAACCTGCAGACCATCGTCTCGCGGCGCTTGAGCCCGGCCGATATCGGCGTCGTGTCGGTCACCGAGCTCATCACCGACGGCACCCGCAACGCGCTGCCCGGGCTCGCCCGCATCCTCGGCGACTGCCGCAGCTTCCGGCCCGAGGTGAGCGCGGCGATCGAGAAGGAAATGCGCCGCATCGCCGAGGGCACGGCGCAGGCCTATAACGTAGCAGCCGAAGTCACTTACACGCGCGAGTTCGTGCCCTTGATCAACGACGCGGCGCTTGTCGACGAGGCGCTTGCGGCGGCCCGAGACCTGCTGGCCGACGACGCCGTTGGCGTCGCGGCGGAGCCGATGACGGCTTCGGAGGATTTCGCCCGCTTCCTGAACGAGGTGCCCGGCTGCTTCGTCTTCATGGGCAACGGCAACTCCGCGCCGCTGCACAACCCGTCCTATGACTTCAACGACGAAGGCCTGCTCCACGGCGCGCGCTTCCATGCGGCGATCGTGAGGCGGCGGCTGCCTTTGGGTTGAAGGCTGCCGCGATTGGCTAGAGCAATTCCAGGAAAAGTGTGTAACGGTTTTCCGTCCGGAATTGCTTAGAAACAAATAGTTAGAGCAGTTCGGCGTTTCCGTGAAACGGTGAACTGCTCTAAGGCCTCAGCGCGCGATCTCACCCGATACTCGGGATGCTAGGCAGGATCTCTGGCCCGCCGGCCATTCAGTTGTTCTGCAGTCATGGCCAAACCGGGCTGGCGACCAATGCCACACGAGGGCGGAGACTCCTCAACCTCGGCCATAGCCTGATTGGCACGAAAGGGATCAAGGCAAGGTTAGTCGCGGCCCGGCGCCGTTGCATTAGCATATACTAAATTGCCGCTTTGGGTTAAATTGAAACAATCTTGTCGAGTGTCCGGGACGAGGCTGCGGGCTGCCTCAGGGAGGATAGGATGATCGAGCGGGGATGCGCGTGGGCGAGACGGGCTACCTGGGCCTTTTGGCTTCTTGCCCTGCCCGCCCAGGCCAGCAGCTTGGGTGATCTGGTCAAGAAGGGCGACGTCGCGGCCGTGGCTTCCGCCTTGGACAAAGGCGCCGCTGTTAACGAAATTGACGGAGTTACGGCGCTCTACATCGCCTGCGAAGGCGGAAATGTCGAGCTGGCAGGACTTCTGATCAAGCATGGGGCGGACGTCAACCTGCCCGTCAGCTGGCAAAGAACGCCACTCTACGCAGCCAACAAGGGGGGGCACGCTGAAATCGTCAAGCTGCTGCTCGATAGTGGAGCCAATCCAAATCAGGTGGCGAAAGCGCAGACGCCGCTGCACGTGGCTGCCGAAAATGGCTGCCTTCAGTGCGTCATCCACCTTGTCGACGCCGGAGCGGACGTCAACGCGCTGACGTCGAATGGAAGTCCGCCCATACATCTGGCCAAGCTCAGTGGTCACAACGACGTCGCGGCCTACTTGCACGGTCATGGTGCCGGACGACCGGCCATTGCGCCGATTTCGGCACGCCTTGCATCGGCAAACGCCCAATCGGGCAAGGAAATTTACGACAGGACCTGCGGGGCCTGTCATCTTTCGCCGGGGGTCAGGGTTCCCAAAAAGGTCAGTCTGTGGGGCATCGTGGGGCGCCAGAAGGGTTCACAAAACGATGTCCAGTATTCGTCAGCCCTAAAGGACGCTGGTGGCAATTGGACCTTTGAGGAGCTCAATTTTTTCATCTCGAACCCCGCCATGACTTTGCCTGGAACAGATATGTCTTTCCCGGGTCTGAAGGACGAGAACCAGCGAGCAGACCTGATCGCTTACCTACGGACGTTGAGCGAGACACCGGTGCCGCTTCCCGACAATTGATTGCTCCTGTTGGCGGATACTGTGATACGCAAATTAGCTCGAAGCGCCGACGCACGCTGACTTGCGTTGCGATCCCTTCGCGCCCCCCTCTGTCCTGCCGGACATCTCCCGCACAAGGGGGAGATTGGCAGCTTCACCCTAGTAACCCTTTCTTCTCAGCTTTCGTGCAGAATTGCACGACGGGGCGAAAGAAAAACAGGGCATGGCGGACGGCAATAAACGCAACGGCAAGTTCTGGGCGCTGGCGCTCGATCGCGCCCAGCTCGGCCTTTGGGACTGGAACCTCGCGACCGGCGATTGCTATTATTCGCCGACCTGGTCGAGGATGCTTGGCTACGCCGAGGGCGAGCTCGCCAACACCTCCGATCTCTGGCTGAAGCTCACCCATCCCGACGACCGCGAAAGGGCGCAGCAAAGCGGCGACCGCCACATCGCCGGCCTGACCCCATCCATCGAGACGGAGCTGCGCCTGAAACACAAGGACGGCCACTGGGTCTGGGTGCTCGACCGCGGCGGCATCGTCGAGCGCGACGCCGAGGGCAGGCCGCTGCGCCTGATGGGCGTGCAGACCGACATTACCAGGCAGAAAGAGGCCGAGACCGCGCTGGATGAGGTCAATGTCCGCTTCCGGCTCGCGCTCGCCGCCAGCGGCACCGGCATCTGGCACTACGACATAGCTACCAATAAAAGCTTTTGGGATGCGCGCACCCGAGAAATCTTCGGCCTAGTGAGCGACACCGATGAGGTAACGGCCGATCTCTGGCACACCTATCTCCACCCGGACGACAAGGAGGCCACAGAGAGGGCGCACCTGCCGCCACCGGGCTCGCAGAGCGTCACGGCCACCCAATATCGCATCATCCGGCGTGACGGCGTGGTCCGCCACGTCGAGTCGCTGGTGCGCTTCATCGCCGCCGGTTCGGCCGGCCAGATCCTCGGTACCGTGCGCGACATCACCGACGAGAAGAAGCGCGCCGAGGAGCTCGCCCACGCCGCACACCACGATGCCTTGACCGGACTGTTGAATCGTTCCGCCTTCGACCGGCTGCTGGCCGAAAATATCGGCGCGGCCGCGCGGCTGCCGCTCGCCGTGTTCTATGTCGACCTCGACTACTTCAAGGCGCTGAACGACTATGCCGGCCATGCCGCGGGCGATGTCGCGTTAAGGAGCGTCGCCGCGGGCATTCGCGCCAGCCTGCCGTCCTCGGCGCATGCGGCGCGTCTCGGCGGCGACGAGTTCGCTCTGCTGGTGCCCAACTGCAACGACGCTTGCGCCCAGCGGCTCGCGCGCGCCGTGCTCGCCGCCGTGCGCGACGCCGATCTTGGTCCCGCCGTGACCTCCCGCAGGTTGGCGGCCAGCATCGGCATCGCCTTCGTGCGCGATCCCAAGATGACGGTGGCCGACGCGTTGGCCTGCGCCGACGATGCCTGCTACGCGGCCAAGGCCGGCGGACGCGACCGCTTCGCGGTGTTCGCGGCCGAAACGGCTTCCGGGGTCGGCGGCCTCAATGCCGCGCGGCTCGCCGCCAAGCTGGTCGACGCGATGGAGGATGGCAAGCTGAAGCTGTTCGGCCAGGAGATCCATCGCCTGGGCAGGCCCTGGGAAGAGAGCCGCCATGTCGAGGTGCTGGCGAGGCTCGAAGGCCGCGACGGCAAGCTGATCCCGCCAGGTGAGTTCATACCGGTGGCCGAACGCTTCGGCCTTGCCGCCCGGCTCGACCGCTGGATCATCCGCACGGCGCTGTCGCGCCATGGCCAGGCGATGCTTTCCGGCGCCATCTCGCTCGGCTTCAACCTGTCGGCACAGACGCTCTCCGATCCACAACTCTGGGATTTCGTCGATACGGCCATGGCCGAAAGCGGCGCGCCGCCGTCGGCCATCGGCTTCGAGATCACCGAGACCGCCGCCGTCACCAATTTCGACGCGGCGGAAGAATTCGTGCGCAAGGCCAGGCTGCGCCATTGCCGTGTCAGCCTCGACGATTTCGGCGCCGGCATGAGCTCCTTCGAATATCTCAGGCGCTTCCCCATCGACGCCATCAAGATCGACGGCTCCTTCGTCGAGCACATCGCCGACAGCCGCTTCGACCGCGAGATCGTCTCGGCGATCACCGGCATCGCCCGCTCGATGGGCTGCGCGGTCGTCGCCGAGAAGATCGAGGAAAAGAGCGCGCTGGAGATACTCATCGGCATGGGCGTCGCCTATGGCCAAGGTTATTTCCTGCACCGGCCGGAGCCGCTGGAGGCGATCGTGGCAAGGGCGGCCGGCCAGCCGGTGCCGCTTGAAAGGCCGCAGTTCCGGCTGAGCGGTATAAAATAAGCAACTGCTAAAATTGAATCCGCTGATTTAAGGGCGCCGTAATCCGGCAGGGCAATGGTGCTCCATCGACAATAGGATCGGGGCGACCATGAAGAAACTTCCCTTGCTGGCGGCAACGGCGATCGGCCTGTTCGGCATCCTGGCGACAGGGCAAAGCTTTGCGGGCTCGGACCATGGCGGCCAGGTGACGGCGGCCCTGCCGGACGACAATGACGACAAGGGCGCCGCCGCCGGCGATGACGGCGACCGCGATGTCGCCGAAAATGACGAGACCGGCCACAAGGGCGAGGGTGTCGGTTCCGGCCCGCATCAGGACGACCAGGGCGATGACGAGGACGGCGAGGGCGGCGATCACGATCACGACGGCGGGGACAGCGCAGGCCATGACGGTGGCGACAGCGGCAGCCATGATGGCGGAGACGGCGGCAGCCATGATGGCGGGGACGGCGGAGACGGCGGCAGCCACGACGGTGGCGACGACTGATCGGCGGCGCCTGAACAGCGATCTCTCTTCGGCGGGCTGGGCGCCGCCCACCGGCCCGTCGGTCGAGCGCATAGCGGCCGCGCTGCTGTCCTAGGGGATTCTTAAGATATAAGCGGCTATCACCTTGCCGAACCGATTTCGTTCCGCTCGAGACATGATGTCTTGGCTCGACTATCCGGCGCCCATCCGATGGTGGACGGGTTCCGTTGAGGCCAGCAATGTCTCCACTGTCCGCGCTGAACAACGCCGCCCTCCTGATCCTGCAGCCGCAGCGCTCGACGTCTGTGTCCGCATCGGTTGGAGACAGTCTTGTCGCGAGCATCAATCGCGCCCACGCCGGTACCGGCGCGGCCTCGCCGCTGACGCAGGCGCAGGCCAGGATCACCGAGTCCATGTTCAGCGTGAACAACCTCGACGCCACGCAAATGAAGGCTCGGCTGTTCGAACGCGTCGGCAAGGAATTCGGCATCGATCAGGACGATTACGATTCCCTGTTCTCCTACGGCTCGGCCATCAAGACCGCGCTCGACGACCTGAAGCAGAAATCTCCCTCCAGCATTGCCGAGATCGAGAAGAAGCTGGGACTGGATGAGCTCGGCATTTCGCTCGATACGCTGGTCAACGCGATCGTCGATCCAAATGGCAGCGATGGCGACAGGCTGGATGCCGCGCTGGAGAAGAAAGCCGGCGACCGCGGCAGGGGCGAGGGGAAGGCCGCTTCGCATACCCCGACGCAGCCGGACGAGATCGGTCTTTACGGCGGCTGAGTGAGACCGGCGATGTCTTCACCTCCCGTGCTGAACAACACCGCTTTGCTGATGCTGCAGCAGCACCCGCCGGCGACGGCCAGATCGGCCGCGGACAGCCCCGCCGGGTCCGGCGCCGGCTCGCCCCCGGTGCAGGCCGGGAACTCTCAATCCATGTTCAGCGTGAGCAACCTCAACGTCACGGCAACGAAAGTCCGGTTGATGGAGCGCGCGGGCAAGGAGTTTGGCATCGACCAGGCCGACTATGAATCCGTGTTTTCCTACGGTTCGGCGGTCAAGAACGCGGTCGAGGCGTTGAAACGGCAATCTCCCTCGGCGATCGCCGGGATCGAAAGGCAGCTTGGCCTGGACCAACTCGGCATTTCGCTCGATACGCTGGCCAATGCGATCATCGATCCGCAAGGCAGCGACGGCGACCGGCTCGACGCCGCGCTGGAGAAGCAGGTGGGCGATGATGGCAAGGATGAGGGGAATGCCGCCTCGATCCGGCCGGACGAGATCGGGCTTTACGGCCGATGAGAGCCAATCTCTCCCTTGTGGGCCCACAAGAGGGAAGAACAGCAGTTCCAACGCCTGTCAATGATGCGCGTGGCTGTCATTGCGCTTGCGGGTAGCCGCAGCCTTCTTCGCCGAGGCCGAACGCGCCGCCGCAGAGCGCTCGCCCGACGCATTGCCGCCCATCCGGCCGCCCTTGTGCGCCGCCGGATTGCCGGTGTGCTTGCCACGGCCGGAGCCGCCTTCCTTCTTGCCGCCGGCATCGTCCTTGTTGACGGTCGCCCAGGCGCGCCGCTCGGCTTCCTTCTCCGAGATGCCGCGCTTCTCGTAGCCTTCGGCGATGTGGTCGGCCTTGCGTTCCTGCTTGTCGGTGTATTTCGATTTGTCTCCGCGTGGCATTTTTCTTCTCCTTGTTGCACTGAGTGAAGTTCTACGACCGGCCTCAGTTACCCTTCTTCTTGCCGGCGTCGCCGAGGTTGGACCGCTCAGGGTCCTCGTTGGTCTCGCCGGCCGCATCGCGGTTCTTGTCGGGATCGTCCTTTGGCGGCAGATAACCGGGAGGGCGGTTCCCCTTCGGTCCCTCCCAGCGCGGCCATTGCTCGGTTGTTCCGGGGCGTCCCGGGCGTGGTGAGTTGCTCATTGTCTGCCTCGCTTTTCAGAGGGGCGCTCAGCCCTCGGCCTTCATGGTGCGTGCGATTTCGAGCAGCTTGTCGCGGTCGTGCCCGTGCTCGCGGATCAACTCGCGCGCCTGCTTCGGCGAGAGGTCGGTATTCTCGGCCAGGAACCGCACGTCCGGGTCGTCGCCACCCTTGGTCGGCAAGGTGTCCGAAGGCGGTGCGTGGGCGGCACCGGGGCGGTGCGGGATTTTGCTGTTCATCTCAGGTCTCCTTTGGTGAGCTGCCACTAGCCTGCCGTCTCCGATTGCTTGCGGCGTGCCGCCTTCTTGCGGCGCAGCACCTCATCGGTTCCGACGATGTTCTTCGAGCCGCCGGTGATGGCGGTCGAAACGACCGCCGGCGGATCGCTCGCCGGGAAACTGTCCTCCAGACCGGACTGCAGCTGCTCCTCCAGCGTCTCCGGAATCTCCGAGCGCCCTGCCGTGCGGCGGTCGTCGATCTCTTCCAGATCGTGCTTGGCATCGGGATGTTCGCGCACATTGCGCAGCGTCGACACAATGAGCTCGACCGCGAACTCCTTCATCGCCTCGCCATCCGGCGCGGCGATGACGGTTTCCTCGACAAGGCGCACGAGCGACGTCTCGAGCTTGTCCAGTTCCCGCATGCCCTGGCGGCCCGCCAGCCTTTGGATCAGCGAATGGATCAGCAGCGGAGCAAAGATCGAATAGGCATGCATGCGTGCCTCGTCGACGCGCTCGGGGTGAAGTGTGTGCACGGACATCGCTGCCTCCGTTGAACCTCCTGCTGGCGGCGGCCGGCCACCGCGTGCTTTTTGAGGAACCGGAAGAAGGGGAAGAAGTTCCAATTGCAGGAGGAGCAGCGCCGGAGCCGTTACGCAATTTCGGACAGAGATGACTGTTGCGCATTTTTCCAGGCATTGCTCCAGGGGCGACGCCCGCAAAGCTCTCGGGTGTGGCGCCGAACCGCTTGGGCGCCTCATGCCCGGGGCCACCGGTCCGAAAGGCCCCTGCGACTGAAGTCCGAGCGGCCCGCGCATTGGGCCGGCGGCGGCAACCAAAGCAGAAGCTTCGAGTTAGTGGGCGGTCGTCGGTGGAACCCCCCTCCGTCGTCGGCACATTTTGGGTGCCCGCTATTTCCGCGCAAAAGGCGGGCACCCAATACCGTCGGAACCCAAGAACCATCCGAATAGGAAGCCGCGTTGCCGGTTTCGGAAGCGAGACGACGTTTTGACCTTTATTTCTGCCAAGTCCAAATCGCGAGAAGCTGAAAGCCATCCCGCAAACGACAACCATCTCTCCGCTCTGGCCGATATCTCGATCCTCGAATTCATTGTCGACGATGACGACGTCGCCGACATTGCCAGGCGCGCCGAGCGCCTGGGCAATGCCGTGGTGATCGTGATGGCGCTCTGCCTGATCGTTGCGCCGGCGATCTATCTCACCCTGGCCTACGGCTTATAGCGGCCGGTCGCCCGTTCAGGCATCGCAACTATTTCGCCTGGAAAAAGGCGCGCAGCGCCGCTGCCGTCTCGGCCGACGCCTCCTCGGGGAAGAAATGCCCGCCGGGCATCGCTCCGCCGCTGACATTGCCGGCCCACTTCTGCCACAGCGCCAGCGGCCCGCCTTCTTGCGCGTACCATTCGGCCAGCGCGCCATGCCCGCTCCATAGCGCCAGCACCGGGCAGGCGATGCGCCGGCCCGCTGCCCGGTCCGCATGGTCATGCTCGCGGTCGAGCGTCGCTGCCGCACGATATTCCTCGCAGATGGCGTGCGCATGAGCCGGATCGCGCAAGGCATCGGCATAAGCCTGCCGGACCTCGGCGGGAAAGGCGGCAGGCGAGGAGCCCCAGCTTTCCAGCGCATTGTCGACGATCGCATCCGCGGCCGCCGCCATGATCGCCTCCGGCAGCGGCTCGGGCTGCGCCAGCAGCGACCATGGCCAGTAGCCCAGCGCCAGCCTGGCATCGGTTCGGTCCCAGGCATCGGCGGTGGCGATGATGTCGAGCACAGCAAGTTTCTCGACGCGGTCGGGATGGTCGAGCGCCAGCCGATAGGCAACGCGGCCACCACGATCGTGCCCGGCAACCATGAACCGGGAAAAGCCGAGCTTCGTCATTAGCGCCGCAAGGTCGGCAGCCATGGCGCGCTTTGCGTAGGGAGCATGATCCGGGCTGGACGGCGGACAGGAGCTTTTCCCGTAGCCGCGCAGGTCGGCACAGACGACGCTAAGGCGGTCGGCGAGCTTCGGCGCCACGTCGCGCCACATCAGATGCATTTCCGGAAAGCCATGCAGCAGGAGCAGCCCCGGACCGCTCCCGGCGCGGCGGATGAATAACCGTGCCTCGCCCGTATCGACCTCGGCGATTTCGAAATCGTCGAACATGTTTTTTGCCTCCGGCAGGCGGAACGGCGGAGGCCGAGTATGGTTGCTATGACCGCTCGCGGAAAGGGTTTCGCTCGGCCGACGCCTTGCGATGTTCGAACCGGGCGGAATCGAGTGTAGGGACGCCTCGAACATCTGGTCTCTTTTTTCGTTCCGCGCTTTGACGGCGATCTTGAGACGATCGCCCCGGTATTTCGTCGGGCGCGACATCCTGCAGGATCCGCAACCCTTCCACCCCGGCCCGCTCGGGGTGGGAAGAAGTTGTCCTTCGGCGTCGATCTGGGTGTTCGGTGTTGTACAAGTCGAAGCAGAAGCGTTCCATCGGTACTACGATCCCCGGCAGTTTTGACGTCCAGTTCACGGCCGCGATCATTGTCCAAGAGGCTGGTTCTGAAGGGAAATCCGCCTGCGTCGGCTCAGTTATGGCTACTGTCATGACCGGTCGTCTGCAACCGGCCCGACCCTCCAACGTTAGCTTTTGCGAATGGAGGACAGAAGAGCCAGAATGCTGGAATCCCTGTTTCTCAACCTTGGCCAGCACGATGCCCTTTCGGACGAAGAGAAGAGCTTGTTGAGCGGCGCAATGTCGGTCGAGAAATATTTCGTCACCGGCGAGGATATCGTCCAGGAAGGGTCGAGGCCCACCTCCAGCACGCTCATCGTGGACGGGCTCGCCGCACGCTACAAGGTACTCGAGGACGGCGGGCGGCAGTTCACCTCACTGCAAGTGGCAGGCGATTTCGTCGACCTCCATGCCTTTCTTCTGAAGACCATGGACCATGGCATCATCGCGCTCTCGCCCTGTCATGTGGTGGCAGCCGATCACGGCAAGCTGCGTGCAATAACCGAGCAGGCGCCGCATCTGACCAGGCTGTTGTGGCTGGACACGCTTGTCGACGGCGCCATCCACCGCGAGTGGATCGTGGCCATGGGGCGCCGCTCCAAGACCTCGCATCTGGCGCATCTCATCTGCGAGTTGTTCGTCAGGCTTCAGGTCGTGAAGAAAACCCATGGCATGAGCTTCCATCTGCCGCTGTCGCAGGCTGTGCTCGCCGATGTGCTCGGACTCTCGGTCGTGCACATGAACAGGGTCATCGGCACGCTGCGGCGCATGAACGTGATCAGCTGGGTCAACCACATGGTCGCGATCCTCGACTGGGAGCGTCTCGTCGCGATCGCGGAATTCGACCCGACCTATCTCAGCATGAACAACGAGCCGAGGTGAGGGCGCGCTTCAGAGCATTTCAGGAAAAGTGTGTAACGGTTGGGCTCGGTGACTTCGCCGTAGCCTCCGTCCGGAATTGCGTCAAAACAATCTAGCCTGGCGGCTTCTTGCGGTCGCGCGACGAAATCTGGTCGAGCATGGAGAGCGCGGCGCTGGGATCGACCGGTTTCAACAGGCCCTGTTGCGCGGCCGCCTTCTTGAAGGCGGCGAAAGCAACAGCCGGCCGGCAGATGCCCGCAATGGCGTCGTCCACCAGCCGCGACGCCGCGAGATAGTCCGGCGCCTCCTTGTTTTTCCAGCTTCCCTCCAGCGCCTTCCTTGCATCGGCAATCGATGAAACCACCATCGAGCCGCCGTTGACGAAGCGGATAGTGAGCGGCAGGAACCGGCTCATTTTTCGTCACCATCCAAGCCATTCATGAACACGCCAGGCGAGGCCGACGAAGGGCGCCGCGGTCAGCATCACCGCCGCCAGGATGAAAACGGGATTGGTCGTCCGAAAGGATTTCATGTTGCCACCACCAGAGTTGGGATCGCCATAAACGAAGATGCCGCCGGCCGGTTGCATCCGGTCGACCAAGGCAACTGCAGGGGCGCGAGCTACATATTGCTCGCCGGCCGGATGGGCGGCGCCGGAAGGTGGGGCGGGCGCGGACGCACCCTCAGCGGCACGTTGGCGAGCGAGGCCCGGATCGGCCGAAGAGGGGCGATTGTCACGGCGGCACGCTGGCGCACAAATGCCGTCGAGAGCTTGCCGATCAGATTTCGAAAGTCCATGGAACTCTCCTGCTGCAGAGTCCCCCCAAAACAACGATCGACTAGCAACTATGGCGATCGCCCGCATTTAACTTTGATGTAGTGCGCGTCTTGGCTGCGCGGCCAAGGCCGACCCGACGAAAGCCAACCTTTTCCACCGGCATGCGTTGTCTATCGAGAAGGAGATGGCGATGCCGACCGACACTCGAACGAAGTCCGACAGCGCGCAGACGGCGAGCCGGCAGCGCAGCGTGCAGCGCAAGGTCGATGCCACCGATCGCGCAAAGCTCAACGGCAAATCGCACGGCCCCATGCAGGCCGGCGCGCGCGAATATCCGGTGCCGCCGTTCCCGAAGCAGCACCATGCAAAGCCCGGCGAGGAATGGGCGATCGTGCCGGCGCCCCTCTACGATGCGCCGTTCTGGCAGGGTTCGGGCAAGCTCGCAGGCAAGGTCGCGCTGATCACCGGCGGCGATTCCGGCATCGGCCGCGCTGTCGCTGTGCTCTTCGCACGCGAAGGCGCCGATGTAGCCATCGTCTATCTCAGCGAGGATCGCGACGCCAAAGCGACGAAAGCAGCGGTAGAGGCCGAAGGCAGGCGCTGCGTCACGCTTCGCGGCGATGTTTCCAAACGGACCTTCTGCCGCAAGGCGGTGGAACAGACAGTGAAGGCGTTGGGCAAGCTGGACGTGCTTGTCAACAACGCCGCCTTCCAGGTGCATTCAGCCGATTTCGTCGACCTCACCGAGCAGCATTTCGATACCACGCTGAAGACCAACCTTTATGGCTATTTCCATATGGCGCAGGAAGCGGTGCCGCACATGAAGCCGGGCTCGGCGATCATCAACACGGGCTCCGTCACCGGCATAGAGGGCTCGAAGGACCTGGTCGATTATTCGATGACCAAAGGCGGCATCCACGCCTTCACCCGGGCGCTCTCCGGCAACCTGATCGGCAAGGGCATCCGCGTCAACGCGGTGGCGCCGGGTCCGGTATGGACGCCGCTCAACCCGTCGGAAAAGCAGGCCGAGGACGTCGCGCAGTTCGGCGCCAAGACGCCGATGAAGCGGCCCGCCCAGCCAGAGGAGATCGCGCCGGCCTATGTGTTTTTAGCCTCGCCGCAATGCTCCAGCTACATCACCGGCGAGATCCTGCCGATCATCGGGGGTTACTCATGAGGAGGATCCCATGCAGAAAATTCTTCTCGCACTTGCCGCCGTCCTGATGTCGGCGCTTCCGGCTGCGGCGCAGACGGCCGATCAGCCGATGGACCAGCAACTCATCCCCGACCTGCAACAACTAGGGGACTGCCAGGCCAAGCCCGACACCAAGGACCCGCAGCAGAAGCAGCAGGCCAACGCGAACGATCTGTCGGAAACGCTCGACAATTGCAACGGCGTGCTGAAACCGCCGCCCACCGGCGACAAGAACGCCACCGTTCCGCCGGCTGACAACAGCCAGATGCCGATAATCAAGCCGGGCGAGTTGCCACCGCAGACGCCAAAATAGAACGCCGGGTCGGGCCTGGCTCGAAACTTTTCAAGGCCAGGCGAGTTACTGTCTGGTAGTCCCGGACACCCGAACTACCTTCCACAATTGCCGCCCCGGTTTCTCCCATCCGGGGCGGTTTTTCGTGCCTGGACACGGGGGTCGGCATGCTCTGCCGTATCGCCCGATCTCCCGGTCCCGAAGTGCGGAACCATCAGGCCGTTGCCGAATTGACCTCGGCGGGCCGCGTCAGCCGGACCTGGTGGCAAAGAGAACAGGGTGGTTTTTCCGGCTTCATACCCTGGCCAACGAAAAGGCAGTCGAGCTCTTGTCCCATCCGGCCCGCTTCAATTCGGACGTGGGCAACGCATGGCAGAACGTCCAGTATCCGAACTTGCATCTCCCGTCCGGGGTAGACGGTGATAGATATGCGGCGCTGGTTCCACGAAGCCTGGGTCCTGCTGAAGGAGGGCGTCGCCGGCTACCTCAACGACAATGCGCTGAGCCATGGCGCGGCGATGGCCTTCTATGCCACGACCTCGCTGGCGCCGATCCTTCTGATCGTCGTGGCGATCGCGGGTATCGTCATCGGCAACGACGCCGCCCAGCTCGCGCTCTCGGCGGAATTCTCAGGCGTGATGGGACCGCAGAGCGCCGATCTCCTCAAGGCGACGATCGAGACCGCCTCGCATCGCGGGTCCAGCACGCTTGCCACCATCATCGGGTTGATCGCGCTGCTTGTCACCGCCTCCGGCGTCTTCGGCGAGATGCAGCAGTCGCTGAACCAAATCTGGAAGGTCAAACCCGATGGCGTTTCGCTTTCGCGCCTGGTGCGGGCGAGGGCGGCGAGCCTCGGCCTGGTGGCGGCCCTTGGTTTCATGCTTCTGGTGTCGCTCGCCGCAAGCACGGCGATCTCGGCGTTGAGCGAGTATATCAACGAACGCCTGCCGTTTGGCGAGCTGATCGTCAGTGCCGTCAACACCATCGTCTCCTTCGTGCTGATCGCGCTGCTCTTCGCGGCAATCTACAAGGTTCTGCCGGACCGCAGGCTCAAATGGCGCGACGTCGCGGTCGGCTCGGTCGTCACCGCGCTGCTGTTCACCATCGGCAAATCGCTCATCGGCTGGTATATCGGCACCAGCGCCATCGCCACCTCCTATGGCGCTGCCGGCGCGCTGATGGTGGTGCTGGTCTGGGTCTACTACTCGGCCCAGATTTTTTTCTTCGGCGCCGAGATCACCCGAGCTTATTCGGTACGGAGCGGCAGCCGGCAGGACCTCACGCCGCTAGTGGCGCCGTCTCGGAATCGATCAGCCCAGCAGGTTCAGCGCGGGTCCACGGTCGGCTCGCGGTCCGCGGTCTCCGACAGCGAGGTTCGCGGTTGGATCGTCTTCAGCAGTCTGATCGCGCTGCTGGTCTCGCAGGTTTGGCGGCGGAGGGGTTGAGTTGCCCAAGGCGTTTCAGCCGTGATGCCTGGTCCACACTTCTTCGAGGCAGAACCAACCCGTTTTGAAGTTTGCCTTGCAGCGGCACCGGTTCCCGGCGCGCAGGATCGGCCGCACTCCTACCCAGGGGCGGATGGGGCAAGAGCCTTTCAATAAATAAATTAGCTACGGCTAATAAAAAAGGATTATAATACCGTGCCAGCCGGTGGCTCTACCCCAGCTGTCGGTTAGGCTCAGCGGCGCCCCCGAGTCCCCCTCCAAAGAGCCGCTGGGCCGCCGGCTTTCAAGGCCGACCACCCACTTTCCTGTATTAGTTTCAGCTAATTCTTGACGAAGCCTCTTGCCGCGCCAGACTCGTGATATGGCGAAGGGCATCAACATTGGCGACGAGGTCGCCATCGCAGCAACCGTGCGTCGGCGCGTCACGGAAGACCGTGTCAGCGTCTCGATCCCATCCTATGGCTTCCCGCATTCGATCGTCGACCGCACGTCACAGGCAAAGAAAGGCCAGCCGATGGAACTCATCGGCGACGTCACTCACATTGACGGCGATCTGGTGACGGTGAATCTGGGTGTGCCGGTGACGGTGAACATGGACACCTTACGGCTGGTAACGCCCTACGTTTTGCCGAAGCGGAAAACTCCGCTGGTCGACAAGCCGACATAACCGAGCCGCCGCAGCGCCCTGGGGGATTCGCACAACGGCCAAGCAACCCGGTCTTCGCTTTGTCAGGCCGGTTCCTCCCATCCTCCGCCGCGGCGAGCCGAGTGACATGCTGAGGCTCGCACTTGGATGCCTCCTGAGGCTTGGCTCGGAAGCCCTAGACGTTGGCCATCCGCCTTCTCTTGGCTTCGGCGCAGCGAGCCCGGAACTCCTCGACCTCGGCCTCCGTGAGGTGCTCGATACCGATGAAGTCATTCTCGGCGTGGCCCGAACGGATCAGCTCGTCAAGTTTTGCCTGGATGGCCGCCCCGTCGCGGTTCTGCGTGTTCTGGATCAGGAACACCATAAGGAAGGTGATGATCGTGGTGCCGGTGTTGATGACGAGCTGCCAGGCCTCCGAGTAGTGGAACACCGGCCCGCTTCCTCCCCAGATTACAACCGATGCCAGGCACAGAGCGAAGGCCCAAGGCCTGCCGGTGGCGCGCGCGACGGCCTCCGCCATCCGGTTGAATGCTTTTTCCATGCGACGATCCCAATTGCAGGCATGAGCCCCAAGGATGTGAATCCCCAGGGCTCGGGGAAGACAGAATTGAGGGAGGACCCTGCCTTCCGCCCTAAGCCGCTTCAGCCGCTATGTTGACGGCCGACTCGGCAAGCTCGGTGAGTGCTGCGTCCGTCTCTTTCTCTTCGCCCAGCGTCTTGTCGAGGAGGTTGACAGCCTCGGTCAGGCCAAGTTCGGACGCCCATGTCCGAAGCGTGCCGTAGCGCGAGATTTCATAATGCTCGACCGCCTGCGCGGCCGCCAGCAAGCCGGCGTCGAGCGAGGGCGAGCCCTTGTATTCCTCCATGATCTCGGCGCCTTCCTCGGTGATGCCCATGATGGCGGCGCAGGTCTTGCCGACGGGTTTCTTGTCGATCACCTCGAACACTTCCTCCAGGCGCGCGACATGCTCCTCGGTCTGGGCGCGATGCTTTTCGAAGGCAGCCTTCAGGTCATCGCTTTGCGCCGCCTTGGCCATCTTGGGAAGCGTCGCCAGAATCTTCTTCTCGGCGAAGTAGATGTCCTTCAGCGTGTCGTGGAAAAGTTCGTTCAGGCCCTTCTTCGAGGCCGCCTTCGTCGTCGCCATGTGTTGATCTCCTGTTGGTTTGGATCATCCAACAACAGCGGCGGCAGCGAGTTGTTCCGGAAAGAATTTTTACACACGATCCGCCCGAGACGATCAATTGTTATTGACACCTTTGCCGTGTCTTGCAGTTGCCAAAAAGGGCCGAAGACGGGCTTGTGGGGGAACAGCGAGCGAGCCGTTTGAGGCTTGACCCTGACGGCCAGCGGCCGCACCGGCCAAGCACTTTCACCACGGCTAGCGCTTCCGCTTTCCGCTGTCCGGAGCCTTATGCTCCGCCTCATGCGCTTCGCGCATCATCCGCAGCGCTTCTTCAGGGGTGAGGCCGCACTTGCGGGCAAAATAAATTGCCTCGGTAGCCTCGGCTCGAGAGGCCGCGGCAATGGCGGACAAGGCCTGTCTCGATTTCTTCTTGGCCATCGGTTCACCGCGCCATGAATCATTTAGTCAACTAATATAGCGTCATTGTTCTGAAATCAAAAATTCCTTGCTTTCGGCGCCGCAGCCCGGCCTGAGGCTGCGGCTCAGGGCGGACGCTACCAGCCTTGGCGGCTCGCCCATTCGTCGATGTCGCGGCGGACGCGGTCCTTCTCGATGCCGTAGCGTTCCTGGATCATGCCTTCCAGCTGGTCGCGCTTGCCGGCAATCCGGTCGAGGTCGTCGTCGGTGAGCTTGCCCCACTGTTCCTTGACCTTGCCTTTGACCTGCTTCCAGTTTCCTTCGACGCGGTTCCAATCCATGGTGCCACCTCCTTCATTTGCTTGGAAGCTAACGGCGGCACTGCCCCGAGGTTCCTGACATGGCGAGGGAACATTTAGACGTCGCTAATGTTGTTGCTGCAGTATGGCGCGCAGTCCCCGCATTCTTCTGTGAAGCGCGCGCCGAAGGACGGGTAGCCAGAACCCGATCCGGCCCGCCTCGGATTTCTCCCCCCCCCCGGGGCGGGCTTCTAAATTGATGGATCGAGAGAGATCAGGCGGCGGAAAGCGCTGTAGCCGCCTGGGCACTCGGCCGGTTGGAATCCGCCGCTCAGGCTTTCGAGTCCAAATGAAGCAGGTCGACCTGAACCTCCGGCGGCGTCCGCTCGTTAAGCGCCTTTTCCAGGTCGTTGCGGCTGTCAGCCGGACAGGCGTCGGGCAGGTCGAGGGCAGTCCGCGCCTGCTCGTCGAATTCGATCGCCGCGCCATAAAGCTGGGTCACCTGCATCACCAGGCTTTCGATGTCCTCGCGGGCGACGTTCTCGTCGAGGTTCATGAGCCTGATTTCTTCCGACAATTGGATGATGTTGACGATCCCGTCTTCCCACAGGGCATGCCGGACCTTGCAGTGGGCGTCCTCGCGCAGTCGATCCGAAAATCCTCGTGACATTGGAAAACCCTCCTTTCGTGGGGGTTTGTCCCTCTGCGCCCACTATGCGCTCGATCAGCGAAAACGGCAAACCGAAAAGCAAAAATAATTAAGAAAATCAGTAAGTTAGTATGATATGTCAAATGAGGTTTTGCAGCATCATGGGTTTCGTTAGCATGGGTCTCCCTTCACACATCGCCCTACCTTGACGCTTCATGCAGCCGACCCTACTTTTACTCAAAGTGAGACACTTACTCATTCCCGTATTTTGGTAAGGAGGCAAAGTGGCTGAGCTTGAGCGCCCGCAGCGGCTGCAGATCATGCTGACCGACGAAGAGCTGGCAGCGCTGGAAAACTGGCGTTTTGAAAAGCGTATGCCCAGCCGTTCGGCCGCGGTGCGTGAATTGCTGCGCCGAGGTCTTGCGTCGGACGGCTTCCTGACCGCCGAGGCGGGGGTGAAGTCACAGGATTTCGGCGTGCTGGCTCCCGAAATAGGTAACGGCGAAAATCCCGACCGTTCCAAGGCTTAGGCGCTTGCCTTGGTCCCCGGCCGCGCTAGCTAATGCCGATGGCGATATCCGGGGCGAATCAGTGAAATCCGGGGGCGGGAAATCAGCAGATACCATTGCCAATGCGCGGCTGGCGGCCATCGTCGACTCCTCCTACGACGCCATCATCAGCAAGGATCTCAACAGCATCATTACCAGTTGGAACCATGCGGCTGAGCGCATGCTAGGCTACAGCGCCGAGGAGGCTGTCGGCCTATCCATGCTGCACCTTATCCCAGAGCATCTGCACGACGAGGAGAGCGACATCATCGGCCGAATCCGCAAAGGCGAGGGAGTGGCAAGTTTCGACACGACGCGAAAGCGAAAGGATGGCTCGCTGGTCGCGGTTTCAGTTACGGTTTCGCCGATCAGGAACAGTTCCGGCGAGATTGTCGGTGCGTCCACAATCGCCCGCGACATCAGCGCCGCCAAAGAGAGCGAGCGTCGCATCCGGCTCCTGATGCGCGAGGTAAACCACCGCGTGAAGAACCAGTTCGCGGTGATCCTGTCGATGGTGAGGGAAACCAACAAGCGCTCCGCCAACCCCGGCGAATTCGAGGACATGATCCGCGCGCGCATCATGGCGCTGTCGCGCTCGCACGATCTCCTGGTCACTTCGGAATGGGCCGGCGCCAGCCTGTTCGACCTCATCCAGGAACATCTGAAACCGTTCGGCCATGAGGAGCGCATCTCGCTCTCCGGTCCCTTGCTGACGCTGCAGTCGAATGCCGTGCAGAATCTCGGCATGGCCTTCCACGAACTCGGCACCAACTCGTCAAAATATGGCGCGCTGGCGGGCGAGGGCGGCCGCGTCGAGATCACTTGGACGGTCGAGACCGGGCCGCAGGCCCAGCGCCGGTTTCACCTGGTCTGGCAGGAGGCGTCGAATGGCGATACCGGCACTGGCGAGCCGGATGAGACCGCGCGCAAGGGCTTCGGCACGGTGGTGCTCGAGCGGGTGGCGCCGCAATCGCTCAGCGGCTCCTCCAGCCTCGAACGCTCGCCCGGTGCGTTGAAATGGTCGCTGACGGCGCCGCTCGAGGCCATCGTCGTGCCGCAGCTCGGAACGGACACCGAAAGCGATTTCAGCCTCTGAAGGCCGTTTTCAGCCCTCCAGGCATCTTCAATCCGGAAACGACGCCTGGCCGCGGCCTCCTTGCAGGTCCGTAAAAGAGTATTACATCAATTAATTAAGCGTGCGCTGTGCACGCTTGTGCAGTTGCTTCTGTCAAGCTCCATGGAGGTTGTCATGCCAAGCAAACTGATGGAAGGAAGAAAGAGCCAGGACTGGATCAATCTCGTCCTCGCGATCTGCCTGTTCATCTCACCCTGGGTCATCGGATTCACCGCGGCAATGGTGCCCGCGTGGAACGCCTGGATTGTCGGCGTTGCACTCGGCGCGCTGGCGCTCGCGACGCTTTCGGTGTTCGCCGAATGGGAAGAATGGGTAAATATGGTCCTCGGGCTCTGGCTGATCGTGTCGCCCTGGCTGCTGGGATTTGCAGCAGACAGGAACGTGATGCTCACGCACGTCGTCCTCGGCGTGCTTGTGCTCGCGGCATCGGCCTGGGCCGTCTGGGACTTCCGTCACCCCCACGCGCATGCGTGAGCGGTGATTGAACGGGGGCCCGCCGCGCGAGCGGCGAGCTCCTGGAACTGCGCGAAGACATATCGGGGCATGGGGCTGAACGGCGGTTGCGGTTTCACGCAATTGCTGCAAGCGGACACCTTTTCGTGCATTCTTGGGAATGGCCTCGATGCTCCACCCCGACAAGCCTGCCAAATGCTGCTCCTATTGCGGCGGCCGCGACCATGATTTCGAGGAATGCCCGAAGCGCAAGGCCGACGCGGAGAAGGAAGAGGCGGCGCGGGAACCCGGGCCGGCTGCCCGTGCGGAGCCTGGCCTGAACTGACGTCCGAATACCGGCCGCGGCGTTCTTCGCGCCTCCCTTCTGTTTGCCCCGTCCTCCGCGGCAACTGCGGGAACCCAGGTATCTCCCACAGGCACGGCGTCGAGCCCTGACTTTTTCTGGGATGATCGAAGAACGGGCGTCGGACCGGCTTATAGTCGGGACGGGGGTGCGCGGGTGGCGGATGTCGTCTCAGCCAGAATCGGTGCGGAGCCTGCCGGGCGGGTGTCGGCAGGGCGCTTACGGTTTTTCGCATTCATGGCGATCGCCGCGTTCATGATCGCCGGTCCAGCCGCAGAGCAGGTCTTCGGGGTACGAACGGCGCTGCTGCGCTCCTGGACCATGTTTAGTGCGATTGGGCTCGACGTGATCGACGCTTCCTTCGAGATCCGCCGCCCCGACGGCGCGCTTGTCCCGCTCGACCGGTTCGAGATGCTCGGCGCTCCTCGCAACGGCAGGCTGAAGCGGATCGAAAGCCGCGACGAACTGGCTTCCGTCATCAAGCGGCTCTGTACGGCCGCAGGGCAGGGCGCCGACATCCGTGTCCGCGCGCGGCAGGCCGCGCGCAGTGGCTGGCAGACCGTCCACACCGATGCCGAAAATGCCTGTGCCGACTGACGCGATCAGTGACCGGCCCGGCTGGCGTCCGATGCGCGCCATGGCGGCACGCTTCGTTGACTGGGCGGTTGGTACGGAGGGCTCGTCGCGTTCGTCCGCGTTGGTCCGCATCGGCCTGGCAATGCTGTTCTGGTCGCGTTGGGCGGGCGAGTTGCTGCTCTATAGGGACCAATCGCCGATCGGTCTGTTTCTGGCAGTCAACTTCTTCGTCGCCACAGCGCTGCTCTTCGTCGGCTATCATAGCCGCATCGCCGCTCTCTGGACGGGCTCGGTCGGGCTGGCGATGTACTACTATTTCGGCCACCAGCTTGGTCGCGAGCCCTGGACCCACCATCATGCCTATTTGCTTGCCATCGCCGCGCTGCTCATCGCGCTCACCCCCTGCGGCCGCTCGTATTCGCTGGATCGCTACCTGGCGGTGATCCGCGCAGAACGCTCGGGTCATCCGCCGCCAGCGGAACGCGGCAATCTTTGGGGGCTGCGACTGATCGTAATGCAGCTCTCGGTGCTCTATTTCTTCGCCGCCTTCGACAAGACGACCTACGCCTTTCTCAGCGGCGCGCGGATCGAGCAGATATTCCTCTGGTATTACGCGGGCTCTGACCATCCAGCCGGCCTTGCCTGGCTCGCCACGATCGTGTCTCCCGCCGTGGTCGCGCTCGAATATTGTCTTGCCTTCGGCCTGCCGTTTCGTCGGACAAGGCGCTATCTCGTCCTGCCGGGCCTGGTCTTTCACGCCATCATCTATGTGACGCTGCCGGTCTATACGTTCAGCGCCACCATGGCGTTGCTCTATCTTGCCTATTTCGATGCGGATGCAGTCGACAAGGTCATCGCGCGACTCCAGGGGATCGGGTTGGCCGCCAGAGAGGGAATTTCGTGACGCGCGGTTTGTTCTTTTTGGGCGCCCTCGTCGTCGCGCCGGCAATCGGCTTGGCCATGTTCTGCGACGCGGCGCGTGCCGGCGGTGCGAAGGACTATTATCCCAAGCGCGCATGGGGCTCCTTCAACGGTGGCCAGATGAACACGTCGATCCTCGTGTTCCGCGACCTCAACAGGAACGGGGTCTACGACCTCGGCGACCGGCCGATGCCGCATGTGGCGGTCGAACTCGGCAAGCCGAATGGCGACACCGCGATGAGGTGGACCAATGCCGGCGGCTTTGCCAATTTCCGGATGTCGGTTACCCAGCGCGATCTCGAGGTCGTCGATCCCGGACATTACTCGTTCCGGGTCGTGCCTCCGCCAGGCTGGTCCATCACCACCGGGAACGCGTCGCAGGAAAGCGACTATGTCGTTTCACCTGGTTCGCCAGGCGACATGATCGCACGCGCTACGACGCGCCCGGTCGGGCTTGCGCCAGATCTGACGATCAGCGGCGCGGTCGCCGCCGGGTCGCGCATTTCCCTCACCGGGCCGGACGGAGTCACCGCCGCTGCCAGCGTTGAGCCGGATGGATGGTTCAGCGCACCCGCGACGCCCGGCGAATGGCTGGTCGACGTTTCGGCCGACGGGGCGACACAGCGGCGGAAAATTGTGGTCGGCGATGCGCCGGTCGTTCTCTCCGCGTTTTCGGGCAATGGCGGACCTGCCGAGGAGCCGCTGCCCGAACAGCATGTCGTCGGCTTCGACGACCTGCTGACGACGTCGGGCGTGTTCGAAATTCCATCCGGCTATGGCGGGCTCGACTGGTACAATCTCGTTGCCATGCACCAGCGCTTCACCGACGGCCCGGGCTACGTCAACACGACCATGTCGGGCGAATTCATCGCCTACAACAGCTCGGGGCACCCTGCGCAGGCGTTCAGCGACAAGCCGTTCGATTTCACCGGCGCCTACTTCGGCGCCGGCTGGAACGACGCGGAGGGCGAGACGCTTGTCCTCAAGGCCTGGCGGGGCGACCAGCCCGCATATGAGGATCAGGTTGTGCTGTCCGCGAGCGGTCCGGTCTACTTCGCGGCCAACTACATGCGCATCACGCGGCTCGAGATCCGGACACAGCATCACTGGCAGGCCGCGATCGACGATTTCGCTTACCGCACCGGTCCGTAGCGCGACGCGCTTTACGGTCAGGCCGCGTCAGCAAGACGATCTCTGGGAGATTCCGCAGGAACGGGCGCCGTCCGAATGGGTGGTGTTGTGATGGCTGGAGCCGCCGCCATTGCCGCTGGAACCGCCGTTCCCACCTGAGCCTCCGTTCCCGCCGTCCCCGCCATTTCCACCGGCACCGCCGTTGCCGCCATTGCCGCCGGAGCCACCGTTACCACCGGATCCTCCGTTCCCGCCGTTTCCATTGGCACCGCCATTGCCGCCGTTTCCACCGGCGCCATTGCCGCCATTACCGCCGGCGCCGCCGTTGCCGCCATTTCCACCGGCGCCGCCGTTGCCGCCGTTCCCACCGTTACCACCGGAACCGCCGTTCCCACCGTTTCCATCGGCACCGCCATTGCCGCCATTTCCACCGGCGCCACCATTGCCGCCGTTCCCCCCGTTGCCGCCATTCCCTCCGTTGCCGCCATTTCCACCGTTGCCGCCGTTTCCCCCGGCGCCGCCATTGCCGCCGTTTCCATCGGCACCACCATTGCCACCATTGCCGCCATTGCCGCCGTTTCCCCCGTTGCCGCCATTTCCGCCTGCGGCTTGGACCAGAAGAATGCGCTTGCCCTTTTGCATTTGGGCTACGGGATCTATTGACCGGTCGAATCCGTCTCGCAGCTCCGGCAAGACCGACGCCGCGCGAGTTGCGGTGGCCGTCGGCACCAGCATGGTCGACGCGAGCAGCGCTGCCGCCAGAATACTCCCGAGCTGTGGCAAGGAACGGCGCGCGATACCGGCATCCGCCATCAATGCGAAAAACCGCAAGCGTCCTGCCGACCCCGCAGGCTCCGCACTGATCCTGGTTGAGACGATATCTGCCACCCGCGTACCCCCGCCTCGACTATAGACCGGTTCAACGCCTGATCTTCGACCATCCCAGAAAAAGTCAGGGCCCGACGCCGCGCCTGTGTGGCCGGCCTCCGCGGCTCGATCGGGGGATCGGGCCTCCTGCTGCTCCGCCAACGTCTCACATCGTTTGGTGCGCGCGCCTCATCCCCTCAACGCATGCGACGCCGCGTCGGCAAACGAAATGTCGCCCTTGATCTCGCGCATCGCCATGGAGGTTACGGTGCGGCGCACGCCGGGCAGCCGGCTGAGCTCGACGCGCAGCATCCGGTCCAGCGCCCGCATGTCGACGGTAACGATCTGCAACAGATAGTCGGCCTCGCCGGTGGTTGCATAGCAGCGGCGGATCAGCGGGTGCTTCTTCACCGCCGCCTCGAAAGCGTCCGAGACCTCGAAGTCGATCGACACCTGGATGAAGGCCTCGATGCCGAAGCCGATCGCGGCAGGATCGATGCGGGTGGAGTAGCCGCGGATGACGCCGGCGTCTTCCAGCGCCTTGACCCGCTTCCAGCAGGGCGTCTTGCTCAGGCCCACCTCCTCGGCGAGTTCGCCGAAGGAGACGCGCGCGTCGCGTTCCAATGCGGCAACGATCTTGCGGTCGTGGACGTCCAGCATAGTCCGTTCTCCAAAATTACTGAAATTGACGGGATCGTACTCCATTTTTCGCAATTCGGATAACAGAAAGGAACAATGTTCAAGCCGGAAGCGCTATCCTTGGGGCATCTGTCGAACCATGCCCGCGCGAGGAGACGAGCCATGGACAAATCGGATTATCATGCACGCATCGAGGCGCCCGAGATGCGCGACTATGGCGTCTACCTGAAAGTCGACCAGTTGCTTGCCTGCCAGAAGCCGCTCGCCGAGATGGTCAATGCCGATGAGCTGCAGTTCCAGATCGTGCACCAGGTAGAGGAGCTATGGATGAAGCTCATCGCCTACACGCTGGTCGACGTGCTCGACTATCTGGAAGAACAGGATACCCACCGCATCGTGACGCTGATGGGGCGGGTGCACCGGCTGGTGCGCATGATGACGGTGCAGCTCGACCTTCTGGAAACCATGTCGCCCAAGGAATACCAGCAGATCCGCCTCGAGCTCGGCAATGGCAGCGGCCAGGAATCGCCGGGCTTCAAGCTGATCCTGCGCCTGCCGCCGGACCTCTGGCGGGCCTTCAGGCACGCCTATCTCGACGGCCGCGGGCTCTCCGTCGAGGACATCTACGACGCCCATTACGACCATGGCGACGCTTACGTCGTGGCCGAGGCGCTGATCGAGTTCGACGAGCTGTTCCAGAAATTCCGCGCCAACCACCTCTATCTGATCCACCGCTCGATCGGGCTCGGCGCGAAGTCGCTGAAGGGCCGGCCGGTGGAGATCCTCGAAGGCGGCGCCCGCCACCGCTTCTTCCCCGAGCTCTGGGACATACGCTGCGACATGACCGACCGCTGGGGCGCCGCCTACGGCACCGTGCGGGATTCGATCAGCCATCCGCCGCAGGCGAAGGCGGGGTAGGGGCGGGCTCCCCTTGTGGGAGAAGGTGTCGCCGAAGGCGACGGATGAGGGGTGTTCCAGCGGAGTGAGACGTTGGCGTTCCCTGGAACACCCCTCATCCGTCTCGGCGCTGCGCGCCGATCCACCTTCTCCCACAAGGGGAGAAGGAGAAAAATTTCCCACTCCTGTCGGAACCATCGCCCGTCATCCGTCCTTGGAGCACATCAACCGCTTCAACCGGAGGACATCGTGGAAACGCAATCGACCTGGCAGACCGCCGCCATTCTCATCGCTCGCCTGATCTTCGCCGCCATGTTCGCGATGGGGGTGGCGTTCAAGTTCATGGATATGGGCGCCACCGCCGGCTACATCGCCGCCGCCGGCTTCCCGTTCCCGCTGTTTCTGGCCTGGTGCGCCGCAATCCTCGAAACGCTGCTGGTGATCGCCTTTCTCACCGGCGCCCTCCTGACCCCGGCGGCGCTGATCGGCGCGGTCTATGTCGTCTTCCTCGGCTTTGCCTTCCACGGCCCGTCGCACTGGGCCTCGAACCAGGCCGAGTTCGGCGCCTTCATGTCGCATTTCCCGTTCGCCGCCGGCCTGCTCTTCGCCGCCGTCCACGGACCCGGTAGCGTGCTGGCGGTCCGGCAAGGCGGGCCGGGCGGGGCATGAACTGTTCCTTCTACCCGTTTACGCGGAGAAGGTGCCCGAAGAGCGGATGAGGGGCAGCGCAGGCATCACCGGCGGAACAGCCCGCCTCACATCTGATCGTTATACGGCTCCTTCATCTGGCCGACCATGCGCGCCAGCTTGGAGAAGGACGGCATGTCCACTTCCGGCTGGCACTGGTTGGCGAGCTCGAGCAGGCGGATCGGGAAGTTGACGGCGTCGCGGCTCGACGCCGACATGCCTTCGGACCGGTCCTCTCCGGTCTCGACGGCCTCGGCCTTGCGCAGCGCGATGTCGATCTCCTCGACCGTCAGCACCCCTTTGCGCACCAGCACATGGTTGATTGCCGCGACGGCCATCAGCAGGCCTTCGAGTTGCAGATTGGCGACGTTCATGGCGCTTCCTCCCATTGACCTCGCCTGAAAAACGCGCGAGCGGCGTTTCCGATCCGGCGCGATGCTTGGTGCCGCTGCGTGATCGCTCCCCGAGTAGCTAATCGGGCCGTTTCGGCATGACAGCGTCGAGGATAAGCAGCGCCGCGTCGATCCTTGCGCGGCGGCGGGTAGGAAGCAAACGCCGCGTAACAATCATCGATGAGGCGCTGAAGCTCGGGCTGCATGGTAGCGACCAGGCGGTCCCGCTATTTCCTGCCCTGCAGGATACGCACGAAGCGACTATTGTCGGCCGTCTGGGAATGAATACCCTGGAAATCACGATAGGTGAGGCGGCCGCTTGCCCATGCATTGAAGAACCGGCTGCAGAACGCGCTAGGAACGCGCGCGACGCTGACATTCATGAGCTTTGCCACGGCCTGCCTGTCCTTCGACTGCCTCGACCCCACCTGCTTGACGCAGTCGGCCATCACTTCTCGCTTGAAGGCAGGGTTGCCTTGCATCGCCGCTTGCGCAGTGTTCCATTGGCCTTCATTGGCGCTGGTGCAGCCAGCCAGAAGTGCGGCGCCGACAAGCACCGCGGCAAAACGCATTTCGAAACGCATCTACACCCCTGAAATCAAATCGCGCCCAACCCAAGCAAAATTCCATGGCACGGACAAGACGGCTTAGAATAACCCCGAGTAGATTGCTTGGTCCACTGCGGCGATTTCTCACGGTGCGGAAGCCGCCGCGAGCCGGCCGCCGGCGAGGACTAGGCTTCCATCAGGCGCTCGCCATATTCGCTCCAGAGCTGCTTGACCTCGCGGCTGCCTAGCGGCGGCGTCGTGCGGTCGCCATAGGAGATCGCGACGGCGCTCAAGTCGTACTGGCCGTCGGCCTCGGCGATGAAGCGGATGGCCTCGCCGAGCGGCCTCGAGTGGAAAACGGGATCGGCCTGGCCCCGGCCCAGGCTGCGAACGCCCGAAATGCTTGCTGGCACATGCCGCATCCGAAAGACGGATGCCATGGCAGGTTTGTCCATGCCCGCTCTCCGCGATTCTATGGACGAATGATTCCATAAGGTCATGCTAATGACCAGCCTGTGCAAAAAGGCCAGGCTGGAACCTGGCCTTTTCTGTCAGGTCCGTGAGCAGCGGCGAGACGGCGAGCCGTCTCGCGCCTGCCCGGCTTCTGCCAAGTCTTTGAGGCAGCGGCGAGACGGCAAGCCGTCTCGCGCCTTAGCGTTGCCAGCGGCGGAACCAGTCGGGGTCCGGCTGCGAGCTTCTGGCGATAGTGAGGCCCATCAGCACGCCGAACAGCCCGCCGATCGCAACCGCGGTTGAGATCGTGCCGGGGTTCTGCTGCACCGTTTCGGACACGCTATGCGCCTGGGTACGCAGTTGCTTGGCCGCGCGCGAGGCGCGGTGGGATGCCCCGCTGTATAGGCTGGAGGCGCGGTCGGCGGCGCTTTGATACCAGCCATGAGCCGCTTCCTCGGCCTGGTCGGAGAGCATCCGGTTGAGCCGGCTCACCTCGCGCTTCAGTTCCGCGATCTGCTTCTTCATCTCCGCCTCGGAGGCGTTGGAAGACCGCGCGCTGCGGCGCGACGCGCTTCTGCTGCGCGCGGCGCTCGTCGTGCCCTTGCCGTTGCCACTCGCCCGAGTTGCGGTGCCTATGTCATTGTCTGCCATTGGTTTTCTCCTTTTTCTTCCTGCAACGGTCTGGGCGGCTCCTGGTTCCCGCAAGCCGCCAAAGGCAAGGGCCGCGGAGCGGACTCCACGGCCCTTTTTGGTGCAACGAAACTCAAATGCTACTTGCCGCAGTTCTTGTCGTTGACGGTCGGCGCGGTGGTTCCGGGCGACAGGTTGCTGGCATCGGGCTGAGCGCCCTGCGGACCCGGCGCGCAATTGCGGTCGGCATTCGAGTTCATGCCGTCGTCATAGGCCGGGCCGCCATAAATGCTGCCGGTCGTGCCCGGATCGACATTGTCGGCATTGGGAACGACCGTCTGGCCGCTGCCGCCGGTCGTACCATTGGTGGTGCCGGAACCCATATGGCCGGATGTATCGCCCGAACCCATATGGCCGGCGTCCTGGGCCATCGCTCCCGTGGCAAGACCGATCGTGAGCGCCGAGGCCGCAAGGATAGTTTTAAACATGGTTTTCTCCTTTTCTTGGCGAAAGGTCGTCGCGTCGCGACATGGGCCAACCGCTCGGCCCGCCCATGGTTCCGACAAAAATGCCCACCTGCGGCGACCTGTCCCGGTTGCGCCGTTTTTAGGCGACCGGCGTTTGCGGTGGGATTCAAAAAATAGGAAAATTTGCCTAGAAGCCATTGCCCGGTGTGGGCAGCAATGCTATGATTTTGTCCATGGTGCTGATTTGCGCCAACGACCCGCCGCCCGGCGGGTTTTTCTGTCCCACGGGGGTGGGCGGGAACTCGACCTTCCAGTTGAATCCAATCCGCGGAAGTCTTCCATGCCACGCTATGCCACCATCATCACCGGCGACGACGGCGCCGAGATCGTCAGCGCCATCGGCGAATTCGAATCCTTCGGCCTGCCGCGCCGCGCCGGTCGCGTTGAGGAGGTGGCTCCAGGCGTGCGCATCGGTATGGTGCGTGGCGGCGCGGTCGATGCGGTCGCCGGCTTCGGCTTTCCGCGCCAGGGTCTGGATCATTGGTCGATCGCAGCCGTGACGGCCACGCTGAAGGCAGCCGCGCCGGCGCCGAAGCTGCCGATTTCCCCCCTTGTGGGGGAGATGGCCGGTCCACCCTCCGCAGCTGCTGCGCAGCTGCTGCGAAGGACGGGCAGGCCAGAGGGGGGCGCTGTCCTGCCGGCCTCGGCAATTGTCACGGCTGCGTTCGAACAGGCCGCGCCGCCAAGGCGAGTTCGCGCAAAGCCACGCAAGAAACCGGCGCGCAAGGTCGCCAAGGCGCGAACGGCCAAGGCACCAGCCTCCGATGCGCCGGCCCATGGCTGACGGGGCGAGCAAGGCGCGACGCAGGACGACCGGCGCCCGAACCGCAAGAGCGAAACCCGCAAGGGCGAAGCCTGAATTGGCTGCCACGCCGGCCACCCGCCCCAAGCGCTCCAAAAAGACCCTGGGCGACGATTTCACCGCCGCACTGCGCGCGGATTTCCGTGCCCACGGCGCCGGCGTCATCGCCGCGGTGCGGGCGGAAAAGCCTGAGCAGTATCTGAAGGTCGTGCTGACGCTGCTGCCCAAGGATTTTTCGCAAAACCTCGATGCCGATAAAAACAATCTCGACCGGATGAGCGATGAGGAAATCCGCAACCGCATCCGCGGTCTCGAGGCGAGGCTGCGGCCGTTCCTCGATGATGCAGACCTATTTGGCGCTGCTCGAGGAGCTGGACCGACGCCGGCGCCGTAACCTATTGGCCCGCTACCGGCCCTACGACCGCCAAGCCGAATTCCACGCGGCAGGGGCGACGAACCGGGAGCGCCTGTTCATGGCCGGCAACCAGCTCGGCAAGACCAGGGCAGGGGGCGCCGAATGGGCCATGCACCTCACCGGCCGCTATCCCGACTGGTGGACGGGCAAGGTGTTCGACACGCCGGTCCGGCTCTGGGCGGCCGGCGTCACCGGCGAAGGCACGCGCGACAATCCGCAGCGAGTGCTGATCGGCCCGCCGCAACAGCAGGCCGAATGGGGCACGGGCATGATCCCGGCCGATGCGATTGCCGACACGGTGATGGGCCGCAATGTTCCCGGCGCGATTGACAGCGTCGTCGTGCGCTGGGGCGGTGGCGGCGACGTGCAGGCGGGCGAAAGCGTGCTGTCCTTCAAGAGTTACGAAAAAGGCCGCGAGAAATGGCAGGGCGAGACGCTGCACGGCGTCTGGTTCGACGAGGAACCGCCGCTCGATATCTATTCCGAGGGTCTCACCCGCACCAACGCGACCGGCGGCATCGCGATCGTGACGTTCACGCCGCTGCTCGGCATGAGCGATGTGGTGCTGAGGTTTTTGAGCGCTGCGGAGGTGGAGAGGATTGGGAAGGGGTGAGTGGTCGGTGAAGTCCAATCTCCCCCACAAGGGGGAGGGCAATCGCATATGGCTGCGCCAGCCCCCACTCCGGCCGCTGCGCGGCCACCTCTCCCCCATGTTCATGGGGAGAGGTGGCCAAGCTTTTCAAGGCCGCGACCTTCGCGGTTTGCGTTTCCTCTCCCTCCACGAATGTGGGGGGAGAGGTGGCTCGGCGAAGCCGAGACGGAGTGGGGGAGCGCCACATGCGATTGCCCTGCCCCTAAGGGGGGAGATTGGCAGCTTCGCCCACGACGCCCTTTACGTCCCGCTTTCAAAACAATCCCGAGCCCTTATGGTGCGCAATCGCGTGATTTGCATGCCATGAGGATTTCAGAACACCGATGTATGTAGGCCGTTCCTATAAATTGTTGGACTTCGCGCTGTGGACGCGGCGCAGCGTCATCTACATGGTCGTGGTGAGCGGATTGGCGATCGCCGCCTACCGCCTTCCTGCCACCGTGGGTTTCTCGGTGCCGTGGTCCATCGTGCTTGTGCTCGGCACCACGGTGTCGCTCGTTACCGGCTTCAAGAATTCGCAGGTGTTCACCCGCAGCAACGAGGCCCTGCAGGCCTTTTCGCAGATCACCGCGAGCAGCCGGATGTGGTCCAGCCTGTGCAGGAGCTTCACGGATACCGCGACCGCCAGGCAGCTCATCCACCGCCATCTCGCCTGGCTGACGGCGCTGCGGTTTTCGCTGCGGCGGCCGATGCCGTGGGAATCCCAGGCGAAAGAAGTCAATATCGAGTACCGGCGGCGCCGCTATCACGTCCAGGAGGCCAAAAGCTCGCTTGGCGACGAACTGCGCGAACTGCTGGGGGAGGAAGCCGAGAGCGTGCTGAAATCGCCACAGCCGGCGATAGCCCTTCTCGACATGCAATTGGCCGAGGTCAACGGCTTGCTGAAGAGCACCAGCATCCCGACGCAGGTCTATCCAGAGCTTATGAAACTCATACGCGACTTCCATGACCAGCAGGCGCGCTGCGATCGCATCAAGAACAATCCCTATCCCCGGCAATATGCGATCATCAGCTCGATCTTCATGATCATCTTCTGCACCTTGCTGCCGTTCGGGATTGTCCCGGTCTTTGCGGATATGGCCAAGTTAGGGGGCGTGCTCGGCCCCATCGCGATCTGGTTGACAATTCCGTTCAGCGCGCTTCTGGGATGGGTCTACATGTCGCTCGACCTGGTCGGCGAGAGCAGCGCCAATCCCTTCGAGGGCGGCGCCAACGATGTGCCCATCTCGCAGATCTGCCGCGACATCGAGATCGAGTTGCGACGAGGACTGGGCGAAACCAGCCTGCCGGCGCCATTGGCGCCGGTAAATGATATCGCGACGTGAGGCGAGGCTCTCCCTTCTCCCCTTGTGGGAGAAGGTGTCGCCGAAGGCGACGGATGAGGGGTGCTCCAGCTTGGCACCGCAGCACTCCGTCGCGCACCCCTCATCCGTCTCGGCGCTGCGCGCCGATCCACCTTCTCCCACAAGGGGAGAAGGAAAAGGGCTCCTCAATCCATGTCCCGACACGTCACCTTCATGACCATCGACGATGCCGGGCACTACTCGCCTGAGCAGCGCGCCGAGATCATCGCCGCCTATCGGACATCGTATTCGAGGTGGTGGTGAGGCGGTTCAAGCCCGCTCCGGATGAATAAGGACGGCCCGGCATGGGCGCGCCGCCGATTCCAGAACCCAGTCGTGGGACATCGAACCGTCGGCAAGAGTTTTTGAAATCTCCATGAACCAATTTGCCCCGCCGAGCGACGCATGGCTGCAAATGAACACAATGCACCATGGAGATTTTCCGATGACCGCAATCCTGCGCAATGCACTTCTCGCCGCCGTAGCCGTCTCGGCCTTGGGCGGCTCCGCGATGGCCGGCCAGCAGATCTACGAATGCGACAACACGCCGACCAACAAGCTGTGGGCCGGCCGCTGCTGCGGCGTCGGCGACGCCAATTGCCTGGGTGGCGAAAGCCACGGGCATGACAGGGGCAACCCCGGCCGAGGTGACAACGGCGGGAGCAACAACGGCCGAGGCGACAAAGGGCCCAAGTGAGGCTGACCAGGCATCCGATGCTCGCCGGTTGCCCAACCGGCGAGCATCGGCGCAGACCAGGCCCGCGCTCCGTTACCTCACCTTATCCGGCCTTGAGCGGCTGGACGAAGCAGGCCACAATCCCCACCTATGGAGAAATCCAAAGGAGGTTTGACATGGCTTCTTCCGAACGCGCAGTCCTTGCCGGCGGCTGCTTCTGGGGTATGCAGGATCTGATCCGCCGTTTCCCCGGCGTGATCTCCACCCGCGTCGGCTACAGCGGCGGCGACGTGCCGAACGCGACCTATCGCAATCACGGCACCCATGCCGAGGCGATCGAGATCGTCTTCGATCCGACCAAAACCAGTTTCCGCACGCTGCTCGAATTCTTCTTCCAGATCCATGATCCGACGACCAGGAACCGCCAGGGCAACGATGTCGGCTTGAGCTACCGTTCGGCGATCTTCTACACCAGCGACGAGCAGAAGCGGGTGGCCGAGGATACCATCGCCGACGTCGACGCTTCGGGTCTATGGCCAGGCAAGATCGTCACCGAGCTCGCTCCGGCCGGCCCCTTCTGGGAGGCCGAGCCCGAGCATCAGGATTATCTGGAGCGCTATCCCAACGGCTATACCTGCCATTTCGTCCGGCCGGGCTGGAAGCTTCCCGTCCGCGAAAAGGCCGTCGCATCATAAAAAATAGCGGCTACACAGTAGCCTCTTGTCCATGATCACGCCCGCCGAGCCGAAAGGCATGGCGGGCTTTTTTGCGTTCCGGGCTCCCGGCCGCCATGCCGAAAGGCATTGTGGCCTTTGTGTTTTGGGCTCGAAGCCTGCCGGGATGTGCCGCCGACGATCAGCCTTTGGCCCGGCGGTTCTCGTTCTCGTGGCTGCCGATCCAATGGGCGCGGATACGGTCGCTGGCTTCGAGATAGGCCATGTCGATGAGATAGGTCAGAAGCTTTTCGCCATCGGCCTCAGCTTTCTGGCGAAGCTCCCGCAAGATCCCCTGCGCAAATTGCAGGTTTTCCATTTTGCTAGGCTGGTCCATCGGTGCCCCCAATGTCTGCATGGGAAGTTTGGCTCACTATACTTGTACGAAGGTTGTAGTCTGACTCACGGCTAAGCTGTACCCGGTTGCACCCGCGCCCGATCAACGAAGCTGTTGGACATTGCGCGGAAATGTCGATATTTTACGCCCAATCGGACAGCGACCATGCACGAAGACGAGGGCAGCACTCCTGACAAGCTGCAAGCTATGCTTGACGTGATTGCCAGGAGCGAACCCTCTAGCGGGAGCGGTGAGGCCGATGTCGGCAGGCTGAAGGCCGACGCCGCCAAGGCGGCGAATGTGCTGATCGAATTCTACGGCGACGCTGCCCTCGAACGCGCCAGGCTTATCGAGCGCCGCTCGCCCCAGTCGTATTTCGCGCGCTTGGTAACGGCCGAAGTCGGCAAGCGCGGCAGGCTCCCACCCAGAAGCTAGCCTGGAAGCTGGCCAAGAAATTGGCCCAGCAACTGGCCCAGAAACCGGCAAAGATCGCCTCAAGAGGATTTGCGCCTCCTCGATTTCTCGCCAAGCCTCTGCTGGATCTCTTCCTGGATATTGTCCAGGAGGTAGGACAGCATGTCGTGCCCGATCGACTGCGCGATTTCCTTGGCTTGCTCGACATGGTTGTGCATCTCGCGAAGCGAGTGCTCCTCGCATGCGGCATCCTGCGTCAGGTCGACGAACCAGCCGGGATAGAGCGCCGCCTCGCCCATGCCGTCGACATAGCATTGGCCAACGGCCAGGATCTTGCGCAGCCCCATCTTTTCCGAACGGACCCTGTAGACTTCGCGGAAGCCTGACCTGCGCTCTATGGCCTTGCGGATCGCCAGCCGAACCCTCGGCTGGTCCTCCCGCTCGATGCTTTGCATCCACCTTTCCAGCGGCGCGCCATGCGAGAATTCCTCGAGCGTCAGATCGAAATAGGCGGACAGATTGGCGTCGCCGTAGACGCGATCGCGCTTGATGTCCCAGGTCCAAAACCCGTCGATCGGTGGATACCGCATATGCACGTTGCGGCTGTCTTCAGGCGCCGACGTCATGAAAACCGCCCCGTTCGGCTTCAAGATTCGCCAATACTATGTCGCAAAATTATAAAGAAACAAAGGTGGTCTTTTGTACAAGGCCGGAGATCATAGGTATGCTGCTGCTCGCATAGTTCGGTGGCGTAGTTGGTATGACCAGAAATATGAGTGATGAAAAAATTTCTCTTGCCGAAACGATTTTCACGTCGCTGCCGCGAGGGAAGCTTGGTACTTCACGCGATAAGCAGAAACCTTTGAATTCGAAACAACCTCAAAGGTTGTATTCGCCTGGATGCGCGGCCATGGCTGGACATTCTATCGATCTTGCAAGGCCGGCGCGGCAATGCTGGTGTGTTGCCTGAGCCGCGCCGGCCGAAGCGGCCTCCAAAAGGTGTCGCCGCGCCGGAAATGCTAATGGTCCTTGCCGCGTCGGCAAACCGACCACTGGTTGAAAGTGGCCGAATTTCAAGAAGAAGATAGGGCGCTGTGGCCTATGGCTCGACTATTTCCGGGCGTGTTGCCGGCTCGTTGGGACCGAAGCGTTCTTGGTGTAGGACTTAAGCCCTGCCGCTGCCAAGAATTTAGGCTGACTTTCGATGCGGCCCCCGCCCCGCTTCCGGTTCGCCATCATCGGCCGCCGAATCGTCGACGACCCTGTCATGCTCGAACTGGCGTGCTTCGGGCAGGGAATGCAACCAATGCTCGCGTCGGCCGATCCACAGTTCGTAGCTGGGCTCCAGCCCTTCGGTCGGCGCGACGTCCAGGCCACCGATCATCACCTCGACCTCTTCCTCGCCGACCGTTGGCAAGCGGCTGCCGCAAGTCGGGCAGAAGCTTCGCCCGCCATAGCTATTGGTGATGCCCGTGCTTTCGAAAGCCTGGCTTGGCCACACGGCAAAGGCCTGGTAGGCCGAGCCACTGGTTTTGCGGCAGTCCTTGCAATGACAAAGCCCCACCCTCAGCGGCTCGCCGGTCACCTGGAACTGCACGCCGCCGCACAGGCAACTGCCGCTACGCGTGATATCGTTGGACATGGCCGTTCCTCCTCGTCCGGCGATGCAGACCAAATCCCGCGCGATGCGAGCCGATATACGGAACGCCTCAGCATCGCCCGGGCAGTTCCCGCTACAATCCGTGCGATGGCGTGACGGTTCCCAACTTGTCTGCAAAGCGAGGCGATTCTCAGTTTGGGAAGTTGAAAACCGGCTCCTCGCAGCGATAGACGCGGCACGGACCGTCGCGGGTCGGAACCGCGACCGACATAGGGACTTCGGGCCAGTCGCACTCATTGCCATACTGGCGCACGAAACGATCGTAGGTGTTGGGCCCGGTGGTCAACACCGCTGCGTGCCGGCTTTGGATCAGCGCCTGCGTCCCCGCACAGGTCATGGCACGCGTGTCGGGCCGCGCATCGGCGGCGCCAGCAGTCAACAATATCGTGCCGGCAACAAGGGCGATCGGCAGACTTTTCATGGGGCACCGGCTTACAGTCGTGGCTTTCCGGCGACGAATATGGATCGTTGCTAGAAAACCGCAAGGTATCTGAGCAGCGAGACAATGCCGATGATGATGACGACAATCTGGGCGATCTGCCTTGTGCGGCCGTCGAGCGGCAGGCGCTGGATAAGATAAAGCACCAGGATCACCACCAGAAAGGTGATCAAGATGCCGATGAGAATCGATAAGCCCATTTGCCTGCCTCCTTCTGGCCCCAAGTCTTCTAGCCACAAGTCTTCTGGCCCAAGTCGGGCTGCCTCCAACGTTACTGGCAAGGAAAGGTTCCGGATGTCTCGGATCGGGGCAAGGCTGGTATTGCGGAACGCGAGAGGGCGTCGTGCGTTGTTTAGCATCTTCGAATGCTGCGGGATGGAAGATGAAAGACGTTTTCAGCACCGCCGCGATCATTGCATCGATCGCTGTCGCCGTCGCGCTCATGTTGATGGCTCCCAAGGGCCTCGAGGTCAATTCGGTGCCCATCGAAACGTCTGATCAAACCGGTCCGCAGTAGAAAAGAATCCGGAGGAGTCCGGCGGAACATGCACGTCGCCTGAGGAGTTCGTTTCCTCATGACAGGCGCGGATCAGGCGGAGAGAGGAAAAGGTCATGGGCCTCGGCACAATTCTCGTCATCATTCTTATTCTGGCATTGCTCGGCGGCTTTAGCGGCTTGGGCGGTGGGCCTTTCTACGGCACCGGTTATTATGGCGGCGGCGGTATGGGGCTGCTCCTGATTATTGTGATCATTCTGGTGCTGCTCGGACGGCTCTGACCATCGTTCGATCAGAGCAGGAGGACGTCGCGCAGAGCCTTTCGTCCGCAATGAACAGCTTGGCGTGATCGCGACAACGCCCAAGGTAGCTATGTCAAACTTTAATGACGAAGCCTTGCCAGCCATGCGAGAAAGCCGGCTCGTGTCGCGGTGGCCGCTTGCGGGCCGCCCGGGAGCCCGCCGACTCCGCCGGGGTGAGCGGCGGGCTCCTCGAAACGCGATCCGTCAGGCGCTCTGGCTTCCGCGCCCGCCGCATTCGAGACAGACCACACTGTGCCCCGGGCAGCTCAGCCGGTGCGTTCCTTGCGGGCAGCAATGGCCGTAGGAACTGACCCAGTGGGCGCAAACGAAGACTTTCCTGGCGCCATGGCAGCGCCCGCATTCCGTCGAGGGCATCAGATTCTCCTTAGGCGAGACGCGATGCCCCACTTCAACGACCGTGTTCATCCGTTTAGTCCCCAACGACTGGATTGTCGGCCCGGCTTTTCAGAAACATTACATTAGCTTTCTGGAATATAAAAGCCGCACGCACTGATGACGAAAGTTTCAACGGTCCGCGCTTTCCCTTTGCCGCACCCTTGCTAAAGGTGGGGCGGGCAGATTCTGCAGGGCAGGGCGAACGGGAACCTCTGGCAATGACATGGACGGGCGCGGGCGCGCTTTTCATCCTAGGGCTCACCTATGCGGGTGTCGCCGTCGGGCGCATTCCGGGCCTCAGGCTCGACCGCGCCGGCATTGCGCTGCTTGGCGGCGCAGCCATGATCGCCATCGGCGCGATCGGCATGGAAGACGCCTACCGCGCCATCAATTTCGACACCATCACGCTTTTGCTAGGCATGATGATCGTGGTGGCGCATCTGAAAGTATCCGGCGCCTTCCGGGCGCTTGGCAGCTTCGCCATCGAGCATGCGCATGCGCCCTTCATGCTCCTGATCATGGTGACGCTGTTGACTGGCGTGCTCTCGGCCTTCCTGGTCAATGACGCGATCTGCCTGGTGATGGCACCGATCGTCGTCCACGTCACCCGCGTCATCAGGCGAAACCCGGTTCCCTATCTCATCGCCACCTGCACCGCCTCCAACTGCGGCAGTGTTGCCACCATCACCGGCAATCCGCAGAACATGGTGATCGGCGCACTTTCGGGCATTTCCTATCCGGCCTTCACGGCGGCCCTGGCTCCAGTGGCGCTATTCGGCCTTCTCGCCGTCATCGTCATCGTGCGCATCGTCTATCGTGCCGAGTTTTCGCGTCCCGCCGAGCTCAGCCCCGAGGTCTATCGCGGCCGCATGCTGCCGGGACAGGTACTGAAGGCGACCATCGTCTGCGTGGCGCTGGCAATCGCCTTCTTCGCCGGCGTGCCCGTCGCCAAGGCGGCGCTGATCGCCGGCGCTTTTCTGCTCGTCACCCGCGCGATCAAGCCGCACCGCATCTACCGCGAGGTCGACGGGCCGCTGCTCTTCATGTTCGCCGGCCTCTTCGTGGTGGTGGCGGGCGCCGAGCGCACGCTGCTCACACCCGACATGATCGCCTGGGCGAAGACTATCGGCCTCGACGACGTCTGGCGGCTTTCCGGCTTTACCGCTGTGCTTTCCAACATCATGAGCAACGTGCCGGCCGTGCTGGCGCTGCGGCCCTTCATCCCGGGACTGGAAAACCCCGAGCGTGCCTGGCTGGTCGTGGCGATGAGCTCGACGCTCGCCGGCAATTTCACACTGCTCGGTTCGGTCGCGAACCTCATCGTCGCCGAGCAGGCCAAGGCGGCGGGCAAGCAGCTGTCCTTCATGGCCTTCTTCAAGGTTGGCCTGCCGCTGACCCTGTTGACGCTCCTCGCCGGCACGGCCTGGCTTGCCTTTACGTCCTAGCCGTTGGGCGCCTTCATCCCAGGGTGCTCGCATCGATACTAGTGCTCTCTATTCAAGCGTTGGCGTCGCCCCCCTCATCTGGCTGCCGCCATCTTCTCCCCGTTAACGGGGAGAAGGGGCTTTCATCTTCGCATTCGCCAATCACCAGCGTTGCAGAATAGGCGCCAAGCGCGCGGCCCTTCTTCTTCTCCCCGTTAACGGGAGAAGGTGCCGGCAGGCGGACGAGGGGCGGCACCGACCTCGCCAATAGGTTGGCGAACGTCCTTCAACAGGCTCTCTCCAACCGCCTAAAACATTTCGTGCGTCTCGCCATCGAATCGATTGCGCAAACGTTTCGATGGCTCTATGGTTTCGCCAGATCCGCCGAAGAGCGGACGGGAAACGCAATCCAGGGGAGGAGCGCTTGCGGGCACTCTGTTCGCATGCCGACAATGGCTGAGGTCGCGCGCCGCGCCGGCGTATCGGTTTCGACCGTCTCGCATGTCGTCAACCGCACGCGCTTCGTCTCGCCCGAGAAGGCGCAGCTCATCAATGACGCCATCGCCGCCATGGGCTACCAGCCCAACGAGCTGGCGCGCTCGCTGAAGGTGGCCTCGACCAACAGCGTCGGGCTCGCAATCTCGGCGATCTCCAACCCTTATTTCACCGACATCATCTGCGCGGTCGAAGCCGAATGCGCGCGGCTCGGCCTGATGGTGTTTCTGTCGGACACGCAGGAAGACCCCGACCGCGAGTTGTCTGTGGTGCGCGCCTTCCACCAGCGCCGCGTCGACGGCGTCATTCTGGCGCCGTCCGGCTCGCCTGAACGCGCGATCGCCTATCTCGCCGAAAAGAAGCTGCCTTGCGTGCTGATCGATCGTTTCGCCGACGACCGCTTCGATCAGATCGGCGTCGAGAACGAGACGGCGATGCGCGCGCTGATCGACCACGTCGCCTCCTTCGGCCATAGGCGCATCGGCTACATTGCCGGCCAGCCGGGGCTCACAACCACGCGCGAGCGCATCGAGGCCTTCCGCGCCTCGCTGGCCGCCAATGGACTTGAATGCCTGCCGCACTATGTCTCGCCGGAGAATGTCGACACGGCGAGCGCCACGGCATCGACGCATGCGATCCTGTCGCTGCCCGCGCCGCCCACCGCATTGGTCACCGGCAACAACATGACGACGATCGGGGCAGTCCGTGCCATCCGCGAGAAGGGCCTTTCGATCCCGCGCGACCTTTCGCTCGTCGGTTTCGACGATTTCGAGTGGGCCGACTGTTTCGAGCCCAGGCTGACGCTGGTCGAGCAGCCCTGCACCGAGATCGGCAGGCAGGCGGCAGCGCTGCTCAGCGAGCGCATCGCCTCCAGCGATGCGGCACCGCGCGCCGTACGGCTGACGGCGGCGCTCAAGGCACGCCAATCCTGCGCGAGGCCGGCCCACACGAGGCCAGCATGAGCGCGCCGCTGCTTTCCGTCACCGGTGCCGTAAAACGCTTCGGCGGCGTGCAGGCGCTGCGTGGCGTCGATTTCGATTTGAAGGCCGGCGAGATCCACGCTCTGCTCGGCGAGAACGGCGCCGGCAAGTCGACGCTGATGAACCTTTTGTCCGGCGTCTACGCGCCGGACGAAGGCGAGATCCGCATCGACGGCAAGCAGGTAGCCTTCAGCAACCCGCGCGAGGCGCAAGCCGCCGGCATAGCCACCATCTTCCAGGAACTCGACCTCGTGCCTTCGCTCGATGTCGCGGCGAACCTCTTCCTCGGCCGCGAGCTGATGCGGCCGGGCGGCATGCTCGACGTGCCGGCGATGCGCCGCGAGGCGAAGCAGCGGCTGGAGGCGATCGAGCTTGCCATCGACCCGGCGCGCCTTGTGGCCGACCTCTCCATCGGCCAGCGCCAGGTGGTGGCGATCGTCAAGGCGCTGTCCTATGCCTCGCGCGTGCTGATCATGGACGAGCCGACGGCCGCGCTCACCGTCGGCGAGGTCGAGCGCCTGTTCGACATCATGAGGAAGCTTGCCGCAACCGGCGTCGGCATCGTCTACATCTCGCACCGGCTGGAAGAAGTGCCCGATATCGCCGACCGCGTGACGGTGATGCGCGACGGCCGTGTTGCCGGCGTCACCGAGCCGCACGCGCCGCAGGCCGAGCTGGTGCGCCTCTTGGTCGGGCGGCCGCTGGACGAGCTCTATCCAGAGCGCGCGAAAACCGCCGGCAAGACACTGCTCAGCCTCAAGGATGCCAGCTTCAGGCTCGCGCGGGACAGCGCCGGCTGGCAGGCGCCGAGCGGCATTTCGCTCGAGGTCAGGGAAGGCGAGATCGTAGGCCTCGCCGGCATCATGGGGGCAGGGCGCACCGAACTGCTTTCAGCGCTCTACGGTACCGGCCTTGCCGGCCGCTGGCAGGGCGAGGTCGCGGTCGACGGCCGTCCGGTAAAACTCGAATCCATCAACGCGGCGCGCAAGGCGGGCATCGCCTTCGTCACCGACGATCGGCGCGGCAGCGGCCTGATGCTGAGGATGGCGGTCGGCCTCAACCTGGTGATGTCGGTCATTCGCCGCATCTCGCCGGCAGGCCTGATGTCACCGCGCCGCCAGGCGGAAGCCGTGCGGCAGTCCTTCGGTCAGTTCGACATCCGCCCGAAGAACCCGGACATCGCCGTCGGCGCGCTTTCCGGCGGCAACCAGCAGAAGGTGGTGCTGGCCAAGGAAATCCTCGGCAATCCGCGCCTTCTCCTGCTCGACGAGCCGACGCGCGGCGTCGATGTCGGCGCCAAGGGCGAGATCTACGCGCGGCTGCGGGCGCTCGCTGCTCAAGGGTTGGGCATATTGGTCGCTTCCAGCGAGATGCCGGAGCTGATCGGGCTCTGCGACCGGATCGTGGTGCTGCGCCAGGGGCGCAACGTGGCGGAATTCAATGGCGGCGTCGACGAGCACACCGTGCTTGCCGCGGCAAACGGCAGGGAGGCCTGATGTCGGACCAGAAGATTTCGGTGGCGGCGAGCCCGGCGCCTGTGGCGGCCCCAACTGCGGCGCCCAAGCACCGCGTCGACCCACTGGCGATCATCGTGCGCTTCCAGAGCCTGATCGGCCTGGTGCTGGTGGCGATCGGCGGCATCATCTTCTCGCCCCGGCGCCATGGCGAGATCCTGTTCCTCAACCCCGACAACATCGCCAACATCGTGCGCGCCGTATCGGAGACCGGCATTATCGCCATCGGCATGACCTTCGTCATCATCACCGCCGGCATCGATCTGTCGGTCGGCGCGGTGCTGGGCCTCTCCGCCGTGGTGACCGCCACCATGATGATCTCCGGCGGCTTCGGCCTCATCGCCACCATCCTGGCCGTGCTCGTCATGGGTACCGTCTTCGGTATCGTCCAGGGCACGATTTCCACACGCTTCCGGCTTGAGCCCTTCATCGTCACGCTCGCCGGACTGCAGGCCGCGCGAGGTCTCGCGCTCGTGGTCTCCGGCAACCAGTACATCAACATTTCCTATGGCGACGGGCCGGGCCTGGCGCCGCCGGTGTTCGCGGTGCTTGGCGAGCGCCTGTTCGACAACACCGTGCCGGTGGCGACCATCGTCTTCATCATCTTCGCGGCCATCGCCACACTGGTGCTCAACACCACGCGTTTCGGCCGCTACGTCTACGCCGTCGGCGGCAACGAGCGCGCCGCGCGCATCTCCGGCGTGCCGGTGTCGATGGTGAAGATATCGGTCTACGCCATCACCGGCTTTGCTTCCGCGCTTGCCGGCATCGTGCATGCCGGACAGTTCAATTTCGGCAGCGCCAACGACGGCATGGGCTATGAGCTCACCGCGATCGCCGCCGTCGTCATCGGCGGCACCAGCCTGTTCGGCGGCGCGGGTTCGATGGTCGGCACCGTGGCCGGCACCATCATGCTCGGCGCTTTGGCCAACATCCTTCAGCTCAACAACATCACCCCCGCCATGCAGTTGCTCGCGACCGCCGCGATCATCGTGCTTGCGGCAGTGCTTCAATCCCTCGTTCGCCGCCGCGAGGGTTTGGGACGATAGGAGGCCGGCGGCAGCATTCTGAAAGAGCAACCCAAGAAACTGCAACGAAGGTCTGGCTATCCGGCCAGACGAGGAGGAGACTGAGTATGAGAATGACAGAGAGAGGACTTAGCCGCGCGCTTCGGGCCGCGCTGTTGGCAGGCGCCGGCCTGTGCATCGCAGGGACCGCCCAGGCCGCCGATCCGATGGTGAAGGCCTGCGCCAAGGACGGCCAGTTCATCATCGGTTTTTCGCAGGCCAACAACGCCGAGCCCTATCGTCAGCACGTCAATGACGAGCTGACGGCGGCGGCCAAGGAAGTGCCGGGCTTCACGCTGCAGATCGCCGACGGCGCCGGCAACGTCAACACGCAGACCTCGCAGGTCGACAACTTCATCACCCAGAAGGTCGATATCCTATTGATCTCGCCCTTCGAGGCGGCCCCGCTGACGCCCGCCGTGAAGCGCGCCATGGATGCCGGCATTCCGGTGATCGAGCTCGACCGCAAGACGGTGGGCGACCCCGGCAAGGACTACTCGGCCTTCATCGGCGGCGACAATTTCAAGATCGCCGAGGAAGCCGGCAAGTACACGGCATCGAAGCTGCTGCCCGATGGCGGCGAGGCGGCGGTGCTGGAAGGCCTGCCGAGCTCGACGCCGGCGGTGGAGCGTCTCAACGGCTTCAAGGAGGGCGTGAAGGGAAACCCGAAGATCCAGATCGTCGCCGAGCAGGCCGCCGACTGGGTTCCGGATAAAGCCCAGACCGCCTTTTCCGCCATGCTGCAGGCGCATCCCGACATCAAGGTGCTCTATGCCTCGAACGACATGATGGCGGCGGGCGCGCTGCTGGCCGCCAAGGGCGCCGGCAAGGACGTCAAGATCATCGGCACCGACGGCCTGCCGGGTCCGGCCGGCGGCATCGAGGCGGTGGCCAAGGGCGATTGGGCTGCGACCTTCACCTATCCGACCGGCGCCAAGGAAGCGATCGAGATGTCGAAGAAGATCCTCCTCGACTGCGCGACTTCCGTCGAGCCGACGGTGACGGTGGACACCACCGCGATCACGCCGGAAAACGCCAAGCAGCTGGCCGGCAAGTAGGCAGGGCCACAATCGAAGATGTTGCGACAAGGCCCCGGCGACGGGGCCTTGTTTTTGTTTTTGGGGGCAGCGGACCCGTATCTGGCAGGAATTGGAAGGAACAGTGCTCTTCTGGCCCAACGGATCGCCCGCCAGGCTGGTGACAAGCGGCCTTGTGCGTGCATTGTGTTGCGCTGGAACTTGCACCCGACCGAGGAGGAAACCTTGACCGAGTTCGCAACCATACTGTCCATCCTTGGCGTTTTCCTGCTCGGCGCGATGAGCCCCGGGCCGAGCTTCGTCGTCGTCTCGCGCATCGCGGTCGCGGGCGAGCGCACCGACGGCCTGGCGGCGGCGATCGGCATGGGCATAGGCGGCTTCATCTTTGCCACCATCGCGGTCGCCGGCCTGACGGCGCTGCTCGTCCAGGTCGCCTGGCTCGACATTTTCCTGCGCATCGCCGGCGGCGCCTATCTTTTATGGATCGGCATAAAGATCTGGCGCGGCGCTCATGAGCCGATCGAGATCGCCGGCGATAAGTCGGCGCGCGCCGGCTCGTTCTGGCGGGCACTGCGCCGGTCGCTTCTGGTGCAGCTCGCCAACCCGAAGACCGCGATCTTCTACGCCTCGATGTTCGCGGCCATGCTGCCGGCCTCGCCGCCGCTCTGGATGCTGCTGGTCCTGCCGCCGCTGCTCTTCCTGAACGAATTCGTCTGGTACGCCGTCGTCGCCTTCGCCTTTTCCGCCAGCCGCCCGCGCTCGGCCTATCTCAGCACCAAGCACTGGATCGACCGCGCCGCCGGCGCCGTCGTCGGCGCGCTCGGCCTGAAGCTGATGTGGGAAGGCATGGCCGCCGCGCGCCGGGGCTTCAGCGGATGACGTGAGTTCGGATGGAGAAGCCCAAATCGCATAGGGCGCTCCCCCACTCCGTCTCGACTTCGTCGAGCCACCTCTCCCCCATGCATGCATGGGGGAGAGGAAACGCCAACCGCTAAGGCCGCAACTTTGGAAAGCTTGGGTTCCTCTCCCCCCACAAACGTGGGGGGGGAGAGGTGGCTCGGCGAAGCCGAGACGGAGGGGGGCTGGCGCTGCCGTATGCGACTGCCCTCCCGAACACGCGCCATGCCTTTGCCCTGTCGCAGGCATAGACATGAAACCTTCTGATTTTTAAGCCGTTGTCCGCCTGATGTCTCAGGCTGAACGCAAACCGAAACCGATCGGCGGCAAACCAAACGGTGCCGCGAAGGCGCGCCAAAAGAAGCCGCGCCTGGAAAAGTCGCGTTCCGAGAAGCGCGAAGAAGAGAAGCCGCGCCCCCAGAAATCACACGAAGAGAAGTCACGCGAAGAGAAATCCGCCGGAGAAAAGGCCGCCGAACCCACACCCGAGGCCGTCGGCGAACCGGCCCCGCCGCCGCCGGAGTCAGTCGAACCCGGTCCGAAGCTGACGCCTGAAGAGGCCGAGCAGGCGCGCAAGAAATACCTTTTGCGGCGTTTCTGGATCAGCGGGCGCGGTTACTGGGGCCGGCGCGGCGACAAGCTCGCCTTGCCGTTCACCTTCGGGCTGTTGGTGCTGATCTGCGTCAATGTCGGGTTCCAATATGGCATCAATGTCTGGAACCGCAAGTTTTTCGACGCCATCGAGCAGCGCGATGTCCACACCGTCTATATGCTGAGCGCCGTCTTCCTGCCGCTGGTGGCCGGCAGCATCAGCCTTGTCGTTGCGCAGGTTTATCTGCGCATGACGATCCAGCGCCGCTGGCGCTCCTGGATGAGCACCGCGGTCATCGCGCGCTGGCTGGCCAGCGGCCGCTACTATCAGCTGAACCTCGTTGCCGGCGACCACACCAACCCCGAGGCGCGCATCTCGGAGGATCTGCGCATCGCCACCGAGTCGCCCGTCGATTTCATCTCCGGCGTCCTCCACGCGTTCCTGGCCGCTTCGACCTTCATCGTGGTGCTGTGGACGATCGGCGGCGCGCTCACCCTGCCGCTCGACGGCGCGAGCATCACCATCCCCGGCTTCCTCGTCGTCACCGCGGTGATCTATGCTGCCATCACCTCGACCTCGATGGTGGTCATCGGCCGCCATTTCGTGCAGCTCTCCGAGCAGAAGAACCAGACGGAAGCCGAATTCCGCTACGTGCTGACGCGGGTGCGCGAAAACGGCGAGAGCATCGCCCTGCTCGGCGGCGAGGACGAGGAGCGCAGCGGCATCGACAACACCTTCGGCCATGTGCTGAGGCAATGGGCGCTGCTGACCGGACAGCACATGCGCACGGCGCTGGTGTCGCAGGTGTCGAGCCTGTTCGCGCCGGTCGTGCCGATCCTGCTGTGCGCGCCGAAATTCCTCGAAGGCTCGATGTCGCTTGGCGCGGTGATGCAGGCGGCCTCGGCTTTCGCCATCGTGCAGAGCGCGTTCGGTTGGCTGGTCGACAATTATCCGCGCCTTGCCGACTGGAACGCCTCGGCCCGCCGCATTGCCTCGCTGATGATGTCGCTCGACGGGCTGGAGCGCGCCGAGCGCAGCGAGGCTTTCGGGCGCATCCGGCACGGCAAGACTGAAGACGGCGCGATGCTCTCCCTCGACGATCTCTCCGTGACGCTCAACGACGGCACCGGCGTGGTCAAGGAGACCGAGGTCGAGATCGAGCCGGGCGAGCGGGTGCTGGTGGCCGGCGAATCCGGCACCGGCAAGTCGACGCTGGTGCGGGCCATCGCCGGCCTGTGGCCGTGGGGCGGCGGCAGCGTCGATTTCCACGCCGACAGGCGGCTGTTCATGCTGCCGCAACGTTCCTACATCCCCACCGGCACGCTGCGCCGCGCGGTCGCCTATCCCGCCGCCGCCGACAAGTGGACGGTCAAGAAGATCAGCGCCGCCCTCGACAAGGTGGGGCTCGGCTATCTCAAGGACAGGCTCGAGGAAGACGCGCCCTGGGACCAGACGCTCTCCGGCGGCGAAAAGCAGCGCCTCGCCTTCGCGCGTCTCCTGCTGCATGAGCCGGACATCGTCGTGCTCGACGAAGCGACCTCGGCGCTCGACGAGAAGAGCCAGGACAAGATGATGCAGACGGTGATCCGCCAACTGCCCAAGGTTACCATCATCAGCGTGGCCCACCGGGCAGAGCTCGAAGCTTTTCACAGCCGCAAGATCACGCTGGAGCGCCGCGAGGGCGGCGCGAAGCTGGTCAGCGATGTCGAGCTGATCCCGCGAAAGCGGAAGCGGAATCTCATCACGCGCGCTTTGTGGGGCTCCGGGGTCCAAAGGCGGCGTGAGGCGGAACGAGGCGGCAAGCGCGGCTCATAGCCCAGCCGGCGCCTTCCGGACATCAGTTGCCACGCGCACTCATCGACCGGAACGGCAGGGCGCGGGGCGCGTTTTCTGGCCGATGGACTGGCTGCAACTTGGACTGCTCTGCGGCGCGGGCTTTCTGGCCTGGACCCTCAACACGCTGTCGGCGGGCGGCGCCGGCCTGCTGCTGATCCCGGCGGTCACGTTCCTGACCGGCAGCGCCGCCGTTGCTCCGGTGATCACGCTCACCGAGCTGATGGCAAATCCGGCGCGAATCCTGGCGTTTCGCCGCGACGTCGATTGGAGCATCGTGCGCTGGTATTTGCCCGGAGCCATCGTCGGCGCGGCCGCCGGCGCCTGGCTGTTCGCCAGCGCGCGCGCCGAGTGGCTGCAGATATTCATCGGGCTCTATCTGATAGGCGCGGTCTGGGAGTTCCGCGGCGGCGCGCGCGAGCGCAGCTATCGGGCACGGCGCTGGTGGTTCCTGCCCGCCGGGCTCATCGTGTCCCTGCTTTCGGCGCTGATGGGCACGGTGGGCCCGGTGCTGAACTCGCTTTACCTGAACTATGGTTCCAGCAAGGAGACGCTGGTGGCGACGAAGTCGGTGGGCTCCTTCGTCACCGATGTCGTCAAGATCGCGGTGTTCACCGGTCTTGGAGTGTTCAGCGGGAAAACTCTTGCCTTCGGCCTGGCGACCGGGTTTGGCGCGGCGCTCTCGACGCTTGCGGCGAAGCCGTGGCTCGAGCGGATGAGCGGACGCCAATTCCGCACCGCCGTCGTGGCGCTGATGGCCGTGAGCGGCGCGCTGATGATCTGGAAACAGCACGAGCTCATCATCGCGCTCTATCACCAGCTCGCAAGCGGCCTGCCGAGCCTAGGCGGGATCGCGTGGGATTAGGGCATGCCTGGCGGCCCTTTGGTCACGATTCATCATCAGCGCGGCGTACCGCCGAGCTGGAAACCTTCACAGCTGCAAAGATCACCCTGGAGCGCCGCGAGGGCGGAGCGAAGCTGGTTAGCGACGTCGAGCTTGTGCCGCGCCGGCGCAAGCGCAGCCTGATCCGGCGGGCGCTGTGGGGGAGTGGGACGCGGGGCGGGAGGGCGTGAAGCGGGAGCGGGTGAACTCAGTACATGCCGTAGCCGTCCACGATGGATCGATAACTACTACGTTAGAAGGGGGCGGTCCCTAAGCCTTTTGCGGCGCTTGGCGTTGCCGAGCGTGCTTTTTTATCATCGTTGTTTGGTGCGGCATCCAGCCGCGCAGTATGGGTTCACGCAGAACTAACAGCGGTGAGGGGTCGCACAGCCGGTGGGGTTCAGAGATGAACCATGTGCAGGATACCCAATCAGCATGCTTCCATAGTGACTGCACCTTTGTTGGACGACGGGTTTCGAGTTTACTTCTTGGAATGCGCGGCAGCAGCCCCGCGCTATGCCTCATTTCGCTATGCCTCGTGCTGCTGCTGGGACTTCCGGCGAGGAGCCAGTCGGTTGAGGACAGACTAAGCCCGGGAGATCATATCGAACTGCACGTTTGGCACTGGACTGCGCTGCGCGGCGGCGTTTTGGAAGGGCTGCAACTCAACCGAAACTTCAGCATCGACTCGACCGGCAAAGTTGAGCTTCCAAATATCGGGAGCATTGGCGCCGCAGGCCTGCGTACGGACGAGTTGGCAAAGCTGATTACCGATCGCCTGCAAGCCAGGAGTGGCCTGCCCGAACGGCCGGAGACGACCGTCCAGCGCATCCTTGAGCCAGCCATGGAAACGACAAATTCCGTGGAATCCGCAGGCGACCAGGCACCGCCCGAACCGTCAGCGGTTGCCGCGGCGAACGGCAGCCCGTCACTTGCAGGCTTGGAGAAGGAACCCGTCACGGCACCACCGGGCGGGCTCGAGTCCCGCAAATCCGCGGAACTGGCGCCCACGACGCCACACGCACTCAAGACGCCGGAGGCACTCAACACACCAGAGCCGCTCAAGGAAGCTGCGCGAACGGTGCCTGGCGAGCATGAGCAGGCCTTGCGCCGTGAATTGGCGGCAGCACGAGAAGCGCTGGACGTAATGCAGCGCAACGCGCGCGACGCAAGTGCCGAGGCACATGCAGTGGCCGACAAGGTGGCCAAACAAGCGCAAGACCTGGAAAAGCAACGGCAGAAAGCCAAAGCGCTGGCGCTCGATCTGCAGGCGGCGCGGCGCGTTATCGAAGGCTTCAAGGCCAAGGCGATTGTCTGGGATAACGAGAAGGCCGCCATGCTTAGCGCGCATCGCGCGACGGAAGCCTCTGAGGCTGCTGTTCAGCGAGCCCTTGATGGGGAGCGGCACAGGGTTGAGCTCCTCGAGCAACAACTCGCCGCGTCCCGCCAGACCGTCGACGCTCTGAAGATAGGCGCAGCTCAGGCAGCGGCCGGGCAGGCCAACGCCGTAAAGGACTGGCAGGCGGCCGAGGCCGCATCGAGGCAATCTGGCGAGGCGCTGGCGTTGGAACGCCAGCGGGCAGATGCCGCCGCGCGTGATCTCGACAGGGTGCGCAAGGAACGCGACGCTTCAAGAGAGGCCGCGGCAGCGTTGAGCGCGGCGTTGGAACAGGAGCGTGAAAGATCGATCGGCCTGGCCCGCAGCCTCAGTGCAGCGCGGCAGGCAATTGGCAGCGTCAAGGCTGATGCCGGGCGTCGCACGTTGGGCATGAAGCGCATGGCGAAAGCGCCTGTCCGCGCAAGTCCGCATGCAAGCATGTCGGAGCGCTCCGGATCTGCGCGTAAACCGCCGGACAAACGGAGATTCAAGGTCCAAAAGCCACCGCAACCCGATCTGGTGGCGACCATAGCTCTTCCCTCCGCATTGCTCCCGACGCGACCACCGGAGCCCGACCCTCGCTGGTGAGGAGCAGTGAGCCGCAACTATGCCGCAGGTGGCCATGAAGAAATACGTCGCAGCCGCGTTGGCGATCGGGATCACAATCGCGCCCGCCTCGGCTGTTGACGTAGGCGTAGGCGGCAAGGTTGGCGGTGTCGGGCTCGGCGCTGGAGTGAGCGCCGGTTCGCAAGGCGTGTCGGTGGGCGCGGGCGCGAGCGCCGACGGTGTAGGCGGAGCAAACGTTGGCGCATCGACCAGCGGCAGCGGACCACCCGGCGTTGGTGCCGGCGGCAACATGGGCGGCATAGGCGCAGGCGTGTCAGCGGGCGCCCGTGTGGGCGACCACCCTTCCGCCCAAAACGGGCCGGCTGCCTCTGCCCGGCGCCCGGCCGCGGTCACGACAGCCCCCGCTTTGGCCAAGACCGCAGCACAATCCATTTCCCTGCCTCCCGTGCTCAGACCTTCCAGAGCTGGCAACAGTGACCTCCGGCGTGTCACCGACCGCTTAGGGCCTTTCTCGCCCCTGAGAGCGAAACCCGGCACACCGGCTGCCCTGGTGCGCGACTGTCGCGCCGCGATCATGGCTGCCGCGAAGCCCCTTGGCGCCGTGCGGGTCTACGCGGCCAGCGCAGGTTCCCCGCGTCAAGGTCGAGGTGGACTCAACGCGCCGATCGAGGTGCGCATAGACTACGAAAGGCAAGGCGGCATTGAAGTCAGGCAGGCGCGAGTCGGCTGTCGCCTCAACGCGGCAGGGATGGTCGTCGCGGTGATCTAGAGCAGGAAGCTCCCTCTCGTGGCGTTCGCCTCGGCCGGGCAGGGTAAACGCATATGGCGCTCCCCCTCTCCGTCTCGGGCGGGGGCAGCGCCCTATGCGATTGCCTCGGACTGAAGTGGGTGACGGGCGGCGATCCGGCTTAGACCAAGACAACCCGCCCGTGCTTCGGCTACAGTTCCGCCGGGCGCAAAAAATCATCGAAGGGGAGCATCGAGGTGAACGAAGTCAGTCCAAGGCAACTCGCGGAGATCGCCAGCTATCACGCCCATATCTACTACGCCGGGCCGGCCGAGCGGCGGCACGCCGAATGGCTGCGTCTTCGCATCGGCGAACGTTTCCGCGTGCGCCTGGGCAACTGGCGCGACGAGCCGGTCGGTCCGCATCAGCAGGCCATGTACCAGGTCTCGTTCGCGAACGAGATTTTCGCCACGCTGGTGCCGTGGCTGATGCTGAATCACGGCGGCCTGAGCATCCTCATCCATCCCAACACCACCAACCCCAAGCGCGACCACACGGTCGACCCGATCTGGATAGGGCGGCCGCTGGGAGTGAACGGCGAGGTTCTCGGCGAGGAAGACGAGGCGGAAGGTGCGCTGGAGGTGAATACGGAGCCGACGCTGGGGGCGTGAGGGGGCATCGCTCATGCCTGAGATGCGTCCGTTCTACGAGGCACATCGCGGCGCCATGAGTCCGCAATGCGCCAGCGGCTCGACCTTGCCGAAGCGATGCAGTGCGGGCGCGAAGCTCTCGGACATGGCAGCGTGCGGCAGGGCGTCATGGACGAGTTCGAGGTCGTGCTCGGCCAGATACCATATGTCGGCGGCCCAACCGGCCGCATGCGCGACTTCTCCATGCGCCTGATGGGCTTCATGGGCTGCTTGCGTACGTCGTGTCGCTGCCCGTGATCGGCGATATCGGGCGATAGCCTACAACGCGCAGTTGCTCACCATGCCCGAGGCCGAGCGGCGACAATTTCGGACATGGCATCGACTGCCGATATGGCACTTGATAATAGCTTCCTCGTCGCCGCAGGAAATACACCAGTATCGTCAAATTCATTGCGGAGTAGTACGCCGATTGCAAGTGGATCCTCAGCGAGCATCGGCCGGCCAAGGCGTTTACCGAAGGCCTTGACTGGCCCACTCGTCATCGTGTTTTGGGAAAATACAACGCTAGCTGATGCGCCTGTCAACGCCTATTTCTAACACGCTACACAATTAAACTGGCATCACATTATGTCGGAATATCTGTACCTACCCTACCATCATGCAGCCTTTAACCTTCTCGGGAAAATATTTTCCGATGAAATCAATTTTGTTCTCATAGACAAATTTGCGAAATTCCGCTCTGAACTATTTATAAAGAAATTTACACCCGGAAAGGTTGTGGAAAGCGAAGAGGCGTGGCCTATAGTCAGAGAAATACTTGAACTAATTGATCAAGAAATGCGTGCGATAATTCAGCGGAGAAGCGTTGCATATTGGCTTCACCTTTACCGACGAATAGGCGTGTACCTGTCTCCGAAGCACGAGAGTAAGACGGATGAAATCACTCTTGGGCTAGTGCGGCAAATCGCAGAGCTAGCGATCCAGAAACACGGACTGTTGAGCGCACCCAGAGAGTTTGGTCGTTCTGACGAGTTGGGAGCCAACCTCATTCTAGGAGGTTGGATGAAGAAAGGCCTCAAGAGCCTTGGCGGTGACGGAAGAAGCGGCGAGACAATTTTTCGGAGATATGCGAGCCTCGCAAGAAAAAATCCGACTTGGGTTATACGCGATTTTTCCAAGAGGGACTTCGTTGATATCTATGCCATTGAAGGGGCCGCTTACCAGTACTGGCGACTGACTGCACTTCTTCGGTCGCTAGGTAAAGGCGCGAGGATCGTTGTGAGCAGCGAAGGCGATTGGGATTACACGCCCAATCGAAAACTCTCCGAACTGATCGAGTCGATCGACCGGAGGGCGTCCAAATCAGGGAGTTTTTCATCTCTACTTGGCATTTGGATTGACTCTGAAACGCTTAGACCGGCTCGTGATAGCGAGGATCCGCTAACCGACGCGGTGTTTTTTCCGATCTATAACATTTATCGGGCCAAGACGCCCAAGGCTCTAGAGATATTCGGAGCTCGGTTCGCTGAGAACGCTGTTATGAATTTCTTTCCGCTTTTTTTGAGCGCGGGCGCTTTTTTTCGACACCACCACTTTATGCGTGATGAGTTCATAAAGAAGCGCGGTTACGATTTCGAGTTGATGGTCAGTGTGTTGGCTGCTCTATCTTCTTTCCTTTTTCTTCCTTCGAGAAGTCTCTACAGCGATGATGAAAAGGAAAAAGAGCGTTACAAGCTTGGAGCATTCATGCAGACGCTTACCAGGGGCTACCACCTATTTCTTGGCACGATTGACGACCTAATGGCGATGCTTATGGATCGCCTGTCCATCGTTTTCTCCAAGGAGTTCGAACCGGTTGAAGTGCGCAGGGTCGTCGATTCCATGACGCTCAACAAGGGTCTCCAGGGAAAAGTATCCCCGTGGAGCAACGGGCCCCGCAGCGTCGTTATTCCCACGGATGGTTTTTGCGTGCTCGACTTGGTTAGCGTCCCTGCCTTGCTGAGGTCGATCTTTGCCTTCATGACCGACCAGTTTGGCGAGAGTGGCACAGTATTTGAAAGACTGTTCCGAGAGGCGCTATCTAGGCGTGGCTTTGACGTTAGTGCCGGGGTCTTGACCGCCAACGACGGAAGCGAACGAGAGCTGGATGCTGGGGTCCTTGTTGGCAAATGTCTGTACCTATTCGAGTGCGTGTCTATTGAACGGCCATTGGACTACGAAATCGGACGGCCGCGAACCATGAAGATTCGACGCGAGCGACTGGCCGAAAAACTCGACCAAGCGAGAACACTGGGTGAGTTCGTTCGCCGCAATCCGTCTGGCCGCAATTTCGATTTTTCGTCCGCCGAAGAAGTTGTGTACGCAGTCGTGTCTCCATTCACCGAATGGATTTGGGATAATGGGGGAGAACTTTGGATTCGACCGGGCGTGCCTCGGATTTTGGATCCGGATGAAGTATTTTCGCTACTCGGCCACGCACCGAGTCGCAGCCTGCGACGCGTCGAAATCTAAAGATCACTCGTCGACGTCGCTGAAAATTGAACGCTCATGGGCTGCGAATTGGTGAGGGATATTAGAAAAAACAATAGCGCAGGTCGGCATGGACCGGTCGGACATTCTTTCCATCGCCAATCCGCTTCCGATTGTTCTAACTCTTACTCGCGCCTCTTCTGGAGCTTTTTCTATTCTTTGATAACCTCCACGCCTTCGACATACGGCATGGCCCTAATTCGAGACAGGAGCTTATTCAGGGAATTTTTCGCTCTGGTGTCGTCGGGCATGTCAATTTTTACCGACCCGTCATCGAGCGCCCCTATCAGATAGTCCTGTAGAATCCCCCGAACCGCTTTGTCGACCGTTCGCTCGACTTGGCCAGCGTGCTCCTTTTTGGTTTTTACGAGTACCCGCAGATTCGGAATGCCTGACGTATTTTTCCGATCTAAGTTGATGTCCTCCGGCTCATAGCGCTCGTGCACTAGGCTGTTGACGCGGAACCGCAGGTCATCAATCTGCTCTTGAAGCACGCGCTCGCGGGGTGTCGCATCCTCAGCGAAGTCCACCTTACCCCGCGCAAACGTCACAGGATTGTCGACTTTATGGTCAGGGCGGACGGCCGCTTCAATCGCGTCCTTCAAAGCCGCACGAGCAGCCTTCAAGTCCCGGGGTCGGGCGCGCGAGAATTTGATGGACCGGAAGGACGCTATGTCGAATGGAATCCTCTGTCCTTCTAGGTGCATGTGGATGACGGGCTTCTGCGTCATGTGCCGAATCCCAATCTCGTAAAAGGCGTTAGGATTAAGTGTGGTCAGGTCGGCTATCACTAAGTCCGCATCGAGCAGCGCCGAGATGACTTGAGCATCGATACGACCCGGAATTGTTATGCGGTCTGCCCGCTCGACGCGGTACTCGCTAAAGTCTTCATCGAACACAGGTTGGATAATCTCTTCGAGCAGCCAGTCAGCGTGAATACGGTCTTCACTGTCATCGTCACCTATCGACAAAGCACGACCTCGGCTTCTTCGGCAGTTTCGCCATACCCCCTCCCTAGTCCGCAGTTTGCACCGCTCGGCGTTTGTCATTTAGGCCAAGGTGCAACGGGCACAACGAGCCAGTTGCATAAGCTTCTAGCACGATGACGGGCATCCTCAACTTCCAGAAACCGGTATTTGTAGGTTTCGGTAGTTGCGTTACGTCCTTCGCCAGGAACGCTCCGGCGAAGGACGAGCGGCCATCCCAGTGTGGACTGTCCGCTTCGGTCAATGTTTGTTCGAAAACGGACTGACCCTCTCGGCCCCTACGAAGACGTTCGAGACCTTGGGCTAGCGATGGCGGCGAGCCCCTTGTCCAGCATCATCCCCCCGCCAGCCGCGGCAACAGGAAAATCTCCGCCCCCTCCGGCAATTCCTTCGACCACGTATCCCGATAAATCGTCCCGTTGATCGCGACCGCAATGCCGCGATCGATCAGGGGTTCGAAGGCGGGATACTGTTCCGCGAGTTTGCGGAACAGCTCCCTTATGTCCTTGGCCTCGATGTCGAGCTTGCTCTGGCCTCCTGCGGCAGCACCCAGCGAGCCCCAGAGCGTGACTTCGACCATTAGCGCCTGATCCTCATTGGACCGTAGCCAAAAACCGCTTCGCGCTTTTCGGCATCAGCCTTCCCGTTCGGCCTCGAGCGCCGCCAGGATGCGCGGCGGCGACATCGGGATGTGCGTCATGCGCACGCCCACCGCGTTCGACACCGCGTTGGCGATCGCCGCCAGCGGCGGCACGATCGAGGTCTCGCCGACGCCGCGCACGCCATAGGGGTGGTTCGGGTTGGGGATCTCCAGGATCTGCGTGTCGATCATCGGCAGGTCGGAGCACACCGGGATGCGGTAGTCGAGGAAGCCGGGGTTCTGCAGCCGCCCGTCCTTGCCGTAGATATACTCCTCGTTGAGTGCCCAGCCGATGCCTTGCGCGGCACCCCCCTGGTACTGGCCCTCGACATAGGTCGGGTGCACCGCCTTGCCGGCGTCCTGCACCACCGTGTAGCGGATCACCCTGGTCGAGCCGGTCTCGGGATCGACCTCGATGTCGCAGATATGGGTGGCGAAGGACACGCCCGCGCCGTCGGCGACGAGCTCGCTGTGGCCGGCGATCGGCCCGCCGGTCTTGCCGGACTGGGCCGCGATCTCCTTCAGCGACAGTTTGCCGAGATTGCCGTGCTTCTCGCCCTTGGCCACCGCGTGGCCCTTTTCCCACGCCACGTCGTCGACGGAGATGTCCCACATCTGCGCCGCGCGTTCGCGCAGCACCTTGATGGCGTTGCGGGCGGCCGAGATGGTGGCCATCGACGACGAGAACGTGCCGCGGCTGCCGTCGGTCATGTCGTTGTAGCCGAGGGAAGACGTGTCGGCGACCACCGCCTTGACCTGGGCATAGTCGATGCCGAGCTCCTCCGCCGCCACCAGCGACAGCGAGGCGCGGGAACCGCCGACGTCGACCGTACCGACGGCCAAAGACACCGAGCCGTCCATGCCGATGTTCAAGTCGGTGCAGGTCTGGCCACCAAAATTGAACCAGAAGCCGCAGGCCATGCCGCGCCCCTGGTTCGTGCCCAGCGGCGCCTTCATGTGCGGATGGCTCTTCACCGCTTCCAGCGTCGGGCCGATGCCGATCGGGCCGTAGACCGGGCCGTAGGAGGCGCGCGTGCCTTCCTGCGCGGCGTTCCTGATGCGGAAGTCGACCGGGTCGATGCCGATCTCCTTGGCGAGCTCGTCGACCGCACTTTCCACCGCGAAGGCCGCCATCGGCGCCGAGGGCGCACGATAGGCCGCGGTCTTCGGCCGGTTGACCAGCACCTCGTAGCCGACGGTCTTGACGTTCTCCAGCTTGTAGCAGGCGAAGGCCGTCATGGCGCCGATCTCGGCCCACATGCCGGCATAGGGGCCGCAAGAGTAGCGCAGCGTCGCTTCCGCCGCGGTGATCGTGCCGTCCTTCCTGGCGCCGATCTTCACGTCGATCGAGGTGGCGCTGGTCGGGCCTGACGCGCGAAAGACCTCGTCGCGGGTCATCACCAGCTTCACCGGACGGCCGGCCTTGCGCGACAGCGCCAGCGCCACCGGCTCGGCCCAGACATGGGTCTTGCCGCCGAAGCCGCCGCCGATCTCGGAGGAGGTGACGCGCAGCTTCGAGGCCTCTAACCCAAGCAGTTGCGCGCAGTGCTGGCGGTAGACGAAGTGGCCTTGCGTGCACACCCACAGGTCCGCCGTGCCGTCCGGATTGACGCTCGCCACGCAGGCATGCGGCTCGATATAGCCCTGATGCGTCTGCTCGGTCTTGAAGGAGCGCTCGACGACGAAATCGGCCTCGGCGAAACCCTGATGGATGTCGCCATGGCCGTATTGCGTGCGCTTGCAGACGTTGGAGGGCTTGACCGGCTTTTCCTCGAGGCCCTCGGTGAAGATGGCGTCGTTGATCAGCGGTGCGTGGTGGTTCATCGCTTCGTCGACGTCGGTCACATGCGGCAGCACCTCGTAGTCGACCTCGATCAGCTTCAGCGCTTGTCTCGCGACGCGAGCGTCGATCGCCGCGACCGCCGCCACCGCATGGCCGTCATAGAGCGCCTTGGTGCGCGCCATCGAGTTGTCGAGGATGTCGTACATCGCGGCATCGCCGTCGGTGAGGTCTGGCAGGTCGGCCGCGGTGATCACCGCCTTCACGCCGGCGAGCTTTTCCGCCTGCGAGGTGTCGATCTTCTTGATGACGGCGTGCGCGTGCGGGCTGCGCAGGATGCGCCCGACAAGCTGTCCGGCCATGTTGAAGTCGGCGCCGTAGCGGGCGCGTCCCGTCACCTTGTCGACGCCGTCGGGGCGGATGGGGCGCGTGCCGACGGAAGAGAAATTGCGTCCCGAGTAGCGCGGATCGAAATTCATCTCAGGCTCCCTTCATCACGTTTGCCGCGTCCTGGACGGCGCGCACGATCTTGTCATAGCCGGTGCAGCGGCACAGGTTCCCCGCCAGCCCGAAGCGGATTTCCTCCTCGGTCGGGGAGGGGTTCTTCGCCAGAAGGTCTTTCGCTGCGATCAGGAAGCCCGGCGTGCAGATGCCGCATTGCAAGGCCGCGTGCTCCAGAAATTTCTGCTGGAGCGGATGCAGCTGGTCGCCATGCGCCATGCCTTCGATGGTCTCGACCTGCCGTCCCTCCGCTTCCGCGCCCAGCACCAGGCACGAGCACACCAGCCGGTTGTCGAGGATGACGCTGCAGGCGCCGCAGTCGCCGGTGCCGCAGCCTTCCTTGGCGCCGGTCAGGCCCAGCCGGTCGCGCAGCACGTCGAGCAGCGTCTCGTCGGGCTGGCAGAGATACTCGACGTGATCGCCGTTGATTGTCGTTGAAACCGCTACACCGGCCATCACTTGCCTCCTGCACGTTCATAAGCGGTGGTGGCGACCCGTCTGGCCAGCACGCCCGCGACTTTCCGTCTGAATTCGATGGTGCCGCGCTTGTCGTCGATGGGACGGCAGGCGCCGGCGCAGATCTTTGCCAGCCGCTCCAGCGTGGCCTCGTCCGGCTTCCTGCCGATGAGCACCTCCGCGGCCTCCTCGACCAGCAGCACCGTCGCCGCCACGGCGCCGAGCGCCACGCGGGCCGTCTTGACGACGCCGTTGTCATCGATCGTCAGGTTCACGCCGGCGCTCACCACCGCGATATCCATCTCGGTGCGCGGAATGAAGCGCTGATAGGCGTCGCCCGCATTCGGCGCGCGCTTGTCGAGCAGGATCGCCTCGATGATCTCGCCCTTGGCCAAAGAGGTCCTGCCCGGACCGGTCGGCACAGCTTCAACCGCGATTGTGCGCTTGCCCGAAGGCCCGGCCACCACCGCCTTGGCGCCGGCGGCCACCAGCGCCGGCACGCTGTCGGCGGCGGGCGAGGCGTTGCAGAGATTGCCGACGATGGTGCAGCGCCCCTGCACCTGCTTCGAACCGATCAGCTTCGCCGCCTCGACGACGCCCGGCCATGCCTTCTTCAAGGCAGCGTTCTCGCCCAGCACGGCGCAGGGCACCGCGGCGCCGATCCTGAACCCGTCGGCCGTTTCGGTGATGTCGCTCAAGCCGGCGATCGCCTTGATGTCGACGATCAGCTCGGGCTCGACAAAGCCGCCCTTCATTCTCACCAGCAGGTCGCTGCCTCCGGCAAGGATTGCGGCCGGGCCGGCCGCGCCGGCCAGCAGGCCCACGGCATCTTCCATTGATTGCGGACGTATGTAGCGCATCGTCTCCCCATAGCTAATGGCAAATCTCGGCGACCGTTATAAAGACTCTCCTCATAATGGCCATCCGCTTCCTGCATTGCACCATCCAAGTCAGGCAGGCTGGCCCTAATCCTTGCCCCGGCTCTTTGGTCCAACGGCCTGAAACCACCCGCTCGCGTTGAGCCGACCAAGCCTCCACAACGGCTTCGGGCGCAGCGAGGGACAACACCAGGGTGATGCGGCTGTGCTTCGCCGGCTCGAAGCCGAGATCTACGCCGCTCCCATCCGCGCCCGCACCAGCGTCGCGGCGGCGTGGCCGGCGGCCGTGATGTAGTCGGGGTCGTGATGGATCAGCATGCTGGAAAAGGCGCCGTCCATCAGAAGCACGATCTCGCGCGCCAGCATCTTCGGCTCGCGCACGCCATGGCTTGAAAGCTCGCCAGCCAGCCATTTCTCGAAATTGCTCTTGTGGCGCGATCCGGCTTTCACCGCCGGATGTCCAGGCATCGCGGCGAGTTCGGCGGCCGTGCGCAGGAAGCCGCAGCCCTTCCATTTGACGTGCCGCGCCACGCGCGCCAGGTGGGTGAAGATCGCCGTGACCTTCTTGTCCGCGCCGCCCCCCGCAGCCTCGAACCAGCCGGCCATCTGCTTGAGGTTCGGCTGGTCGCGGCTGTCGAGATAGGCTGCGATCAGCTCGTCCTTGCTCTTGAAATGGTAGTAGAGTGTGCGCTTGGTCAGCCCCGCCTTTTCCGCCACGGCATCGACGCTGACGCGGCCGATGCCTTCGGCATAGAAGAGCTTCGCCGCCGCGTCGACGAGGCGTTTTCTGGTTGGATTGGCCTTTTCGCTCATCCGTTAAGTATACCGACTGGTGAATATACAAACAAGGCGAAAGCTGATCCCTTGCGGTCCACTCAGCGCCTGGATCGAGCGGCGCCGGCCCGTCCATGACGGCTCATGGACACATGTCACTCGTCCAGGCGAGGCGCGGCGCGCCTCGCTGGCGTTGGACCGCGCGGCCGATCAGGGCGAAACCTCCAGGCGGCCCTTCATGTTGGGGTGGAAGCGGCAGAAATAGTCGATCGCTCCCGCTCGGCTGAGCGTGATGCTGCCCTTCGATTTCGGCGGGATCATCACCTCCCAGCCGCCTTTCACCGTGGCGGTGTGGGCGAAGACGTCCTTGTTCACCCACTCGATCGTGTCGCCGACCTTGGCTTGAACGCTCACCGGCGAGAAGACCAGCTTGTCGATCGTCACCTCGATTGTGGCGGCGAGCGCCGGCGAGGCGACAAGCGCCAGCGCGACCGCGAGCAGCAAAAAGCTCGCTCTCATTTCAGCGTGCCGGCGACATGTTCGGCATGCTGCTCATGGCCCTGGAAGATCTTGAGGCCGGTCTCCAGCAGGCTCTTAAGCTCCGCATTGCTGGCCGAGGGGATGAGCAGGGTTTCGAGCGCGCTATCGACCTGCTTGTGATAGGCCACCTCGTTCTCGATATAGGCCTTGTCGAAGGCAGCCCCTTTCAGCTTCGCCAGCTTGGCGCGCTCTTCCTTGGCCGCCTTGGTCAGCGCCTGGCTGGTGGCGTTGTCTTCCGGCGTGACTTTCAGCTTCTTCACCAGGTCCAGCGCCTGCTTGTTCACCGCCGCGTGGTCGCGCTCCATGTCCTTGGCGAAGTCGACGACCTCCTTGGTCTTCGACTTCTTGATCGCCAGCTTGGCCGCTTCGATGTCGAGCGTGCCGGCCGTGTAGGCGATATGGGCGATCTGCGGGTCGGTGGGCTTCTCGGCGGCCTCGGCCAGCGGGGAGGCGCTTGCGAGGAAAAGGGCTGCGAGGGCGGCGGTCGATCGGATAAACATGGCATCTCCTTCGCCCGGCGCGAGGCTTCGGGCTTGTTTTGGGTTGACGGCCATTGGATGCGGGAAGGGGCGAAACGTTCCCGGGAAAAGCAGTCCAGGACATTTCCGGCTGGCGGCTGACGGTGCCTCTTTGATGACACCTAGTTCGAAGGTTGGCCGAGGCGTCTTTCACTTCGTCATTCTAGGGCGGAGCAAGGAGCGAAGCGACGCGCGCAGACCCTAGAATCCTGTGTGTTGGTTCTGGTGTATGGTTGAAGTGGGAAGGAGACCGAGTGGATCCTGGTCGTCCTTTCGGACAGGCCGTG
>NZ_JBEPLM010000016.1:0-136876 GCF_040545255.1 Mesorhizobium shonense
CGATGCTGGCCTCCGATCCAGCCAGCATCTTGAATCACAAAATCAGCCTCTCCGGAATCCCTCTTCGATTCTGTCAAAAGCTGAACCGCTCTAGAAAACGGAAATGGCCGCTAGGATGATTCTGGATCGGAACATCGCCAGCAATGCGCCCGGAGCTATCACTATCACCGGTCCGGCTAGGCACATGCAGCCAATTGCAATGCTTCTCTTCGGTTCAGTGGTCGGCACCCATTCCATTCTAATGAAACCGTACAGCAGGTAGGCTAGGTAGGAATGCGCAGTAACGGCAATGCAGGCCGGGACAATGGTCAGCCACGGGCTATCTGACAACGGGACAATAGCGACGAGCCGGTTGAGCACTTCGTACATAAGACCAAGAACGACGCCCAGTAGTATGACGGACCACCATCGGCGAATGGGGTAGGCTCCCAACAGTGCTCGCTTGATCACTCAGTCAAGTGGCAAGCCTTCGCGCCAGGGGGTATCGAAAAAATAGAAAAGACGGTGACGGGAGACGGACAAATAGGCCGGAATGCGCATAGCAATGTCTCACTTCGTTGTCCCACCAACGAGAACCCATTGCCAAAGCCTTGATTTTAAATCCGCTGGTGGAGCTGAGGGGGATCGAACCCCTGACCTCATCATTGCGAACGATGCGCTCTCCCAGCTGAGCTACAGCCCCGTTCCAGCGGATGGGCTTGTATCGGTCGCGGCCGTTCGATGTCAAGGCGAAACGGCTCGATGGCGTCGATGCGCCGGGGCCGGCGGGCCTTGCCGGTTCCGCCAGCAATGGCTACATGTCGGCGACAATTTGGAGACCGGCATGATCGCCCTCATTCAAACCATCGTCATGGCGCTCGACCTCTATTGGTGGGTCATCATCGCCTCGGCGATCTTTTCCTGGCTTTATGCCTTCAACGTCGTCAACTCGCGCAACCAGTTCGTCGGCACCATCGGCAACATGCTGTATCGGCTGACCGAGCCGGCGCTGCGGCCGATCCGCCGTTTCATGCCCGATCTCGGCGGCATCGACATTTCGCCGATCATCCTGCTTTTGATCATCTTCTTCGTCCGGCAGTTCCTGCTCACGACCGTGCTGTCGCTGGTCGTCTGAGGGCTGGTCCGGTCGATGAGCGCGCCGTTTCGCCTGCACGGGGATGGCATCGACCTTTACGTGCGGCTGACGCCGAAGGCGGCGCTGGACCGGATCGAAGGTGTCGAGACGGCTGCCGACGGACGCAGCCATCTCAAGGCCCGGGTGCGCGCCGTACCGGAGAACGGGGCGGCCAACGCGGCGCTGGAGCGGATGGTGGCCAAGGCGGTCGGCGTGCCGGGGTCGACGGTTTCGGTGGTGGCCGGGGGCACTTCGCGGCTGAAGACGGTGCGCATACTGGGCGATACGGCTGCGTTGGTGAAAAGCGTCGGGGCACTGATCGGCACCTGAGACCGCATTACAAATATCGCCAGTTGGCGCTGCCCCTCATTGCCCTGCCGGGCATTTCTCCCCGTATAGTGACGGGGAGAAAGACGCTGTCGCGGATGCTTTCGCCAACCATCAACGTTGCAAAAAATAGCGCCGAGGTTGCGGCCAGCTTTCTTCTCCCCGTTCTACGGGGAGAAGGTGCCGGCAGGCGGATGAGGGGCAGCGCTACGGTTCGAGATTGAGCAGCTTATGGCCGGGCACTTTGCCCGCCGCAGACAAAGGAAGACGCGCTCAATCCCCCAGCGGCAGCTTTGGGTCGTCGACCTTCAGCGTGTTCACGCTCTGCTTGATGCGGCGCAGGTTCTCCAGCACTTTCGGCCCGCGCGATTCAGCCACCGCGGTGGCGATCATGTCGAGGATGGCAAGAAGCGCGTAACGCGACGAGGTCGGCTTGTAGATGTTGCCGTCCTCGAAAGGCTGCAGAAGGATCACCGTGTCGGCGACCTTGGCCAGTGACGAATCCGGCGCGGTGACGGCGACGGTGGCGGCGCCATATTGCTGGGCGACCTCGACGGCCTCGATCACCGAACGCGCGAAGCCGGAGACCGAGAAGGCGACCAGCGTCGTTTCCGGCGTCGCGACGGCGGCATACATGCGCTGGAGCTGGCCGTCGGTCTGGGCGAGCGCCGACAGGCCGAGCCGGAACAGCCGGTTCTGCATCTCGGTCGCCATCATCGAGGAAATGCCGCCGGAGCCGATGCAAAGCACATTGCCGGAGCCGGCGATGCGGGCGGCGACGTCCATCAACGTCGTCATATCGAGATTCTCGCTGGCGCGCTGGATGGCGGCGATCGCCGCTTCGGTGATGGCCGAAGCAATGCGCTGCTCGCGCGCGTCGCGGCTCAGCGGCTCCGGCGACAGATACTGACCGCCGATGGCGATCGCCTGCGCCAGATAGAACTTGAAGTCGCGCAGGCCCTCGCAGCCGAGATTGCGGCAGAAGCGGGTCACCGTCGGCTCGCTGACGCCGACCCTCGCGGCAATCTCCGAGATCGCCGCCTTGGAGGCGAAATCGAGATCGGAAAGCACGAGGCCGGCCAGCCGACGGTCCGACTTGGTGCCGTCCTGCGACATCAGTTGCAGGCGGGTGATGATGTCGGCCGGCGTCTTCATAGGGGGAGGCCGGTCGCCTTGTCGAAGAGATGGATGTTGCGCGGGTCGACGCTCACCGGCAGCCGGTCGCCCGGCTTCACCTGCAGCCGGTCGCGGAACACGGCGCGCACACTCTCACCGCCGACCGAGCCGTAGACATGGGTTTCGGAGCCGGTCGGTTCGACGACATCGACGTCGATCGCGATCGCGTCGTCGGCGGCGCCGATGACGAAATGCTCGGGGCGGATGCCGGCTTCGACCGTGTCGGCGCCTGACGCGGCCTTGGTCGTTAGCGCCAGGCGGCCGCCGCCGCTGGTCTCGAACCAGGACTTGGCCCCGACGGTCTTCAGCGCGCCGGAGACAAAACTCATCGACGGCGAGCCGATGAAGCCGGCGACGAATTTGTTGGCCGGCCGGTCATAGAGCTCCAGCGGCCGTCCAACCTGCTGGATGCGGCCGCGATCCATCACCACGATGCGGTCGGCCATGGTCATGGCCTCGATCTGGTCGTGGGTGACGTAGACGATGGTCGATCTCAGCCGCTGATGCAGGGCCTTGATCTCGGTGCGCATCTGCACGCGCAGCTGCGCGTCGAGGTTGGAGAGCGGCTCGTCGAACAGGAAGACGGAAGGCTCGCGCACGATGGCGCGGCCCATGGCGACGCGCTGGCGCTGGCCCCCTGACAATTGCCGTGGATAGCGGTCGAGGTAGGAGAAGAGGTTCAGCACGCCGGAAGCCTTCTTCACCTTGTCGTCGATCGCCGCGCGGCTTTCACCCCGGATTTTCGGACCGAAGCCGATATTGTCGGCGGCTTTCAGATGCGGGAACAGCGCGTAGGATTGGAAGACCATGGCGATGTTGCGCTTCTGCGGCGGCAGGTCGTTGGCTCTCAAGCCGCCGATCACGAGGTCGCCGGAGGTGATCGTCTCCAGCCCGGCCAGCATACGCAGCAAGGTCGACTTGCCGCAGCCGGACGGGCCGACCAGCACGACGAACTCGCCGCTCTTGATCTCGAGGTTGATGTCCTCGAGGATTTTGTGCTGGCCGAAGGATTTCGACAGGTTGCGAAACAGGACATCGGTCATGGTCACGCTCCCAAGATGTCGTCGATGAAAGGCAGGTAGCCGGCCGTCAGTCCGGCGTCCACCGGCACCACCGCGCCTGTTATGCCGGACGCCCGGTCGGAGGCAAGGAAGGCGACCGCTTCCGCCACTTCCGAAGCATTGACGATGCGTCCCAGTGGGTAGAGCCGCTTCAATCGGCCGAGGATTTCCGGGTCCTTGGCCAGGCGATGGTCCCAGGCGGCGGTGCGGATCGAGCCCGGACAGACGACATTGGCGCGCACGCCGCTGCGGCCGAGCTCGACGGCGATCGACTTGGCGTAGGCGTTGATGCCGGCCTTGGCGGCGGCATAGGCCGGGTTGCCGAAATGCGCGATGGCGTTGACCGAGGAGATGAAGACGACGCTGCCCGCGCCGCGCCCCGCCATCGCCTTGATCAGCGGGTCGGCGAAAGTCATCACCCCGGTGAGATTGAGGTCGAGCTCCTGCTCGATCCTGTCCGCCGTCAGCGCATCAAGCGTCTCCGCGCGCGTCCAGCCGGCATTGTTGATCAGAATGTCGGGGACGCCGTCCTTGTCGAGCAGGGCAGGGATCGCCGCTTCGATCGAAGCCCGGTCGAGCAGGTCGAAGACGTGGCGCGAGGCGATCAAGGGGCTCTCCAGCGCCTCGGCCGACTGGTCGCAGCCGACGATGCGCGCACCACGTTCGGCCATAAGCGCCACGATCGCCGAGCCGAGACCACCGCCGGCGCCGGTGACGACAATTGTCTTGCCCCCGAAATCGGCCTTTGACACCACGATGCGCGCTCCTCCGCCACGTCAGATAGCGACAGAACGCTACTCAACGAAATGTAATTAAGCAACATGATAAACTGCTTGCATCGCGGAAAACCCTCGATAATGTAGGAAAGTCACATAAATCCTGCGCCTACAAGGGCCAGGCGCGAATGCGCATCATGGGAGGAAATCAGATGAGCCTTGCGAAATGGACTGTCGGCCTGTTGGCCGGGATGAGCATGCTGGCGCTGGCAGCGCCCGCCGATGCGGGCGAGGTGCGCGTCACCGTCGCCGAGTACAGCGCCAAGACCGGCCCCTATTTCGAAGCGGTGAAGAAGGAATTCGAGGCGGCGAACCCAGGCATCACGATCAAGTACGAGGTCGTGCCTTGGGACGTGCTCTTGCAGAAGCTCACCACCGACATCACCGCCGGCACCAATGCGGACCTTTCGATTATCGGCACGCGCTGGCTGATCGACTTCGTGCAGCAGGACGTCGCCGAGCCGCTCGACAGCTACATCACGCCCGAATTCAAGGACCGCTTCATCGACACCTTCCTGCAGCCCTCGATCATGGGCGGCCACACCTACGGCCTGCCGATCGCCGCCTCGGCGCGCGCCATGTACTACAACAAGGAGCTGTTCGAGAAAGCCGGCATCGCCAAGCCGCCGGCCACCTGGACCGAGCTGCAGGAGGACGCGCGCAAGATCAAGGGGGTCGGCGCCTTCGGCTTCGGCCTGCAGGGCAAGGAGATCGAGACCGACGTCTATTACTACTATGCGATGTGGTCGCAGGGCACCGAGATCCTCAACAAGGACGGCACATCTGGCCTCAGCACGCCGGGCGCGCTCGAGGCGGCCAAGCTTTACAAGTCGATGATCGACGAGGGCCTGACGGAGCCGGGCGTGACCTCCAACAACCGCGAGGACGTGCAGAACCTGTTCAAGCAGGGCAAGGTCGGCATGATGATCACCGCGCCCTTCCTGTCCAACCAGATCAAGGAAGAAGCGCCGAAGCTGAAATACGGCGTCGCCGCGATTCCCGCCGGACCGACCGGCGCGCGCGGCACCTATGGCGTGACCGACTCCATCATCATGTTCAAGAACTCCAAGAACAAGGACGAGGCCTGGAAGCTGCTCGATTTCCTGTTCACCAAGGAGCAGCGCGCCAAGTTCACGCAGGGCGAAGGCTTCCTGCCGGTGAACAAGGAAGAGGCGAAGATGGACTATTACGTCAACAATGCCGACCTCGCCGCCTTCACCGCTCTGCTGCCTGACGCCCGCTTCGCGCCGGTCATCCCGGGCTGGGAGGAAATCGCCCAGATCACCTCGGACGCCATGCAGAAGATCTACCTCGGCAGCGCCGAGCCGGAAGCCGCCTTGAAGGAGGCGGCAGACAAGGCCAATGGCGTGCTGAAGAAATAGGGCGTATCTCCCTGCGCCCGTGGCGCGCCTCACCCGTCGGGGCGCGCCACATCTTTTCTCGGTCTTCAGCAGAAAGACAGAATCGTCGATGTCAGCGCCGCCCCAGTCAGCCTCCTTCCTCTCCCTCCGGAGGGGGGAGAGGTGGCTCGGCGAAGCCGAGACGGAGTGGGGGAACCACCTGGCAACCGCTGCGAACGGACGTACGAAGGGCACTAGGCGCAAGCATCGCCTCGCCTTGCGCCCAAGGGGTCGACCCCCACTCCGTCGAGCTTCGCTCGACACCTCTCCCCCGATCGACGGGGGAGAGAAAGGGCCCTCTTCCGCAGCTGCTGTGGAGGACGGGCAGGCAGGTGAGGGGCGGCGCAGACGCCAGTGAGGAATGCAAAAACCTGAAGCAATCGCCTAGGAAGAACGAGAGCCAAGCTAGCAAGCCAGCGAAATGCGGGGACGTGCCTTGAGCACCAATGCCACTGCCACTGCTATCTACCCGCAACACGGTGCAAGTCAGCCGATGCAAAGCCGTATCCTGCCCTATCTGCTGACTTTGCCCAGCCTGCTGCTCGCGGCGGTGGTGATCTTCTGGCCGGTCTGGGATCTCGTGCAGATCTCGACGCATGACGTCAATCGCTTTGGCCAGCTGCGCGACTTCAGCGGCCTGGCTAATTTCTGGGCGCTCGCCGCCGATCCTGACTTTGTCGCCGCGCTCTGGCGTACCGGCCTATGGACCGTGCTTGTGGTCGGCGGCGCGCTGCTCTTGTCGATCCCCGTGGCAATCATCCTCAATACCGACTTCCACGGCCGCGGCCTTGCCCGCGTCATCATCATGCTGCCCTGGGCGGTGTCGCTCACCATGACCGCGGTGGTCTGGCGCTGGGCGCTCAACGGCGAGAGCGGCATGCTGAACTCGGCGCTGATGAAGCTCGGGCTGATCAGCCAGAACATCCAGTGGCTGGCGAGCGCCGAGACCGCGTTCCCGATGCAGGTGCTGATCGGCATACTGGTGACGGTGCCGTTCACCACCACGATCTTCCTCGGCGGCCTGTCCTCGATCCCCGACGACCTCTACGAGGCGGCCGCGCTTGAGGGCGCAACGCCGTTCCAGCAGTTCCGCGAGATCACCTTTCCGTTGCTGAAACCCTTCATCAACATCGCGATCGTGCTCAACACCATCTATGTGTTCAACTCCTTCCCGATCATCTGGGTGATGACGCAAGGCGGGCCGGCGAACTCAACCGACATATTGGTGACGCATCTCTACAAGCTCGCCTTCCGCATCGGCAAACTCGGCGAGGCCTCGGCCGTGTCGCTGGTGATGTTCGTCATCCTGCTCGTCTTCACCATGATCTATGTGCGGCTCGCCATGCGGGAGCAGCGCGCATGAGGAACGGCAAGCTCAAACGCACGATCATCGCCTGGCTGCTGCTCGCGCCATTGATCGTGGTGACGATCTTCCCCTTCGCGGTGATGTTCCTGACAGCGGTCAAGCCGCGGCCGGAAGTGCTGACACCCACCTGGTGGCCGAGCGAGTTCCGCTGGTCGAATTTCGCCGACATGTGGGTGGCGACAGGCTTCGGCCAGGCGCTTCTCAACTCGCTCTACGTCTCGGCGCTGGCGACAATCGGCGCCATCCTGATCTCGGTGCCGGCGGCCTACGCGATGTCGCGCTTTCGTTTTGCCGGCTACGGCGCCTTCCGCCAATTCCTTTTGATCTCGCAGATGATCTCGCCGATCGTGCTGGTGCTCGGCCTGTTCAGGTTGATGGCCGCCTGGGGCCTGGTCGAGAGCACGACGGCGCTCGGCTTCATCTACATGGCCTTCAACGTCGCGTTCACCGTCTGGATGCTGCAGAGCTATTTCGACACCATCCCGCGCGATCTCGAGGAGGCGGCTTGGATGGAAGGCGCCGGCCGCTGGCTGACCTTGCGCAAGGTGTTCCTGCCGCTCTGTCTGCCGGCGATCGCGGTGACGGCGATCTTCACCTTCATCAATGCCTGGAACGAGTTCGTGGTGGCGCTGACCATGCTGCGCAGCCAGGAAAGCTACACGCTGCCGATCCAGGTTTTCTCGCTGGTCGCCGGCCGCTATACGATCGAATGGCACCATGTCATGGCGGCGACGCTGCTCGCTACCCTGCCGGTAGCCATCCTCTTCATCTGGCTGCAGCGCTATCTCGTCCGGGGCCTGGCGCTCGGGGCCGTCAAATAGCAATTCCAGCAATTCCAGGAAAAGTGTGCAGCGGTTTTCCGCCCGGAATTGCGAAAAACAGAAGTCCACGGAGTTTTGATGCGCATCTTCACCGCCTCGCTGGCGACGGAAACCAACACCTTCTCGCCGGTGCCGACCGACCGGGCTTCGTTCGAGATGGCCTTCTATGCCGGGCCGGGCAAGCATCCGGAGACGCCGACGCTGTGCTCTTCGCCGATCGTGGCGCTGCGCCGGCGCGCGGCAGAGGAGGGCCTGACCGTCATCGAAGGCACCGCGACCTGGGCGGAGCCCGGCGGCCTCGTTCAAAGGCAGACTTACGAGGCGCTGCGTGACGAGATCCTCGGCCAGCTGAAGGAGGCCTTGCCTGTCGATGCCGTCATCCTCGGCCTGCATGGCGCGATGGTGGCGCAAGGCTATGACGATTGCGAAGGCGATCTGCTGGAGCGTGTGCGCGCAATCGTCGGGCCGAAAGTGGTGATCGCCTCGGAGTTCGATCCGCACAGCCATCTGACGCCGAAGCGCGTGGCTGCATCCGACATCATGGCCTATTTCCTCGAATTCCCTCACACCGATTTCTACGAACGCGGCGAGCATGTGGTCGAGCTCGGCCTTGCCGCGGCGCGCGGCGAGATCAAGCCGGTCATCTCGACCTTCGACTGCCGCATGATCCAGGTGCTGCCGACCAGCCGCGAGCCGATGCGTTCCTTCGTCGACAAAATAAAGGCGCTGCACGGCAAGGACGGCGTGCTGTCGGTCTCGATCATCCACGGCTTCATGGCCGCCGACGTGCCGGAGATGGGCACGCGCATCCTGGTCATCACCGACAATGACAAGGAAAAGGGCGACAAGCTCGCCGAGACGCTGGGACGTGAGCTCTACGCCTTGCGCGAAAAGACGGCGATGACGATGCTTTCCGCCTCTGCCGGCATAGAGCGGGCGCTTGCCGTGCGCGCCGAGCACAAGGACAAGCCGGCGGTGATCGCCGACATCTGGGACAATCCGGGCGGCGGCGTGCCGGGCGACGGCACCATCGTGCTGCGCGAGCTTTTGGCGCGCGGCATCAAGAGCGTCGGCGTGGCGACGATCTGGGATCCGATCGCGGTGACGTTTTGTCAGGCTGCCGGCGAGGGCGCCGTCATCGACCTGCGCTTCGGCGGCAAGGCCGGGCCCCAGGCCGGCGAGCCGATCGACGCACGCGTCACCGTGCTGAAGGCGGTCAGCGAGGGCTGGCAAAGTTTCGGACCGAGCCGCGTGACGCTCGGGCCGTCGGCGGTGGTTCGCATCGAAGGCACGGAGGTCGACGTCATCTTGAACACCAACCGCACGCAGACCTTCGAGCCGGACATTTTTTCCAACATCGGCATCGATCCGCTGGCGAAGGACATCCTGCTGGTCAAATCGACCAACCATTTCTACGCCGGCTTCGCGCCGATCGCCGCCGAGATCGTCTATGTCGCGGCGCCGAGTTCTTATCCGAGCAATCCGGCGGTCACGGATTACAGGAAGTTGAAGCGGCCGATATGGCCGAGGGTGAAGGATCCGTGGCGCTTATAATCTCCCCCCTTGAGGGGGAGATGTCGCCGAAGGCGACAGAGGGGGTCGCCTCAACTGCCGCGACGCCCTAATGGTGGCGAAGGAGAACGTCGGCGCTTCACGCGCAACGACCCCCTCTGGCCGCTACGCGGCCATCTCCCCCTCGAGGGGGGAGATTACCGGCGCTACACCAACCCTCTTTTCACCATCATCGCCTCGGGCGAGGGCATCTTCCCGCGGAACGCCGTATAAAGCTCTTCCGGATCCTTCGAGCCGCCGGCGGCGTAGATGTTCTTCCGCAGCCGCTCCGCCAGTTCCGGATTGAAAGGGTCGCCGGTCTCCTCGAAAGCAGAGAAGGCGTCGGCGTCCAGCACCTCCGACCACATGTAGGAATAGTAGCCGGCCGAATAGCCGTCGCCGGCAAAGACATGGCCGAAATGCGGGGTCCGATGGCGCATTGCGATGGTGTCGGGCATTTGCAGCATTTCGAGCGTTTCGGTCTCGAAACGAAGCGGTTCGACCGGCGCGTCCGGACGCGCGTGGTAGGCCATGTCGATCAGAGCGGAGGCGGTGAACTCGACTGTGGCGAAGCCGGCGCCGAAGGTGCGGGCGGCGAGCATCTTGTCGAGCAGGTCTTTAGGCATCGGCTTGCCGGTCTTGACGTGCAGCGCATGCTTTTCAAGCACCGCCGGCACCGTTAGCCAGTGCTCGTAGAGCTGCGAGGGCAGTTCAACGAAGTCGCGGCTGACCGAGGTGCCGGAGACCGACGGCCAGGTGACGTCGGTCAGCATGCCGTGCAGCGCATGGCCGAATTCGTGGAACAGGGTCTTTGCTTCGTCGACCGACAGCAGCGCCGCCTCGCCGGCCGGCGGCTTGGCGAAGTTCATGATGTTGTAGATGACCGGCTTGGCGCCGTCGCCGAGTTTATAGCCGGACTTCAGCGCGCTCATCCAGGCGCCGGAGCGCTTTGACGGCCGCGCGAAATAGTCGGCAAGGAACAGGCCGCGCTCGCTGCCGTCGGCGTTCTTGATCACGAACGCGCGGGCGTCTGGATGCCAAACCGTGATGCCCTTCTTCTCCTCGAAGGTGATGCCGAACAGTTTTGTGGCGACGTCGAAGCAGGCCTCGATGACGCGTTCCAATTGCAGGTAAGGCTTCAGCTCCGCCTCGTCGAAGGCGAATTTCTCGGCGCGCAGCTTCTCCTGGTAGAAGCGCCAGTCCCAGGCTGCGAACGTCTCGTTGCTGCCGGCCTCGTTCGCCAGTCGTTCCAGGTCCTTCCGGTCGGCGGCCGCCTTCTCAAGCGCCTTTTCCCAGACCGGGTCGAGCAAATCATGCACGGCCTTTGGCGTCTTCGCCATGGTGTCGTCGAGCTTCAGCGCCGCGAAGGATGCGTAGCCGAGCAGCTTCGCCTTCTCGGCGCGCAGTTTCAGCATGTCGCGCACGACATCGGTGTTGTCGCTGGCGCCGCCGTTCTGGCCACGCATGATGAAGGCGCGGAAAGCGGTCTCGCGCAGGTCGCGGCGCTCGGAGAAGGTCGAGAACGGCTCGTAGATCGAGCGCGACAGCGTCACGGCATAGCGGCCCTTCTGGCCACGCATCTCGGCGGCTTCGGCCATCGCGCTCTTCAAAAAGTCCGGCAGGCCGGCAAGGTCGGCCCCGTCGAGGAACAGAGCCCAATCGCGCTCGTCGGCGAGAACGTTCTGGCCGAATTTGGTGCCGAGCGAGGAGAGTTCCTCATTGATGGCCGCGAGCCGCTTCTTGCCGTCAGCGTCGAGCTTGGCGCCCGAACGCACAAAACCCTTCCAGGTCTTTTCCAGAACACGCAGCGTTTCGGGATCGAGATTCAGGCTGTCGCGGCGCTGGTAGAGGTCGTCGATGCGGGCAAACAGCTTCTCGTTCATCGAGATCGCCGAGAAATGCCGCGACATCTTTGGCGATATGTCGCGCTCCATCGCCTGGATGGTGTCGTTGGTGTGGGCGCCGGCGCGGCACCAGAAGATCGACGAGACATGGTCGAGCGGCTCGCCGGCAAGCTCGAGCGCGGCCAGCGTATTTTCAACGGTCGTCGCTTCGCTGTTGCCGGCGATGGCGTCGATCTCGGTCTGATGCGCCTCCAGCGCCGCGTCGAAGACCGGGCCGAAATCATTATCGCCGATGCGCGAGAAATCCGGCAAGCCGAGCGGGCCTTGCCAAAGGGTCAGCGGATGGGCGGCGAGGTCGACGGTTTTCGAAGATGACATGAGCGATTCCGGTGGGCTGGATGAGGTGGGGTGCCTCGGATGTAGGGCGATGCCGCGCACCGCGCAACACGGGTAGCCCCAGGATTCGCCTTAGAGCACTCAAGGGGTAAAGCGATTAGCTGTTTTCCGTGAAACGATGAAACGCGCTGGTTCATCGCAAACGCTGGAGATTGGCTGAAGCCTTCCGAACCTCGTCGTCCTCGGGTCTGCGCTGCGTCGCTTCGCTCCTTGCTCCGCCCGTGGATGACGAAGAGACGGGCGTTTCGGCCAATCTCCTGGGCATGCGACCCACCAACGCAAACATAGCCGACCGGCGAAAATCTCTGTGCTGGGAACTAATAACCGCTGCAGTCCTGCGCGATCGCGGTCTGGGTGCTTGCAGTGATGCGTCCGCCGACGACGGTGAAGGTCTCGCGCATCAGCGTGTCGTTTTCGGGGAAGTCGTAGCAGGCGAGCACCGTGGTCTCGCCGTGCTCGCTCTTCTCGATGCGGTGGCGGATCGCGGCGCCGGCGACGGCGTCTTGCCACTGGTCGATCGAGTCGATGAATTCCTGCTTGTTCTGGACGACGCCAAGGTCCTCGAGCGTCATGCGCGCGTCGTCGGCAAGCAAGGCCGATAATTCGGTGCGGTCGGCCGCCAGCAGCGCCGAATACCAGCGATCGATGATCACGCTGTCGTCGGCGCGAGCGGCAAGGAGCGAGAACAGCAGCGCGACGGCGGCAAGGACGGAGCGAAAATGACGATGCATCCCCCGCCTCACTCCATTTCCAGCCGCTCGAAATCGCCGGTTTCCTTATTCATCACCCAGAGCTCGCCGGTCGAGATGTCGAACCAGGCGCCGTGCAGGGTGAGCCTGCCCTTGCCTTCCAGGATCGAGACGCAGGGAAAGGTCCGGAGATTGGCCATCGAATAGCGGATCGAGATGCGCTCCAGCGCGGTCTGGCGCTCTGTCGCCGTCATGAAAGTGCTGGCCGCCACCGTCTCGGCGGCGGGCGCGATCAGGCTCATCCATTTGCCGATGAAGTCGCCGGGCGAGAGCGGCGCCGAATTGGTGTCGAGCGCGGCGCGGATGCCGCCGCAGCGGCCGTGGCCCATCACCACGATGTTCTTGACCTTCAGGCTCTGCACGGCAAATTCCAGTGCAGCCGAGGTCGAGTGGTACTCGCCGTCCGGCTCGTAAGGCGGCACCAGATTGCCGACATTGCGCAGCACGAAGAGCTCGCCGGGGCCGGCATCGAAGATCGCTTCCGGCGCCGAGCGCGAATCGCAGCAGGCGACGATCATCGTCTCGGGTGATTGGCCGTCGCGGGCCAGCGAGCGATAGCGTCCGCTTTCGGCGGGATAGCGGCCGCTCATGAAGTTGCGGTAGCCGGTCAGCAGATGCTCGGGGAGGTGAGGCATGGGCGGCGTCTTGACCCTTTCCGGGTTGGATGCGGCTGCACGTTCTATTGCGAGAAAGGCTCTAGCGGCAAAAGCCGGTCGCGAGCAATGCCGAATTGCGGATGGCTCCGTCGCATTCGCGATGCGTCAGGCCCCCGTTCGACTACGCCCAGATCGCAACCTGAATGCCGAAACGGTCGGCCATGGGCGGATCGGGTGATGGCCGCGCCTCGCCGCTGGCGATGCGCCCGGCAATCAGCATCATCGCGGCCGCGTCGAGGAAGTCGTCGCTGGCGGCGCCCCTCGGCGGCGGCTGGTCGAGGAAGAATTTCTCATAGCCATGCCGGCAGAGCAGCGCTTTGCGCTCCTCCATGCCGGCCGGATTGACGGCGCCCTTGATCTTCTTCGGCAGAGTCATCGCCACGCCGGCGTTCAGCCGGCAGAAGGCGACTTCCGGGTGCGATTCGAAGACGCGGCAGCGCGATTCGGGCCGCGCGATCAGAAGTGCGTCGATCTCGCGGATCTTGGCAAAGATGCCGAAGGCCTGGATGGAAACGCCGCGCGGCGGATCGGAGGTCGTCATCGCCACCTCGCTCGCCCGGCGATGCGCGGCATACCAGGCCTCGATCGTGGTGAAGTCGCTGGTGTCGGCATAAAGCGCCGCGCGCGAGGGGATGGCAAAGACGCTCGATTGTCTCGCCCCAAGCAACGGCCGCACCACCGCTTCCGGCCCGCGGCCGCCCCGGCTGGAAAAATCCGGCAGGCCGATCGGCATGTCGACGGCGATCGTGGCATCGGGCAGCGTGTCGAGCAGCGCCTGGAAGCTTGGGAAGACCGAGACCGATGGCGCGGCGCCGGTTTCGCGATGCACGGCGATCCAGCCGGCCTTGCAGCCGTCGACGCCCACCAGGGCGGAATGCAGGTTAGTGGAAGTCTGCATCCCGCTCTGTCTGTTTGTTTAGCCGCATTTCTGCGACGCCAAGTGATTCCACTTGGCTGCAAAATGCTTTAGCGCCGCCACCCGGCGTCACGCCCGCTTGTCCCGCCCGGGGTGAAGCAGATGACGAAGCTGAACCATCGCCATCGGATGCGACAGGCTTTGCGCATCGGTCTCGAGCTGCAGCTCGTCGCCGCCGCGTTTTGCCGTACGCGCCAGGATCTCGTAGACGGCGGTCGTGGTCGACTGCAGCGCCTTCGCCGGCGGCTGGCCGGACAGGATGCGGGCGAGGTAGACGGCGGCCGTCAGGTCGCCAAGCCCGTTCGGCGGCCTCTCGATCACCCGGTGCTCGGCAAGCAGCGCCTGGCTGCCGTCGAGCAGGAAATTGCCGGTGCCGCCCATCAGCATCGACGGCGCCGAGGTGACCAGCATGGTCGACGGGCCGGCGTGAAGGGCGGCCGCCGTCACCGCCTTGATGTCGGGCAGCGGCGCGCCGGCCATCCATTCGAGCTCATAGCGGTTGGGCGTGGCGATGTCGGCGATCGGCATCAGTCTGTCGCGCAGCGCCGCGGCCGTCGGCTCCGGCACGTAGAGCCCACCGGAATCGCCCATTACCGGGTCGCAGACATAAAGCGCATCCGGCGTCCTTGCCTTGACGGCGGCGACCAGCGAGGCGACGGCCTCGGCCTGGCCGGCCTCGCCGAGATAGCCCGAGAGCACCGCACGGACCTCGCCAAGCCACGGCGCGCGTTCGAGATCGGCCAACAGCGCCTTGAACTGGTCGAGCGCCGGCACGATGCGGGTGGCGCGGCTGTGGCCGGGGTGCCAGGGCAGGATGACGGTGGGCACCGCCCAGACCGGAAAGCCCAAAGTCTCCAGCGCGAATACCGCGGCGCGGTTGCCGACCGAGCCGCGGGCGACATGGCTGGAGATGACGATGACCGCGCGCGGCGCGTCGGTTTTTTCAGCATTCATGGAGTTTGATTCCTAGCCACCCCGCGTGGCGACATACACCAGCCAGGCCAACAGCCCAATGGCGACGATGAGGCCGAGCGTCCGGCCAATGCGGGTGCCCCAATATTCGATCGGATCGGAGCGGTCGGCGTCCGCGGCGATCACGCGGTCGCGCGTGTCCTTTGCAACACGGGCGATGAAGGAGGTGCCGCCCGGCGCCGTCTCGCGCGCCACGCGCTCGAGGATGCGGCGCGATTCGCTCTCGTCGTCCCGGCGCTCGGCCATGGCAAATGTCCTTTCCTGCCGGGAGCTTAGCCTGTTCGCGCAGGTATTCACAGAGGCGCCCGGCAGGCCCGGAGCGACATCATAGCGGGTTATTTTCTTGCGCGTGGATTGTGCTATTGCTTCGCATGCAACTTTGACCCGAGGGGAACCAATCATGTTTGCCGAGCGCCTTTCCCTGCCCTCCGCCTTCCGCAGTTTGCCGGCCTTGCTGATGATGGCTTTCGTGCTGCCGCTGCTTGCCGGCTGCGGCTACAACACCATCCCGACGGCCGAGGAAAACGCCCGGGCGGCCTGGAGCGAGGTGCTGAACCAGTACCAGCGCCGCTCGGACCTGATCCCGAACCTGGTCGAGACGGTCAAAGGCTATGCCTCGCATGAGAAGGACACGCTCGACGCCGTGGTCGAGGCGCGCGCCAAGGCGACGCAGATCACGGTCACGCCGGACACGTTGAAGGATCCGGAAGCTTTGAAGAAATTCCAGGATAGCCAGGCGGGGCTGACCAGCGCGCTGTCGCGGCTGATCGCGGTGTCGGAGAACTATCCCGACCTCAAGGCCAATCAGAATTTCCTGGCGCTGCAGGCGCAGCTCGAAGGCACCGAGAACCGCATCGCAGTGGCGCGTCGAGACTACATCCAGGCGGTCAGGGATTACAATCTGACGCTCAGGACCTTCCCGTCGGTGCTTTGGGCGACGCTCTGGTTCCGCGGCAATGAGCCGTTTGCGAACTTCACCGTCGAGGAAGACAAGATGCACGTGCCGAAGGTGGATTTCGGGACGAGCACGAAGCAGGGCGGGTGATCCCGTCGTCGGAATAATCCCGCGAGAAGACGGACCGCTGGCGTGTTGATACCCCCCTCTGTCCTGCCGGACATCTCCCCCTCAAGGGGGGAGATCAGCAGCTTTGCCGGTTTCGCCAATCTCCAACCTAGCAGAAGATTCACGGCGGGCGACGACAGCCAATCTCCCCCCTTGAGGGGGAGATGTCCGGCAGGACAGAGGGGGGCGCGACGGAACGCCAAGCTTAACATCCTTGGCGTTCTTCTCTGCCTCCTCCTCCCCCTCGCCGCTATCGCCGCCGACCTCCCGGCCCTCACCGGCCGCGTGGTCGACAATGCCGGCATCATCGATGCCGGCACACGCGCGGCGCTGACGCAGAAACTTGCCGACTTCGAGACGAAAGGCTCCGACCAGATCGTCGTCGCCACCATCCCCAGTCTCGGCGGCGAGGAGATCGAGCCTTACGCCAACCGCCTGTTCCGGTTCTGGAAGCTCGGCCAGGCCAAGGAAAACAACGGCGTGCTGCTGCTGGTCGCGCCCAACGACCGCAAGATGCGCATCGAGGTCGGCTATGGGCTGGAAGGCACGCTGACCGACCTGCACACCAAGCTGATCATCGAAAACGACATGGTGCCGGCATTCCGCGCCGGCGACTTCTCCGGCGGCATTACCAAGGCCGTCGACGACATGATCATGGTGCTGGAGGGCAATCCGGAGGAGCTGGAAGCGCGCGGCAAGCGCAACGAGCAGGCGCCGTTCAACTCCGACGACCTGTTCTTCGCCATCTTCATCACCATCTGGGCGCTGATCTTCTTCGGCAGCATCGCGCTGACGGTGCTGCCGCCGATCTTCGGCCAGAAGATCGGCCCCGGCCGCTATCGCTGGCTCGGCATGACGTTCGAGCCCGGCCGGCGATCCTCCGGGGGCGGCGGCGGTTGGTCGTCGGGCGGCGGAGGCTGGTCCTCGGGCGGCGGCGGTGGCGGCGGGTTTTCCGGCGGTGGCGGCTCGTCGGGCGGCGGCGGTTCTTCGGGAAGCTGGTGAGGACCATGGCGACGCGACCGATCAGCCCTGAGGACCATGACCGCATCGCCGACGCGATCCGCGCCGCGGAGGCAAAGACCGATGGCGAAATCTACTGCGTCGTCGCCCGTGCCAGCGACGGCTATTTCTTCCCGGCCGCGTTCGCGGCGGCTCTCGCAACACTCATCGTCAGCCTGGCGGTGGCTTATGGGCTCGAAGCCTGGTGGCTGACCATCCGTCTGCCGCATTTCGTGCTCGCCCAGCTGCTGGCGCTGGGCTGCATGCTTGCGCTTCTGTGGGCGCTGCCGGGCTGGCGCATCCATCTGGTGCCGAGGCGGCTGCGTTACCAGGCGGCGCACGCCAATGCGATGAGGCAGTTTCTCGCCCGCAACGTCCACCGCACGAGCGCGCGCACCGGCGTGTTGATCTTCGTTTCCATCGCCGAGCGCTATGCCGAAATTGTCGCCGACAGCGGCATCGACGCCAAGGTCGGCCAGCATGTCTGGGACGGCGTGGTGCGGGAGCTGACCCGGCACGCCGGCGACGACCGGCTCGCCGACGGTTTTGTCCGCGCGATCGAATCAGTCGGCGCGGTGCTCGCCGAGCATTTCCCGGTCACCGAAGGCGATACCAACGAGCTCGACGATCACCTCGTCGAAATCTGACCGGACCTGTCCGCAAATCCGCGTCGCTGGGGTCGTTTCGAGCGGTTTCCGCGCTTCCGGCGCCGGCAAGTTCGCCTGTGCGAAAGCGGCGGGCGCGACAGTGCGGACTCTTTGCAAGCGGGCGAAGCGGGTCTATGGTTAACAAATCATGAACACGCTGACGATCGACATCCGCAAAGCCGACCCTCGCGATGCAATCGCCATCGCCGAAGTGCATCAGGAAGCATGGCGCGGCGCCTATTCCGGCATCATCCCGCATCGCACGCTGACGGCCATGATCAATCGTCGCGGCCCCGATTGGTGGGCGAACGCGATTCGCCGCGCGGCCACCGTGCTGGTGGTCGAGATCGGCGGCACGATCGCCGGCTATGCCACGATCGGCAAGAACCGCGCCAAGGAGCTGAGGCAGCAGGGCGAGATCTACGAGCTTTACCTACGCCCGGAATATCAGGGCATTGGGCTCGGCAGCCGGCTGTTCAAAGCCGCGAAGACGCGCCTTGCCGACCACGGCCTGAGAGGCCTGGTGGTGTGGGCGCTGGAAGATAATTACAACGCTTTAGCCTTCTATGCCGGCAATGGCGGCCGCGACATCGCCGAGGGCGTCGAGGTCTTCGAGCAGAAGGCGTTGAAGAAGGTCGCCTTCGTCTGGGAATGAGGCGCCGCCCGCCTAGGTTACAATCCATCACAAACTGTGCGCTTCCATCAGCGTTCGGCACCATTCGCCGCATTGCACCATGACGCGTGTCCCGCTATCGGTCACACAAGATTGAGAGGGATTTGAGCCATGCGTATCGAAGCCGTGCCTACCGGGAAGAACCCGCCTGAGGACGTCAACGTCATCATCGAGGTGCCGATCGGCGGCGAACCGATCAAGTACGAGATGGACAAGGAGGCCGGCACGCTGTTCGTCGACCGCTTCCTGCACACCTCGATGCGCTATCCCGGCAATTACGGCTTCGTGCCGCATACGCTGTCGGGCGACGGCGACCCGATCGACGTTCTGGTCTGCAACACGCGCGCGCTGGTGCCGGGCTGCGTCATCAACGTGCGGCCGATCGGCGTGCTGATCATGGAAGACAATGCCGGCCAGGACGAGAAGGTGATCGCGGTTCCCTCGCCCAAGCTCACGCTGCGCTACGAGAACGTCACCGAATACACCCACCTGCCCGACATCACCCGCCAGCAGGTGCAGCATTTCTTCGAGCACTACAAGGATCTCGAGCCCGGCAAATGGGTCAAGATCGAGGGCTGGCACGATTCCAAATACGCCAAGAAGATGATCGTCGAAGCGATCGAGCGGGCGAAGGCGGCCAAGTAGGGCGAAGCGGTAGCCAATGCCGCAGCTACGGGGGCTTGGGCGAAGCCTTCAACGTCGTCATCCTAGGGCGTAGCAGGAGCGCAGCTCCGTCGCGGAGACCCTAGGATCCATTCCGTGACCTTGGTCGAAGGTCGCGGCGGAACAGAATTCCTGCACCGTAGCAACGCCTTGATGTAACGGCATGGATCCTTGGGTCTGCGCCGCGTCGCTTCGCTCCTTGCTCCGCCAAGGATGACGAAGCTGCGGACGCCTCGGCGAATCAAGCTCTAGTTATCCACCCGGCCGAAGTCCGGCACGTTGCCGATCACCTCGCGCTTGTCCTTGCCGCAGGCAAAACCCTTCGCCTTTTCGTCGGCGAGCTTGCGCGCCTGGTCGTTGGCCTGAGCATTGCCGGTGGCCAGCACCAGGCCGACGGTGCAGCCTTCATGCTCCTCCGGCTGCGCGACCTTGGCGACGACCAGCACCTCGGTCGGCTTGTTCTCGTCTTCGGGGTTGCTGATCTCGCGGCGGTGAATGACCGCGAAGGGCACGGCCTTGTCGCCATTGGTTTCGATCCGCCACTCGACCTTCGGACCCGCGGTGTTGAGCCCGGAAAAGCTTTCCCAGACCGCGGTCATGTCGTCGGAAGGAAAGCCGTAATAGACGGACTCGCGGGCATCGTCATAGCCGATCAGCACCGGATAGCCGCGATAGCCCGCGCAGGCGAGGCTCGCCCAGTCACCGTCGCCTTCTTGCGCCTGGGCGTAGGTCACGCAGTCCTTCTTCCAGTCGAGATCGGTATAGGCGCTGGAAATATCGCCGGCATGGGCCGAGCCGCCGAGGACAGCAAGAATAGTAACAGCAAGCAGGACACGCATTTTGCCAGGACCTCCGTTTTGCGCGGCAGCGTAGCGTCAAAACTCGCGGGGGCCTAGGGATGCCAGGTCGGCGCGGAGGGGGCAAATTGTCGAGGCCAGCGCTGCCCCTCACCTGCCTGCCGGCATCCTCTCCCCGTATAGTGACGGGGAGAGGGGCGCTCTCCTGGATGGTTTCGCCAACAGCCGGCGTTGCAGGAAAAGTGCCGAGGCAGCGGCCAGTTCCCTTCTCCCCGTCACTATACGGGGAGAAGGTGCCGGCAGGCGGATGAGGGGCAGCGCGGGCGCTGAGAATTGGCCGCAGTCAAACGGTTCGTCGGCGGAACCGCTATTTCTTCAAGCTCGCTTCAATCAGCAGATCGGCGTTGCGGGCGACCGACGCCGCCGGTCCGCCGAGGCCGAACAACTGGCCGCTGATATAGGCGCCCTCGATGAGGAGCAGCAGTCCGTCGCCGAGCGTGTCGGAATCGCCGGCGCCCATTGCCGCCGCCATGGCGCGCAGACGCCGGCGCAGTTCGACTTTGTTGTTCTCGCTCACCACCCGCGCGGGATGCCCGTGCTCGGGATATTCGACCGCCGCGTTGGTCATGCCGCAGCCGCGATAGTCCGGTTTCTGCGTGCGCTTGCCGACGCGGGTCAGGAAGGCGACGATCTGCGCGCGCGGATTGCCCGGATGCGCGTCGACGGCTTCGTCGAAACGCTCCCAGAATTCGAGGTCATACTTGCGCAGATAAGAGGCGGCGAGCTCGTCCTTCGACGGGAAGGTACGGTAGAGGCTGGGCTTGGTGACGCCGGCGCGCCTGACGATCTCGTCGACGCCGATCGCCCGGATGCCTTCGCGATAGAACAGGTCACGCGCCACGTCGAGTATCTTGTCGGCGGCCTTCGGTGCCGGCGCGGCGGGAACCTCGTTCATCGACGCTTCAATTTTATTGTCCGATGACATCCAACAAACTCGCTTGACAATGTTACTGACCGGTACGTATGTATGGCGTCATTCCATTGCAACGTACCGGTCAGTAACATGATAGCTCAGTCCCGCCCGTTTGGCCAGCGCTACGCCTTCGTCGTCGTTGCCGTCATCTTCGTCTGCCTGCTGATCGCCGCCGGGCTCCGCTCCGCGCCCTCCGTCATGATGCTGCCGCTGGAAGAAAGCTTTGGATGGCGGCGCGACGTCATCTCGATGGCCGCCGGCGTCGGCATCCTGCTCTATGGTCTCACCGGTCCGTTCGCGGCGGCGCTGATGGAGCGGATCGGGCTGCGCCGCACGCTGCTTGCCGCGCTGCTGATCATGTCGGGCTCGACGGCGCTCAGCCTGCTGATGACCGAGCCCTGGCATCTCTTCATCACCTGGGGCGTGTTTTCCGGCATCGGCTCGGGCGCGGTGGCGAGCGTGCTCGGCGCGACGATCGTCAATCGCTGGTTCAAGACCAATCGCGGTCTGGTGATGGGGCTGATGTCGGCCTCCAGCGCCACCGGCATGCTGGTGTTCCTGCCTTTGATCGCCTCGCTGGCCCAGGCCGGCGGCTGGAAGCCGGTGGCGATCGCCGTGGCGCTGGCAACGGCCGCGCTGATCCCGCTCGTCCTCCTGCTGGTGCCGGAGCGTCCGGCCTCGATCGGCCAGGTGCGCTTCGGCGCCGACGCGGACGACGTGCCGCCGGTTTCGCCGGCCTCGCAAGGCAATTTCCTGGCGCATACGCTCAACACGCTGCGCCGCGCGGCAGGTACCAGGGTGTTCTGGTATCTCTTCGCCACATTCTTCGTCTGCGGCTTCACCACCAACGGTCTCGTCGGCACGCATCTCATCGCCTTTTGCGGCGACATGGGCATCGGCGAGGTGCAGGCGGCCGGGCTCTTATCGATGATGGGCATCTTCGACCTGATCGGCACGACGCTGTCCGGCTGGCTCACCGACCGCTTCGATCCGCGCAAGCTGCTCGGTGTCTATTATGCCGTGCGCGGCCTGTCGCTGATCTATCTGCCCTATTCGGGCTTCTCGGCGGTCAGCCTGATCATCTTCGCCGTGCTCTATGGGCTCGACTGGATCGCCACGGTGCCGCCGACGCTGCGGCTCGCCAACGAAGCCTTCGGCGACCGCAGCGGCCCGATCGTCTTCGGCTGGATCGTCGCCGGCCACCAGGTGGGTGCGGCCGCGGCTGCTGCCTTCGGCGGCACGATGCGGGAATTGCAGGGCAACTACGAGCTTGCGTTCATGATCGCGGGTATGACGGGTATCGCGGCGGCCTGTATCTCGCTGTTGATCAATACCACCAAGCCGGCTTTCGAACCGGAGCCGCAAGCGGCTTGAGGTGGCTTAATCTCCCCCCTCGGGGGAGATGGCCGCGGAGCGGCCAGAGGGGGTCGGGCCGACCGGGCTCGGCCTACTGCTGCGAAGGGGGGTTGGCACTCCACGCGAGGCGACCCCCTCTGTCGCCTTCGGCGACATCTCCCCCTCGAGGGGGGAGATCACCTGTTCACTGTTATCAAAACTTCATGGTTCCGATATGCGCCTGAAACATTGAGGCGAGAGCTTGGCGGTCCCGTTCAACGCCATCCGGAGACAGCCATGAACAAGCTCTCGTTGACCCGCCGCGCTTTCGTCACCTCAGCCAGCGCCTTTGGCCTTGTCGGCGCCTCCGGTCTCGCGCTGCCCTACTATTCGCGCGCCAGCCAGCGCCCGGCCTTCACCCACGGTGTCCAGTCCGGCGACGTCGACGCCACCTCCGGCATGGTCTGGACCCGCACCGACCGCCCGGCGCGCGTCATGTACGAAGTGTCGACGACTGAGAGCTTTTCCGATGCGACGAGGCTTGCGCCGATCGATACCTCGCCGGCCAGCGACTATACGGTAAAGCGGCTGCTCACCGACCTCGCCTCCGACCAGGACATTTTTTACCGCATGGTCGCCGCCGACCTTTCCGACATCAACGCCGTCTCCGAGCCGATCGTCGGCCGTTTCCGCACCGCGCCGGCCTCCAAGCGCGACGTGCGCTTCGCCTGGTCGGGCGATACCGCCGGTCAGGGCTGGGGCATCGACGACATCGGCATGAAGACCTACTCCACCATCGCCAAGCACACGCCCGACTTCTTCCTGCATTCCGGCGATACGATCTATGCCGACGGCGCCATGAAGGACGAGGTCGATCTGCCCGGCGGCGGCAAGTGGAAAAACGTCGTCATGGTCGACGGCAAGCGCAAGGTCGCCGAGACGCTGGACGAATACCGCGACCAGTGGAAGTACAACATGATGGACAAGCACGTGTTGGGTCTCTCCGCCATCTGCCCGACCTTCTACCAGTGGGACGACCACGAGGTGCTGAACAACTGGTCGGATTCGAAGGATCTCACCGCGGACAACCGCTACAGCGAAAAATCCATCCATGTGCTGGCGGCCCGCGCGGCGCGCGCTTTCCATGAGATGACGACGATCCGCTACGAGCCGTCGGAGCCCGGTCGCGTCTACCGCAAGATCGCCCACGGGCCGTTGCTCGACGTCTTCTTCCTCGACATGCGCTCCTATCGCGGTCCCAACGGCCCCGGCATGGAAGAGACGCTGACGCCGAAGTCGCGCATGCTCGGCGAGCAGCAGACGCAGTGGCTGAAGCGCGAGCTGGCGAATTCCAAGGCGACCTGGAAGATCATCGCCGCCGACATGCCGCTCGGCCTCGTCGTCTGGAACGATGCCGCCAAGAAGGCCGGTGCCGAGGCGGTCAGCAACGGCGACAATGGCGCGCCGAAGGGCCGCGAGCTCGAATTCGCCGATCTGCTGCGCTACATCAAGAACGCCGGCATCACCAACACGGTGTGGCTCACCGCTGACGTCCACTATACGGCGGCGCATTACTACAACCCCGACAAGGCCCAGTTCCAGGATTTCAACCCGTTCTGGGAGTTCGTCTCCGGCCCGATCCACGCTGGCACGTTCGGCCCCAACGACCTCGACATGACGTTTGGTCCGGAGCTGAAGTTCATCAAGGCGCCGACCGCCGAGCAGGGCCAGAACCTGCCGCCGTCGGCCGGGCTGCAATTCTTCGGGCTGGTCGATATTTCCGGCGCCACCGAGCAGCTCACCGTGCGGCTGATGGATCGCGACGACAACGAGCTCTACAAGGTGACGCTCGACCCGGTGCGGTCGGCGTAGGTTGGATAGGTAGGCGCGAGGCACCCCCCTCTGTCCTGCCGGACATCTCCCCCGCAAGGGGGGAGATTGGCAGCTCCGCCGGCAGCGCTTTTTCTGCGAAGTCGGCGATTGGCGAAAGCCGGGACGACATCTGATCTCCCCCCTTGCGGAGGAGATGCCTGGCAGGGCAGAGGGGGGTGTGCCGGAGTGCTAGCCTTGCCAGCAAGCCGTCGCGAAGATCAATCCGGATAGCAGGTCGCTGGAACGTTCGGCCAGACGGCGCTGTCGCAGTTGGCCGCCTTCTGCCGCTGCTTGAAGGCGGCGCTGACCGGGCCGGTGACGATCGGGTCGACACCGTCAGGGGCGTCGGCGAACATCTGCTGCGCGGTCTTGGCGTCGGGCGGCGAGATCGGGTCGGCTTCCCTCAGCGCCGCCGCCGACTGCGCGGCGCCGGCCGCGACCAGCACGCCAAGCGCTGCCCACGCGAAAACCGGACGCAATCTGGACATCTGATCGGTCATGAACATCGAACTGTCCGGCCCCTCAAAGGTTCCGCCTTGGTTAACAGAATCATTTCACACCAAGACGTTTAAGAATCAGTGACCATGTATTTGGGGTGGGGCCTCCCCTTTCGCAATTGCGAAAAACCTTGTATGAGCCGCGCAACCGAAAAAGGCGGCGCTTTTGGGCCTGCTGCCTGCAACGCTCCCGAGACCAGACAAATGAACCTCCGCAATATCGCGATCATCGCGCATGTCGACCATGGGAAAACCACGCTCGTCGACCAGCTCCTGAAACAGTCCGGCGCCTTCCGCGACAACCAGCGCGTCGCCGAGCGCGCCATGGATTCCAACGACCTCGAGAAGGAACGCGGCATCACCATCCTCGCCAAGGCGACCTCGGTCGACTGGAAGGGCACCCGCATCAACATCGTCGATACGCCCGGACACGCCGACTTCGGCGGCGAGGTCGAGCGCATCCTGTCGATGGTGGATTCGGCGATCGTGCTCGTCGACGCCGCCGAAGGGCCGATGCCGCAGACCAAGTTCGTCGTCGGCAAGGCGCTCAAGGTGGGCTTGCGGCCGATCGTCGTCATCAACAAGATCGACCGCCCGGACGCCCGCCACATCGAAGTGGTCAACGAGGTGTTCGACCTGTTCGCCGCGCTCGACGCCACCGACGAGCAGCTCGATTTCCCGATCCTCTACGGTTCGGGCCGCGACGGCTGGGTGTCGGAAAACCCCGAAGGCCCGAAGGACCAGGGACTGGCGCCGCTGTTCGACCTCGTCGTCAAGCATGTGCCGGCGCCGACGGTCCATCCCGGTCCCTTCCGCATGATCGGCACCATCCTCGAGGCCAACCCATTCCTCGGCCGCATCATCACCGGTCGCATCGAGTCCGGCACGCTGAAGCCCAACCAGGCGGTCAAGGTGCTGCATCATGACGGCACCCAGATCGAGACCGGCCGCATCTCGAAAATCCTCGCCTTCCGCGGCCTCGAGCGCCAGCCGATCGAGGAAGCGCAAGCGGGCGACATCGTGGCGATCGCCGGCCTGTCGAAGGGCACCGTCGCCGACACCTTCTGCGATCCGACGGTGAGCGAGCCGCTGCATGCGCAGCCGATCGACCCACCGACGGTGACGATGTCCTTCCTGGTCAACGACAGCCCGCTTGCCGGCACCGAGGGCGACAAGGTGACCAGCCGCGTCATCCGCGACCGCCTGCTGCGCGAGGCGGAAGGCAATGTGGCGCTGAAGATCGAGGAATCGGCGGAGAAGGATTCCTTCTTCGTTTCTGGCCGCGGCGAATTGCAGCTTGCGGTGCTGATCGAGACGATGCGCCGCGAAGGTTTCGAGATCGCCGTGTCGCGGCCGCGCGTCGTCATGCAGAAAGGCGAGAACGGCGAATTGCTGGAACCCGTCGAGGAAGTCGTCATCGACGTCGACGAGGAGCATGCCGGCGTGGTCGTGCAGAAGATGTCGGAGCGCAAGGCCGAGATGGTGGAGCTGCGCCCCTCCGGCGGCAACCGCCAGCGCCTCGTTTTCCACGCGCCGACGCGCGGCCTGATCGGCTACCAGTCGGAACTGTTGACCGACACGCGCGGCACCGCCGTGATGAACCGGCTGTTTTACGCCTACGAGCCGTATAAGGGCGAGCTGCCCGGCCGCACCAACGGCGTGCTGATCTCCAACGAGCAGGGCGAGTCGGTCGCCTATGCGATGTGGAACCTGGAAGACCGCGGCCCGATGATCATCGATCCGGGCGTCAAGGTCTATCAGGGCATGATCATCGGCATCCATTCGCGCGACAACGACCTCGAGGTCAATGTCTTGAAGGGCAAGAAGCTCACCAACATCCGCGCGGCCGGCAAGGACGAGGCGGTGAAGCTGACGCCGCCGGTCCGCATGACGCTGGAACGGGCGCTGGCCTGGATCCAGGACGACGAGCTGGTCGAGGTGACGCCGAAGACCATTCGCCTGCGCAAGCTCTATCTCGACCCGAACGAGCGCAAGCGCTTCGAGAAGTCGGCCAGGGTGATGGGCGCGGCGTAGGTTTTTTTCGTAAGCAGTCATAAAGGGAGCGAGTTGTTGCTCCCTCCCCCTTTCATTTCATCCGCTTGCGGCCGAGAGGATGGCGTCGCGGTCGGCCTCGCCGGTAAGGTCGATGCGGACCGCCGTGCTGTTGCGCGCCGGCTTGCGCAAAGCTTTGGTGTTGCCCGGTTCGATGACGAGCCGCTTTTGCTCTTCCCAGCCCTGCAGCCTCGACCGGGAGACGCCCAGTTCGCCTGCAAGCAAGCGGTCGAGCCGCAGGGGCGTTGCGGCGTCGAGCCTAAGCTCAAGTCGAAGCGCGGTCGCGCTTTCCGGACTGCCATCCAGCAGCTCTTTTCGGATCGCGACGTCAGCAAATTCCTCGATCCGGCCAATCCGATTTCTGAGCGCCACGGCATCGAAGGCGTGGTTGTGGATAAGCGCCGGATCGTTGCCTTCGAGCGCCGCCAGCAGTGCCGGCTCGATGTCGTACCGATTTCGCCGTTCCAGAATGGTGAAATTCCAGGAGTTGTCGCACTCCGCGCAGCGGTAGATCAGCCAGGCGTCGATGCGCTTGCCGTTGGCGTTGACACGGAATTTGCTGCTGCACCGATAAGGTCTGACGCCGCCGCAGTGGTTGCAGTTGATGAGAGGTCGAGGCGCGATTGCGGGCGCGATCGCCCAGCGAATACGCAGATATTGAGACATGCCGGTAGGCCCTTCCCGTCGGGAAGTCCGTCAGGCCGGCAATGTCCGAGATGCCCGCGCGGGCACGGTGTGGCGAAAAGCTGTTTTGTTAGAAGTCAGGCGTCCGCACGCGGGTCGCGAGCGACGGCGGTCAGCAATGCCAAACCGGTCTCGAAACCGCCGCCTGAAGAACACATGAAAAATGATGCGGGCGCCGCCAATGCTGCGCCTGCGGTGCTTTCGGGGAGTAGACGAGACCGGCGGTTACTGAGGCAAAGTCAGGCTCGAAATGGATGAAGGGTGAGCTCTTTTAGCGGTGAGGTGGCGGAGGGGCAAGGACCGACAGGGCGACGGATCGGCTCAACTCATTCTCGAACGCCGGCGCTGCCCCTCATCCGCCTGCCGGCACCTTCTCCCCGTATAGTGACGGGGAGAAGGGGAGGACGCGGCTTTTGCGCCCTTCCTCGCGGCGCTGACGGTTGGCGAAATCAATGATGAGAGCGTCCCTCTCCCCGTCATTATACGGGGAGAGGATGCCGGCAGGCAGGTGAGGGGCGGCGCCGACGCTATTTCAGAGGGACAAAACAACCGCTGGTCGCAGGTGCCTCTTCGTTGGCTGCGGCTCACCCGGCACGTCGGCCGCGGCGATCGCCGACGCTCCTGAGTGTCACATCATCTCGATGATCGGCGCGATCTCGACACTGAAGGCCGGGTTCGTCAGGATCGGGCAATCCCTGGCCTTGGCGACGGCATCGTCGATGTCCTTCGCCTCGACGATCGTATAGCCGGCGGTCGGGTTGCTGCCGCCATTGTTCTCGACCGTGCCGCCGGACAGCACCGTTTTCGACATGCCGACAGGATTGCCGCCGTCGACGACCGCGGAGCCGAGCTTGTCGTACCAGCCGGTCCAGGCGTCCATCGCCGCTTTCCGCTCGGCTTCCTCGGTCGGCATTTTGCCGGAGCCATGATAGACATAGAGATATTTCGCCATGCTCTCCTCCATTTTTGGCGGCGTCGAACCGGCATGCGGCCACGCCGCCCGTCGATATGCGGCCATGCGCAATCGTTGATATGCGGCTATGGCCCCAACATGCGGCTATGCCGCGATCGTTGATCATCGGACCAAACGGCGGGGCGGGCAATGAAAAATTCGAAGTAGCTAATGTAATATCGGCTTCACCGCGCCATGGCGTGATATTCGGGGTTCGGCCGCATGTCGACCGCGGCCGCCACTCGGTTCGACATGTTGAAGAAGGCGGCGGTCGAGGCGATGTCCCAGATGTCTCGATCGGAGAAGCCGGCCTGCCGCAGGGCGGCGCGGTCGGCCTCGACGATTTTTGCCGGCTCCTCCGTCAGCTTGACCGCGAATTCGAGCATCGCGCGCTGGCGAGGGGGCAGGTCGGCGGCGCGGAAGTTCATCACCATCATCTCGCCGAGCGCAGGCTCGCCCGACAGTTGCCGCACCGCCGCGCCATGCGCGGTCAGGCAGTAGAAGCACTGATTGATCGAGGAGACGGCGACCGCGATCATTTCGCGCTCCAGCTTCGACAGGCCGGAATCGCCCAGCATCAGGTCGTTGTACATGTCGGTGAAGGCGCGCAGCTTCTTCTCGTCGAAGGCGTAGGCCAGAAGCACGTTGGGCACGAGGCCGAGCTTCTCCTCGCATTTGGCGAAATAGGCTTTCGTGGCCTCGCTGAGCTCCGCCTGGACCAGGTCGAGCGCGGTAATCCTGTCGGTCATGATCGTTCTCCTCGCGGGGGGCGGCGATGGCATCGGTTCGATTTTTTTAAAGCGTCGTCAAACCTTTGTCGCCAAACAGCGGTCATCTGGCTACCATAGTCGCAAAAGCATGCCACGGGAGGGAATTGGCGTCATGGCCAGCGTGAAATCCAAGCCGAAGAAGAAAGCTGCAGCCGCCGCAAGAGCCGAGGAGAAGCCAGCGAGGCTTGCCGACTATCTGCTTGCCCGCGCACCGGCGGAGGATGTCGCGGCCTATGACGTGGCCGACCTGGAGCGCGCGGGCGAACTCGCCAGCCGGGCCGTCGCCGGTCACAAAAAGGGTGAGAGCGTCGTGGCGGTCGAAGCCGATTCAGGCGTTTCCTGCGGCGGCAGGCCGGTCACGGTCATCACCGTTGTCAACGACAACATGCCGTTCCTGTTCGATTCCATCCTTGGCGAGATCGCCGAGACCAGTGGCGAGCCGACGCTTGTCACCCATCCGATCGTCACCGTGCGGCATGGCAAGAGCGGCGTCGCCGAGGTTCTGGGCGACGCCGGCAAGGACGAGGACGACCGGCTGAGCGTCGTTCATGTCCACATCCCGCGGCTGACCGCGGAACAGGCAACCGCGCTCACCGAGCGGCTGCGCAAGATACTCGGCCAGGTCCGCGCCGCCGTCACCGACTGGAAGCGGATGCTCGCTCGCCTCGACCAGGCGATTTCCGAATTCCGCTATTCGGCCGTGCCGCTCGACAAGAAGAGCGTCGCCGAGGCGATCGCCTTCCTCGAATGGTTGCGCGACGACAATTTCACCTTCCTCGGCATGCGCGAGTTCAAATATATCGGCGAGCAGGAGAGCGGCACCCTGGAGCGCTCCGACAAGCCCGGCCTCGGCATCCTGTCCGATCCGGACGTGCTGGTGTTGCGGCGCGGCACCGAGGCGGTGACGACGACGCCGGAAATCCGCGCCTTCCTGCACGGACCGGAGCCGCTGATCGTCACCAAGGCGAACGGCAAATCCCTCGTGCACCGCCGCATCTATCTCGATTACATCGGCATCAAGACCTATACGGCCAAGGGAGCGCTTGCCGGTGAGCTGCGCATCGTCGGGCTGTTCACCTCGACCGCCTACACGCGCTCGGTGATGAAGATCCCCTATCTGCGCTCGAAGGCCGAGACCGTGATTTCGAAATCCGGTTTCGACCCGCACGATCATTCGGGCAAGGCGCTGATCAACACCCTGGAAAGCTATCCGCGCGACGAGCTTTTCCAGGTTCCGGTGCCTGTCCTCAGAAAACATGCCAACGCCATTCTCGGGCTGATCGAGCGGCCGCGGATCAGGGCGCTGGTCCGCATCGACCAGTTCGACCGTTTCGTCTCCATCATCGTCTTCGTGCCGCGCGACCGTTACGACAGCGTCGTGCGCGAAAAGATCGGTACCTATCTCAAGACCGTGTTCGAGGGACGGCTCTCGGCTTACTATCCGGCCTTTCCGGAAGGCGGGCTGGCGCGCGTTCATTTCATCATCGGCCGCTCCGGCGGCAAAACGCCGAAGATCGAGCAGGCGGCGATAGAGGCGGCGATCCGCGACATCGTCCGCACCTGGGAGGATGCGCTCTCCGATGCCGCGGAAGCGGCCGGCAGCGACCCGACGCTGAAGGCAATCGCTGCGCGCTTCCCGGAAAGCTACCGCGATACCTTCAGTGCTGCCGTGGCGCTCGCCGATGCCGGGCGCATCGCCAGGATCGGGCCCGACAATGCGATCGCCATCGACTATTACCGCCATGCCGACCAGAAGCCGCACCAGGCGGCGCTGAAGATCTATCATTATGGCAGCCCGGTGGCGCTGTCGCGCCGTGTCCCGGTGCTGGAAAACATCGGCTTCCGCGTCATCAGCGAGCGCACCTTCGAGGTCGGCGACGAGGGCTCCGGCAAGGTCTTCATCCACGATATGGAGCTGGAGAACAGCTACGGCAAGGCGATCGACCTAACCGACGGCGGCGCGCTGTTCGAGGACGCCTTCCTGTCGGTCTGGCGCGGCGATGTCGACAATGACGGCTATAACGGGCTGGCGCAGACCGCGGGTCTCTGGTCGGGCGAGATCACCATCTTGCGCGCCTATGGCCGCTATTTGCAGCAGGCCGGCATTCCGCAGAGCCAGGATTTCCTCGCCGCCGCGCTCAACCGCTATCCCGAAATCGCGCGCGGCCTGCATCAATTGTTCGTCGCCCGCCTCGGGCCGACGGCCGAAACCGAAGGCGTGGTCGCCGCCAAACACCTCAAAGCGAAGATCAAGGACGCGCTGGAAGAGGTGCCCAACATCGATGACGACACCATCATCCGCCGCTACCTCAACCTGATCGAAGCCTCGCTGCGCACCAATCATTTCGTAGCCGATACGAAAGCGAAGGGGCAGTCGCTGGCGATCAAGCTCGACTCGCAGGCGGTCGAGGGCCTGCCGGCGCCGCGGCCATGGCGCGAGATCTTCGTCTACGGCTCGGCAGTCGAAGGCGTGCATCTGCGCTTCGGCCCGGTCGCGCGCGGCGGCCTGCGCTGGTCGGACCGCGCCCAGGACTACCGCACCGAAGTGCTGGGCCTGGTCAAGGCGCAGCAGGTCAAGAACGCGGTCATCGTGCCGGTCGGCGCCAAGGGCGGCTTCTATCCGAAGAAGCTGCCGATGAGCGCCGGCCGAGACGCGATCTTCGAGGCCGGCACCTCGGCCTATAAGAACTTCGTCTCCAGCCTGCTTTCGATCACCGACAATATCGGCATCGACGGCGTCATCCCGCCGGCCGGCGTGGTGCGGCGCGACCAGGACGATCCCTATTTCGTCGTCGCCGCCGACAAGGGCACGGCGACCTTCTCCGACACCGCCAATGCCATTTCCGAGAAGCACGGCTTCTGGCTGGACGACGCCTTCGCCAGCGGTGGCTCGGCGGGCTACGACCACAAGAAGATGGGCATTACGGCGAAGGGCGCCTGGGAGGCGGTGAAGCGGCATTTCCGTGAGATGAACCGCGACATTCAGGCTTCGTCCTTCAGCGTCGTCGGCGTCGGCGATATGTCGGGCGACGTGTTCGGCAACGGCATGCTGTTGTCGCCGGCGACCAGGCTGATCGCCGCCTTCGATCACCGCGACATCTTCATCGACCCCGCCCCCGATATGGTCGCCTCGATGGCCGAGCGCCAGCGCATGTTCGCGCTGCCGCGCTCGTCCTGGCAGGACTACGACAAGTCGAAGCTGTCGGAAGGCGGCGTCATCGTCTCGCGCAGCCAGAAGTCGATCACGCTGCCGGCGGCGGCGGCGGCCGCGATCGGGCTTGTCAAAACCACCGCGACACCGGTCGAGATCATGAACGCCATCCTCAAGGCGCCCGTCGATCTTTTGTGGTTCGGCGGCATCGGCACTTACGTCCGGGCTTCCGGCGAGAGCAATGCCGATGTCGGCGACCGCGCCAACGACGCCATCCGCGTCACCGCGCTCGACGTGCGCGCCAAGGTCATCGGCGAGGGCGCCAATCTCGGCGTCACGCAGCGGGCGCGCATCGAATTCGGCTTGAATGGCGGCCGCTGCAATTCCGATGCCATCGACAATTCGGGCGGCGTCAACTGCTCCGACGTCGAGGTCAACATCAAGATCGCCTTGGCGTCGGCCATGCGCAAAGGCTCGCTGGCGCGGCCAGCGCGCAACAAGCTGCTCGCCGAGATGACCGACGAGGTGGGCGCGCTGGTGCTCTCCAACAATTACCAGCAGACGCTGGCGCTTTCGCTGGCGCGCAAGCGCGGGCTGGCCGACATCGCGCACCAGGCGCGCTTCATGACGGCGCTCGAGGCGCGCGGCCTGCTCGACCGCGCCGTCGAGACGCTGCCCTCGCCGGCCGCCCTTGCCGAGCGCGAGGCGCGCGGCGAGCCGCTGACCCGGGCCGAGCTCGGCGTGCTGCTTGCCTATGCCAAGATCGTGCTGTTTTCCGACATCGTCGCCAGCGACGTGCCGGACGATGCGCATTTCGACCGCGACCTGATGGGCTATTTCCCCGAGCGCATGGCGAAGAAATTCGCCGGCGAGATCCGCGATCACCGGCTGCGGCGCGAGATCATCGCGCGCGTCGTCGCCAACGACCTCGTCAACCGGGGCGGGCCGTCCTTCGTCAACCGGCTGCAGGAGGCGACGGGCCGCACCACGGCCGCTGTCGTGCGCACGTTCGCGGTGGTGCGCGACGGTTTCGCGCTGCCCGCGCTCTATCAGGAGATCGACGCGCTCGACAACCAGATCGACGGCCAGATGCAGCTCGATCTCTACCAGGCGGTCAGCCGGCTCATCTTCGTGACCAGCGGCTGGTACCTGAAGAACGATGCGGGTTCGGCACCGCTCAGCCAGCGCATCGCCGAGCTGCAGGAGGCGCGCAAGGCGCTGGAGCCGAAGCTCGTCTCGCTGCTGCCCGCCTTCTCGCGCGAGCGGATCGAGGAGCGGCGGCATGGCCTGTTCAAGGGCGGCGCGCCGGAGAAGCTGGCCGAGAAGCTGGCGCTGGCCGAGGTGGGCGAACTGATCCCGGACATCGCGCTCACCGCGCGCACGGCCAATGCCGACATCGTCAGCGCGGCGAAGGCGTTCTTCGCCGTCAGCGATGCCTTCCGCATTCCGCGCGTCGAGGAAGCCGCCCGCTCGATCATGCCGCCGGACTATTACGACCAGCTGGCGCTGTCGCGCGCGACCGACACCATCGGCGCCGCAAGGCGCGGCATCGCGGTGGCGGCGCTCACCGGCCATGGCAAGGCAGCCGATCCTGTCGCGGCCTGGCTCGAGGCCGGCGGCGAGCGCGTCGGGCGCATCCGCGAGCGGCTGCAGGCGCTGACCGAAGGCGGCGACATCACCGTGTCGCGGCTGTCGGTGGCCTCGGGCCTGATGAGCGACCTGACGGGGATGTGAAGCATCGCTGGCAACGCTGGCGCGGCCCCTCATCCGGCTGCCGCCACCTTCTCCCCGTATAGTGACGGGGAGAAGGGAGCTTGCCGCGACGCCGCGCCCTTCCTGCGAGGTTTGCGATTGGCGAAATCATTCGATGAGAGTGTCTTTCTCCCCGTCACTATACGGGGAGAAATCCCCGGCAGGGCAATGAGGGGCAGCACTGACGTTGTTCGTTTGCAAGGAAACGGGAAACGTGCAGACATGGCGCCCGCGCTAAGACCAATGATGCGGGAGGGGACATGGCCGAAGTAGCAGTGCAGCGGGCGACGGGGCGCGGCATCTGGGGCTGGATGCTCTTCGACTGGGCGGCGCAGCCTTTCTTCACCGTCGTCACCACCTTTATCTTCGGGCCCTATTTCGTCTCGCGCATGGCGAGCGATCCGACCACCGGGCAGGCTGCCTGGGGTTACGGCATCGCCGCGGCGGGCCTCGTCATCGCCGTGCTTTCGCCGGTGCTCGGCTCGATCGCTGACCAGACCGGGCCGCGCAAGCCGTGGATCGCCTTCTTCGCGGCGATCAAGATCATCAGCCTGACGCTGTTGTGGCTTGCAGCACCCGGCTCCAGCCTTTTCCTGATCGTGCTCTTGTTCTCGCTGGCATCGGTAGCGGCGGAATTTTCGACCGTCTTCAACGACTCGATGATGCCGCGGCTGGTGCCGAAGGAGGAGATCGGCAAGATCTCCAACATCGCCTGGGGGCTCGGCTATCTCGGCGGCATGATCGCCTTGATTTTCGTCGTGCTGTTCCTGGCCGGATCGCTGGAAACCGGCAAGACGATCATCGGCCTCGATCCGCTTTTCGGGCTCGATCCAAAGCTCGGCGAGGACGCGCGTTTCACCGGGCCGATGTCGGCCGGCTGGTATTTCCTTTTCATCCTGCCGATGTTCTTCTTTACCCCGGACGCCACCAAGGGGCTGCCGATCGGACCGGCGGTGCGCGAAGGCCTGTCGGAGTTGAAATCCACCCTGTTTGAAGTTCGCAAGCGTGTCGGCATCTTCCGTTTCCTCATCGCTCGCATGATCTACCAGGACGGCGTCAACGCGGTGCTGGCGCTGGGCGGCACGTTCGCGGCCGGCATGTTCCACTGGTCGATCACCGAGATCGGGATGTTCGGCATCATCCTCAACGTCGTCGCCATCTTCGGCTGCTGGATCGCCGCCCGCCTCGACACGGCACTCGGCTCCAAGGCGGTGGTGATCATCGCGCTCATCATGCTGTCCGTTGCCACGATCGGCATCGTGTCGACCGGGCCGGGTTTCACGCTGCTCGGCCTGATCCAGCTTTCGACCGCCGATTCCGGCGGCCTGTTCGGCACCGCCGCCGAAAAGGCCTACATCCTTTACGGCCTGCTCGTCGGCCTCGCCTTCGGGCCGGTGCAGGCCTCGTCGCGTTCCTACATGGCGCGCAGCGTCACCGCGGCCGAGTCCGGCCGCTATTTCGGCATCTATGCGTTGGCCGGACGGGCGACGAGCTTCCTGGCGCCGTTCCTGGTGTCGACGATCACGCTCGCCAGCGGCTCGGCACGGCTCGGCATGGCGGTGATCGTGCTGTTCCTCGGCATCGGCATGGCGATCCTGGTCAGGACGCCATACCCGGCGGACAAGCCTGTAGGGTGAACCTACCCTCCCCCTTGTGGGGAGGGTCGATCCGCGAAGCGGAGCGGGGTGGGGGTCAGCGCCATCACCCCGCCCCGGTGCGCTCGCAAGCGAGCGCACCGACCCTCCCCATCGAGGGGAGGGTAAAGGCGCTAATGCCTGAAGTGCCTGACTCCCGTGAACACCATGGCGATGCCGTGCTCGTCGGCCGCGGCGATGACTTCGTCGTCGCGCATCGAGCCGCCGGGCTGGATCACCGCCGTGGCGCCGGCTTCTATCGCCGACAGCAGGCCGTCGGCGAAGGGGAAGAAGGCATCTGAAGCGACGACGGAGCCCTTGGTTAGGGGTTCTGCCAGCCCGGCAGCTTCCGCCGCGTCGAGCGCCTTGCGGGCGGCGATGCGCGAGGAATCGACGCGGCTCATCTGGCCGGCGCCGATGCCGACGGTGGCACCGTCCTTCGCATAGACGATGGCGTTCGACTTGACGTGCTTGGCGACGCGGAAGGCGAATCTCAGGTCGGCCATCTCGGCCGGCGTCGGCGCGCGCTTCGTCACCACCTTGAGCTCGAGATCGTCGACCACCGCGTTGTCGCGGCTTTGCACCAGGAGCCCGCCGGCGACCGACTTCGCAACCGTGCCGGCGGCGCGCGGGTCGGGCAGGCCGCCGGTGGTGAGCAGGCGCAGGTTCTTCTTGGCGGCGACGATCGCGGCCGCCTCGTCGGTGGCGTCGGGCGCGATGATCACTTCGGTGAAGGTTTTCACGATCTCCTCGGCCGCTTCCGCATCGAGGATGCGGTTCATGGCGACGATGCCGCCATAGGCCGAGACCGGGTCGCAAGCGAGCGCCTTGGCGTAGGCCGCCTTCAGCGTAGCGCCCTCGGCGACGCCACACGGATTGGCGTGCTTAATGATGGCGATCGCCGCCGAGCGGGCCGGATCGAACTCGCCGACCAGCTCGAAGGCGGCGTCGGTGTCGTTGATGTTGTTGTAGGAGAGCTGCTTGCCCTGCAACTGCCTTGCCGTCGCCACGCCCGGCCGCTTGTCGCCGGACAGATAGAAGCCGGCGCCCTGGTGCGGGTTCTCGCCATAACGCATCACCTGGTCGAGACGGCCGCCGAAGGCGCGCCAGGTCGGGTGCTCGATCTCGAGCGCCTCGGCGAACCAGCCGGAGATTGCCGCGTCATAGGTTGCGGTGCGGGCAAAGGCCTTGGCCGCCAGCTTCTTGCGGAAATCGAGCGACAGCGAGCCGAGGTTCATCTCCAGCGCGTTGAGCACCGAGGCATAGTCGGTGGGGTCGGTGACGATGGCGACATAGGCATGGTTCTTGGCCGAGGCGCGGATCATCGCCGGGCCGCCGATGTCGATATTCTCGACGATCGAGGCGTAGCCGGCGCCGGAATGGCGGACTTCCTCGAACGGATAGAGGTTGGAGACGACGAGGTCGATCGGCTGGATGTGGTGGTCGTGCATCGCCTTCGCGTGCTCGGGATCGTCGCGCACGCCGAGCAGGGCGCCGTGCACCGACGGATGCAAGGTCTTGACCCGGCCGTCCATGATCTCGGGAAAACCGGTCAGGTCCGAAACGTCGCGGACCGCCATGCCGGCCTTGGCGATCTCCTTCGCCGTGCCGCCGGTGGAGACCAGCTCGATGCCGGCGGCGGCCAGCGCCTTGGCAAAGTCGATCAGGCCCGTCTTGTCGAAGACGGAAAGCAGCGCGCGGCGGACCGGAACGAGGTCGGGCGCGGGAATGTTCTTGGCGGGGACGGCCATGGGCTTGCGGCCTTTCAAGGCTGGTTGGGAAACGTTCGCGGGCCGTAGCATATGAGGCCCGGAAATCAAGCGCCGCGCACTTTTCGCTGGGCTGTTGCCTTGGGGTTTTGCATCCGTTTCAGGCGTCAGCGCTGCCCCTCACCTGCCTGCCGGCATCCTCTCCCCGTATAGTGACGGGGAGAGGGGCGCTCCCATCAGCGGTTTCGCCAATCTCCAGCACTGCAAGAATGGCGCCGGGGCTGCGGCCAGTTCCCTTCTCCCCGTCCTATACGGGGAGAAGGTGCCGGCAGGCGGATGAGGGGCAGCGTCGACCTCGACAATTGGCCCGCTCCAGCACGGTGGAAGCGATCCTCATCCGGGCCAATCGACCGGCACGCCGACCCGCTCAGTTGTTTTCGGGGTAGCCGGCGATGTGGTTGCGCGTCAGCTGCCAGTGCACCTCGGCAGTCTCCGAGGCCTTGAAGCCAAGCACGATCTGCCGGCTGCGGCGCGGCCCGCCGAGCCCGGCGAAATAGATCGATTCCTCGACCTCCGGCGCCACTTCCGTGCAGGTGAACACCCAGGTGTCGCCCTGGGAGGCCGTTAGGGTCAGGCGATCCTGCTCGTCCTGCAGCAGGCCGATGTCGGGATGGACGTGGAAGCGCACCGTGACGAAGTCGCGGCCATTGTTGCGGATCGCGCCTCCTCCGGGGCGCAGGAAACGGTCGCGGCCGGTCAGCACATTGCCGTTAGCCGCCAGCTTCAGCTCGCGCTCATGCAGGAAGCCGAAGCGTGCCGCATAGCCGTCGTGGCGGGCGACAAAACCGTGCACGCCCTTCTGGTCGATGCGCCTGCAGGGCACGTGCTGCGGCCCGCCGATCAGCGGCGAGCCGAGCAGGTCGCTGACCCGCAGCGAATGGCTGAAGCGCGCCGAGGACGTATCGTTGACGGTGGCGGTCGAGTGCGCGGCGGTGGCACGCGCCAGCGGCCGGAATTCGGCGGCGCCGTAGGTGTCGATGCCGGCATTGACGATAAAGTGCTGGCGTCCGGAAGAAAGCTCGAAGGCGAGGCACCCGGCATGCGCGGCGTTGGCGACGTCGATGGGTGGCGGCGTCCCGGTGTCGGCGATGACCGTCACGCCGCCCATCGACAGGCGCTCATAGCCGGAATGCGGCGCGTGCAGCAGCGGCGCGCCGACCGTGTCGTCGTGGCGCAGGATGGTGGCGATGCGATCGTGGATCGTGGCGCCCATGCCATTGAAGCGGGCAAGGCTGCCGTCCTGGTGGCGGAAGAAACGCAGCGCCGGCAACATGCGGTCGACGGCGTTGATCAAGGCCGACGGCGGCGCCTCGGCCTGGTTGGCATAGGTCTGGCGCAGCGGCAAAAGGTCGGCCAGCAATTCCAGCACCGTCATCGGGTTTCGCGAAATATGGCCGCCGTCAGGCAGGATCTGACGGTCGAGCTCCTCGGCCAGGTTGCGGGTCGCACCGCGCAGCGCCGAGGCCGGCGCCGGCAGCGACAGGGCGGCAAAGGCAAGCGCGATGCGGGCGCGCAGCCTGTCCTTGCCGTCCGGCATCTCGCGCGCCATCGACCGCAGATAACGGATCTGCATGGCGAGCGATTTGAGGAAGGCGCGGTAGAAGGCAAACTCGGCGCCCTGCAGCACGACGGAGGAATGCTGCAGCCAGGCGATCACCCGCTTGGCCGTCGTGCCCGGTTCCCAGGCGACGCCCGATATCTGGTTGCCGTGCATGGCGATCCAGTCCGAAACCAGGGCGCGAGCGTTGGCGGCAGCGAGCTCGGTGCCGGCGGCGCGCATGTGGCGCAGCCAGCGGAAGCCGTGCAGCGATTTTCGCCAGCCGCGGTTGGGGACGTTGATCTGGAAGGGCGATTTGCCGCCGGTCTCGACGAGATGGCCGGACAGCGGATAGCGGCCATAATAGATTTCAAGCGCGATCTGCGGATCGGCGAGCCTCAGATCCGGCGGCGCGATGAGGACGCGCTCCGGCGTGCGGCCGGAATAGCGCCAGCGATAGATGGGGCCGGCGCGAAGGCGCCGGCGCGTCTTGCGCCAGAACTCCCTCGCGACAAGCGTCCAAAGACGCGTCGTGCTGCCGGCAACAAGTGCCAAATCCCCTCCTGATCGTCCGCTACCCCAAGCACAAGCTTATATGATTCAAGAACTTATGCGAAGGCGGATTTCGCCGAAGTGAAAGAGTTCACGCGGCTCCGCCAGGGTCGTCCCTAAAAAAGTCGGCAAGTTTTATACAATAACGATCTAAGCCGCTCTTTGCATCCGCGCGGCAAAGAAGCCGTCCAGGCCGGAAATGCCGGGCGGTCCCAGCACCAAGTCGGCGGGCGTCGTGCGCAGGGTGCCCTCCGGCGTCAGGAACGGATCGAGGCCGGCGAATTCGCCCGGCTGGACCGGATCAGCGATCACGCCTGGGACCTCCGCGAGGAAAGCGCGATAAAGCTCCTCGCCTTCGATCGGGTCGAGCGAACAGTTGGAAAACACAATCCGCCCGCCGGGTTTGACGAGACCGACTGCATGAGCGAGCAGACGACGCTGGAGCGCGGCGAGCTTCTCGACATCGGCCATCGCCTTCGTCCACGGCACGTCGGGATGCCTGCGCACGGTGCCCGTCGACGAGCAGGGGGCGTCGAGCAGCACGGCGTCGAACAACTCGTCCGGCCGGTACTCGAGCAGGTCCGTCTGCGCCAGTTCGGCCGACAGGCCGAGGCGCTCGAGGTTCTGCGCCAGCCGCGCCAGCCGGTTCTTCGAGGTGTCGACGGCTGTGACGTTAGCGCCGGCAAGGATGAGCTGCGCCGTCTTGCCGCCGGGAGCGGCGCAAAGGTCGGCGACGCGTAGGCCCTTGATGTCGCCGAACAGGCGCGCGGGCAGGCTCGCGGCCGCATCCTGCACCCACCAGGCGCCCTCTGCGAAGCCGGGAAGGTCGGTGACCGAGGCCTGCAGCCTCTCGACACGTACGGTGCCGGTCGGCAGCACGATGCCGCCCAGCTTCTCTGCCCAGAGCACCGGGTCGGATTTGGCTGTGAAGTCGACCGGCGCCTCATGACGATGGGCGGCAAGGATGGCGCGTGCCTTATCGGCGCCGTAGGCGGCGATCAGCCGTTCGGAAAACCATTGCGGCGCTTCGTTCGTGGCGGCAAGCGCGGGCGCAAGCTCGGCCTCCTTGGCGCGCGCCAGCGAGCGCAGCACGCCGTTAACGAGTCCGGAGAAACGCAGCGTGCGCGGGTCGGACTTGGCGTGGGTGACGGCGAGGTCGACCGCGGCGCTGTCCGGGATGCCGAGGAACAGGATCTGCGCCGCGGCCACGTGCAGGATGTGGGAGAGCGCAGTGGCATTGGCCGGCAGCGGCCTCTCCAGCCGCTTGGCCAGCAGCCCGGCAATGGGCATGCGGTGGCGCAGCGCCGTGACCAGGATGGCGCGGACCAATGCGCGGTCTCGCGCATCGAGCGCCTTGTATTGCGGATGGCCGTGCTCGTTGTCGGTCAGGCCGTCGAGCGGGGTGCGGGCATCGATGACGGCGGCGAGCAGGCGCGCGGCGGCCTTGCGCACGACAAGGCCGGCGATCTGCTCGCCCGCATTGCCGTCACGCCTGCCTGGGTTCTGCGGTCGGCGCTTGGCTCCGCTCACGACCACGGACCCTTGGGCCCTGCGCCGCGAGGTCCGGTCGGGTTGCGGCCCCACGGATTGGGCTTGGCCCGCTTCGGCCCGGCCGGCGGCGCGGACTCGGGCGGCTTGCCCCACGGTCCGGCCTGCGCCTCGTCCGGGCGGCTTGGCGCCGGCGCCTCGCGCGGCGCGGCCGGCGCGGCGCCGCCCATCTGACGGGCCATCTGCTGCAGCGCGGTAATGCGGTTCTCGGTGCTCGGATGGGTCGAGAACAGATTGTCCATGCGCTCGCCGGAGAGCGGGTTGATGATGAAGAGATGGGCCATCGCCGGATTGCGCTCGGCGTCCGGGTTGGGGATGCGTTCGGCGCCGCGCGCGATCTTGTCGAGCGCGGAGGCCAGCCATAGCGGCTGGCCGCAGATCTCGGCGCCGCGGCGGTCGGCCTCGTATTCGCGGGTGCGGCTCACCGCCATCTGCACGATCATGGCGGCGAAGGGCGCGACCAGCATGGCGACAAGCACGCCGACGAAGCCGAACGGGTTGTTGTTGTCGCGGCTGCCGCCGAAGAAGAAGGCGAAATTGCCCAGCATCGAGATGGCGCCGGCAAGCGTCGCGACGATCGTCATGGTAAGCGTGTCGCGATGCTGCACATGGGCAAGCTCGTGCGCCATCACGGCCGCGACCTCCTCGTGGCTGAGCCGCTCCAAGAGCCCGGTCGAGGCGGCCACGGCCGCGTTCTCCGGATTGCGGCCGGTGGCGAATGCGTTGGGCTGCGGGCTATCGATCAGATAGGTCTTCGGCATCGGCAGGCCGGCCTGCTTGGCCAGCGCCTGGACGATCGCATAATATTCAGGCGCATTCTTCTCGTCGACCTCGACGGCGCGGTTCATCGACAGCACCATCTTGTCGGCATTCCAGTAGCTGAACAGGTTCATGCCGGCGGCGAAAAGCAGAGCAATGATCATGCCGCCCGAGCCGCCGATCAGAAAGCCGACGCCCATGAACAGCGCGGTCATCGCGGCAAGAAGCATGGCGGTGCGAAGCGTGTTCATCGTCTCTTCCGTTGGTGGCGAATAGGGGTCGATCCGTCTTGCATCATGGCTATATGATGGGAAAGACCGGCTCCCGTTTCAATCGACGCCCTGTTTTAATCGGCCGCCTGTTTCAATCCGCAAGGCATATCGCATGACCGAACAACGTAGCAGAACCGAAACCGCTCCCGCAGCCGACAAGCCGCAAAAGACGCTGACGCCGGCTGCCGAGCGGGCGCTGGCGGAGGCCGAGGCAAGGCGACAGGCATACCGCAAGACCGAGGCTCAACTGCCGAAGGAGATCGGCGGCCGCGGCGGCAAGGAACCGGGCCGCTACGGCGACTGGGAAGTGAAGGGGCTGGCGAGCGACTTTTAGCGGGGAACTAGGCCGCGTCGCGCTGCGGCTCGATGACGATCCAGCCATTGTCGTCCGTGGCGATACCGAGCGCGTCATAGGAAGCGATGCTGGCGTGCGATGTCTGCATCGCATGGACATGCGTGGCGCTGATCACCATCACCGCGGCGCCGGACGCTTCGCCCGCCGCGATTCCCGCCGGCGCATCCTCGAAGACCAGGCAATCGCGCGCTTCGACGCCGAGACGCTTCGCGGCCAAAAGGAAGCAGTCGGGCGCCGGCTTGCCGCGGGTGACGTCCTCGGCCGAGACCATCATGGCCGGAACCGGAATGCCTGCCGCTTGCAAGCGCAGCAGCGCCAGTTCGCGCGGCGCCGAGGTGACGATCGCCCAGCGCTCAAGCGGCAGCGACTTGAGAAAGGCAGCGGCGCCGGGGATCGGCACGATGCCCTCGAGGTCGGCGGCCTCGGCCTTGAGCAACGCTTCGGCCTCCACGATCGGATCGACGCCGGGGAGCTTCAGCGCGGCGATCGTCTCTCTTGCGCGCCTGCCATGGATCGTCGGCAGGAAGCTCGCGACGTCGAGGCCGTGGCGATAGGCCCACGTCGTCCACACCCGTTCCGCCGCGGCGATCGAGTTGAGGACCGTGCCGTCCATATCGAAAAGGAAGGCGGCGAACTTTCTGCCTGCGAACATTTGATTTCCTGGAGAATCGTTTTCGGGGAGGGCGAAACGCAACCATAGTCTAAACCGCCCAACGCCGCGTGAGAAGGCCGCTGGCGGTTCAACGCCGCCACATCGTAGCCCAGGCGGCTGTATCACTACGGCTTCAGCACCGCTGTTGACCAAGTTCGGCACAGGCCCCGCTGTGCCGAACCGGGATCGGCCGCAATCGCTCCGAAGATCATGGTAAGCGCTTCATGAACGGCGTTTTCGTGGCAGCTTTTTCGTTTACCGGCCATTCACCCTCTTGCCTGCCGAAATCAAGCAAAAACAATGAGTTAACCTGCGATTGAGCATCTTTCCGCCGGTCGGCGGCCGCGTCTGGCCGAAATCCTGCAACGCCTCCGCCGAGCGGCGTCGATGCCGCGGACAGGCGGGGGTGGAAAGATGCGGCAGTTCAAAGATCTCGTTCGCGGGGGTCTCGTTCGTGGGGTGGACGGCTTTGCCCGGGATCGCGGAGGCAATTTCGCGGTTCTGTTCGGGGCTGCCGCATCGGTCCTGGCGCTGGGGGTGGGATTCGCGGTCAATATCTCGCAGCTCTACAATGCGAGATCGAGCTTGCAGAGCGTCGTCGACGCCGCTGTGACATCGACGGCGCGCGATCTCACCCTCGGCGTCATCAAGGAAGCCGACGCCAATGCGTCGGTACAGGCATTTCTCGACGCCAACAGCAAGACCGGCATCCTGCAGGCGAACCAGATCGTGCTCGACAAGCTCACGATCAACAGAACGGAGAAGACCGTGCAGGCGGATGTGCATGCCGATATCGGCCTTTACTTTCCCCTGTTCAACATTGGCGACATGCAGCGCGTCGGCACCTCAACCACGGCGCTCTATTCCGACAAGAAGGTCGAGGTGGCGATGATGCTCGACATCACCGGCTCGATGGCGAAAAGGGGCAACGTCGATAAGATCGGCGATCTGAAAGCAGCGGCGAAAAACGCCGTCCGGACGATGCTTCAGAACCAGGATCCGAAGAACCCCCGCGTGCGCGTCGCGCTTGTACCCTATGCATCCGCCGTGAACGCCGGCAAGCTGGCGGAAAATGTCTATGCCGAGAAGCAGGGGAGCTCTGACCAGCCGCCCGTCGCCGGCAGCTCGCTTCTCGTCGCCAAGACGGGCAACAAGCTGCTGCCGTCCTTCGGCGACTACATCTCCATTGTCGGCGCGGCGACGCCTCGTTCCGATGATTGCGCCACGGAGCGCAAGGACAAGAACGGCGATCCGGATTTTAGCGCCGACGGCCCCGACACGGTTCGCACGGACAGCAACGGCAAGAAATATTACGCCCTGGTCAACCGGGATGACCATCTGGGCGGCGGAGGAATGAACAAGTGCCCTGATGCGGCAATGATCCCGCTGACCGCCGATTCCGGCGCATTGCTTGATTCGATCGACGACTTCGAGGCCGGTGGCTATACGGCCGGCGCGATCGCCATTCAGTGGACCTACTATATGCTGTCGCCGCAATGGCGCGCGGCGATCAAGAGTGCCGGTCTCGGCAGCGGCCCCTCGGATATCAATGCGAAGAAGATTGCCAAGGTCGCGATCCTGATGACCGATGGCCAGTTCAATACCGCCTTCGCCGGCGCCGGGGGCAGCTACAACAACCAGGGCAACCTTGCGCGCGGCAACGCCGAGACGCTATGCGGCAACATGAAAAGCGACGGCATCGAGATTTTCACCATCGGCTTCGATCTCAACGACAAGGACATGTCGGCAACCGAGCGGGACCAGGCGAAGGCGGTGCTGAAGGATTGTTCGTCGAAGGACGTCTCCGCCGCCAACAAACATTATTTCGAGGTGTCCACCGGAGTGGAATTGGACGACGCCTTTCAGGAAATCATCCGCAACACCGAAAAGGTTACGCTGACGCAGTAATCCGCAAACGGAAAAGGCCGCCGCTTCTTGACGAAGCAGGCGGCCTTCCGTGTTTCCGTCCATGACGCGGCTCATGGCGGCGACCCCTTCGGGTCACCTGCCGCGCGTCTCGCGCCTTAACGGGAAGACTGCTTCCCGGAAGTGCAATCCGCTGAGCTCACGTTCTGGAAAACGAAATCACTCGACATCGGATCACCTCCTTTCGGTTTGTTGAACACAGCCAAATGATGGGGTGCGTCGCGGCAAAAGACAAGATGACGCAACGGAATGGCCATTCCTCGGGCGGGAAATCCTTCTCCGCCGGTGTTTTTGCGCAACAGGTCGGGATTGCGATCCACAGGCTGGTGGACGACAGTGGCGCTCGGGGAATGGGGTGGGTGCGACGCATCGGGAGGTGGGAATGGATGCCGCCGACAGAGCCGCGCGGATCGTGCGCAGGGTCGTCGAGACACTGAAGCTGGGTTTTGCGGTCAGGCTGTGGACCGGCGAGCGGATCGGGCCCGCCGACGGTCCGGTGCTCGCCATCAACGACCAGGACATCGTCTGGCAACTGGTGCGCCGGCCGGCTTTCTCGACACTGGTCGAGATGTGGATTTCCAAGACCGTCGACATCGAAGACGGCACGCTGTTCGATTTCTACGCCCTGCCGTCGCAAGGCAAGCTCAAGACGAAGCTCAGATCACTGCCGAAGCTGGCGATCCTGCGCGACCTGCCGATGGTGTTGTTTTCGCGAAAACAGATGACGGCGCGCAGCGATCTTTCCGGCCGCAAGCCTTTCGTCAGCGGATCGAACAAGGAGGCGATCCAGCACCATTACGACATCTCGAATGCCTTCTACCGGCTCTTCCTTGACGAGCGCATGGTCTACAGCTGCGGCTATTTCAGGGATTTCGCCAACGGCATCGACCAGGCGCAGATCGACAAGCTCGACCACATCTGCCGCAAGCTCAGGCTGAGACCCGGCGACAGGCTGCTCGACATCGGCTGCGGCTGGGGCGCGATGCTCATCCATGCGGCGAAGCATTACGGCGTCGTCGGGCACGGCGTCTCGCTGTCGGAGGCGCAGACGGAGCTTGCCCGCGAACGCATCCGCGCCGAGGGGCTGGAGGATCGCATCACCATCGAGATAAAATCCTATGCCGAGCTCTCCGGCACCTTCGACAAGATCTCGTCGATCGGCATGTTCGAGCATCTCGGGCTTGCCAACCACGCTGCCTATTTCTCGGCCGTCCACCGCCTGCTGAAGCCAGGCGGCATCTATCTCCACCACGCCATCACCAGGCGCAGCAAGGGCGACATCAGGAAGACGCTGCGCAAGGGGCCGGAATACAAGGCGCTGATCAAATACATCTTCCCCGGCGGCGAGCTCGACACGATCGGCATGACGCTCGGCAATCTCGAAGCGCATGGCTTCCTGGTCCACGACGTCGAGAACTTGCGCGAGCACTACGCGCGTACCTGCCGCCTGTGGGCGGAGCGTCTGCATGCGCATTTCGACGAGGCGATCGCCGAGGTCGGCGAGGCGAAGGCGCGGCTCTGGCTGCTCTATCTCACCGGCTGCTCGATCGCCTTCGAGCGCGCCTCGGCGCAGATTTTCCAGACCGTCGCCACCAAGCGCGCGCGTGGCCCGAGCGGCCTGCCGCCGACGCGGGCGGATTTGTACCGGTAACGCGGCAGGCTCTCGTTTCCGCCATCCTCACTCCGCGATACCGAGCGAGGCAAGATAGGCCGCGGAAGCCGGTATCTTGGCCTTGTCCTTGATCTCGATGATCAGGCGCGGATTGCTTTCGAGTTTGGCAAGCGCGGCAAAGACCGCTCTCCACCGGATCGTGCCCTCACCCAGGCTCCAGTGGCGATCGGCGTAGCCGTCACCATCCTGCAAGTGGACGTGCTGCAGACGATTGCCCGCGGCGTGCACATAGTAATCAACCGGTGGAGCGCCGGTCGAGCCGTGGGCATAATAGGCATGGCCGGTGTCGATCGAGACGGCAACGGCAGCGGAACCGAAGCTGTCGGCCAGCCCCACGCGGATATACGGATCCTTGTCCTCGATATTCTCGATGACCATGGTGCAGCCGATGTCCTCGGCCCGCTTGACGGCATCGCGCAGCGTCAGATGGCAGCACTCGATTATTTTTTCGCGGTCGCTGGGGTTGTTGTCGAGATTGTTGTAGGACCAGGTCGTATAGGGGCTGTGGACAACCATCTGCGTCGCGCCGATGGCGGCGCAGACCTCGATTCCCTGTACGTGACGTCTGCTCACGACATCGCGGACATCAGGGTCCCTCGACGCAATGGTCAAGCCCCAGAAAGGTCCGTGAATCCCAAGCCGTCCACGGTGTCCGTCGAGAAGCTTTCTGGCGCGGGCGGCGAGCGGTGTCCAATCGCCATTGAGAACTCTCGCATCGACGAAGCTCTGCAGCTCCAGATCGCGCTGCCTTTCGAATAGCCAGTCGCGGTGGATTTCGACGTCGTCCAGTGTCATGGCGGCGCCAAGAACGGGCAAGGAAGTCATAGGGGCTCCGGTAGGTGAGATTTGAAACTATTGGACAACAAGGCAGACCGTGCGGTTATGTGACGCCGTTTTCTGTCATGCGTATTACACGCAGCGCCAAGCCCGCGGCGTCAAGATCACACCGTCACACGGCATAACGGGACGGGTATAAATCTGTTGACGCAATTCCGGCGGAAAACCGTTCAGGCAAAGCGCGTCGGCGCGCCGGTCTCGACGCGCGCCGGCCTGTCCACGGTGCAGTAGACGCCGATATTGTGGGCGTTGTAGCGGACCAGGTTGCGCAGGATGCCGGGATCGTTGTCGAAGCCATCCTGGGCGATGATGGTGAAGCCGCAGCGGCGGCAAGGCTCCGAGACGGTGAGCAGGAGATCGCCGACCGCGAGCTTGCGGCCGATCCATTCCGTCTCCGGGAAGGAGCCTTCGACGGGGTCCATGTCGACGACGATGTTGGGACGGAAGCGGCGCGGATCGGGCACGCCCTCCGGATGCAGCGCCTTCAACCGCGCCAGCGAGGCTGTGGTGAGCAGGTGGATCGGCGCCTTGCGGTAGCGCGCCTGTGTCAGCGGACCGACATAGGCCGGCGGTGCGTTCTCCTGGCCGAACGGCCGGATCGAGGCAGTAAAGCCGAGATAGGCAGACACGGCACGATCGCATTCGGCGCCAGGCGCGCTCAGCCAGTCGCCGCCGGGAACGGCCACCTCTAGGTCGCGATCGCTGCTCAGCCTGGTTCGGATGCGCGGCACCTTATGCCATTTCGCATCGCGATCGGGCCTTGCGATCTCATTGTCGCCGGCATCGACGAGGCCGAACATACGGTCACCGTCGATGGTTTCGCGGCCAACCGAGATCGCGTCCAGCCGCTCGCCGGCGAGCGAGCTCGCCGGATAGCGCCAGAGCTGGCTGACGGTGCCGAGTGCGGTCTGGACGGTCATCAGGCCCTTTTGTTCTGCCGGTTGGCGACAAGGTCGTCGACGACGGCCGGGTCTGCAAGCGTCGAGGTGTCGCCGAGCGCGCCGTAATCGTCCTCGGCGATCTTGCGCAGGATGCGGCGCATGATCTTTCCCGAGCGGGTCTTGGGCAGGCCCGGCGCGAACTGGATCTTGTCGGGCGTGGCGATGGCGCCGATCTCCTTGCGGACGTGGTCGATCAGCTCCTTGCGCAATCCATCGCCCGATGCCTCGCCGGCCATCAGGGTGACGTAGCAGTAGATTCCCTGGCCCTTGATGTCGTGCGGATAGCCTACGACGGCAGCCTCCGAGACCTTGTCGTGGCTGACCAGCGCCGACTCCACTTCCGCTGTGCCCATGCGATGACCGGAGACGTTGATGACGTCATCGACGCGACCGGTGATCCAGTAATAGCCGTCGGCGTCGCGGCGGCAGCCGTCGCCGGTGAAGTACTTGCCCTTGTAGGTGGAGAAATAGGTCTGCACGAAGCGGTCGTGATCGCCATAGACCGTGCGCATCATGCCGGGCCACGCATCGATGATGCAAAGATTGCCGTCGGCCGCCCCCTCCAGCACCTTGCCCTCGCCGTCGACCAGTTGCGGCTGGACGCCGAAGAAGGGCCGCGTCGCGGAGCCCGCCTTGAGGTCGGTGGCGCCGGGCAGCGGCGTGATCAGTATGCCGCCGGTCTCGGTCTGCCACCAGGTGTCGACGATCGGCACCTTGGCGTTGCCGACGACGTTGAAATACCACTCCCAGGCTTCCGGGTTGATGGGCTCGCCGACCGTGCCCAGCACGCGCAGCGACTTGCGTGAGGTCTTCTTCACATGGCTGTCGCCAGCGCCCATCAGCGCGCGCAACGCGGTCGGCGCGGTGTAGAAGATATTGACCTTGTGCTTGTCGATGACGTCCCAGAAGCGCGACTGCGACGGATAGTTCGGCACGCCCTCGAACATCAGCGTGGTGGCGCCGTTGGCCAAAGGCCCGTAGACGATGTAGCTGTGGCCCGTGACCCAGCCGACATCGGCGGTGCACCAGTAGATGTCGCCGTCATGATAGTCGAAGACATATTGGTGCGTCATCGAGACATAGACGAGATAGCCGGCGGTGGTGTGCAGCACGCCCTTCGGCTTGCCGGTCGAGCCCGAAGTGTAGAGGATGAACAGCGGGTCTTCCGCCTTCATCTTCTCCGGTTTGCAGTCGGCCTTAACGGTCGCGGCTTCGTCGTGGTACCAGACGTCGCGCCCCGGCACCCAGCCGGTCTTGCCGCCGGTGCGGCGCACGACCACCACCTTCTCGACCTTGGTGCCGGCCTTGGCCGCGATCTCGATCGCCTTGTCGGCATTGTCCTTCAGCGGGATCGGCTTGCCGCCGCGCAGGCCCTCGTCGGCGGTGACGACGATGGTCGACTTGCAGTCGTCGATGCGCCCGGCGAGCGCATCGGGCGAGAAGCCGCCGAAGACGACCGAATGGATGGCGCCGATGCGCGTGCAGGCCAGCATCGCATAGGCCGTCTCCGGGATCATCGGCATGTAGATGGTGACGCGGTCGCCCTTCTTGACGCCGTGCTTCTTCAGCACATTGGCGAAGCGGCAGACATGCGCGTAAAGCTGGTTATAGGTGATCTTCCTGTCATCGTAGGGGTTGTCGCCTTCCCAGATGATGGCGGTCTGGTCGCCGCGCTTCTTCAAGTGCCGGTCGATGCAGTTGTAGGAAACATTGGTCTGGCCGTCCTCGAACCATTTGATCGAGACCTTGCCGTCGAAGGAGGTGTTCTTGACTTTGGTGAAGGGCTTGAACCAGTCGATGCGCTTGCCGTGCTTGCCCCAGAACTTGTCCGGATTTTTCACGCTGTCGGCATACCATTTGAGATAGGTGTCGTTGTCGATCAGCGCGTTCTTCTTCCACGCCGGCTGGACGCGGTGGACATGGGCATCGGACATTTTTCAGCTTTCCTCCGGAACCGTTCCGCCAGCTTGAAGTGCCGGCGGCATCGCGGCAAGGCAGCCGCGAATTCGCGCGCATTATTAACAGTTCCGCCGTGACGGCAATATTAGACGTTGGATTCGCGCGGCGGGATGACGCAGGGGCAACCGCGAAACGCTGTCAGCACTCCCGCTTCATCGCTGCTAACCAACTGTTTTAGCGATGGAAAACTCGACTCAGAGCTGCTAGAATCAATAGACAGTTAAGTAACTGAGCGCAGAATCGGAATTGGGAGGAAAGGAGATCGACCTAGGGGGCTGCGATGCGTGACCATTCCGAAATGGACCTGATGCTCAGGGGCTATGGGCTGACGACGGCGAAGATCCTCTATCACTTCCCCGACCACCCGCATTTGCTGCAAAGCTATATCTGGCAGGACTACGACATTGCGCCGAAGTTTCCGGTGCTGATCCGCTTCATCGAGTTCTGGAAGACCAGGCTCGACGGGCCATTGCATTCGGTGACCTACACGCACCAGACGTTGATCGCGCCGAACGAGTGGCGGAAGGTGGACGGGGAGTTCGTGTTGCATTGAGAACGGTAGCGCGATCGCGGGTGATTGGCGGAACCGCCCATCGCTTCGTCATCCACGGGCGGAGCAAGGAGCGAAGCGACGCGGCGCAGACCCGAGGATCCATTCCGTGACTTCGAAGCGTTGCGGCGATCCAGAATTTCTGCTCCGCCGCGCTCTACGATCGAGGTAACGGAATGGATCCTCGGGTCTTCGCGACGCCGCTTCGCGGCTGCTCCGCCCGTGGATGACGAAGCGGAGGCTGCGGCTAATCCCAAATGTCACGATCGCCCTGATAGGGACGTTCGCGACAATCACACCGCCGGCGGGTTCAGCCGGGCGAAGCCTTCCTGGCGACGATAGGGGAAGTACGGATAGGGCGCGGTCACCGCGCTTGCTTCGTCGAGCGTCTTCATCTGCTCCGGCGTCAATGCCCAGCCGACGGCGCCGAGGTTCTGGCGCAACTGCTCCTCGTCGCGCGCGCCGATGATCACTGACGACACGGTCGGCCGCTGCAAGAGCCAGTTGATGGCGACCTGCGGCACGGTCCTGCCGGTTTCGGCGGCGACGGCCTCGAGCGCGTCGACAACCCGATAGAGATGCTCGTCCTCGACCGGAGGACCGAAGCTCGCCGTGTCGTGCAGCCGACTCTTTTGCGGCAGCGGCTGGCCGCGGCGGATCTTGCCGGTCAGCCGGCCCCAGCCGAGCGGGCTCCACACCAGCGCGCCGACGCCCTGGTCGAGGCCGAGCGGCATCAGTTCCCATTCATAGTCACGTCCGACCAGCGAATAATAGACCTGATGCGCGACATAGCGCGGGTAGCCATGCTTGTCCGCAAGCCCGAGCGACTTCATCACTTGCCAGCCGGAGAAGTTGGAGACGCCGACATAGCGCAGCTTGCCCGAGCGCACGAGACCGTCGAGCGTCGACAGCACCTCCTCGATCGGTGTCGCGGCGTCGAAAGCGTGGAGCTGCAGCAGGTCGATATAGTCGGTGCCGAGACGCCTCAGCGCGTCGTCGACCGACTTGATAAGGCGGGAGCGCGACGAGCCGTAGTCGGCCGGCCCGTCGCCCATAGGCAGCGACATCTTGGTCGAGATCTGCACCGCGTCGCGGCGGCCCTTGATCGCCTCGCCAAGCACTTCCTCCGAGGCGCCGTTCGAATAGACGTCGGCCGTGTCGAAGAGATTGACGCCGGCCTCCAGGCAGATATCGACCAGCCGGCGCGCCTCCTTGGCGTCGCTGTTGCCCCAGGCGCCGAACAGCGGGCCCGAGCCGCCGAAGGTTCCGGCGCCGAAGGAAAGCGCCGGCACTTTCAGGCCGGATGCGCCGAGACGTCGATACTCCATGATTTTTCTCCTTGGGATGTCGAAGACGGAATTGGTCTGATCAACACTGTGCCAGCGCCGGCGAGCCGATCGCGCGGCGCTCGAGGCGCTGCGCCAGAAGGACCACGGCCAGCGCCGCGAGCGGCACCAGGCCGGCGACGAGGGTGACGGCGCCCAAGCCCGGTCCGTGGTCGATGACGAAGCCGCCGAGCCAGGCGCCGATCGCATTGCCGAGATTGAAGGCTGCGATGTTGAAGGACGAAGCGAGGCCCTGGCCGGCGCCCTCCGCTTTCTCCAGCACCCACATCTGCAGCGGCGCGACGGTGGCGAAAGCGGCGGCGCCCAGCAGGCCGACGGCAATGATTGCCGCTATCGGCTGGTGGATGGCGACGGTCATGAGGAATAGCACGGCCGACAACGCGATCAGGGTAGCGACGACCGTCGGCACCAGATTGCGGTCGGCGAGGCGTCCGCCAAGCAGGTTGCCGGCGACCAGCCCGCCGCCGAAGACAAGCAGGATCGGCGACACGGCGGCTTCGGAAAAACCGCTGATGCGGGTCAGGATCGGCGCCAGATAGGTGAAGGCGGCAAAGACGCCGACCCAGCTCAGCACCGTGGTCAGCAGGCCGAGCAGCACCGGCCGGCGGCCAAGCACGGCAAGCGCGCCTTCGGAGCTCTCGTCGTCGGCCGCGGCCGGCTCGTCGCGCGGCACCAGCAGCGCGATCACGGCGAAGGCGACGACGCCGACCAGTGTGACGGCCAGGAAGGTGGAGCGCCAGCCATAGGCTTGGCCGAGCCAGGTGCCGAACGGCACGCCGAGGATGTTGGCGACGGTGAGGCCGGTGAACATCAGCGCGATGGCCGACGCCTTCCGGTTAGGCGCGACAAGGCTGGTGGCGACGACCGAGCCGACGCCGAAGAACGAGGCATGGGCGAAAGCGGTGAGCACGCGCGCCGCCATCAGCGTCCAGTAGCCGGGCGCCAGCGCGCAGGCGAGGTTGCCGATGGTGAAGACCACCATCAGGGCAAGCAGAAGCGTCTTCTTCGCCAGGCGGCCAGTGAGCGCGCCAAGCAGCGGCGCGCCGACGACGACGCCCAGCGCGTAGCCGGAAATGAGCAGGCCCGCGGCCGAGATCGAGACGCCGAGATCGGCGCTGACATCGAGCAGCAGGCCCATGATGACGAATTCGGTGACGCCGATGCCGAAGGCGCCAGCGGTGAGAGCATACAGGGCAAGAGGCATGGCGATGGTCCAATTGGTCAGGAAGAGGACGCTCAGTCCCGCGCCCCCAGATCAGGACGACGCTTCGCTGAAGCGCCGTCCTGATCTGATTCTTTGTTGGAGCATGATCTTCTCCGAAAACCGGTTCCCACTTTTCGGGATCATGCATTGAGCGGAAGATCGTGATCCGCCAAGCTGTGAACCAGCCTTGCATCAGGCATATTTTCTGTGAAATAGATTCATGAATGGCGAGGCCCGAAATCAACCGCTCCGGCGAGATCGAGGTATTCGTCCGCGTCGTCGAGGCCGGCAGCTTTTCTGCCGCGGCGCGGGCGCTGCGCATGACGCCGTCGGCGGTGAGCAAGCTGATCGCGCGCTTGGAGGCGCGGCTGGGCGCGCGCCTCGTCAGCCGTTCTACGCGCCGGCTGCAATTGACGCCGGAAGGCGTCGCTTTCCACGACAGCAGCATCCGCATTCTCGCCGACCTCGACGCGGCCGAGCGCGAAGCGGCGGCGGGTGCCGCGCCTCGCGGCAGGCTCAGGGTCAACAGCTATGTGCCCTTCGGCCAGCACCGGCTGATGGAATTGTTGCCGCGCTTCCTGGAACGTTACCCGGAGATCAGCGTCGAGGCGGTGCTGACCGACAATGTCATCGACCTTCTGGAGGAGCGAGCCGACATCGCCATACGCGCCGGGCCACTGCGCGAATCGCGGCTGGTGGCGCGCAAGCTCGGCCAGAGCCGGATGGTGCTGGTCGCGTCCCCTGCCTACCTCGAAGCCCGCGGCACGCCGCAGACACTGTCCGACCTGGGGCGCCACAATATGCTGGCCTTCGGCTTCGCCAGGCATATCGAAGGATGGCCTTTCGTCGATGCGGCAGGCAAATCGATCATCCTTCCGATCGTTGGAAACATGACGCTGACCGACGGCGAGGCGATGCGGCGGACGGCGCTGGCGGGAGCCGGCATCGCCCGGCTGGCGCGCTGGCATGTTCAGCCGGACATCGACACCGGGCGGCTCGTGCCGCTGCTGGAGGAATTCAATCCCGGCGACGAGGAGCCGACGCACGCCGTCTATGTTGGCCAGGGCAAGCATTTGCCGGCCAGGGTGCGGGCCTTTCTCGATTTTCTCGTGGAGGCGGTCCAAATCTAAAAAAGCCGCGCGCCCGAGGACGCGCGGCTGCTCAGTCATTGTCGAGGGTGGGGACCTACGCCTTCGGCACGAAAGGCGCCGGACGACGGCCGGCGCCTTGCCGCTCCAGCATCCAGCCGGGATATTCTGAAGGCAGCGCACTGACCTCGTCGAGCTTGGCAAGATCGCCGGCATCGAGCTTCAGTCCGGTGGCGGCGAGGTTCTGCTCGAGCTGGTCCATGCGGCTGGCGCCGATGAGGACGCTCATCACGAAAGGCTTGGCCAGCACATAGCCCAGCGCCACCGTGGCGACGCTGACGTCATGCTTCCTGGCGATCTCGCGCATGACGGCGACCGCAGCCCAGGCACGATCCTCGTTGACCGGCGGGAAGTTGAAGCTGGCGCGGCGGCCTTCGCCATTGCCCGGCGCGCCGGGGCCGTATTTGCCCGAGAGCAGCCCGCCGGCCATCGGCGACCAGACCATCAGGCCGAGCTTCTCCTCGTTGATCAAAGGCACGATATCGCGTTCGAGATCGCGGCCGGCGATCGAGTAATAGGACTGCACCGTCTCGAAGCGGGCATAGTCCTTGCGCTCGGCGATGCCCAGCGCCTTGGCGATGCGCCAGGCCTGCCAGTTGGAGACGCCGACGTAACGCACCTTGCCGCTGGCCACGAGGTCGTCGAGCGCCCGCAGCGTCTCGTCGATCGGCGTCACAGTGTCGGTGCCGTGCAGCTGGTAAAGATCGATGTGGTCGGTCTGCAGCCGCTCCAGGCTGCCGTCGACCGAATCCATGATGTGGCCGCGCGAGGAGCCGCGCTGGTTGGGGCCTTCGCCCATGACACCATGCACCTTGGTGGCGATGATGACGTCCGAGCGCTTCACGCCTAGATCCTTGAGCGATTGGCCGAGCAGCCGCTCGGACTGGCCGAAGGAATAGACGTCGGCGGTGTCGAAGAAATTGACGCCTGCGGCAATCGAGCGGCCGACGATCTCGTTGACGCCTTTCTGATCGAGGCTGGCGATGAGGCCCCATTGGGCGTTCTCGCCGGCGGCGCCGAAGGTCATGGTGCCGAGGCAGAGTTCGGAGACGAACAGGCCGGTGTTGCCGAGTTGGTTGTAGCGCATGATGAATTTCCCCGAGAAAAGGATTGGGTGACATGGTTGAATGACATGTTTGTCTGACTGACATGGCTTTGTCTGACCGACACGGGGGAAATAGGAACGGACCGTTTCGTTTCAAGCGCCGGCGCAACGCTATCGTCCGGTTGGAGGGGCCGGTAACGCGATCGTGACGAAGAGGTCGGCACCGGCTCGCCTACCCAGGTCCCGACAGAAAATCGCTGCGCGCTTTTCCGCGGATCGCTCAGCTTTCGATCAGGGCGAGGATCGCGAATGCCGTCATGCCGAGGGCGACGGCGGCAAGCGGCAGCAGAATTTCGATCGTCGCGGTGCTGGCTTTCACGGGATGCTCGCCGGTGTCGAACTCACCTTCGATCCAAGCGGCGAAAGGCTTGACCTTGCCGGGACGGCCGATCCGGTGATGGCGCCAAACGTGGCCGGCTATAGCCGGCAGCGCTACCGCCATCACGATGAACCCGGTGACGACGAAAAGCAGATATTCGTCATAACCGCCGGCGAAACCGATCCAGGCCGACAGCGCATAACAGGCCGCGAGCCCCACCATGGCGAAATAGACCCACCGGTGCAGCCCACGGGAAACCTGCTGGTCGTGTCTGATTTCATGGTCGTGGCGTGTAGTCATCGGAGCCTCCTTTGACTTGAAAGGAGCCACGCGCGCGTTCCCTCACCCGCACCTAGTGGGGTGATCCCGTGCGACAATGCGGTGGTATGACGCGCCTGCTGCAGCTTTTCTGAAAACGCGCTACGCCCGGCTGCCGAAGATCGCCGAGCCGACCCTGACGCTGGTCGCGCCGAAGGCGATCGCGGTCTCGTAATCGCCGGACATGCCCATCGAGAGTTTTGCGACGCCTGCCTCGCGGGCGATCTTTTCCAAAAGCGCGAAATGCGGACCGGGGTTTTCGTCCGCCGGCGGTATGCACATCAGGCCTTCGACGGCGAGGCCATGAACGTCACGGCAGCGCTTGACGAAACGAACCGCCTCGCGCGGCTCGATGCCGGCCTTCTGCGGCTCGGAGCCGGTGTTGACCTGGACGTAGAGTTTTGGCGAACGGCCTCGCCTGGCGATCTCCTTGGCAAGCTCGGCGGCGATCTTCTCGCGGTCGACCGTCTCGATGACGTCGAAAAGCGCCACCGCTTCCTTGGTCTTGTTGGACTGCAGCGGGCCGATCAGGTGCAGCTCGATGTCGGGAAATGCTTGCTTCAGCTCCGGCCACTTGCCTTGCGCTTCCTGGACGCGGTTCTCGCCGAAGACGCGCTGACCCGCCTCGATCACAGGGCGAATATCTTCCGCCGCAAAGGTCTTCGACACCGCGACCAGCGTGACGACGCCTGGCCCGCGCTTTGCCTCGCGCTCGGCATTTGCGATCCTCGCCTTGACCGCGAGAAGCTGTTCGACGGCACTCGTCATGCCCATATCCTGCCCATAGTTTAACGCCAACGCCGGATCGCCACAGTTGACGGGTCCGGCAATCCATGGTGAACACCGCGACGACATTTTATCGGCTGCCGGCCTTGTCCGGCGCCGCGCACCCGCTTTTAAGTGAAAAACATCCGATGGCAACCGAACGATACAATCCGCGCACCTCAGAGCCCAAATGGCAGAAGGCCTGGGCCGAAAAGAAGCTGTTCGAAGCCCGGAACGACGACCCGAAGCCGAAATACTACGTGCTCGAGATGTTTCCCTATCCGTCGGGCAAGATCCATATCGGCCACACCCGCAACTACACGATGGGCGACGTCGTGGCTCGCTACAAGCGCGCCAGGGGTTTCAACGTGCTGCATCCGATGGGCTGGGACGCCTTCGGCATGCCGGCCGAGAACGCGGCAATGCAGAACAAGGTCCACCCCAAGGACTGGACTTATGAGAACATCGCCGTCATGCGCGAGCAGCTCAAGATGATGGGCCTGTCGCTCGATTGGGCGCGCGAGTTCGCCACCTGCGACGTCGACTATTACCACCGCCAGCAGATGCTGTTCCTCGACTTCGTCGAGAAGGGCCTGGTGACGCGCAAATCCTCCAAGGTCAACTGGGACCCGGAGGACATGACGGTGCTTGCCAACGAGCAGGTCATCGACGGCCGCGGCTGGCGTTCGGGCGCGCTGGTCGAGCAGCGCGAGCTGACGCAGTGGTTTTTCAAGATCACCGACTTCGCGCAGGACCTGCTGGAGTCGCTCGAGCGCCTCGACGAATGGCCTGAAAAGGTCAAGCTGATGCAGCACAACTGGATCGGCCGCTCGGACGGCTTGCTCATCCGCTGGCCGCTGGCGGCTTCGGTCGGCGACATGCATGAGCTGGAAGTCTACACGACAAGGCCGGACACGATCTTCGGCGCCTCCTTCATGGCGGTCGCCGCCGATCATCCGCTGGCGAGGAAGGCCGCCGAAAGCAATCCCGCGCTGGCCAAGTTCATCGACGAGGTCCGCCACATGGGCACCTCGGTGGCGGCGCTCGAGACGGCCGAGAAGAAGGGTTTCGACACCGGCATCCGCGTCGTCCATCCGTTCGACGAGAACTGGACGCTGCCGATCTATGTCGCCAATTTCGTGCTGATGGAATACGGCACCGGCGCGATCTTCGGCTGCCCGTCGGGCGACCAGCGCGACCTCGACTTCGCCAACAAATACGGCCTGCCGGTGATCCCGGTGGTCATGCCGGAAGGCGAAAATCAAGGAAGCTTCCAGATCATCGAGGAAGCCTATGACGGCGACGGCGTGATGATCAATTCGCGCTTCCTCGACGGCATGAAGCCCGAGCGGGCGTTCGACGAGGTGGCGAAGCTGCTCGAGCAGAAGACGATCGGCGGCCGGCCGATGGCGGAGCGCAAGGTGAATTTCCGCCTGCGCGACTGGGGCATCTCGCGCCAGCGCTACTGGGGCTGCCCGATTCCGATGATCCATTGCGAGGCCTGCGGGGTGGTGCCGGTGCCGAAGGCCGACCTGCCGGTCCGGCTGCCCGACGACATCGAGTTCGACCGTCCGGGCAATCCGCTCGACCGCCATCCGACTTGGCGGCATGTGAGGTGCCCGCAATGCGGCCGCGACGCGCGGCGCGAGACCGACACGATGGACACCTTCGTCGACTCGTCCTGGTATTTCGCCCGCTTCACCGCGCCCTGGGCCAACGAGCCGACCGAGCCGAAGGCGGCCGACGAATGGCTGGCGGTCGACCAGTATATCGGCGGCATCGAGCATGCGATCCTGCATTTGCTCTATTCGCGCTTCTTCACCCGCGCCATGCGCGAGACCGGCCATCTCAATCTCGCCGAGCCGTTCAAGGGCCTGTTCACGCAAGGCATGGTGGTGCACGAGACCTACCGGGTCGGCGGCCCGTCGACCAACGGGCGCTGGCTGTCGCCGGGCGAGGTCAGGATCGAGGATGCGGGCGGCAAGCGCCGGGCCATAGAGATCGCCACCGGCGAAGAGGCGACGATCGGCGCGCTCGAGAAAATGTCGAAGTCGAAGAAGAACACGGTGAGCCCGGAAGAGATCACCGACGGCTACGGCGCCGACACCGCGCGCTGGTTCATGCTGTCGGACTCGCCGCCCGAACGCGACGTCGAATGGACGGACGAGGGTGCTGCCGGCGCGCATCGCTTCGTCCAGCGCGTCTGGCGCCTGGTGCAGATCGCGGCCGAGCAGCTTACCGGCGTCAACCCGGCTGCGGCGAAGGAAGGCGATGCCGGAGCCGTCTCCAAGGCCGCGCACAAGATCCTGAAGGCGATCGGCGAGGACATCGAGAAGCTCGGCTTCAACCGGGCGATCGCGCGCATCTACGAGCTTGCCAATGCGCTGACCGCGCCGCTCAACGATGTCGCCGAAGGCAAGGCGGACGCGGCGCTGAAGGGCGCCTGCCGCGAGGCCGTCGAGATCCTGGTGCATGTGATCGCGCCGGTGATGCCGCATCTGGCCGAGGAATGCTGGCAGGAGCTGGGCGGCACCGAGATGGTCGCGGAACGGCCGTGGCCGGTCTACGATCCGGCGCTCGTCGTCGACAACGAGATCGTGCTGCCGGTGCAGGTCAACGGCAAGAAGCGCGGGGATTTGACAATTGCCCGCGACGCGGATCAAGGTGCCGTCGAAAAAGCGGTGCTGGCCCTCGACTTCGTGCAAAAAGCGCTCGATGGTAAGGCTCCCCGCAAGGTGATCATCGTCCCGCAGAGGATCGTCAATGTCGTTGCCTGATCCGGAAAAGTCACAGGCGGCGCATTTGCTGCGCCGCGCGGCTGTCTTCGGGCTGGTCGCCTCGCTGGCGCTGGTCTCGGCCTGCACGGTGCGGCCGCTCTATTCCAGCCAGCCGCTGACAGCCGGCTCGCAGGTCGGCGCCGCCGCCGAGCTGGCATCGATCTCGATCAAGCCGGTCGGCACGCGCTACGGCCAGCAGGTGCGCAACAATCTGATCTTCGCTTTCGGCCAGGGCTCGGGCGAACCGGCCTCGCCGGCCTACACGCTCGACCTCGGCGTCAGCGAGCTGGTCGAATCGGCGGCCATCGTCCAGGTGCAGACCGAAGAGGACGAGCCGACGGCCGGCACCGTGACGCTTACCGCCAATTATGTGCTGCGGGATGCGACCGGCGCGGTGGTAGCGGTCGGCAAGCGGTCGATCCCATCGTCCTTCGACCGGCCGCGCCAGGAGTTCGCGGCCTACCGGGCGCAGATCGACGCCGAGAACCGCGCCGCCCGCGAGCTTGCCGATATGCTGCGCCTGGCGATCGCCCAGGATCTGGCCAAGCACGGCAAGAAGGCCTGAGGTGTGTTGAGATTCAGGTGAGGCCGGCCTGCGAAGGGCGGCTTCCTGCGCTTCCGGCCTTCGCCGACCGAAGCGCTCATGAATGGCGTGGCAGTTAAATTAAGGCTAGGGCCGGCGTGGGCCAGCCTTCGCCGACCGAAGCGCTCATAAGTGTGTCCGTCCTATGAAGGCTACGGCCGGTTCCCGGAAACCGTCCAGTTTAGTCGCTTCGCGCCCGTCTTCGACTCCGGCTCGGCCTGACCAGATTGTCGGATGCAGAAGCTCCAACCGATCCAGTCATGAATGGTGGTTGCTCTCCGGCGTTCAGGCATCATCTCGCAAGCGGAAGCGGCGAACCTTTATGGCTCTCATGTCATGGAACAGGTCGCTACCGTGTAGGAGCCGGAGTTGCGCGACTAGACCGTGATGGCGTTTCGTTGAATCGCCATCCCGATCTAACTCTTTGCTGGAGCATGATCTTTCTCCGAAAACCGGTTCCCACTTTTCGGGATCATGCTCTAGTTACCCCTTGACTTAGAGCGCACTCTAACCGGTAGCTTCCCGTGCGTCGTGACGAAAGAAGGGCGTTCATGAAGATTGGTGAACTGGCGAAGCGTTCGGGATTATCGACCCACACCATCCGTTACTATGAGCGGATCGGGCTGCTTCCCTATGCCGACAGGGACCAATCGGGCCAACGTGACTACGACGCATCAATCCTCAGCTGGATAGAATTTCTCGACCGTCTCAAAGCGACCGGGATGCCTATCCGGGAAATGCTGCGCTACGAGGCCTTGCGGGAACGTGGCGTCGGCACGGAAGCGGAGCGCGGCGCGTTGCTTGAACGGCACCGCGAGCGTGTCCGAGCGCATGTGGCCGAATTGCAAGCCTGCCTTCTCGTCCTCGACACCAAGATTGCCGGATATGCAGGCAAAGAACAGAGGATGAAAGAATATGACGCAACAATCCCCGAACGCCGGCGAAAGCCGGCTGGAACGCGGCAAGCGGGCGCTCGCTGAAATCGACGGCGAAGCCGGCCACAATGTCATTGCCGCTCTGGCGGACATTGCCCCCGACTTCGCAAACTACGTGTTCGAGTTCTCGTTTGGCGACATTTACAGCCGCCCCGGCCTCGATCTGCGCGCTCGAGAAATCGCCACCGTCGCGGCGCTGACCGCGATGGGGACAGCGACTCCGCAATTGAAGGTTCACATCGAGGCAGGCCTGAATGTCGGGCTGACCAAGGACGAAATCGTCGAGATCATCATGCAGATGGCGGTCTATGCGGGCTTTCCTGCCGCGCTCAACGGCCTGTTCGCAGCCAAGGAAGTATTCGCCCGATTTCCCGTCCAGAAGGGGGAAGCGACCGTGTAGGAGCCCGGTTCACGGCGAGGGACCACGAGATGGCGCAGGTGGCTTAGGAGCCTTCCGATCCCGGGTTTCGTGCGTCACGCGGCCAAAGGCCATTACCTTCGCGCGCCGCTTGTATCTAAAAAAGGCCGGTTGCCCGGCCTCTTTTTGTCTGATCTCCAGCCTCAGCCGATCTTCTGGCCGGTCTTGGCCCAGTCGGCGAGGAAGGCGGCAAGGCCCTTGTCGGTCAGCGGATGGTTGACCAGCGCCCTCAGCGTTGCCGGCGGCGCGGTCACGATATCGGCGCCGATCAACGCGGCCTGCTTGACGTGGTTCACCGTGCGTACCGAAGCGGTCAGGATCTCGGTCTTGAAGTCGTAATTGTCGTAGATGGTGCGGATTTCCGAGATCACTTCCATGCCGTCAGAGCCGGTGTCGTCGATGCGGCCGACGAAGGGCGAGATGAAGGAGGCGCCGGCCTTGGCGGCGAGCAGCGCCTGGTTGGCCGAGAAGCAGAGCGTCACGTTGACCATGCGGTTCATCTGGGTGCGGATCGTCTTGCAGGCCTTCAGCCCATCCAGCGTCAGCGGTACCTTGATGGCGACATTGGGCGCGATCCTGGCCAGCACCTCGGCTTCGGCCATCATGTCCTTGAACTCGGTCGCGACAACCTCGGCCGAGACCGGGCCTTCGACGATGTCGCAGATCTGCTTCGTGACCTCGGAGATCTTGCCGCCCGATTTCAGGATCAGCGAGGGGTTGGTGGTGACGCCATCGAGCAGCCCCAAATCGTTCAGTTCCTTGATCTCTTTGATGTCGGCAGTATCGACAAAAAACTTCATGGCAGTCTCCTTGGGGATTTCCGGGTGCCGGTCAGGCACGTTCGAGGGTCACTCTTTGATCTAGAGCAAAGTCGGGGCAAGGTCACGCCTGATGATCGAAGATTCGCCCTTTGTCGCGGCCGCACCGGTGCTGGTGCCGATGCCGGCCGAACGGCCCTACACCTACGCCGTGCCGCCGGGCATGCGCGTGGTGCCGGGCTCGATCGTGCGCGTGCCGCTAGGCCCCCGGCAGGTCGCCGGCATCGTGTGGGACGGCGTCGTCGAATCCGTCGATCCGAAGAAGCTGCGGCCGATCGAGGAGGTCTTCGACTGTCCGCCGATCGACAAGGCGATGCGCCGCTTCGTCGACTGGATCGCGCAATACACGCTGTCGGCCCCCGGCATGGTGGCGCGCATGCTGCTCCGAGCCCCGGAAGCGTTCGACCCCGAGCCGTGGATCGAAGGGCTGCAGCGCACCCTTGCCGAGCCGGACCGGTTGACCGACGCGCGGCGCCGCGTGCTGGAAACGGCCGAGGGTGGGCTTGCCTGGACGCGCTCGGGGCTCGCCCATGCGGCGGGCGTGTCCTCGACCGTCATCGACGGACTGAGAGCACAGGGCGTGTTCGAGACGGTGATGATCCCGCCAAGGCCCGTGGTGGCGGCGCCCGATCCCGGCCATGCCGTGCCGGAATTGATGCCGGACCAGAAGGCGGCGGCCGAGAAGCTGCGCGGAGCTGTCGCTGCCGACGCCTTCAACGTCACCCTGCTCGACGGTGTTACCGGATCGGGCAAGACCGAGGTCTATTTCGAGGCGGTGGCGGCGGCGCTCGACAAAGGCAAGCAGGTGCTGATCCTGCTGCCGGAAATCGCGCTCACCCATGCCTTCCTCGAACGCTTCCAGGACAGGTTCGGCGCTAAGCCGGCGGAGTGGCATTCCGACTTGCCGCCGAGGATGCGCGAACGTGTCTGGCGGCAGATCGCGGAAGGCGGCGTGCGCGTCGTCGCCGGCGCGCGCTCGGCGCTGTTCCTGCCGTTCAAGGACCTCGGCCTGATCGTCGTCGACGAGGAGCATGATCCTGCCTACAAGCAGGAGGACCGCGTCTTCTACAATGCCCGCGACATGGCGGTGGTGCGCGGCCACATCGGCGCCTTTCCGGTCGTGCTCGCCTCGGCGACGCCCTCGGTCGAGAGCCGGGTCAATGCAAGCCAGGGCCGCTACGCCAGAGCGGTCCTGTCGTCGCGCTTCGCCGAGGCGGCGCTTCCGGACTTGAAGTCGATCGACATGCGGCGCGCCCCGCCGGCGCGCGGCGGCTTCCTGTCGCCTCTCCTTCTGGAGCAGATGCAGCGCACGCTGGAGAGACAAGAGCAGTCGCTGCTCTTCCTCAACCGGCGCGGCTATGCGCCGCTGACGCTCTGCCGCGTGTGCGGCCATCGCTTCGGCTGCCCGGTCTGCTCGGCCTGGCTGGTCGAGCATCGCTTTCGCGGCCAGCTCGTGTGCCATCATTGCGGCCACAACGAGCGACGGCCGGAAGCCTGCCCGGAATGCGGCACGCTCGATCATCTGGTGGCCTGCGGGCCGGGCGTCGAGCGCATTGCCGAGGAGGTGGTGGCGCATTTCCCGGACGCGCGTACCATCGTGCTGTCGTCCGACCTTCTGGGCGGCGTGCGCCGGCTGCGGCTCGAGCTCGAGGCCGTCGCCAATGGCGAGGCCGACATCGTCATCGGCACACAGCTCGTCGCCAAGGGCCACAATTTTCCCGGCATGACGCTGGTCGGCGTGGTCGACGCCGATCTCGGTCTCGCCAATGGCGACCCGCGTGCGGCCGAGCGCACCTTCCAGCTGCTCAGCCAGGTGACGGGGCGCGCCGGCCGCACCGGCAAGAAGAGCCTCGGCCTGTTGCAGACCTACCAGCCGGACCATCCGGTGATGCGGGCGATCGTCTCCGGCGATTCGGAAGCTTTTTATGAGCGCGAGATTACGGAGCGCGAGCGGGCGGCACTCCCTCCCTTTGGCCGGCTCGCCGGCATTATCGTAAGCGCGGCGACACGAGGCGAGGCCGAGGGTCATGCGCGGGGCCTGCGGCGTGCCGCGCCCAATGCGTCCGATCTCTTCGTGCTCGGGCCGGCGGAGGCGCCGCTGTCGCTGATCGGCGGCCGCCACCGTTTCCGCCTGCTGGTGCAGGGCGAGCGGCGCGCCGACATGCAGGGCTTCATCCGTGCCATGCTGGCCGACGGACCGAAGCTGAGGGGCTCGGTGCGCGTGCAGGTCGACATCGACCCGCAAAGTTTTCTGTGAGACCAATCCTGCAGCGGAGTGTCTGTCATGAAAACCCTTGGCCTGCTCGGCGGCATGAGCTGGGAATCGACGGCGATCTATTATCGTCTCCTCAACGAGATCGTGCGCGAGCGACTGGGCGGCCTGCGTTCGGCAAAGCTGTTGCTCTGGTCATTTGATTTCGCCGAGATCGCCGAACGCCAGCACGCGGGCGACTGGGAAGGCGCCGGCGCTCTTCTCGTCGAAGCGGCGCGCGGATTGGAGGCTGCCGGCGCGCAAGGCTTGGTGATCTGCACCAACACCATGCACAAGCTGGCCAACGAGGTGCAGGCGGCGGTATCGATCCCGCTCATCCACATTGCCGACGCCACGGCGCGCGCCGTCGCCGATGCAGGCGTGAAGCGCCCGGCGCTGCTCGCGACGCGCTTCACCATGGAGCAGGATTTCTACAAGGGGCGACTCGCCGACAAATTCGGTTTGCAGCCGGTGGTGCCAGACCTGGCGGGCCGCGACATGGTGCACCGGATTATCTATGACGAGCTCTGCCAGGGCGTCGTCGGCGAATCATCGAAAGCGGCCTATATCGAAGAGGTCGGCCGCATGCGGCGCGATGAACAAATCGACGGCGTCATCATGGGCTGCACCGAGATCACCATGCTGATCGGGCAGGGCGATTTCGACATCCCGGTGTTCGACACCACGCGCATCCATGCCGAGGCGGCGGTCGACTTCGCGTTGTCCTGATCGGGCGCTCTTCCGACGCGTCTTTTCCTGCGCCTTTTCTAATGTGCCGGCCGCCATCTGGCGCGCGGCTTTTCCTCAGCTAGAATGCGCCAATTCAAATAAGCATTTACGAGGGGAAGATGGGATACGCATTTCCTTGGCCGACGAGTCAGGGCGAATGGCTGGCATGGTCGAGCGCTGTCGTCACGCTGCTCATGGGCTTGCTGCTGTTCCTGGCGCCGGGGCTCGCCTTCCGCATCCTGCGCCTGCAGGTGAAGCCCGAGAAAGCCGCGGCGATCGCCGAGGGGCGCGGCCGCATGGCTGGGTTCTATCTCGGCGTCAGCCTCTGTTGCCTTTTGCTTGGACCTCAGCTCTTTCTCTACATGGCGCTTGGCTTCTCCTGGCTGTTCACCGCTTTCGGCCGGCTTTTGTCGATGATGTCGGACGGCGCCAACACCCCTTTCAACTGGGCCTCCATCGTGGTTGAATTGGCGCTGGCGGCGCTGCCGCTGGCCTTCGCCTTCGGCTTCGTGCTGTGAATTCGCGACTAAAGCGCGTCGCGCTGAAATGGATTCAAGCGACGCGCTTTAGGTCCTTGTTTCGATGCATGTCGTTTTCCCAAAACCGCTGCACACTTTTGGGCGACATGCATTAATCCGGCGCTTGAGCTTGGCCTTCGCCGCCTGATGCGACAAAAGTGCCTGAAAACCATGCCGGACGATGCATTGCGGTCTTAAAAGGCCTGTGCTAGACGGCAATCGACTTTCGGCCGGGGATAGCGGAAGCCATCCCTCCGTGCTTGGAAAAATCGCAGTAAGGTCAAAGATTTAGCCAGAGTTTTTGCTCGCGCCAACAATCTGCGGCCTGTCAGACAAGAGAAAAGACGGTCCGTGGCCCAATCGTCATCGCCAATCTCAGCTGTCGCAGAACGCTATGCAGGCTCGCTGTTCGAACTCGCGCTGCAGGAAAATTCGGTCGCCAAGGTCGAGGCCGACCTCACTGATTTCGAGGCGATGCTCAACGGCAGCGCCGACCTTGCCCGGCTGATCAACAGCCCGGTGTTCTCCAGCGAGGACCAGGCCAAGGCCATCGGCGCGATCATAAGCAAGGCCAAGATAACCGGCCTCGTCGGCAACTTCCTGCGCGTCGTCGCCAAGAACCGTCGGCTGTTCGCCGTGCCCGGCATGATCAAGGCGTTCCGCCAGATCGCCGCCGACCATCGCGGCGAGGCTTCCGCCGAGGTCACCTCGGCGCATGCGCTGACGGCCGCGCAGCAGACCGAGCTCAAGGCGACGCTGAAGAGCCTCGCCGGCAAGGACGTGGCCATCGCCATGACCGTCGACCCGTCGCTGCTCGGCGGCCTGATCGTCAAGATGGGCTCGCGCCAGATCGATACGTCGCTCAAAACCAAACTCAATTCGCTCAAGCTTGCACTGAAAGAGGTCGGCTGATGGACATCCGCGCCGCGGAAATTTCCGCAATTCTGAAAGACCAGATCAAGAATTTCGGCAAGGAGGCCGAGGTCTCCGAAGTCGGCCAGGTTCTGTCCGTCGGTGACGGCATCGCCCGCGTCTACGGCCTCGACAATGTCCAGGCCGGCGAGATGGTCGAATTCCCGGGCGGCATCCGCGGCATGGCGCTGAATCTCGAAGCCGACAATGTCGGCGTCGTCATCTTCGGCAACGACCGCGACATCAAGGAAGGCGACACCGTCAAGCGCACCGGCGCCATCGTCGACGTTCCGGTCGGCCCCGGCCTGCTCGGCCGCGTCGTCGACGCGCTCGGCAACCCGATCGACGGCAAGGGCCCGATCAAGGCGACCGAACGCAAGCGCGTCGACGTCAAGGCGCCCGGCATCATTCCGCGCAAGTCGGTGCATGAGCCGATGTCGACAGGCCTCAAGGCCATCGATGCGCTGATCCCGGTCGGCCGCGGCCAGCGCGAGCTGGTCATCGGCGACCGCCAGACCGGCAAGACCGCCATCATCCTCGACACGATGCTGAACCAGAAGTCGGTGCACGACAACGGCCCGGAGAAGGAGAAGCTCTACTGCGTCTACGTCGCCGTCGGCCAGAAGCGCTCGACCGTCGCGCAGTTCGTGAAGGTGCTGGAGGAGCGCGGCGCGCTCGACTACTCCATCATCATCGCCGCCACCGCGTCCGACCCGGCGCCGATGCAGTTCCTGGCGCCATTCGCCGGCTGCACGATGGGCGAGTATTTCCGCGACAACGGCATGCATGCCTTGATCAGCTATGACGACCTGTCGAAGCAGGCCGTCGCCTATCGCCAGATGTCGCTCTTGCTGCGCCGCCCGCCGGGCCGCGAAGCCTATCCGGGCGACGTCTTCTATCTGCATTCGCGCCTTCTCGAGCGCGCCGCCAAGCTCAACGACGACAACGGCAACGGTTCGCTGACCGCGCTGCCGATCATCGAGACGCAGGCCAACGACGTGTCGGCCTATATCCCGACCAACGTGATCTCGATCACCGACGGCCAGATCTTCCTCGAGACCAACCTGTTCTTCCAGGGCATCCGCCCGGCGGTGAACGTCGGCCTGTCGGTGTCGCGCGTCGGCTCCTCGGCGCAGGTCAAGGCGATGAAGCAGGTCGCCGGCTCGATCAAGGGCGAGCTCGCGCAGTACCGCGAAATGGCGGCCTTTGCGCAGTTCGGCTCCGACCTCGACGCCGCCACGCAGCGCCTCTTGAACCGCGGTTCGCGCCTGACGGAGCTGTTGAAGCAGCCGCAGTTCTCGCCGCTCAAGACCGAAGAGCAGGTCGCGGTGATCTTCGCCGGCGTCAACGGCTATCTCGACAAGCTGGCGCTCAACCAGGTGGGCAAGTTCGAGCATGGCCTGCTCAGCCACATGCGCTCGGCCGGCAAGGACGTGCTCGACGGGATCAGTAAGGAGAAGGCGCTGTCGGACGACCTGCGCGCGAAGCTCAAGGCCGAGATCGACGCCTTCGCCAAGACCTTCGCGTGAAGAAGCAGCCGGACGCACGGGATCGGGTTTGAGGCATGGCTTCGTTAAAAGACCTTCGTAATCGTATCGCCTCGGTCAAGGCGACGCAGAAGATCACCAAGGCGATGCAGATGGTCGCCGCGGCGAAGCTGCGTCGCGCGCAGGAAGCGGCGGAAGCCGCTCGTCCCTATTCCGAGCGGATGGGCGCGGTGCTGGCCAACATCACCCAGGCGATCGGCGGCGGCGGCGACGCCCCCGCGCTGATGAGGGGCACCGGCAGGGACGATGTGCAACTGCTCATCGTCTGCACCGCCGAGCGCGGCCTTTGCGGCGGCTTCAACTCGCAGATCGCGCGCCTTGCCCGCGATCATATCCGCCGGCTCCTCGCCGACGGCAAGCAGGTCAAGATCATCTGCGTCGGCAAGAAGGGTTTCGACATCCTGCGCCGCGAATACGGCTCGCTGATCCTCGAACGGGTCGATCTGCGCGAGGTCAAGACGCTCGGCTTCGGCAATGCCGACGCGATCGCCCGCAAGGTCATCAATCTGTTCAACCAGAACGGCTTCGACGTCTGCACGCTGTTCTATTCGCAGTTCAAGTCGGTGATCAGCCAGATCCCGACGGCGCAGCAGATCATCCCGGCGGCCCAGGCTTCGCCTGACGCAGAGTCCGCCGCCGGCGCGGCTGTCTACGAATACGAGCCGGAGCCGGGCGAAATCCTCTCCGACCTCATCCCGCGCAACATCGCGGTGCAGATCTTCCGCGCGCTGCTCGAAAACGCGGCCGGCGAGATGGGCGCCAAGATGAGCGCGATGGACAATGCGACGCGCAATGCCGGCGACATGATCAACAGGCTGTCGATCACCTACAACCGCCAGCGGCAGGCGCAGATCACCAAGGAACTGATCGAAATCATTTCGGGCGCCGAGGCGCTCTAGGCGCGCCCTGCCGGCGAGGTCCATCGACCTCGCTGCGGACGGCGTGAACAACGGATAGACGAAAAAGGGCAAAGACGATGGCGAAAGCAGCTACCCCGAAGACCGCCGCCAAGGCGGCACCGGCCCCCAAGGCGGCAAAGGCTCCGGCAGCAGCCGCGAAGGCCGCTCCGGCCAAGAAGGCGGCCGCTCCGGCCAAGGCAGCGGCCCCCGCCAAGGCGGCGAGCGTTGCGGCGAAAAGGGTCGGCGCTGCCGGCAAGGTCCGCCAGGTCATCGGCGCCGTCGTCGACGTGCAGTTCGAAGACCATCTGCCGGCCATTCTGAACGCGCTGGAAACCAACAATGTCGGCAACCGCCTGGTGCTCGAGGTCGCTCAGCATCTCGGCGAGAACACCGTGCGCTGCATCGCCATGGACTCGACCGAAGGCCTGGTCCGCGGCCAGGACGTCTTCGACACCGGCGGGCCGATCTCGGTTCCGGTCGGCCCGGGCATGCTCGGCCGCATCATCAACGTCATCGGCGAGCCGGTCGACGAAGCCGGCCCGGTCGACGCCGTCGAACTGCGCGCCATCCACCAGCCGGCTCCGGCCTATGTCGACCAGTCGACGGAAGCGCAGATCCTGGTCACCGGCATCAAGGTTCTCGACCTGCTCGCCCCTTACGCCCGCGGCGGCAAGATCGGCCTATTCGGCGGCGCCGGCGTCGGCAAGACCGTGCTGATCCAGGAGCTGATCAACAACGTCGCCAAGGCCCACGGCGGCTTCTCGGTGTTCGCCGGCGTCGGCGAGCGTACCCGCGAAGGCAACGACCTCTATCACGAGTTCATCGAATCGGGCGTCAACAAGAAGGGCGGCGGCCAGGGCTCGAAGGCAGCGCTGGTCTACGGCCAGATGAACGAGCCGCCGGGCGCGCGCGCCCGCGTCGGCCTCACCGGTCTGACGGTCGCCGAGTATTTCCGCGACCAGGGCCAGGACGTGCTGTTCTTCGTCGACAACATCTTCCGCTTCACGCAGGCGGGCTCGGAAGTGTCGGCGCTGCTCGGCCGCATTCCCTCGGCCGTGGGTTACCAGCCGACGCTGGCCACCGACATGGGCGCCCTGCAGGAGCGCATCACGACGACGACCAAGGGCTCGATCACCTCGGTGCAGGCCATCTACGTGCCGGCCGACGACTTGACCGACCCGGCGCCGGCGACCTCGTTCGCCCACCTCGACGCCACGACCGTGCTCAACCGCGCCATCTCGGAAAAGGGCATCTACCCGGCCGTCGATCCGCTGGACTCGACTTCCCGCATGCTCGACCCGATGGTCGTCGGCGAGGAACACTACCAGGTCGCGCGCCAGGTGCAGTCGATCCTGCAGCGCTACAAGTCGCTGCAGGACATCATCGCCATCCTGGGCATGGACGAGCTGTCGGAAGAGGACAAGCAGACGGTGGCCCGCGCCCGCAAGATCGAGCGCTTCCTGTCGCAGCCGTTCTTCGTCGCCGAAGTGTTCACCGGCTCGCCGGGCAAGCTGGTCGACCTCGCCGACACCATCAAGGGCTTCAAGGGCCTCTGCGCCGGCGACTACGACCACCTGCCGGAAGCCGCCTTCTACATGGTCGGCGGCATCGAGGAAGCGGTCGAGAAGGCGCAGCGCCTGGCGGCTGAAGCGGCGTAAAGAAGCGAATAGCGAATAGGGAGTAGCGAATAGGGATCAGTGGGCCGGCCGAGTTTCTTCTCTACTCGCTACTCGCTATTCCCTACTCGCTAGATTGGCATGGCTGAAGCTTTCAAGTTCGAACTGGTCTCGCCGGAGCGACTGCTCGTTTCCGAGCAGGTCGAGTTCGTCGTCATCCCGGGCGCCGAAGGTGAGATGACCGTCCTGGCGCAGCACGCGCCGGTCATGACCACGATCAAGCCGGGCGTCGTCACCGTGAAGGCCGCGTCCGGCAAGGAAGACCGCTATGTCGTGTTCGGCGGCTTCGCCGACATCCTGCCCTCCGGCTGCACGCTGCTCGCCGAATCGGCGACGCATGTGAACGACATCGACCGCGCCGACATTACCCGCCGCATCCAGGAGGCCAGGGAAGACGCCGCCGACGCCAAGGACGACGAGAGCCGCGCCAAGGCCGAGCAGTTCCTCAGCCAGCTCACCACGCTGGAAGGCGCGTTGCTGCCGGCCTGACGACGTCTCCTAACAATGGATTGAAAAGGCGGGGCTTGCCCCGCTTTTTTTGTTTGATGGACAGTCCGCCTGCTTGTCAGCAAGGTGGTCGATGTCCAGCGAAGATATGCCGTTCACCCGGCAGGCCGAATCAACGGTCGCCAATGCCGAGCGCGGCGAGTGCCAGTGCCGGACCATCCTGCTTGAAATGCACGAGGTGGGTGGCAACGAACTCTATCAATGTCTGACGCTCGGGATGGCCCTTGGCAAAGCCCGTGAGATCGAACACGGCCGTCGTCATCTCCGCCGTCGGTAGATGCCGAGCGAAAAGATCTTTGAGAGCGTAGTCGAGCGGGTCGGTGAAATGCCCTTCCGGCAAGGTCTTGCCGCGCTCGGCGCATGCGACGATCCATGCGGCGACAACCAGGGAAAGGTGCTCGGGAAGCAATTTCGCTTCCAACCTGGCAAGCGCTGAAGCGACGATGCGCTGCGGCAGCTTCTGGCTGCCGTCATTGGCGATCTGCGCCGTGCGGTGGGCCAGCGCCGTGTTGGAAAAGCGCGCGGCGAGCTCGGCCGTGTAGGCAGTCGTGTCGAGCCCGGCGTCGTCCGGCAAGGTCGGGATGGCTTCGGCCCACAACGCATCGACGAATTGACGGATCGCCGGATCGGCAAACGCGCGATCGACGGTGGCATGGCCGCTCAGCAGCCCAAGATAGGCTATGCCCGAATGGGCGCCGTTGAGCAGCCTGAGCTTCATATCCTCGAAGGGGCCGACGTCCTCGACCATGGTGACGCCGAATCTCTCCCAGGCCGGCCGTCCGGCTGGGAAACGATCCTCGATCACCCATTGGCGGAACGGCTCGGTCATCACCGGCCAGGCATCCTCGAGGCCGAGTTCGCCGGCGATGCGGGCGCGGTCGGCGTCGGTGGTCGCCGGCACGATGCGGTCGACCATGCTCGACGGAAAGGCCACTTCGTCGGCGACATAGCCGGCTAACGGCCGATGGCCGGCGCTGGCACGGGCGTCGCGCAGCTTCGCAAACTCGACCAGCAGCCGGTGCAGCGTGGCGCCGTTGGCCGGAAGATTGTCACAGCAGAGCACGGTGAAGGGGGGCGTGCCGGCGGCGCGGCGGCGCGCGAGCGCCTCGGCCAAGAAACCATGCGCCGTCTTTGGCGATCCGGGATTCGCCAGATCATGGACGATGTCGGGATGGGCTTCGTCCAGAGCGCCATCGGCGGCTCGAAGATATGCCTTTTCGGTGATGGTCAGCGTGACGATGCGGATGCGCGGGTCGGTCAGCGCGGCAAGCACCGCGCCAGGGTCCTCCGGCGCCACCAGCAGCGACAGGATCGAGCCGACGACCTGCAGCTTTTCGCCGGCACTGTCCCGCACCGCCAGCGTGTAGAGCCCGTCCTGCGGCGACAGCGCATCGCGCGTGTCGGGGCTGCGTAGCGAGACGCCGACGATGCCCCAATCCGCCTCGCCATCCGCCAGGCAGGCGTCGACATAAGCCGCCTGGTGAGCGCGGTGGAAAGCGCCGACGCCGAGATGGACGATACCGGGTGTCACGGCGCCGCGATCGTAGCGCGGTATGGCAATTGCGCCGGGCAGTTCGGCGATCGTGGCGTTGGAAAGACGGCTGTTCATTGGTGCTTGAGGTCTCCGGTCGGCGCGTCGAGCCGCTCGCACGGCAGCAATGGCGACGGCTGCGGCGTAGCACTCGCCGCCGCCCCGTACAATGGCAGCTGCTTATGCAAAAGTCATCATATAACCTGATGATTTTTGTATGTTGACATTATCTCCGGCCGATCTACCAATAAGCCAGCCTGGGAGGAGCCGAGTGGCAGCACTGAGCGATCCGGACCTGCTGTTCGCGCCGGAAACGCGGACGCTGGCTCGCGCCCTTTATGCCGCGGTGAAGGACCTGCCGATCGTCAGTCCGCACGGTCATACGGATCCGCGCTGGTATGCGCTCAACGAGCCGTTTCCCGACCCGGCGCAATTGCTGATCGTGCCGGACCATTACATTTTCCGCATGCTGTTCAGCCAGGGCGTGCGGCTGGAAGAGCTCGGCGTGCCGAGGCTCGACGGCTCCCAGGTCGAAACCGACGGTCGGGTGATCTGGCGGCGCTTCGCGGAGCATTATTATCTGTTCCGCGGCACGCCGACCCGGCTCTGGCTCGACCATGTGTTCGAGCATCTGTTCGGCATCGACGAGCCGCTTAGCGCAAGCACCGCCGACCGCCACTATGAGACGATCGCGGCGCTGCTCAGCCAAGACGACTATCGGCCGCGGGCGCTGTTCGAGCGCTTCAACATCGAGGTCATCGCGACGACCGAAGGCGCGCTCGACGACCTCAAATGGCACCGGATGATCCGCGACAGCGGCTGGAAGGGCCGCGTCGTCACCGCCTACCGGCCGGACGCCGTGGTCGATCCCGACTTCGAAGGGTTTTTGGCCAATCTCGATCGGCTCGGCGAGATCACCGGCTGCGATACCGCCACATGGGCCGGCTATCTCGACGCGCACCGCCGGCGCCGCGCCCATTTCAGGGAGTTCGGCGCCACCTCGTCGGATCACGGCCATCCGACGGCCGAGACCGCCAATCTCTCCGACGCCGCGGCGCAGCAGCTGTTCAACCGAATCCGCCGCGGCTCGGAAGATGAGCGCGAGCGAAAACTGTTCCGCGCCCAGATGCTGACCGAAATGGCCAAGATGAGCCGTGACGATGGCCTGGTGCTGCAGATCCATCCCGGATCATGGCGCAATCATTCGCCGGCTGTTTTCCAGGAATTCGGCCGCGACAAGGGCTTCGATATCCCGACGAGGACCGACTATGTGGCGGCGCTGAAGCCGCTGCTCGATTGCGTCGGGCTGGAGCGCGACCTGACGATCATTCTGTTCACCCTGGACGAGACGAGCTATGCGCGCGAGCTGGCGCCGCTCGCCGGCGTCTATCCGGCGCTGAAGCTCGGGCCGGCCTGGTGGTTCCACGACAGCCCGGAAGGCATGCGCCGCTTCCGCGAGATGACCACCGAGACGGCGGGCTTCTACAACACCGTCGGCTTCAACGACGACACGCGCGCCTTTCCGTCGATACCGGCGCGCCACGACGTCGCCCGCCGCGTCGACTGCGCCTTCCTGGCGCGGCTGGTCGCCGAGCATCGGTTGCGCGAGGAGGAGGCGCATGAGCTGGCGCGCGAGCTTGCCTACACGCTTGCCAAGAAGGCGTACCGGCTCTGAGCCGGCCGCCAGGGTTTCAAAGGGAGGAAGTCATGTCGCATTTTTCGAAATTGACGGCGGCCACATTGGCCTTCGGCTCGCTGCTGATCGGCATCGCCAACGCCGAGACGGTGCTGCGGTCGTCGGACACGCATCCGGACGGCTATCCGACCGTCGAGGCGGTCAAATATATGGGCGAGCTGATCAAGCAGCGGACCAACGGCCGCTATTCGATCGAAGTCTACCACTCGGCACAGCTCGGCGAGGAGAAGGACACGATCGAGCAGACACAATCGGGCGTCATCGACCTCGACCGCGTGTCGATGGGGCCGTTCAACGGCATCGTTCCGGAAACCGCGGTGCCGTCGCTGCCCTACATGTTCCGCTCGGTCGAGCATATGCGCCACGTCATGGACGGGCCGGTCGGCGACCAGATCCTGAAGGCTTTCGAGGCGCATGACCTCGTCGGCCTCGCCTTCTACGATTCCGGCGCACGCTCCTTCTACAACACAAAAAAGGACATCGCCTCGATCGCCGACCTGAAGGGCATGAAGTTCCGCGTCATCCAGTCGGACGTGTTCGTCGACATGGTCAACGCGCTCGGCGCCAACGCCACGCCGATGGCCTATGGCGAGGTCTATTCCGCCCTGCAGACTGGCGTCATCGACGGCGCGGAGAACAACTGGCCGAGCTTCGAATCCGCCAAGCACTACGAGGTCGCCAAGCATTACACGCTGGATCAGCACCAGATCGTGCCGGAAGTGCTGGTGATGTCGAAGGCGAGCTGGGACAAGCTGTCGCCGGAAGACCAGACGATCGTCAGGCAGGCGGCCAAGGACAGCGTCGTCAAGATGCGCGAGCTGTGGGACGCGCAGGAAAAGAAGTCGCGCGACATCGTCGAGAAGGCCGGCGTCAAGGTCAGCGAGATCGACAAGCAGCCGCTGATCGACGCCATGAAGCCGGTCTATGACAAGTACCTTTCGACGCCGGAGCTGAAAGATCTGGCCGCCCGCATCCAGGCGGCGAAATGACCAGCACCGACGATAGGCCCAGCGGCGCGGATGCTTCCGCGCCGCCGTTGGCGCGACCAGGCGGCACGGCATTCTGGCTGCGTGCCGAGCGATTGCTGTCGGGCTTGGCAACGCTGGCGCTGTGGATCAGCGGCGCCGGGCTGACCTTGATGACGATCATCATCACCTGGCAGGTCTTCTCGCGCTATGTGCTCAACCGCTCGCCAAGCTGGACCGAGGCCTCCTCGGTGCTGCTGATGGGCTGGTTCATCTTTCTCGGGGCTGCGGTCGGCGTGCGCGAACGCACGCATCTCGGTTTCGACGTGCTGCTCTATTTCCTGCCGGCTTCGGCAAAGGCGGTGCTGCGCACCATCTCCGACATCGTCGTGCTGGCGTTCGGCGGCGGCATGATCGTCTACGGCATCCAGCTTGCCAGGCTGACCTGGGGCACGGTCATGCCGTCGCTCGCCCTGCCTGGAGGCGTCGGCTTCCTGCCGGTGATTTTCGGAGGCGCGCTGGTCTGCCTGTTCTCGCTCGAGCGGCTGGCGGGGCGCTTCGCCGGGCTGCCCGTCGATGTCGACATCCATGCCACCGGCGAGGAGATGTGAGCCATGGCCTTGACCGTGCTTTTCGGCACCTTCGTCTTCCTGCTGATCATCGGCACGCCGATCGCGTTCTGCCTCGGAGTGGCGAGCTTCGCGACGATCATCGTGCTCGGCCTGCCGCCGGTGGTGGTTTTCCAGCGATTGAACTCCGGCGTCAGCGTCTTTTCGTTGATGGCCATTCCGTTCTTCATCTTCGCCGGCGACCTGATGGTGCGCGGCGGCATCGCCGCTCGCCTGGTGGCGCTGGCCGGCTCGGTTGTCGGGCATCTGCGCGGCGGCTTGGGCCAAGTCAACATCGCCGCCTCGACGATGTTCGGCGGCATCTCCGGCTCGGCGGTGGCCGACGCATCGGCCGTCGGCGGGCTGATGATCCCGCAGATGAAAGCGCGCGGCTACGGCATCGACTATGCCGTCAACATCACCTCCGTCGGCGCCATCATTGCCTTGCTGATCCCGCCGTCGCACAACATGATCATCTACTCCATCTCGGCCGGCGGCCGCATCTCGATCGCCGATCTGTTCACCGCTGGCGTCATACCGGGCCTGCTTCTGGCGCTGTCGCTGATGATCACGGCCTATCTGGTCGCAAGCCGGCGCGGCTATCCGACCGAGCCTTTCGCCGGTTTCGGCCGGGCGCTCCAGCTGCTCTTCGGCGCCATTCCGGGCCTCATCCTGATCGGCATCATCTTCGGCGGCGTCCGATCCGGCATTTTCACGGCGACCGAAAGCTCCTGCATCGCCATCGTCTATGCCTTCCTGGTGACGCTCATCATCTACCGCTCGATGAGCTGGAGCGACTTCGTCGCCGCCACCACCGCGGCGGTGCGCACGACGGCGATGGTCTTGATGATCATCGGCTGCGCCGCCGCCTTCGGCTGGCTGCTCGCCTATCTGCGCGTGCCGGCGGCGCTGGTCGCCTTCCTGCAGGAGATCTCCAGCGACAAGCTGGTCATCCTGCTGTTGATCAACGTCGTGCTTTTGATCCTCGGCACCTTCATGGACATGTCGCCGCTGATCATCATCACCACGCCGATCTTCCTGCCGGTGGTCATGGCTTACGGCGTCGATCCGGTGCATTTCGGCGTCATCCTCATCCTCAATCTCGGCATCGGGCTCTGCACGCCGCCGGTCGGAGCCGTGCTCTTCGTCAGCTGCGCCATAGGCCGCATTCCGATCTGGACGGCGATGCGGTCGATCTGGCCCTTCTACGGCGCGGCCTTCGCGGTGTTGATGCTTGTCACCTATGTGCCGGCGATATCATTGTGGCTGCCCAATCTTTTCCACTAAGGGGCCTTTTCCATTAGGAGTGATCGAGGTGGCCGATAGCACAACGGATCTCAGGGTCGAACGGAAGCCGAAACTGTCGGAAACGGTGGTCGCGGCGATCCGCAAGCAGCTCCTGGCGGGCGAGATGCCGCCTGGCCACAAGCTGCCGACCGAGGGCCAGCTGACGGAGACCTTCGGCGTCAGCCGCACCGTTATCCGCGAGGCGCTGGCCAAGCTCGCCGCCGACGGCCTTGTCGAGGCGCGGCAGGGCGCCGGCGTCTTCGTCACCGAGCACATCTCCACCACGCTCGGCGTTCTGGCCGCCGATATGGGGGCCAAGGATTCGATCGCGCTCAACGTGCTCGAGGTGCGGCTGGCGATCGAGATCGAATCGGCCGGCCTTGCCGCCATCCGCCGCAACGCGGCGCAGGAGGCGGCGATCCAGGAGGCCTTCTTCGAGTTCGAGCGGCTGCTGCTCGACAGCCAACCGACCGGCCCGGCCGACCTCGCCTTCCATCGGGCGATCGCCAGCGCCACCAACAATCCGTTCTATGTCGAGATGCTCGACGTGCTCGGCCGCCGCGCCATCCCTTGCGACGTCACCTCGCCCTGGTCGACGGAGCTCGTCCAGTCCGACGACTACCAGCGCGGCCTGCAGCGCGAGCATCTGGTGATCCTCAACGCGATCTCGGCGGGCGATGCGAACGCCGCGCGCGAGGCGATGCGGGCGCATCTCACCGCCAGCCAGCAGCGCTACCGCGAGCGCCTGCAGGCGCGGCAGGCCTATTACGCGAAGTCGGTGGCGGCGGCATCGACCGGATGATCATTCGAGCAGGATAGATGGACCAGAAACACACCGAATTCTCCGCGCGCTTCGCCATCGACCCCATTGCCGCGGCGGCGATGGGAACCGACGAGCTGCGGCACAATTTTCACATCGAGGGGCTTTTCCAGCCCGGTCTCGTCAGCCTGACCTACACGCATTATGACCGCATGATCGTCGGCGGCGCCATGCCGGTCGATAAGGTCCTGCCGCTGGAAGCGATCAAGCCGACCGGCACAAAGGCATTCCTCGACCGCCGCGAGCTGATCGCAGTCAACATCGGCGGCGCCGGCACCGTGACGGCGGATGGCCCGCCTTATGAGATGGCGGCGCGCGACATGGTCTATCTCGGCATGGGCACTGAGCAGGTGTCGTTCGCTTCGGCCGATCCGGAGAAGCCGGCCAAGTTCTATCTGCTGAGCGCGCCGGCGCATCAGGTCTATCCAAGCCAGCTGATCCGCATCGGCGACGCCAGGCGGCTCGACCTCGGCAGCCAGGCGACCAGCAACGAGCGCTCGATCTTCCAGTTCATCCATGCCGACGGCGTGAAGACCTGCCAGCTCGTCGTCGGCATGACCCAACTCGCGCCCGGATCGGTCTGGAACACCATGCCTTGCCATGTGCATGATAGGCGCATGGAAGCCTATCTCTATTTCGACCTGGCCGAGGACGCGCGCGTCTTCCATTTCATGGGCGAGCCGGACGAGACGCGCCACATCGTCATGCGCAACGAGGAGGCGGTGCTGTCGCCGGGCTGGTCGATCCACTCGGGCGCCGGCACCTCGAACTATGCCTTCATCTGGGCCATGGCCGGCGACAATGTCGACTATACCGACGTCGATCCGGTTACGCTGGACCAGCTCAGGTGAGCGATCTTTCGGCTTTCAGCCTCGCCGGCAGGCGCATCCTCGTCACCGGCGCCAACACCGGCATCGGCCAGGGCATCGCCGTGTCGGTGGCGCGCGCCGGCGGCGCCGTCGTCGGCGTCGGCCGCTCGGCGATGGATGAGACGGCGGAGAAAGTCGCAGCCGTAGGGGGACGTTTCGAAGCGGTGGCCGCCGATCTCGGCGACCCGGCCAAGGCGGCCGCCACGCTCGACCGGATCTGGGACGAGAGCGGACCACTCGATGGGTTGGTCAACAATGCCGGCATCATCCGGCGCGCCGATGCAGTCGACCTGACCGACGCCGACTGGGACGAGGTGATGGACATCAATCTGAAGACGGTGTTTCGGCTCTGCCAGAGTTTTGCCAGGCGCGTGCTGGCGGAGCCCGGGCGGCGCGGCAAGATCGTCAACATCGCCTCGGTGCTTAGCTTCCAGGGCGGCATCCGCGTCGCCTCCTACACGGCCTCGAAACATGGCGTGCTCGGCCTCACCCGGCTGCTCGCCTGCGAATGGGCGCCGAAGGGCGTCAACGTCAACGGCATCGCGCCGGGTTATATCGAGACCAACAACACCGAGGCCTTGCGCGCCGATCCCGACCGAAGTGCCGCCATCCTCGGGCGCATTCCCGCGGCGCGCTGGGGCCAGCCCGAGGACATCGGCGACGCGGCCGTGTTCCTGCTCGCGCCGGCGTCGGACTACATGCATGGCGCGGTGATGCCGGTCGACGGCGGCTGGCTGGCGCGCTGACCATTTCAATTTGCGAACGGAAGCCTGCAATGACCGACATTTTCTCCCATGCGGACGAGAAAACCTGGACGCCGACGCCGGATGGCAACCGGCGACGCGTGCTGGTGCACACGGACGAACTGATGATGGTCGAGTTCGCCTTCGACAAGGGCGGCGTCGGCGCGTTTCATTCGCATCCGCATGTGCAGGCAAGCTACGTCGCCGAAGGCCGCTTCGAAGTCACCGTCGACGGCCGGTCGGAGATCCTGGAAGCGGGAAGCAGCTTCATCGTGCCGTCCAACCTGGTGCACGGCGTCACGGCGCTGGAAGCGGGGCGGCTGGTCGACAGTTTTGCGCCTTACCGGGCAGACTTCCTCGCCTGAGAAGGCCGCTTCGCCAAGGAAAACCCGCGCCTTGAAGGGCGCGGGTTTGTTGCCTGGGGCGCCCGTGGCGCCGCCGCGGTACTCAAACATCGCCGCAGGATGATTACGGTGCCGCAATATGGTGAAGATAGGTTTAACGCGGCCGGCAAAATGACAGCAGCGGCTGTTTAAAGCGCGTCGCGATCCTTCGGATTCGCTCCATGAGCTTTAAACTCTTGATTTGAGCATGTCTTTGTCCCGAAACCGGTCCCACTCTCGGGAGACATGCTTTAGCGCTGCTGCAGCGCCAGTCGCAGGCCCAGCGCGCAATAGATGCCGCCGACCACCTTGCCCTGCCATTTCAACACGGCCGGGTTGCGGCGCAGGAACGAGCCCAGACCTCCGGCGGAGACGGCGAAGACCACCGTGCTGAGGAGACCGAGAAGGACAAAGACGGCGCCAAGGATCATCAGCTGAAGCACGACCGATCCATTTTCAGGCCGCACGAACTGCGGCAGGAAAGCGAGGAAGAACAGCGCCGTCTTCGGGTTCAGCACCTCGGTCAATATGGCTTGGCGGAACGCCTTGCCCGCCGGTATGGGCAAGGCGCTGCCGGCGAGATCGGCCGGCGCCTTCTCGAGGATGGCGCGGATGCCGAGATAAACGAGATAGGCCGCGCCGAGATATTTGATGATGCCGAATAGCATCGCGGAAGCGGCGATGATGGCCGAGATGCCGAAGATCGCCATGACGGTGTGGACGACGTCGCCCGCCGCGACGCCGGCGCCCGTGGCGATGCCGACCTTGGTTCCCGAGCTCGTTGCCCGAGCCACGGTGAGCAACGTGGCAGGCCCCGGGATGAAGACGAAGCCGAGCACGATCGCGACATAGGTCGTCAATGTGGCCAGGTCGATCATTGCCGGTTCCTCCGCTGCAGGCCGGGACAGCAAGCCATCCTTTGCGCGCAAAGGCAATGCGGTATCGATGCGCCCGCAAAACGACGCGTGGCACGGGTTCGGATAGCATTTGGGCGATCTTCTCCTTAAGAAGGTTGCCTCAGCCGAATCCGGGAATCACACTCAATGCAGGCATCGATGGCGGGGCGGACATCGACGGCAGGTCTCTTTGCCGAGGGACGCGATCCGAAACGGACCGTGCTGAAGGACGTTTTCGGCTTCGACGATTTTCGCCCCGGCCAGGCCGACGTGATGGAAGCGCTGCTCTGCGGACGCCACGTGCTGGCGGTCATGCCGACGGGCGCCGGCAAGTCGCTCTGCTACCAGGTTCCGGCGCTGGTCCTTGGCGGGCTCACCATCGTCGTCTCGCCGCTGGTGGCGCTGATGCAGGACCAGGTCGCGGCGCTGCGGCTCGCCGGCGTCGCCGCCGACACGATCAACTCCTCGCTCGACCGCGATGCCAATGTCGCGGCATGGCGCCGCGTCGCGTCGGGCCAGACCCGTCTGCTTTATCTCGCACCGGAGCGGCTGATGACCGAGCGGATGCTCGACGCGCTCGCCAGGCTCGACATCCGCCTGATCGCCGTCGACGAGGCGCATTGCATCTCGCAATGGGGGCCGGCCTTCCGGCGCGAATATGAGGACCTTGCGCGGCTGCGCGACATCTTTCCGAAGGCGCCGATCATCGCGCTGACGGCGACCGCGGACGAGACGACGCGCACGGACATCTCGGCGCGGCTGTTTGCCGATCGCGTCGACACGCTGGTGCTGGGCTTCGACAGGCCGAACATCAGCCTTGCCATCGAGCCGAAGCAGGACAGCAAGCGCCAGCTGCTGCGCTTCGTCGAGCGCCATAAGGGGCAGAGCGGCATCGTCTACTGCCTGTCGCGCCGGAAGACGGAGGCAATGGCCGCCTTCCTCGAGCAGAACGGCATCACCGCGCTCGCCTATCATGCCGGCATGAGCAAGGATGCGCGGGAGGCCAATCAGAACGCCTTCATGACCTTGTCCGGCGTCGTCATGGTGGCGACGATCGCCTTCGGCATGGGCATCGACAAGCCGGACGTCGCCTATGTCTTCCACACCGACCTTCCGGCGAGCCTCGATGCCTACTACCAGGAGATCGGCCGCGCCGGCCGCGACGGGCGGTCGGCCGAGGCGCATATGCTGTACGGCCTCGGCGATATCCGCACGCGCCGCCTGTTCATCGACGACGAAGATGCCTCGCCCGAGCACAAGCGGCGCTCGCACGGCCGGCTGGACACCTTGATCGGCTATTGCGAGACGGCGCAGTGCCGCCGCCAGGTGCTGCTCAGCTATTTCGGCGAAAGCGCTTCGCCCTGCGGCAATTGCGACAATTGCCGCAACCAGACGCCGCGCGCGGACGGCAGCGCCGAGGCGCGCATCATCCTTTCGGTCATCGCGCAGACCGGCGAACGGTTCGGCGCCGCCCATGTCATCGACGTGCTTCTCGGCCACGAGACCGAGAAGGTGCTGGCCAGAGGCCATCAAAACCTTGCCAGCTTCGGCACCGGCGCGGCGCACAAGAGACCTGCCTGGCTGTCGCTGATCCGCCAGCTCGTCGCGGGTGGGTTCCTGATGCCGGACCCGGACGGCTATGGCGGCCTTGCCATTTCCGAAAGCGGCCGTGCGCTCGGCCGCGGCGAGACTGCCTTCGAGTACCGTGTCGAGACGCGGCACCGTTCCCTGCGCAACAAGGCGCGTTCAGCCCAGGGTGCGGCGGCGGCGGGAACGGAAGACTTGGACGCCGCGCTGCTCGCCGCGCTCAAGGCGCTGCGGCTGCGCCTGGCGAAAGAACGCCAGGTGCCGGCCTATGTCGTCTTCTCCGACCGCACGCTGATCGACATGGCCGAGCGCCGCCCGCGCGACCTCGATGCCTTTGCAGAAGTGAACGGCGTCGGCGAGGCCAAGCTCAGGGAGTTCGGCGAGATTTTCTTGAGCGCGATTGCCGCGTATGAGGCCGGAGCCTAGCGCTTTCGATCCGCGACGGAGGAGGTGCAGCCCCGCACGTGAGCGCGTTGCCGCCAACAAGGAAGCACTTTGCTCTCCCTGCCGGCGGCATCCTGTTGCATCGGTCAGCGCCGTCGTCGCGTGGCAGTTCAGGCCGCCACCAGCAGCGCCTCGATACCGTGGCGCTGCATGGCGGCGCCAATCCGGGCAAAGTCGGGCTGCGCCTGCTGCTCGACGGTGCCGATGTCGCGGAAGAAAGCGATCATGGACGGCTCGACGAGCACCAGCATCCGCACCGGCCGGCCGCTGTCGTTAGAGTAATTGTGCGGGGCCCTCGGGCCGATGCGCACCGAAGTACCGGCACCCGCGACGGTCACTTCGGGCGGGCCGCCCGCGCCAAAGTGACGGACGGTGAGCGCGCCTTCCAGCACATAGAACAACTCGGGCGAAGCGTGGCTGTGCGGCGGAGTGCCGGAACCTGGCGGAACCTCGACCTCGATAAGTTCAAGGCTGGAATCGGCGATGCCGCCGAGCAGGCGGATGCGGTCGGCGACGACCCAGAGCGTCTGGGCGGCCTCGGGAGTGGTGACGTTGAAGTTCATTGCTTGTCTCTTTGGTTTGTAACTTCCGCCGGTGAATGACCCGGGGTGACCGCGGACAGGATCACCTCGAGTGCCCAGGATGCGGTCTCGCCGGCCTGGGCGCCGGTGAGACCGCCATAGTCCTTCAGGATCTCCCATGCGGAGGCCGAGAAGAGCAGATGAGCCAGCGCCTCGACCTTCTCGGCTTCGGCGGGCTGAAGAGAGGAAATGGCGGGAGCCAGCGCCCGCCTGAAATTGGCGCGGCGGCCTGCCACGGTGCCCATGCGCATCTCACGGCCAGTCCGCGAATGGAGCGACGAGCGAATCGCTGCGTCGTGCATATCGAACCGGGGGAAGGCCTGCCGGGGGCCGTCGACGATATCCTTGGGGGTCCTCGGGGTCGTAGAGGCTCCTATCCGGGCATTCAGCCAGGGCCAGAAGGCAGCCAGAAGGTCGTCCTTGGTGGCGAAGTGGCGGAACACGGTCCGCCGTTGCACCCCTGCCTTCCGAGCGATCGCCTCCATGCTGATCTCGTCCGCGGCGCTGGCCGAATCCATGAGCTCAAACAGGGCGCAAAGAATCGCTTCATGCGTTTCACGCGCTTTCTCTTCGCGCATGGGGCTGTTGTAGGTGCGGACTTGCGACACGCGGTTGCTCCTAATTGGTGACACTATCTGTGTCATTAAAATCGGCGACTGTCAATTGGTGTCACTTTTGGTGTCGTCAATCGAAATTGAAGAGCGACGCTTCTGCCGCCGCGCGACCTTGGTGCGTTCGCGTCGGCGACTCCAAGCTCAGGGAGTTTGGCAAGATATTGTTGAGCGCGATAGCGGCGCACGCCGAGGCCTTCTTGAAGCCCCAGGTTCCTGTCCGAGATCCGGATGTAAGCCTTGCAGAAGCCCTGCGAATCCGTGAAACCGGTGCCTCCTGCATCCGATCCGGGCGGCGATGAGCGAATATCAGTATTACGAATTCCAGGCGATCGATCGACCACTCAGCGACGCGGATCGCCGGGCTCTGCGCGATCTGTCGTCAAGGGCGCGGATCACGGCCACCAGCTTCACCAATTCCTACGAGTGGGGTGACTTCAAGGGCGATCCGAACGAACTCATGGAGCGCTGGTTCGATCTTCACCTCTACCTGGCGAATTGGGGCTCACGCCGCCTGATGATGAGGCTGCCGACCCGGCTGGTCGACCGGGATCGTCTTGGCACCTTCCTCAGGAACGACGAACATTCCATGTTCAGGATCGCCGGCGAGAATGTCATCTTGAGCATCTGGCGCGACGAGTTGGAGCCCGGGGACTGGGATGACGGCGAGAGTTGGCTGGCGATCCTGTCGCCGCTTCGGGCCGACGTGCTCGCGGGCGACCTCAGGCTGTTTTACCTGATTTGGCTCATGGACGTCGAAATCGAAGCGGTCGAGCCGGACGAACCGGAGCCGACGCCTGGATTAGGACCGTTGACCGACGCGCTCGAAGCCTTCGCCGAATTCTTCTGCATCGACCGGGATCTCCTCCGGGCAGCGGCGGAGCAAAGCTCGGCCCCAGACGGGTTGCTGCCGGAGATGGCCGGGCGAATAGTCGCTGCGATGAGCGATGCGGAGAAAACCAGCCTGCTCGTGCGGATTTTCAATGGCGAGCCGCATGTGCCGGCAGAGTTGCGAGCCTGGGTGCGGGCGCGCTCGGAACTCCAGACGGCAACCTCGCCTGGCGCACTACGCACGGCTGCCGATCTGCTGACCCGCGCCCGTGAGATCCGCCTTGCCCGCGAGCGCGCCGAGGCGGAACACGCGGAAGCGCAGCGGCGACTGGAGGCGGAGTTGGCCGAGAAGGCACGCGAGGTGCGGCTTGAGGTCATTCGCCGCCGGGGCGAAAGCGTCTGGAGCGACGTCGAGGATGAAATCGGGCGACGCAATCCCGCCGGATATGACAAGGCAGCAGCCCTTCTTTCCGATCTCCTGGCGCTCGCAGAAAAACAGGACAGTGTCGAGGAATTCCGCCTCCGGCTTCAATCGATCCGGGAGCGCCATGCCGGCAAGGGCCGTTTCATCGAACGTCTAGCGACGCTGGGATAGGTCCGCGCGGGCCGCCCTCCATTCAATAATGCGCGTAGCCGCTCAACGGGCACCTCTGGGACGCGGGGACCTCAAAGGTACCGTCGATGCCGCTGCAAGTGCGGAACCCGGACTTCCGTCCCGTCGCCTTTGATCTCGGCGCCGGTCGCGGATTGGCTGCTTCGCGCTGCCGTTCACGTCTCGGCTTCGCACGGACGACGGGCTGCGGTTTCTCGGTCTTCTGCGGGGTTGCGCTTTCCTGCTTGGCTACTTCCGCTTCCGAGGCGCGCTGGGCGCGGTAGCTCTTCAGGGCGTCGTCCGTGTCGAGTTTGAGGCGGGCATATTGCTTTGGGGTTAGATAGGTGGTCGGGGGCAACCGGTTTTCTTCCTGCCACCGGCCGATGGCGCGGCGGGTCTTGATGCCGAGGTCGCCGTCGGCCTCGTCCAGGTCGTAACCGGTCGCCAGCAGCCTTTCCTGCAGATCGATCTTTGCCTGGCGATCGAGGCCGATCGCACTTTCCGTCAGCTCGGTCCCAACGTCGGTTTCCGGGTTGGCGGCCGCCGCCGGAGGTTCCGCCGCCGTGGCCGACCGCGACGCGTCGCTCTCGGTGTCGGCGACGACGGGCGGTGTATTGCCGACGACGACCGGCGATTTCTTGAGCTGATCGATGTTGAGGCGGGCGAGGTCGGCGAACGCTCCCTTGGGAAATTGCTGCAGATAGGCTTCGTAGTGCGCGAGCGTGTTGCGCTTCGAGGCTTCGTCCCACACGCGCTGCTCGATTTCCCATCCGCGCGCGTCCGTGCTCGCGGCCGGAGTCTCCGTGGCGGATGGCTGCGCAGCCGGGGCGGCCGGCGGCGGGGCCTCCGGACCGATAAAGACTTCCCGGCCGAGCGAGGCATTGTGCCAGGGCCGCTGGCGCCCGTCGGTTTCGGCCGTCACTTCACCGCGAACCCGGGTCAGCGCGCTCTGGATCTCGACGCCCGGCTCGGCGAGATGCCTGGCCAACGACACCGTGTAGGGACTGTTGGCGCCATTGCCGTCGTAGGACACGGCTCCGGGATCGGTCGCAAAGGCGATCAGCACGCCGCCGCTGCCGACGTCCGCTGAGCTGACATCGATGGGCGCAAGGCCCGGCGCGGTGGTCGAGCGGCTCTTCGGCAATGACGCCGCCAGCGTCCTCGCCAGCGGATTGTCGCGGCAGGCGTCGAGAATGACGATGCCGACGGCCGGGTCCGGCGGAAGGGCCGCAAGCAGCTCGTCGATCTGGATGGTGCGGGTCTTGAGATGCGCCGGAGCCGTAAGCTCGGCGTCGACGGGGATCAGGTAATTCTTGCCGTTCACCTGCATGCCATGGCCGGCGTAGTAGATCAGCGCCGTGTCGGCGTCATACGAGGCCTCGGTGAACTTGTTCAGCCGGTCACGCATTCCGGCATAGTCGAGATCGACGCCTTCGATGACGTTGAACCCCGCCTTGCGCAAAACTTCGGCCATCAGGCGCGCATCGCCGGCGGGATTGGCAAGAGCCGGCGCGTAGACATACTTGCTGTTGCCGATGACCAGCGCGACCCGATTGTTGCCGGCGGCAAGGGCGCTTGCCTGCAGCAGACCGGCTGCGGCCAGGAAAAACAAACCAACAATGGCGGCCCAGAACCTCATCGCGCGCACTTTCAAGTTGCGGCTTTGCCTGCTCGTTCCAGTCGCAATTTCACGTAGGGGATGCCCCTTCCATGAAATTCATAACACATCAGCGCCGTCGAATACGCTTCGCATTGCGCCGTAGGAAAATTCCTGGAGGCAGCGAACTCGCCAAATGAAGCCCGGCACGGCAGGCCAACTGCCGTCCCAGGCGCCACGGCGGTGGGTCGCAGTCCCTGTGGAAACATTCCCTATTGCAATCCGCGAAAGAAGAGGGTTCGATCAAGTGTCCGGGGGAGGACACAAATAAATGAACAGGGGAGTGGTGCGGCTTATTCCAAAGCCGAAAGTTTCCATATTTATCTGTGGTTGTGGCCATACCGGCTCGACCTTGCTTGCCCGGATATTGGCCGCCCATCCCGATGTCTTCAGCGTTCCGCGCGAGACAAGCGCTTTTGTCTCGGAAAAAGGCGCCAGATGGACCAAGCTAAGCTTGCTTTTGCTTGAGGCGGCCATTTCGCGCCGGAACGTTTGGGTCGAAAAGACACCCGGCCATATTCACTATACCCGTCAGATACTCGAGACGATCCCGGGCGCCCGTTTCATCGTCGTCACGCGCGACGGCCGGGATGTCGTGACATCGCTCGGGCAGCGCTACGAGGGCGATTTCGACCGAGCCTTCCAAAGGTGGGTTGCCGACAGCAAGGCCTCGATGCTCTGTGTCGAGCGAGGCGGGGGCATGCTGTGGCGCTACGAGGACTTCATCGAGTCGCCAGCGCTCTCCATCGAACGGCTATGCCGCTTCATGGGCGTGGCTTTCGATCCGGCCATCCTGGACTATCACCAGCATCCCGTCGTCTGGGGACGGGAAAGGAAAGTTCGCACGCCGCATTCCGCCCGCCGTTTGGCGCAGGTCAACCAGCCGATCACCGACTACAGGGGCGGCTGGAGATCGAAGCTGCCCGCGGACGTCGCCTCGCGTTTCGAGGCGGGTGAAGCCCAGGAGCTGATGGCCTATTTCGGATATTGCTGAGGGCGGGTCATCGGGGAGGCGTCGGCCCTCCTTCGCCGAGGCTTCGGAGGACATACTGCTTCGCGCTGAGAAGAATTCGCCGGACTTGTCCTGCGAAGCTCGAAGAGCGAAGCAGGATGGCGGAGAGGGAGGGATTCGAACCCCCGATACCCTTGCGAGTATGCCGCATTTCGAGTGCGGTGCATTCGACCACTCTGCCACCTCTCCGCGAGGTCATGGTCGGCCGTTGCCGGCGCGGCGCACTAGATAACGGCTGACCGCAGGAGTTACAAGGCCCTATTCGACCGATTTCCCGCTTCCGCGAAAAGCGACAGCGCCGCGACAGGCCGAGCTTTGCCGGCAACGTCGCTCAGGGTATCTCAAGGTATGGTCGGCTTGCCTTGACTTCCGCGCAACCTTCGGTTAGGGACAGCCCGCATTCGGCGTGGGGGCTTCTCCGCGCCGCTTGTTTTTTGAACCCGCAGACTGACAAAAAGACGGCCGGACCGCCTGAGGCGGTTCATCGAGGCCGACCGAACAGCGAAAGGCAAAAAATGTTCGCAGTCATCAAAACGGGCGGCAAGCAATATCGCGTCGCCGCCAACGATCTCTTGAAGATCGAAAAACTCGAAGCCAAGGTCGGCGAGATCGTCGAGATCGGCCAGGTACTCGCGCATGGCGAGGGCGAGAACGTCACCTTCGGCGCGCCGTTCGTCGATGGCGCTTTGGTCACGGCGGAAGTCGTTGAGCAGGGCAAGAACCGCACCGTCATCGCTTTCAAGAAGCGCCGCCGCCAGAATTCGCGCCGCAAGATCGGCCACCGCCAGCTGCTGACCACCGTCAGGATCTCCGAGATCCTGCTGGGTGGCGCCAAGCCGTCGAAGAAGGCCGCCGCCAAGCCGGAAGCCAGGGCTGAGGCCAAGGCGCCCGAAGCCAAGGCGGAAGTCGCCGCCGAGGCGAAGGCCGAAGCCGCGCCGAAAGAGACCAAGGCCAAGAAGGAAGCCAAGGCTGAGGCTGCGCCGAAGGAAGAGGCCAAGGCCGCGCCGCTGTTCAAGGCGCCGAAGGGCGAGCCGGACGACCTCACCGTGATCAAGGGCATCGGCCCGGTCGCGGCGAAGGACCTCGCCGAGCAGGGCATCGTCACCTTCGCGCAGCTGGCCAAGCTCACCGACAAGGATGTCGCCAAGATCGACGAGTACATGCCGTTCAGCGCCGACCAGATCAAGGACTGGCGCGAGCAGGCCAAGGAGCTGGCGAAGAAGTAAGGCAGATCCGGCGCAAACGTCGCCGGATCGGACTTGAAACGGAACGCGAACGCGTTCATAAGACCTTTCAAACGCCCTTCGAGGCGTATCGGAGTTAGTTAGATGGCACACAAGAAAGCTGGCGGTTCGTCGCGCAACGGTCGCGACTCGCACTCCAAGCGGCTCGGCGTGAAGAAGTTCGGCGGCGAAGCCGTCATCGCCGGCAACATCATCATCCGTCAACGCGGCACGCAATGGCATCCGGGCACCAACGTTGGCATGGGCACGGACCACACCCTCTTTGCGCTCGAAGCCGGCGCAGTCGCCTTCAACAAGAAAGCCAACGGCCGAACCTACGTGTCGGTAAACCCGATTACCAAAGCAGCGGAGTAGCCGGTTCCGCACCATAACACCGGCGCCCATCTCGGGAACCGGTGTCTGGCCAGGCCAGGAAAAGGATCAGGAGAGATGGGCTTCCATCTCTCCTTTTTCATTTTTCTTTCCTGGAGGACTAAAATGGTTGCCGAAGCGGAAGACACCGACGACGAAAGTTACGCGATCGATTGCCCTGTGCTCGCCACCGAGCGTCTGGTCATGCGCGCTCCGCGCGAGAGCGATCTCGAGCAACTGGTGGCTCTGGCCGACAACCGTCACGTCGCCGAAATGCTGGCCCGCATGCCGCATCCTTACGGCGAAGCCGAGGCCCGCGCCTTCCTCGCCATGGCCTCATCGCGCCGCGCCGGCATCGTCTATGCGCTGACGCTCGCCGGCACCGGCACCTTCGTCGGCTGCGCGGGGTTGAACACCACCGATCGCGGGCTGGAGCTGGGCTACTGGATCGGCGAGCCCTACTGGAAGCGCGGCTATGCGACGGAAGCCGCGCATGCGCTGGTCGACCTTGCCTTCCAGAAGACCTCGATCCAGGTGCTGCATGCCTCGACCAGGGTCATCAATCCGGCCTCGCGCCGCGTCATCCACAAGTGCGGCTTCCAGTATGCCGGCCAGGGCATGCTGAACTCGATCGTCGCCGGCCAGGTGCCGGTCGAGCGCTACCGCTTGGACAGGAAGACCTGGAACAGCCTGCGGAACTGGGTGCATTTTTGATGATTGGTTCAGAAGGCTGAGCAAGCGCCCCCTCACGCGGATTGCCAGCCGAATTGCGAAAAGCAATTCGGGGCAATCCGACCTCTCCCCAAGGAGAGAGGAGTTTGAGGCGCCGGCGCCAGCCTCTTCTCCCCTCGGGGAGAAGGTGGCCGCGAAGCGGCCGGATGAGGGGCGCTCTGCGCGGGTTGAGCTCAGCTCAACTCGGCCCAGACCGGCAGGTGATCCGACCCACGCGCCTGCCGGTCGACCCACAGGCGCCTCAGCGAGCCGGCGAGCGAAGCGCTGGTGAAGACATAGTCGATGCGTTTGTGTCGGTCGGCATCATCGGGGCGCTTGGGGTCGACCCAGGTGAACAGGCCGGAAACGTCGAGGCGCTGGGCGACGTCGACTGCGAGATCGGCGGTCAGCGGCATGCCGAACTCATGGTCCGGACGTCCGGCGAGTTCGACATATTCGGGCGATCCGGGCAGCATGTTGAAGTCGCCCATGACGATAAAGGCCTCCGGGTAGGGCAGGTCCGGCAGACCGATCTCGGGAATGCCGGAAAGGCCCCCGCCTTCCAGCGCATAGTTCAAGAGGCGCTGGCGCAGGAAACGGATCTGGCCCTGGCGCTCGACGGGGCTGCGGTGGTCGAGATGGGTGGAATAGAAGCGGATGAAACCGAGCGGCGTCTCGATCAGCGCCTCGAGCGCGCCGCGCTGGAAGTTCATCCTTTCCAGACTGCGGCTGCGCGGCAGAAGGAGATTGCGCGACAGATGAATGGGCGTCTTCGACAACACCATGTTGCCGAGCTGGAAGGTCCTGGTGACGGCGCGGCCGGCATCCAGGCGCGAGCCGATGTTGACCTCGAAATTGCTGCCATAGGCGGCAAAATAGTCAGGCAGCGCCTCGCCGATCTCGGCCACCATGTCGTGGTCGCCGTTGCGCGGGTTGTTGCGGGTCACCTCCTGCAAGGCGATGACATCGGCGCCGCGCACGGCGTCGGTAATGCGGCCGACATCGTACTGGCCGTCGAGGCCGATGCCGTACTGGATGTTGTAGGTGACGAGCTTCATTCCGGTACTCCAACACCAACGCAGAACCGCGAGAACCGGAAACGATCGTCGCGCGGGATCATTCGCAATCGGCCGGTGCCGGCGTGTTTCCCGCGTGCGCAAAAGCGTGTGCCAGCGCTTTCGTCGCAAAACAGCCTCGCCCTTGGCCCCGCCTTGGTTTAGAGCAATCGCGCAAAGCAATCAGCAGAAACCTCGAAAATCCGATGAAATTCCTCGACCAGGCCAAAGTTTACATCCGTTCCGGCGACGGCGGCGCCGGTTCGGTGTCGTTCCGACGCGAGAAGTTCATCGAATTCGGCGGGCCGGACGGCGGCGATGGCGGCCGCGGCGGCGATGTCTGGGCGGAAGCGGTCGACGGGCTGAACACGCTGATCGACTACCGCTACCAGCAGCATTTCAAGGCCAAGACCGGCATGCACGGCATGGGCCGCAACATGACCGGCGGCAAGGGCGCCGACATCACGCTGAAAGTGCCGGCCGGCACCCAGGTCTTTGCCGAGGACAATGAGACGCTGATCTGCGATTTGACCGTCGTCGGCCAGCGCTTCCTGCTCGCCAAAGGCGGCAATGGCGGCTTCGGCAACCAGCATTTCAAGACCTCGACCAACCAGGCGCCGCGCCGCGCCAATCCCGGACTGCCTGGCGAGGAGCTGAGCATCTGGCTCAGGCTCAAGCTGATCGCCGACGCCGGCCTTGTCGGCATGCCCAATGCAGGCAAGTCTACCTTCCTTGCCGCCGTCACCGCGGCGAAACCGAAGATCGCCGATTATCCGTTCACCACGCTCCATCCGGGCCTCGGCGTCGCCCGCATCGACGGTCGCGAATTCGTGCTGGCCGATATTCCCGGCCTGATCGAGGGCGCGCATGAGGGCGTCGGCATCGGCGACCGCTTCCTTGGCCATGTCGAGCGCACGCGCGTGCTCTTGCACCTGGTTTCGGCGCTGGAGGAGAATCCCGGCAAGGCCTACAAGACCGTGCGCGCCGAGCTCGAAGCCTATGGCCATGGGCTGGCCGAGAAGACCGAGATCGTCGCGCTTTCCCAAGTCGACATCCTCGACGCGGAGGCCCGCAAGAAGAAGGCGGCGTCGCTGAAGCGCGCAGCCGGCCGCGCGCCGATGTTGTTGTCAGCGGTCACCGGCGAAGGCGTCGAGGCTGTTCAGCGCGCGCTGATGGCGGTGGTCGCCGAAGCGCGCGACGCCGTTCCCGCTCCCGTCGACACGCGCTGGCAGCAAAGCCCATGAAATCGCTGAAGTCATACCGGCGCATCACGGTGAAGATCGGCTCGGCGCTGCTGGTCGACCGCGCCAGCGGCCTGAAGCGCGACTGGCTGACCTCTTTAGCCGACGACATCGCGGTGCTTGCCAATGCCGGTGCAGAGGTGATGGTCGTTTCGTCCGGCGCGATCGCGCTCGGCCGCACCATCCTCGGGCTCGGCAAGCGCGCGCTGAAGCTCGAGGAGAGCCAGGCCTCGGCCGCCGTCGGCCAGATCGCGCTTGCCGGGGCCTGGTCGGACGCGCTCGGCAAGGGCGGGCTGAAATCGGGTCAGATCCTCTTGACCCTCGGCGACACCGAGGAACGGCGCCGCTACCTCAATGCGCGCGCCACGATCTCGACGCTGCTCAAGATGAAGGCGGTGCCGGTCATCAACGAGAACGACACGGTGGCGACCTCCGAAATCCGCTATGGCGACAACGACCGGCTCGCCGCGCGGGTGGCGACCATGATGGGCGCCGATCTGCTGGTGCTGCTCTCCGATATCGACGGGCTTTACACTGCTCCCCCGGCCAAGGATCCGGGGGCAAAATTCATTCCGGTGGTCGACCGCATCACCCCCGACATCGAGGCAATGGCGGGGGCGGCGGCATCCGAATTGTCGCGCGGCGGCATGCGGACAAAGCTCGACGCCGGCAAGATCGCCAACGCCGCCGGCACGGCGATGATCATCACCGCTGGCACGCGGCTGTCGCCGCTGATGGCGATCGAGCGCGGCGAGCGCGCGACTTTCTTCAAGCCGAGCGCCAGTCCGGTGAAGGGCTATAAAACCTGGATCGCCGGGCAGCTCGAGCCGGCCGGCCGGCTGACCGTCGACGCCGGCGCCGTCGGCGCGCTGAAGTCGGGCAAGTCGCTGCTGCCGGCCGGCGTCAAGCTCGTCAGCGGCAACTTCTCGCGCGGCGACACGGTGGCGATCCTGTCGCCCGAGGGCCGCGAGATCGCGCGCGGCCTGGTTGCCTATGATGCCGCCGATGCCGTAAGGATCGCGGGCTTGAAGACGGCCGAGATCGAAAATGTGCTCGGCTATGAGGCACGCTCGGCGATGATCCATCGCGACGACCTTGTGGTGAGCCTTGCCGGCGACCACGTATTGGCCGACGACTAGAGCAATTCCAGGAAAAGTGTGACGCGGTTTTCCGTCCGGAATTGCGAAAAAACGAAGAGTGAGCGGAGGATGAAACATGCTGAAGCTGCATGAAAAATCCGGGGAAGATACGATAGCGCTGATGACCGATATCGGCCGCCGCGCCCGCGCCGCTGCCCGACCGTTGGCCGTCGCCGCGACCGCGGCCAAGAATGATGCTTTGGCCGCCATGGCCGACGCCATCCTCCGCAACGAGCAGGCGATCCTCGAGGCCAACGCCATCGACATGTCGAACGGTTCCGAGGCGGGGCTTTCGGCGTCCTTCATGGACCGGCTGAAGCTGACGCCGTCGCGCATCAAGGCGATGGCCGACGGCATCCGCGAGATCGCCGCGCTCGAGGACCCGGTCGGCGACGTCATTGCCGAATGGGATCGCCCGAACGGCCTTCATATCGAACGCGTGCGCACGCCGCTCGGCGTCATCGGCGTCATCTATGAAAGCCGGCCCAACGTGACGGCCGATGCCGGCGCGCTTTGCCTGAAAGCGGGAAATCCGGTGATCCTGCGCGGCGGCTCGGATTCGATCAATTCGTCGTCGGCGATCCATGCCTGCATGGCCGAGGGATTGAAGGCGGCGGGCCTCCCCGAGGATGCCATCCAGCTGGTGCCGACGACCGACCGCGCCGCCGTCGGCGAGATGCTCAAAGGCTTGAGCGGCAATCTCGACGTCATCATCCCGCGCGGGGGAAAAAGCCTCGTCGGGCGCGTGCAGAACGAGGCACGGGTGCCGGTCTTCGCCCATCTCGAAGGCGTCTGCCATCTCTATGTCGACCGCTCGGCGAAGCTCGACATGGCGGTCAAAATTGCGGTCAACGCCAAGATGCGGCGCACCGGGGTCTGCGGCGCGGCCGAGACGCTGCTGGTCGACCGCGCGGTCGCGTCCACCCATTTGGTGCCGATCCTCGAGGCGCTGCGCGCGGCCGGCTGCGAAGTTCATGCCGACAGCGAGGTGATGCAGGCTTTCTCGGACGCTAGCCCGGCGACCGATGCCGACTGGGTGACGGAATATCTCGACGCCATCATCGCGGTGAAGCTGGTCGACGGCGTCGCCGGCGCGATAGAGCATATCGAAACCTTCTCCTCGCACCATACCGAGGCGATCATCGCCGAGGATCAGCAAGCGGTCGAAAAATTCTTCAACGAGATCGATTCTGCGATCCTGCTGCACAACGCCTCGACGCAGTTCGCCGATGGCGGCGAGTTCGGCATGGGCGCCGAAATCGGCATAGCCACCGGCAAGATGCACGCGCGCGGGCCGGTCGGCGTCGAGCAGCTGACCTCGTTCAAATACCGCGTGCGCGGGTCGGGACAGGTGCGGCCTTGAAGCCGTTTGCCCCAAGGGCTTGAAGCTTGCGCCCAGGCACCCCCCTCTGTCCTGCCCGTCCTCCGCAGCAGCTGCGCTGCAGCTACGGAGGGTGGACCGGACATCTCCCCCACAAGGGCAGGGCAATCGCATATGGCGGTGCCAGCCCCCCACTCCGGCCGCTGCGCGGCCACCTCTCCCCCATGTCCATGGGGGAGAGGAAATCCGAGCCTTTCAAAGGCCGCGACCTTCGCGGTTGGCGTTTCCTCTCCCCCACGAATGTGGGGGAGAGGTGGCTCGGCGAAGCCGAGACGGAGTGGGGGAACGCCATATGCGATTGTCCTGCCCTCAGGGGGGGAGATCAGCTGGCATTTAGGGCTTCGCCAATCGCCGACGCTGCAAGATTTGCGCCTGCGAACGAACTCTCTCCCCTTGAGTGGGAGATGCCCGGTCTACCCTCCGTAGCTGCAGCGCAGCTGCTGCGGAGGACGGGCAGGGCAGAGGGGGGTGCCTAGCACATGCTTTCCCAGCCCGAGCTGCCCGTCCCCGCCCGATACCTCAAAATGCCGCATGCCGGGAAGGGCCTTGCCGTCGGCCTGTTCGGCGGCTCGTTCAATCCGCCGCATGCCGGCCATGCGCTGGTCGCCGAGATCGCGTTGAGAAGGCTGGCGCTCGATCAGCTCTGGTGGATCGTGACGCCCGGCAATCCGCTGAAGAGTGCCCGCGAGCTGGCGCCGCTTGCCGAGCGCATCGCGCTGTCGGAAAAGATCGCCCGCAATCCGAAGATCAAGGTCACCGCCTTCGAGGCGACGCATCACGTCCGCTACACTGCAGACACGCTGGCGATGGTCAAGGCCCGCAATCCCGGCGTCGACTTCGTCTGGATCATGGGCGCGGATAGTTTGCGCGATTTCCATCACTGGCAGCGCTGGCGCGAGATCGTGCTGACCTTCCCGATCGCGGTCATCGACCGCCCGGGCGCCACGCTCTCCTTCCTGTCGTCGGTCGTCGCGAAGACCTTCGATTATGCCCGCGTCGACGAGGGTGACGCGCCGCGGCTTGCCCGCATGCGGGCGCCGGCCTGGACCTTCATCCACGGCCCGCGCTCGTCGCTCTCTTCCACCGCGATCCGCAACGCGGCGAAGGGGTAGAGCTACCCCTTCTTCCACAAGGGGAGAAGGAGAAGGCGCGCCATGTCGCTTTTACAGCGGCCTTTCATTCGCCGATCAGCCAAGCTGGAGCCAGCATGCTCCAGCAGAACCAAGCCACGACCGATCCGGGCGCGCAATCGGCGCCGCTGATCGCCATTGCCAGCGTCATCGTGTCGATGGCGCTGATCGCGATCGGCAACGGGCTGATGTTCGCCTTCATTCCCGTGCGGCTCGGCGCCGACGGCTTCGATCCGACCTGGGCCGGACTGATCGTCACCGGCCTTTCGGCCGGCGGGCTTGCCGGCTGCATCCTGACCGGGCCTCTCGTCAAGAGAGTTGGCCATGCCCGCGCGTTCATGGTGCTTTCGGCGCTGATCGCGCTCTCCAACGTGGCGATCGGCGCCGGGCCGATGCCGCTGCTGTGGATCGCGGCGCGGGCGCTCTACGGCTTTGCCATCTGCGGCCTCTTCATCGTCGCGCAGAGCTGGCTCAACGACGCCTTGCCGAACGCCGTACGCGGCCGGGTGATGGCCGTGTTCTACGTCGCCTATATCGGCGGATTGGGCGTCGGCTATGCGACGCTCGCCGCAGTCGACATCCATACGGCGGCGGTGCCGCTGATCGGCATCGCCTTCACCGCGCTCTCGATCCTGCCGGTGGGCATGACGCGGCTTGCCCAGCCGCCCGCGCCGCAGGCGGCTTCAGTGGCGCTCGGTCAGGCCTGGAAGATCTCGCCGGTCGGCGTCGTCGGCATGCTGGCGGTGGGCGGGCTGTCGATGATCATTTCCGGTTTCGCGCCAATCCACGCCACGGCCAAGGGCTACAGCCAGGCGGATGTGGCGCTGCTTCTGTCGGCGATGCCGGTCGGCACGCTGATCCTGCAGATACCGCTCGGCTGGCTCTCGGACCGCACCGACCGGCGCTATGTGCTGGCGGGCGCGGCGGCGCTCGCGGTGATGGCGAGCCTGCTCGCCATCGCCTTCGACGGCGGCGCGCTGATGGCGCTGGTGGTGATCTATCTGATCTGGGACGGAGCCTCGGAATCGATCTATTCGCTGTCCAGCGCGCATGCCGCCGACCGCGCCAGGAAGGAAGAGCTGCTGGCGCTCTCGAGCTCGCTGCTCTTTGCCTGGTCGCTGTCCGGCTTCATCGTGCCCGGCATCGTGACGGTGCTTTCGGCCGTCTTCGGCACCGAAACCTTCATCTATGTCGGCATCACAATCGCTTCGGCGTTCTGCCTGTTCGTGCTGTGGCGCGTGTTTGCCGCGCGGCCAACGCCCGCCGCGGCCACCGGCAGCTTCGCGCCGATGTCGGCACAGACGCCGCTGCCGGTGGAGCTCGCTTTTGGGCCGGATGAACAGTCCCAAGAGAATTGAACCGGCTATTGCTTGCGGGCTCCCGGCGGCGGCGCCTCGGGCGGCGGCAGCGGGATCGAGATGCCCTCGCTGTCGAAGGCCTGCTTGGCGCGCTTGGTCATGTCGATCTGGGTGGCGAAGTAGTCCGCCGCCGACGTCCAGTAGCGCAAGGTCAGGGAAACCGTTGCTTCACCCAGGCTCGCCACGAAGGCGATCGGCGCGGGCTCTCGCCGGATGCGCCTCTCGGCACTGGCGGCGGCAAGCAGCGTCTTCTGTCCGCGGTCGATATCGTTCCACGACCCGATGCTGAGCGTGATGTCGGTGCGGCGGACACCATTGCGGGTGAAGTTGCGCACCGGCTGATTCCATAAAGTCGAATTGGGCGCCAGGATGTAGACGCCTTCGACGGTGCGCAGCTTGGTCGCGAACAGGCCGATCTCCTCGACCGTGCCGGCGACCGAGCCGACCTCGACGGATTCGCCGATGCGGAACGGCCGCAGCGCCAGGAGCATGATGCCGGCGGCGATGTTCTGCAGCGTGCCCTGCAGCGCCAGCCCGATGGCCAGACCGACGGCGCCGATGGCGGCGATGATGGAAGCGGTCTGCACGCCGAACTGGCCGAGCACCATGATGACGACGAGGATCAGGATGGCGTAGCGGACGATCTTCGAGAAGAAATGGCGAAGCGTCGCGTCGAAGCCGTGGATGTGGCCGAGGCCGGCGAAGATCGAGCGCTCGGCAAGGCCGGCGACGAAATAGCCGGCAATCAGAAGGATGACGGCGCCGACTGCCGAGAAGGAATAGGAAACGATGAGCGTAGAGAGCTGCGCAAGCCCGGCCTGGACGATGAGAAGTGCGTCTTGCGGGTCTGTCGGCATGGTGAAGTCCCCTTTGTCCGGTGAGCCGATAACCCGTGCGGCGGCCAGGAGTTCCGATCTTTCCAGCCTTCCTTGAGCAGGCGAGCGCCGATGCGCGACTTCCCCTGAAAGGACGCCCGTCTTGAAACTGCAATGGAACTCTGCCTATCTAAGTGGTGTCACCTGATTTGCGGGGTGATTTGGTTGTTCTTATTGGGAAAGGAAACACACTGAGAACAGCACTGCGGAAGAAGGCCGACATCGTGCCTTCGCCGGCCGGGATCAGCGGAAGCGATGCTGCCTCCCTCGCCATCAAGACAGTCCTTGCCAGTCTGGAAGACTCCAAGGCCGAAAACATCGTCTCAATCGACATCCAGGGTAAATCGAGCCTCGGCGACTATATGGTGATCGCGTCGGGCCGATCGCACCGTCATGTCTCGGCTGTCGCCGATCATCTCCTCAAGGCGCTCAAGGATGCCGGTCTCGGCATGGCGCGCGTCGAGGGGCTGGCCAGCGCCGACTGGGTTCTGATCGATTCGGGCGACATCATCGTCCATGTCTTCCGTCCCGAAGTCCGCGAATTCTACAATCTCGAAAAGATGTGGCAGGCGCCGGACCTCGAGGAAGAGACCTTGCACTGAGCCGTATCGCATGCCGTGACCGTTCCGGTCCGGTAGCGATCGACGGCTCGCCGAGGCGAGGATGAAGATTACCGTTCATGCCGTGGGCCGGATGAAGACCGGCCCCGAGAGAGAACTGGCCGGCCGCTATTTCGAGCGCTTCGCCAAAAGCGGGCCCGCGGTCGGGCTGGAATTTGCCGGCATCGTCGAGACCCCCGAGAGCCGCGGCCAGAGCGCCGACGAACGCCGCCGCGAGGAGGGCCAGAAGCTTGAGGCCCAGCTGCAGCAGGGCACCGTGCTCATCTTGCTCGACGAACGCGGCAAGTCGCTGTCCTCCGAGGATCTGGCGGCACGAATCGGCCAGTTGCGCGACGGCGGCCGCAAAGCGCTGGTCATCGCGATCGGCGGCGCCGACGGCCATGACAAATCCTTGCGCGAGGAGGCCGATCTGGTGCTGTCGTTCGGAGCGCTGACCTGGCCGCATCAGCTGGTTCGCGTCATGCTCGGCGAGCAGCTCTATCGCATCGCGACCATCCTGGCGGGGCATCCGTATCATCGATCGTGATACGGCGCCCGCACGAGGGCGGCTCCCAGGCTCTGTTTGCGTTGGCAGGTGGCCATGCATTGGAGATTGGCCGAAACGCCTATCCCTCGTCATTCTAGGGCGGAGCGGGAAGCGAAGCGTACCGCGCAGACCCTAGAATCCATTCCGTTACCTTCGCCAAGGAGTGCAACGGAGCAGAATTCTGCACCGCAGCAACGCTTTGAAGTCACGGAATGGATTCTATGGTCTGCGCGCGTCGCTTCGCTCCTTGCTCCGCCATAGAATGACGACGTTGGGGCGGCTTCAACCAATCCCCGCCGTTTGTGCTGATTTCACGAAAATGAACGGAAAATCTTGCACCAAGACAAACGGCAACCTTTCAAAATCCCTGTGTCGGGGAACTAGGAGACACGTATTCTCCGGATTTCCGCCCCAATGGCACTCCACATCATCCCAATGGTTGGGGCTCCTCCAACATGGTTGATGGTTCGTTAACGAAGCGGCGATTAGAGTCGAGGCCTGATGTCTGAAGGCTGGAATTCGAGAATGCGTGCCTGGCGCAGCCGCTGCGGCTTGACACTTGTCGCCGCGCTGATTGCGCTCGGGCCGGCCCAGGCGGTGGAAAACACGCTCGATCGCGCGCCCGATCCCGACCAGAGCCGGGCCGAATACGAGCAGGTTTCCAAGGAAATCACCTTGTCGTCCGAGCGGCTTGCCAAGCTTGCCGCCGACGTCGCGACGGTCAAGAAGGACCATGCCTCGATCAGCGCGGCGCTCATCCAGTCGGCCATGACCGCGCAGAAGCTCGGCCAGGACATCGAGGACATCGGCGCCAAGCTGGAAGGGCTGAAGGCGGAGGAAGAGAAGCTGCACGCCTCGCTCGTCGCGCGCCGCGACGTGCTCGCCGAAGTGCTTGGCGCTTTGCAGCGCATGGGGCTCAACCCGCCGCCGGCGATCCTGGTCAAGCCGGAGGACGCGCTGTCGTCGGTGCGCAGCGCCATCCTGCTCGGCGCCGTGGTGCCGGAATTGCGCCAGCAGACCGACAGGCTGCTCGCCGATCTCAAGGAACAGACCCGGGTGACCGCCTCGATCGAGGCCGAACGGGGGCGGCTCACCGCTGCCGTCACCGAGCAGACGGCGGAGAAGAAGCGGTTGACCATGCTGCTCGAGGCTAAGCGGAAGCTGCAGGCCGATACCGAAGCGGCACTCGCGGCCGAGCAGCAGCGCTCGCAGCAGCTGGCGGCCAAGGCCAGCAGCCTGAAGGACCTCATCGCCTCGCTCGAGGCCGACAAGGCGCGCAAGGCGGCCGAGCAGGCCAGCGCGGCCGAGCGGAAATCGGCGGATGGCGACAGAACGGCCTCCATGACCGAACCGGCCGCGCTGCCGGTGCCGGAGGGCAACCGTTTGACCGCTTCCGCCCCGTTCGCGGCGCTGCAGGGCCAGATCGCGCTGCCGGTCATCGGCAAGATCAAAAGGCGGTTCGGAACGGACGACGGCAATGGCGCCATGATGCAGGGTGACATGGTTGCGACACAATCGGGGGCCATCGTCACCGCGCCGGCGGACGGAAACGTGCTTTATGCGGGGCCGTTTCGCTCCTATGGTCAACTCTTGATCCTCAATGCCGGCGACGGGTATCATGTCGTCCTGGCGGGGATGAGCAGAATCAGCGTCGCGACCGGACAGTCGGTGCTCGCAGGAGAACCGGTCGGCGCGATGGGAGAGGCCCGGGTGGCGAGCACTTCGGCCTCGCAGAATGGAAATGCGACGCCGGAACTCTATGTTGAGTTCCGCAAGGATGGAAAACCCGTCGATCCGGCACCCTGGTGGGCGGACCGATTTTCTGGAAGGACGTGAAATGATGCGGAAATTGTCGCTTCTGTTTGCCGGCGCGCTGATGGGCGCATCGGCAATGAGCCTGGTCTACGGCGCACCCGGCTCGGCGGCGAATGCTGCGGGCTCCGAGACCTACAAGCAGCTGGCGATCTTCGGTGACATCTTCGAGCGCGTGCGCGCGCAATATGTGACGCCGCCGGACGACAAGTCGCTGGTCGAGAACGCCATCAACGGCATGCTCGCCTCGCTCGATCCGCACTCCTCCTACATGAACGCCGAGCAGGCGCAGGATATGCGCGTGCAGACCAAGGGCGAGTTCGGCGGCCTCGGCATCGAGGTCACCATGGAGAACGACCTGGTCAAGGTGATCACGCCGATCGACGACACGCCGGCCGCCAAGGCGGGCGTGCTTGCCGGCGACTATATCGCCAAGATCGACGGCGAAGAGGTGCGCGGCCTCACCCTCAACGACGCGGTCGAGAAGATGCGCGGCCCGGTCAACACGCCGATCAAGCTCACCATCCTGCGCCAGGGCGCCGACAAGCCGATCGAGCTGACGGTCGTGCGCGACATCATCAAGGTCAAGGCGGTCAAGTTCCGGGTCGAGAACGACGTCGGCTACATGAAGATCACCTCCTTCACCGAGAAGACCTACGACGATCTCGAGAACGCCATCGAGAACATCAAGAAGCAGGTGCCGAACGACAAGCTGAAGGGCTATGTGCTCGACCTGCGCCTCAATCCGGGCGGCCTGCTCGACCAGGCGGTCAGCGTGTCGGACGCCTTCCTGAAGCGCGGCGAGATCGTTTCGACCCGCGGCCGCGACCCGAAGGACGTCACCCGCTTCGACGCCAAGCCGAAGCAGAACGACGACATCGGCGGCAAGCCGCTGATCGTGCTGGTCAATGGCGGCTCGGCGAGCGCGTCCGAGATCGTCGCCGGCGCGCTGCAGGATCTGCGCCGCGCCACGGTGGTGGGCTCGCAGTCCTTCGGCAAGGGCTCGGTGCAGACCATCATCCCGCTCGGCGAGAATGGCGCGCTCAGGCTCACCACGGCGCTCTATTACACGCCGTCGGGCAAGTCGATCCAGGGCAAGGGCATCACGCCCGACATCAAGGTCGAGCAGCCGCTGCCGCCGGACCTGCAGGGCAGGGACCTGACCCGCGGCGAATCCGACCTCAAGGGCCACATCAAGGGTGCCGACGAGGGTGCAACCGGCTCGGGCTCGGCCGCCTATGTGCCGCCGGAGCCGAAGGACGACCTGCAGCTGATCTATGCCGAACAGCTGCTGCGTGGCCAAAAGACCGATCCGGCCTTCCCGCCGAACCCGGACAAGGCTGTGCTGAACCAGTAAAGGCGGGATTGACCGGAGCATATCGCTCTGGCCGACCGACCGAAGCGATGCGATGCTGCCGGGACCGCGAGGTTCCGGCAGTTTGATTCGGGGATGAGGCGCCGGGGCGCCGAGGGTTGAATTCGCTCGTGAGCGCTGACAATGCGGTCAGCCGCGCCACGGGCTTGGGGATGCGGCTTGGCTGACATCGGCAAGGATATCGAACGCCCGCTCGGACAGACGCTCCGGCCTCAGCGCCTTGCTTGGCGCGGCATCAGCGCCGGCACGCTTGGCGCGGCGGTCGCCATCCTCGCCGTGGTCGGCATTTCCGGTGCGATCGCATTGCGTGAAAAACCTTTCCGCAAGCCGGAAGAGATGGCCGTTTCGACGCCGAAGGTGACCGTGGCGCCAGCGCCAGCTCCGGCGCCGGCGCCGGCATCAGCATCGGCTGAAACGGCGCGGGCGAATCCCAATGCGAGCACGCCGATGAAGAGCGGCGGCCCGCAGATCATCCATGTCCAGACCGAAGACGGCGACGGTCCACCCAAAGCCGGGATCGTCATCCGCGACCCCTCCGCGCTCGGGCAGAATCTGAAGGTCGCGCATCTTCCGGACAGGGCGCTGATCGAGGCCAGCGAGGGCGGTCCGCTGCCGGTCCGCTCCGCCGACGGCAGGCGGCCGTTCGACGTCTATGCCCGGCCATGGTCGGGCGCGCGCGGCGCGCGCGTGGCGATCGTCATCGGCGGGCTCTCCGTCTCGCAGACCGGGACGCAGGCGGCGATCGCCAAACTGCCGCCCGAGGTGACGCTGGCGTTTGCCCCGCAGGGCAACAGCATCGACCGCTGGATGAAGGTGGCGCGGCAGAGCGGGCATGAGATCGTCATGCAGGTACCGCTTGAGCCGTTCGACTATCCGAACGTCAATCCGGGGCGCAACACGCTGACGGTCTCGGCAAGCCCGGACGAGAATCTGAAGAGCCTGCACTGGGCGCTGTCCAGGACGACCAATTATACCGGCGTCATGAACTATATGGGCGCGCGCTTCTCGGCCGACGCAAACGCGATGGGTCCGTTCATGGCCGAGCTCGGCAAGCGAGGGCTTGCCTATGTCGACGACGGCTCGTCCGCGCGAAGCCTGGCGCCCGAACTCGCGCTGAAGGACGGCGTGCCGTTCGTCGCCGGCGACATGGCGATCGACGCGGTGCAGGATCGCGGCGAAATCCTCAAGAAGCTGGACAGTCTGGAAGCCACGGCGCGGGCCAAGGGCAGTGCCGTCGGCATCGGCTCGGCTTTCGACATCACCGTCGACACGGTCACGTCCTGGGTCGCCGAGGCGAAGAAGCGCGGCATCGAGATCGTGCCGATTTCCGCTGTCGCCATCGACCCGCAGAAAGGCTAGAGCGGTTCACCGTTTCATGGAAACGAAGAACCGCTCTATCTGTTTGTTTTCAACGCAATTCCGGACGGAAAACCGTTTCGCACTTTTCCTGGAATTGCTCTAATCATCGGTCTCTCGCCGATACCGCAATCCAGGAATGTCCAAGAAAATGATCGATCCCGAGACGCTGCCCTATCGCCCCTGCGTCGGACTGATGATCTTGAACAGCGCCGGCCTGGTCTGGGTCGGACACCGCATCGCCGAGCCGGACAGCGAGTTTTCCGGCACCACGAAACTCTGGCAGATGCCGCAGGGCGGCATCGACAAGGGCGAGGAGCCGCTTAACGCGGCGGAGCGGGAGCTTTACGAGGAAACCGGCATGCGCAGCGTGTCGCTGCTTGCCGAGGCGCCGCACTGGATCAACTACGACCTGCCGCCGCATCTGGTCGGCGTCGCCTTCAAGGGGCGCTATCGCGGCCAGACGCAAAAATGGTTCGCCTATCGCTTCGAGGGCGACGAGAGCGAGATTGAGATCAACCCGCCGCCGGGCGGCCACAAGGCCGAATTCGATCAATGGGCGTGGCGGCCGATGCAGGAGCTGCCGGACCTCATCGTGCCGTTCAAGCGCAAGGTCTACGAACAGGTGGTGGCGGCCTTTCGGCATCTGGTTGGCTAGAAGCGTGGGCAGGCGTGCTTCCAACCAAATTCGGATAGCGAAGAGGTTGGCACCATAGTCGAGATCATGCTTTGTTGAGATGTGCCGCAGCCAAAGAGGCAAACATGAACGACGCGCGGCAAGCGCAGTTTAGCGGAGCGTCGGCGCTGCCCCTCATCGCCCTGCCGGGCACTTCTCCCAGTATAGTGACGGGGAGAAGGGGCTGGCCGCAGCCTCGGCGCCGTTCTTGCGACGTTGGTGACTGGCGAAATCGGCATCGACAGCGCCCCTCTCCCCGTCACTATACGGGCAGAGGATGCCGGCAGGCAGGTAAGGGGCAGCGCTGGGGTCGGCAAGCACGCGTCTCCGCAACAAGTGCAAAACAGTCTTCTTTTCCGGCGCGATTGCCTCGATGAGCGACGCCAGAGCCCCTTTGCCGCAAACGCCTGCCGCCGGTAGCTCGATGCCTAGCGAGGCAGCCGCCGGCGCGATCCTGACCATCGATCTCGGCGCCATCCGCGAGAATTACCGGCGGCTCAAAGCAAGGCTGGCGGGTGTGCGCTGCGCCGGCGTGCTCAAGGCCGACGGCTATGGTCTCGGCGCCGCGCAAGCGGCCTCGGCGCTGATCAAGGAAGGTTGCGACGTCTTCTTCGTCGCGCTGCTCGGCGAGGGCATCGCGCTGCGCAAGGTGCTTGGGCCAGGGCCTGACATCTTTGTCCTCAACGGGCTGCCGCCGGGCTCGGAATCGGAAGCGCTCGCGGCCGGGCTTCATCCCGTCATCAACAGCGCGGCTCAGCTGAAAGCGTGGCGCGAAGCGGCGCGAGCCGCCGGTCGAACGCTGCCGGCCGCCATCCAGGTCGACAGCGGCATGTCGCGGCTCGGCATGCCGCCGGCCGAAGTCGAGGCGCTCGCGAAGGATGCCTTCGACGGCATCGACATTAGGTTCGTGATGAGCCATCTCGCCTGCGCCGACGAGCCGCGCAATCCCGCCAACGAAGTGCAGCGGCTGGCGTTCGAACGGCTGCGCGCAATGCTGCCCGAGGCCCCGGCGTCGCTCGCCAATTCGTCGGGCATCTTTCTCGGATCGTCCTACCACTATGATCTCGCCCGGCCGGGCGCCGCGCTCTACGGCATCAATCCGACGCCGGGCGAGGCCAACCCCATGCTGCCGGTGGTACGGCTGCAGGCGAAGGTGGCGCAGACGCGAGAGGTCGAAGACGGCGCCGGCATCGGCTACGGCCATACCTATCATGCGCGGGGACCGCTCAGGCTGGCGACGATCTCGTTCGGCTATGCCGATGGCTGGCACCGGCGCGCCGCCTCGGCCGCCTGGTTCGAGGGCGTGCGCCTGCCTTTCGTCGGGCGGATATCGATGGATTCGATCATCCTCGACATTTCAGCGCTTCCGGCCGGCGGGCTGGGCGAGGGCGATCTCGTCGAGCTCATCGGCCCGTCGCAAAGCCTCGACGACGTGGCCGGCCATGCCGGCACCATCGGCTACGAGGTGCTTACCAGCCTGGGTGCGCGCTTTCACCGCCGCTATGTCGGGATCTGAGAGCTACTGCCTTGCTTGACAAGCCGGTGCTTCTCGGCAAGGCTCGGAACATGAGCAACCTCGCCCATAGCAGAACCTTCTTCAGGGTTTGCCCCATCGCGGGAGCGTAGCCCCGGCGCGGCCGCTTTGGCGGCCGCCGAGCCGGGGGCATTTGAATTCCTGACATCGTCATCGAGCCAGCCAGCCCCCTTGCGGCTACCGGCTCTTGTCCGCCGCCTTTGAACGGCGGCCGTCCGCGCATTCGTTCGTCGATGCGCCAGTCCATGAGGTTCGCCATGCATGCAACAACCCAATCGCGCCCCGGAAACCAGATCGTCGTCAGCGATGCGGATCACGACCGTTTGAGCGGCCTTGCCAGAGCCTTTCTCGAGCGCGCGCCTGAGATGGCCGAGGACCTGCTCGCCGAAATGGATCGCGCCAGGATCGCCGCCGAATCCGCCATGCCCGCCGACGTGGTGCGGATGGGCTCGACGGTGACGCTTCACGACGACGAAGGAAGCGTCCAGTGCGTCACCCTGGTCTACCCCGCCGAGGCCGACATCGCCGAGAAACGCATCTCGGTGCTGACGCCGCTCGGAACGGCGCTGATCGGCGCCCGTACCGGCCGGACGGTCTCCTGGCGAAGCCGCGACAGCCGGGTCCTTTCGGCAACCATTCATGCCGTCGAGCAAACGTCGTCGCGGAGAGCGCCATGACCCGGACCATGTATTGTCTCACAGCGAAGGATTTCGCGGTTCTCGAAGCGATGCTGATGCGCCGGCGCGCCTTTGCCGACGCGAGCGTGCCGATGCTCGAACGCAAGCTCGCCGAGAGCAGCATTGTCCCGGTCGGCATGATCGAGCCCGACGTGGCCACGCTGAACAGCCGGGTGATCTTCCGCGTCGATAATGGTCCAGTGGAGACGCGGACACTGGTGCTGGGCGACGCATCCGCTCCCGTCGGATCCAGCCTGCCGGTCGGCACCTGGCGCGGTCTCTGCCTGCTTGGCATGAGGACAGGTCAGTCGGCACTGATAAAGCGCCCCGACGGCAGCGGTGAGAGCATCCTTCTCGAGGATGTGGCCTACCAGCCGGAAGCCGCTCGGCGTGCAGCGCGGAACGTGGCGGCCGGACGGCGACCCCATGGCCTCAGGCTGGTCCACAGCGCCACAAGGCCCCTTGGCGGGGCCGGCAAAATCCGGCAGACAGAAGGCGACGATCCAGGCCCCTCGGCGGCATGATCGGCTTTGAGGGAGCATTAAATGAAAGTCCTGGTGCTGGGCGGCGGCGTGATCGGGATCACCACCGCCTACTTCCTTGCCGAGGCCGGCCATGAAGTCACGGTGATCGACCGGCAGCAAGGTGCTGCGCTGGAGACCAGCTTCGCCAATGCCGGCGAAGTGTCGCCGGGCTACGCCTCGCCATGGGCCGGGCCCGGTATCCCGGTGAAAGCCGTCAAATGGCTCTTGATGAAATACGGTCCGCTGGTGGTGCGCCCCGCCTTCGATCCGCATATGTGGACGTGGCTCATCAAGATGCTGCGCAACTGCACGGCCGAGCGCTATGCGCTGAACAAGTCGCGCATGGTGCCGGTCGCCGAATACAGCCGCGACACGCTGAAGGCGCTGCGTGCCGCGACAGGCATCACCTATGACGAGCGGTCCAAGGGCACGCTGCAGCTCTTCCGCAAGCAGAAGCAGCTCGACGGCACGGGCGGCGACGTCGAGGTGCTGAAGAAGTACGGCGTTCCCTACGAGATCCTCGATCGGGACGGCTGCATCGCGGCGGAGCCGGCGCTTGCCGGCGTGCGCGAAAAATTTGTCGGCGGCCTGAGACTCCCCGGCGACGAGACCGGCGACTGCAAGATGTTCACCGAGAAGCTCGCCGAGCTTTGCGCGGCGCGCGGCGTCACTTTCGAATACGGCACGACCATCCGGCGCGTCGTCAGGAACCGCAACCGCGTCGTCAATGTCGGCACCGACAAGGGCTGGCGGACGGCGGACGCCTATGTGATGGCGCTGGGCAGCTATTCGGCGCCTTTCATGCGCAAGCTGAAGCGGCCGATCCCGGTCTATCCGGTCAAGGGATATTCCATTACCGTGCCGATCACGAATGCCGAGGCGGCGCCGGTGTCGACCGTCATGGACGAGACCTACAAGGTGGCGATCACCAGGCTCGGCGATCGCATCCGCGTCGGCGGCACCGCTGAGATTTCGGGCTTCGATCTCCGCCTGCATGAATCGCGCCGCCGCACGCTCGAGCATTCCGTCGGCGACCTTTATCCGGGCGGCGGCGACCTCAAGGCGGCGACCTTCTGGTGCGGCTTGCGGCCGATGACGCCGGACGGGCCGCCGCTGGTCGGCCAGAGCGAATTGTCCAATCTCTATCTCAACACCGGCCACGGCACGCTGGGCTGGACCATGGCCTGCGGCTCGGCCAAGGTGCTTTCCGACATCATGTCCAACCGGGTGCCGGAGATCAACGCGCTCGATCTCAGCCCCGACCGGTATGTCAAGGCTTGACCTAGAAGGCCGATGCGGCCGACGACATCGATCCTGACGCTGGTGCCACACTCGCCGACTTTGTGGCAAGCGCAAGGCGGCATTGCACGCCGGTTGTGCTATCGTCGGCGCGGTGGGAAGGGTAGTGCGATGCGCGCTTTTGTTTTGGCTGGGGCGGCCGGATATTTGATCTGCGCCCCGGCACTTTCGGCGGACAAGACGGTTCACGACAAGGAGCACGGTTTTTCGCTGACCTATCCGGAGGAATGGACGAGCGAAACCACGTCCGGCGATACCATGCGGCTCAAGGTCAAATCCGGCGAAAAAGGACTGACCTGCCGGGTGTCGGAAAATCTCTACGATCCGACCGCCCCCGACAATCCGCCCGATCCCAGGGTCTTTGTCGAGAAGGACTGGTCGCCGGACAGCTGGCAGACGCTGATCGGCGCGGCCTTCGGCTCGGCCAATTTCAGCAATGACAGGCTGGCGCGATTCCCGGACGGCTATCCGGTGCGGATGGCCGACATGGATTTCCGGCTGGGCGACGGCAATGCCGGGTTCTATGGGCACGCCAAGATCGCGATTTCGATCCGCAGCGACCGCTACGGCTTCGTCACCTGCGGGCTCATGGGCAACAGCGCCGAGGAAACCGCCCAGATGTGGGCGCCGCTCGCCGACGAGGCCGAGAAGGTCGTGACTTCATTCGTGCTCGATCCGCCTTGAAGCGGATCTACACGAACAACCCCTTTTCCCGCTCCACCGCCTTGGTGATGAAATTGGCGACGAGCTGGACCCGGCGCAGCGGCCTCACCGATTCGTGATAGACCAGCCAGTAGGCGCGGCGGATGGGCGCCACGATGTCGACAGGCACGAGCTCGGGCATCGAGCGGGCGACGAAGGTGTGCAGGATGCCGATGCCGGCGCCTGAGCGCACCGCTTCCGCCTGGCCGAGCGCCGAGGAGATGGCGAAGCTCGAACGCCAGTCCGGGCTGAACTCGGCGGCATAGTCGAGCGAGGGGCTGACGATGAGATCGGGCACATAGCCGATCAGCGTATGCCGGCCGAGCTCGGCCGCCGTCCTGGGCAGGCCGTTGGCATCGGCATAGGCGCGGGAGGCGAATAGGCCGAGCGTGTAGTCGACCAGCTTTCCCGCCACCAATCGCCCCTCGGTCGGCCGCTCGACGGTTATCGCGATGTCGGCCTCGCGCCGCGACAGCGAGAAGGAGCGCGGCACCGGCACCAGCTGGATGGTCAACTCGCGGTGAAGCGCGGTCAGCTCGCCGAGCCGCTTGGCCAGGAAAGCGACGCCAAAACCGTCGGGCGCGCCGATGCGCACCGTGCCGGAGACGTCGTCGCCTTCGCCGGCGATGGTCGAGCGCGCGGCGATCATGTCGCTTTCCATGCGCTCGGCGATGTCGAGGAAGCGCTCGCCGGCGGGCGTCAGCTCGCTGCCGGTGGTCAGGCGGCGGAAAAGCTTCGTGCGCAGCGCTTCCTCGAGCGCCGCGATGCGGCGCGAGACGGTGGCATGGTTGAGCTCCAGGCGCTTGGCCGCGCCGAGGATCTGTCCGGCGCGCGCCACGGCAAGGAAGATGCGCACGTCATCCCAGTTCATGGGGATGGTCCGGATTAATGGCGGGCGCCGCGTTCCCGCCCACCCCCCTCTGGCCTGCCGGCCATCTCCCCCGCAAGGGGGGAGATTGGACGTCACGGCGGCTTTCGCCAATCGCCAACGTTCGAGGAGATGCGCCATCAAAGAAACTGCTAATCTCCCTCCTTGCGGGGGAGATGGCCGGCAGGCCAGAGGGGGGTGTGAAGGAATGCAACGTTCAATCCCTGTAGTGTGGAAGTCGCACCCTATCATTTGCGGCAATTAATGCACGCCCAATCGCCGCTATCTATTTTTTGCACAACGGTTGCGTTTTGGCTCGCGTTGCCATCGCCGCCGCAAAGGCGGACAATGCCTCATCACCAGAAAGGGAGAGAAACCATGATCGAATACGGTCATTTCATCGGCGGCAAGCATGTCGCCGGCACCAGCGGCCGCAAGCAGGACGTCATGCAGCCGATGGACGGCTCCGTGCGCGCCACGGTGGCGCTGGCCTCGGCGCAGGAATTGCGCGCCGCGGTCGAGAACGCCAAGGCCGCGCAGCTCAAATGGGGAGCCACCAACCCGCAGCGCCGCGTGCGCGTGCTGATGAAGTTCCTCGAACTGGTCCAGCGCGACTATGAAGAACTGGCCGACATCCTGGCGCGAGAGCACGGCAAGACGATTGCCGACGCGCGCGGCGACATCCAGCGCGGCCTCGAAGTCGTCGAGGTCTGCATCGGCGCGCCGCATATGATGAAGGGCGAGTTCACCGACGGCGCCGGCCCCGGCATCGACACCTATTCGATGCGCCAGCCGCTCGGCGTCGTCGCCGGCATCACGCCGTTCAACTTCCCGGCCATGATCCCGCTTTGGAAGATCGCGCCGGCGCTCGCCTGCGGCAACGCCTTCATACTGAAGCCGTCGGAGCGCGATCCGGGCGTGCCGCTGCGCATCGCGGAGCTGTTCATCGAGGCCGGCCTGCCGGAAGGCGTGCTGAACGTCGTCAACGGCGACAAGGAAGTGGTCGACGCAATCCTCGACGATCCGGACATCAAGGCCGTAGGCTTCGTCGGCTCGACGCCGATCGCGCAGTACATCTATGCGCGCGGCTGCGCGTCCGGCAAGCGCGTGCAGTGCTTCGGCGGCGCCAAGAACCACATGATCATCATGCCCGATGCCGACATGGACCAGACGGTCGACGCCCTGATCGGCGCCGGCTACGGCTCGGCCGGCGAGCGCTGCATGGCGATCTCGGTCGCCGTGCCGGTCGGCAACGACACCGCCAACCGGCTGATGGAAAAGCTGGTGCCGCGCGTCGAAAGCTTGAAGGTCGGTCCGTCGACGGATTCTTCCGCCGATTTCGGCCCGCTGGTGACGCGCCAAGCGCTGGAGCGCGTCAAAGGCTATGTCGATCTCGGCATCAAGGAAGGCGCCAAGCTGGTCGTCGACGGCCGCGGCTTCACGATGCAGGGCTATGAGGACGGCTACTATATGGGTGGCTGCCTGTTCGACAACGTGACCGCCGACATGCGCATCTACAAGGAAGAGATTTTTGGGCCGGTGCTCTCGGTGGTGCGCGCGCCGCGTTACGAGGATGCGATCAAGCTCGCCAACGACCATGAGATGGGCAACGGCGTCGCCATCTTCACCCGCGACGGCGACGCCGCGCGCGACTTCGCCTCGCGCGTCCAGGTCGGCATGGTCGGCGTCAACGTGCCGATCCCGGTTCCGATCGCCTACTACACCTTCGGCGGCTGGAAGGCGTCGTCCTTCGGCGATCTCAACCAGCACGGCCCGGATGCGTTCCGCTTCTACACCAAGACCAAGACGGTCACCTCGCGCTGGCCGTCCGGCATCAAGGACGGCGCCGAGTTCGTCATTCCGACGATGAACTGACCAGTCGAAAGGTCGTACAGGTAGGCCCGGGCAACGCCCGGGCCTTACTGCATTTGGAAAGGACATCACGCATAGGCGATGGAACCAACAGGCTACCATTCGTCTTAAATTGCATCCCTGCCAAGATGCAGGCCAATCAAACAGCGCCGGTAGCAGCCGGGGTTCTCGTCTGGCGCGAGGAGGTGTCAGATGGCACGATTTCTTATGGCGACGACGTTCCTTGCGGCGGCTGCAGTGTTTGGCGGCGCCGTCCAGGCCAATGCGGCCGCGCAGTGCGCACCGCGCGCCGACATCATCAAGGCGCTCGGCGACCAGTTCCACGAAAGCGAAGCGGGGCGCGGACTGATCAATCCGAACGTCGTGCTCGAGATTTTTGTGTCCGACCGGGGCAGCTGGACCGTGCTTGCCTCCGACACCAAGGGGCAAAGCTGCATTCTTTCGGTGGGCGAAGGCTGGGACAGCCCTTCAATCACGGCAGCCATGCCGGGTGCCTGAACACCCAAACGGCCTGGTCGAACGCCCTGCCACGCGCTGAGCGAAGGCCGACCCAGGCGCTCCCCATAACGCCCGCTTGTTTGCAGGGTGGAGGTTCACCATATCGAATCCAGGGAGTCATGATCTCCCTGCGACAGACCGGAAACCAGAAGGAGTGACGCGATGAAGACGTCCAATCCGGCCTGGAGCGTTCCGGTACACTGAGGCGGCCGAATGTGCCTCCCTTGCCGGAATGCGAAGGCAATGGAGGTGCCCTATGGCACGCATATTTTCGTATCGATCGATCAAGCTGGCGGCTGTCGGCGCCGTGATGGCGCTGCCGGCATTCCCCGCGCGGGCGCAAGTCATCTGCGGCGGCCATGACTATCTGGTCGCGAGGCTGGCGGAGGCATTCGAGGAGAAGCGGCTCGGCTATGGCGTGGCCGGAGAAGTCGCGATCTTCGAGGTGTTTGTGTCGGCGAGCGGAACCTGGACCATCCTGATGACCGACGTTAAGGGCCAAGCCTGCATCCTGGCGGCCGGTGACGGATGGGAAGACACGCTGGCCACCGCGGTTGGGCAGCCGGGCGGCTGAATGCAATTCGCGGAAAAGCGTGCAACGGTTTTCCGTCCGGAATTGCGTAGATAATAACGGGGAGTTCGGCGAGGGCTGAACCGATCCGATCAGCGCGTCGCGGCCACCTCGGCGTGGCCGCGCAGCAGCGCCATCAGCTTCTTGGCATCCTTGGCAGCGGCTTCCTCGTCGCCGTCGAGGATCGAGCGGATCAGCGCGACATGGTGCTCGGCCGATTCGGCGAGCCCGGTATCGGCCTTGTAGCGGAACCAGAAGCGGCGGCTGTGCGTCTGCAAGGGCGCCGCCACGCGCGCCGCGAAGGGATTGTCGGCGGCGATCGCCAGCGCCTCGTCGAGTTGCTTGTCGGCCTGGATGAAGGCAAGCACGTTGCCGGAGATCACCGCCTTCTGCATGGCAAGGGCCGCCTCGTGAAACAGGTCCGCGGCCTCGCGGGTGACGAAGCGGGCGGCGGAGCGGGCGAGCACCACCTCGACGCCACGCCTTGCGTCGATGACGCGCAGCCAGTCGCCGGGGTGAAGCGGCGCGACCGCGATGCCCGCGCGGGGTCTGATGTCGAGAAGTCCTTCCCAGGCCAGCCTCTGGATCGCCTCGCGCACAGGGGTGCGCCCGAGACCCAGCCGCTCGATCAGTGCGCCTTCGGTGACGAAGCTCGCCGGCGCCAGCTCAAGGGTTACGATCATGTGCTCCAGCGCGCGATAGGCCTTGGTCGCCGCCGGTTCGAAGGTCGTGTTGGTCTCGATGGATATCAGTGGGGAGATCAATGACTGGCTCCTGATATATTTTTCATATATCATAAGGGATTCAGCGTTGACAGGCCAACACTTAATAGATATACGACTGATATATCAGATGGAGACAGCCATGTGGGCCGGAGTTTTCCCCGCAGTCACGACCAAATTCACCACCGACGACCGCCTCGATCATGCCGAGATGGAGCGCTGCTTTGGCTTGCAGATGGAGGCCGGCTGCGACGGTATCATCGTCTGCGGCTCGCTCGGCGAAGGGCCGATGCTGTCCTTCGACGAGAAGATCGAGGTGCTGAAGACAGCGCAGAGGGCCGCCGGCGGCAAGCCGGTGCTCTTAACCGTCAATGAGCCAGGCACGCGCGAGGCGGCAAGCATCGCGCGCCGCGCCGCCAAGGAAGGCGCCGACGGCCTGATGGTGGTGCCGAGCCCGATCTACCACACCGACCCGCAAGAGACGGTGGCGGCACTTCGCGCCGTCGCCGAAGCCGGCGACCTGCCGGTCATGATCTACTCCAACCGGCTCGCCTATCGCGTCGACGTCACCGTCGACCTGATGGAGGAACTGGCGTCGGACAAGCGATTCGTCGCCATCAAGGAATCGTCCGACGACATCCGCCGGTCGACCGAGATCATCAACCGCCTCGGCGACCGCTATGATCTCTTCACCGGCGTCGACAACCTCGCCTTCGAGGCGCTGTCGGTCGGCGCCATCGGCTGGGTGGCCGGCCTCGTCACCGCCTTCCCGCGCGAGACCGTCGCCATCTACCAGCTGATGAGAAAGGGCCGCCGCGAGGAGGCGCTGAAGATCTACCGCTGGTTCCGGCCTTTGCTCGACCTCGATGTCTCGACCTATCTGGTCCAAAACATCAAGCTTGCTGAAGTGCTGGCGATCGATACCAATGACCGCGTGCGCATGCCGCGCCGGCCGCTGTCGGGCGAGCGCCGCAAGGCGGTGGAAAAGATCGTCAAGGATGCGCTGGCCGTGCGGCCGGAACTGCCGGCGTTTTGAAGGTGACAATGTCGCAGACCCCCTCATCCGGCCGCTTCGCGGCCACCTTCTCCCCGAGGGGAGAAGAGGTCGCTAACGCTGGCGCCAGCCTCTTCTCCCCACCGGGGAGAAGGTGGCCCGAAGGGCCGGATGAGGGGGCCTCAATGCAAGGCGCGGAGCGAGGCGGAGACATGCGGCGCGGCATGCACCCATGACAAGCGATACTTCGATCGACATCGCCATCATCGGCGGCGGCATCATCGGCATCTGCGCTGCCACATACCTCGCCGAGGCTGGCCGCAGCGTCACCGTCTTCGACCGCACCGGCATCTGCGAGGAGACGAGCTCCGGCAACGCCGCCGCCTTTGCTTTCTCCGACGTGCTGCCGCTGGCGCATAAGGGGATGATCAGGCAGCTGCCGAAATGGCTTGCCGACCCGCTTGGGCCTTTGGCCGTTCCGCCGGCCTATCTGCCCAGCCTCCTGCCCTGGCTGATCCGCTTCTGGCGCGCCGGCGCCGCCAAGCACTACGAGGCGAGCGTCGCGGCGCAGGCAGGCATGATGAAGCTTGCAGAAGCCGAATGGATGGGCCTGCTCGACCGCTCAGGCACGAGACCGATGCTGCGCGAGGACGGCTCGCTCGAGCTCTACGAAAGCGAAGCCGAGTTCCGCGCCTCGCTGCCGGGCTGGGCGGAGCGTGAGCGCTTCGGCATCGGCTTTCGCCATGTCGAGGGCGAGGAGATGGCCAGCTTGCAGCCCGGCCTGTCACCGCGCTTCGTCAAGGGCACCTTCGTGCCGGGCTGGAAGACGGTCGCCGATCCGAAGCTGCTCGGCAAGGCGGTCTGGGCCTATGCGGAGAAGCTCGGCGCTCGGTTCGAGCATGCGCGGATCGAGCGTATCGAGGCTGGAACAAACGGCGCCACGATCATGCTCGCCGACGGCACGACGCGGAAGGCGAAGCAGCTCGTCGTCACCGCCGGCGCCTGGTCGCATCTTCTGGCCAAGAATCTCGGCGACCGCATCCCTCTGGAAACCGAGCGCGGCTACAACACGACGCTGCCGATCTCGGCCTTCGACGTGAAGCGGCAATTGATATTTTCCGGGCATGGCTTCGTCATCACGCCGCTGGAAACCGGACTGCGCGTCGGCGGCGCCGTCGAACTCGGCGGCATCGAGCGGCCGCCGAATTTCCGGCGCTCGAAGGCGATGCTGGAAAAAGCAAAACGCTTCCTGCCGGGGCTCGATCCGTCGGGCGGCCGCGAATGGATGGGTTTTCGCCCCTCGCTGCCGGATTCGCTGCCGGTCATTGGAGCCGCGCGGGCGCCGGGCGTCTTCTACGCTTTCGGCCACGGCCATCTCGGTCTCACCCAGGCGGCGGCGACCGGCCGCTTGATCCGCGATCTCGTTCTCGGGCAGAATCCGCCGCTCGATCTCACTCCATTCCGTCCGCAACGGTTCTGACACCCGCGGATTGTGATATTTTAAGGAGCATCATGGCCAAGAAATCATTCTTCTGTATCGACGGCCACACCTGCGGCAATCCGGTGCGGCTGGTCGCCGGCGGCGGGCCGTTGCTTGAAGGCGCGACGATGATGGAGCGGCGCGCGCATTTCCTCGCCGAGTATGACTGGATCCGCACCGGACTGATGTTCGAGCCGCGCGGCCATGACGTGATGTCGGGCTCGATCCTCTATCCGCCGACGCGCGAGGACTGCGACATCGCCATCCTGTTCATCGAGACCTCCGGCTGCCTGCCAATGTGCGGCCACGGAACCATCGGCACCGTCACAATGGCGATCGAGCACGGACTGGTGAAGCCGAAGACGCCGGGCGTGCTGAGGCTCGACACGCCGGCCGGCCTGGTCATCGCCGAATACAAACAGGTCGGCGAATATGTCGAGGAGGTGCGCATCACCAATGTGCCGTCCTTCCTCTACGCCGAAGGGCTGACGGTCGAATGCCCCGTGCTCGGCGAGATCAGCGTCGACGTCGCCTATGGCGGCAATTTCTACGCCATCGTCGAGCCGCAGACGAACTACCGCGACATGGGCGACTATTCGGCCGGCGATCTCATCGCCTGGAGCCCGGTGGTGCGCCAGCGCCTCAACGATAAATACTCGTTCGTGCATCCGGAGAATCCCGGCATCAACCGGCTGTCGCACATGCTGTGGACCGGCAAGCCGAGAGATGCCGAGGCCGATGCGCGCAACGCCGTCTTCTACGGCGACAAGGCGATCGACCGCTCGCCTTGCGGCACCGGCACCTCGGCGCGCATGGCGCAGCTTCACGCCAAAGGCAAGCTCAAGGCCGGGGCCAGTTTTGTCCATGAATCGATCATCGGCTCGCTGTTCAAGGGCAGGGTCGAAAAGGAGGTCAGCGTGGCCGGCAAGCCGGCGATCATCCCCTCGATCGGCGGCTGGGCGCGCATGACCGGGCTCAACACCATCTTCATCGACGACCGCGATCCGTTCGCGCACGGATTCATCGTCACATAACCGTCACGGCCTCACCTTGCGGAAGGGATTCCGCGCAAAATCGGCCACGCTCAGGGACGCAAGGAATCGTCACATCAACTTATTTTGACGGCGATTTCTTCGAAAGCGTGCGCATGCTACGGCTGAATCGTCAAAGACATTGCGTTGTGCCAATGATAGGGTCCGCGATAGTCCAGGGGCTGGGTGCGGGAAAACGGGCAATCGGGCGGCGTGCTTCCAAAACACGCCCGGCGATTGAAAAATGACGTTGCAATCCGGGCTCGAGACTTTACGACTAGGGGAAATACGAAAAGGAATGCGTCCTCGAAGGCGACATTCCAGGGGAGCCGCGTAAATATGCAGTACTTCGTCCAGCAGCTTATCAACGGGCTGACGCTGGGATCTATCTACGGCCTGATCGCGATCGGCTACACGATGGTCTACGGCATCATCGGCATGATCAATTTCGCCCATGGCGACATCTTCATGGTCGGCGCCTTCACGGCCCTCATCGTCTTCCTGATCCTCGGCGCGATGTTCTATTCGGTGCCGGTGGTGGTGGCGCTCCTGATCATGATGATCGTGGGCATGCTGCTCACCGGCCTCTACAACTGGACGATCGAGAAGGTGGCCTACCGGCCGCTGCGCGGCTCGTTCCGGCTGGCGCCGCTGATCACCGCCATCGGCATGTCGATCGCGCTGTCCAACTTCGTGCAGGTCACGCAAGGCCCGCGCAACAAGCCGATCCCGCCGCTGGTCAGCCAAGTCTACACGATCGACGGCATCAGCGTCTCGCTGAAGCAGATCATCATCGTGCTGGTGACCGCAGCGCTGCTGGTAATCTTCTGGTATCTCGTCAACAGGACGGCGCTGGGGCGGGCGCAGCGCGCCTGCGAGCAGGACCGCAAGATGGCGGCGCTGCTTGGCATCGACGTCGACCGCACTATATCGATCACCTTCATCATGGGCGCAGCGCTTGCCGCTGTCGCCGGCACGCTGTTCCTGATGTATTACGGCGTGGTGGTGTTCTCCGACGGCTTCGTGCCGGGCGTGAAGGCCTTCACGGCGGCGGTGCTTGGCGGCATCGGCTCGCTGCCGGGCGCGGTGCTCGGCGGGCTTTTGATCGGCTTCATCGAGAGCATGTGGTCGGCCTATTTCTCGATCGACTACAAGGACGTTGCAGCCTTCTCGATCCTGGCGATCGTGCTCATCTTCCTGCCCTCCGGCATCCTGGGCCGGCCTGAAGTCGAAAAGGTCTGATCCTCATGGCCGTTACCGTGTCTCCGGAGCGCGACGTCGTCGTCCCTCCCATCCAGCGCGCTTTCCGCGAGGCGCTCTATGCGGGTGCCATCGCGCTCGGCCTGTTCGTGCTGTTCATCGGTCTGAGGACCGACCAGAACATCTCCAACGAACTCATCCTTGTGCAGCGCTGGGGCCTGCTAGCCCTGGTGGTCATCGCCACCGCCGTCGGCCGCTTCCTCTATGTCGGATATGCGCAGCCGGCGATAGAGCGGGCCAAGGCGGAAAAGGCCAAGGCGCCCGCAGCCATCGCGGCCGAACCGGGCTTTGTGCGGCGCAACTTCAACAAGATTGGCGTCGCGGTGCTGATCGCCTATCCAGTCGTGATGGTCTTGGCGTTCGGCTTTCAGGGCTCGCTGAAATGGGTCGACAATTTCGGCATCCAGATCCTGATCTATGTGATGCTGGCCTGGGGCCTCAACATCGTCGTCGGGCTGGCCGGCCTGCTCGACCTCGGTTACGTTGCCTTCTATGCGGTCGGCGCCTATGCCTATGCGCTGCTCGGCACGCATTTCGGCCTGTCGTTCTGGATCCTGCTGCCCGCCGCCGGCGCCATGGCCGCCTTCTGGGGCGTCATGCTCGGCTTCCCGGTGCTGCGGCTGCGCGGCGACTATCTGGCGATCGTGACGCTCGCCTTTGGCGAGATCATCCGGCTGGTGATCATCAACTGGCGCGAGGTCACCAACGGCTCGGCCGGGGTTTCCGGCATTCCGAAGGTGTCGTTCTTCGGCCTGATGTCGTTCAACGTCTCGGACCCGAATTATATCGCCAAGGTGCTGCACATCGCCCAGTCGGGCGCCTACTATAAAATCTTCCTCTACTACCTGATCCTGGGCCTGTGCTTCTTCACCGCATTCGTCACCATCAGGCTTCGCCGGTTGCCCGTCGGCCGCGCCTGGGAAGCGCTCCGCGAGGACGAGATCGCCTGCCGCTCGCTCGGCATCAACACCACCACCACCAAGCTGACGGCATTCGCCACCGGCGCCATGTTCGGCGGCTTCGCCGGCTCGTTCTTCGCCGCCCGACAGGGCTTCGTCAGCCCTGAATCTTTCGTCTTCCTGGAATCGGCGATCATCCTTGCCATCGTTGTGCTCGGCGGCATGGGTTCGCTGGGCGGCATCGCGGTGGCGGCGCTGGTGATGATCGGCGGCACCGAGATCCTGCGCGAGCTCGGCTTCCTCAAGGCGGTGTTCGGCCCCGATTTTACACCGGAACTCTATCGAATGCTGCTGTTCGGCATGGCCATGGTCATCGTCATGCTGTGGAAGCCGCGCGGCTTCGTCGGCAGCCGTGAACCGACCGCCTTCCTCAAGGAACGAAGAGCGGTCTCAGGCTCCTTCACCAAGGAGGGCCACGGCTGATGGACGTGCAAGCTTCCCAGAGCGATTTCATTCTGCAGGTCGAGCATCTGTCGATGAAGTTCGGCGGCCTGGTCGCCATCGGCGACTTGTCCTTCCAGGCCAGGCGCGGCGAGATCACCGCGCTGATCGGGCCGAACGGCGCCGGCAAGACGACGGTGTTCAACTGCATAACCGGCTTCTACAAGCCCACCGAGGGCATGATCACGCTCAACAAGCGCGACGGCTCGACCTATCTGCTCGAGCGCCTGCCCAACCACGAGATCCCGGCGCGCGCCAATGTGGCGCGCACCTTCCAGAACATCCGCCTGTTCTCGGGCATGACGCTGCTCGAGAACCTTTTGGTCGCCCAGCACAACAAGCTGATGAAGGCCTCGGGCTACACCTTCCTCGGCCTGTTCGGCTTCCCGAGCTACCGCCAGGCATCGGCCGAATCGATCGAGCTTGCCAGGCACTGGCTGGAGAAGGCGGACCTCGTCGACCGCGCCGACGATCCGGCCGGCGACCTGCCCTACGGCGCGCAGCGGCGGCTGGAGATCGCCCGCGCCATGTGCACCGGACCGGAGCTGCTTTGCCTCGACGAGCCGGCCGCCGGCCTCAACCCGAAAGAATCGGCTTCGCTCAACCAGCTCTTGAACGACATCAAGAACAACACCGGCACGTCGATCCTCTTGATCGAGCACGACATGTCGGTGGTCATGCAGATCTCCGACCATGTCGTGGTGCTGGAATACGGCCGCAAGATCTCCGACGGCAATCCGCAATCGGTGCGGACCGATCCGCGCGTCATCGCCGCCTATCTCGGCGTCGACGACGAGGAGGTCGAAACCGTGCTCACCGAAGTCGGCGACGAGGATGTGATCGAACAGCTAGATACCGGCCCCGACTCTGCCCATGGTCCGGGCAATTCCGCTTCGATGATGGCGGGGCCGGTTTCCGATAGTGTCGAACATGCGGATGAGGGCGAGCGGGTCACGGTGTCGAAAGGCGCCTCGAAGGCGGCTCAGGTCGATGCGCGCGCCGCATCAGTCGCCAGCAAGCCCACCGCAGCAGCCAAGCCGGCCGCGAAGCGGAGCACTGCGAAAGCAGCGCCGAAGAAAATGGCCGCCAAGGCTCCGGCCGCCAAGGCTCCGGCCGCGAAAGCCGGCGGCGCTTCGAAGGGCAAGGAAGCTTCGGCTAAGCCCGCTGCGGACAAGCGTGGAGGGCGTAAATAATGGCCGGCACAACGCTGCTCGATATCAAGGGCGTGCAGACCTATTACGGCAACATCCGGGCGCTGAACGGCGTCGACGTCACCGTCAACCAGGGTGAGATCGTGGCGCTGATCGGCGCCAACGGCGCCGGCAAGTCGACGCTGATGATGACCATCTTTGGAGCTCCGCGCGCTCGCGCGGGTACCATCACCTTCGCCGGCACCAACATCACCCAGCTGCCTACGCACGAGATCGCCCGCATGCGCATCGCCCAGTCGCCGGAGGGACGCCGCATCTTCCCGCGCATGACGGTGATGGAAAACCTGCAGATGGGCGCCAGCATCGACAACCTCAAGCATTTTGACGAGGATGCCGAGAAAGTGTTCGCACTGTTCCCGCGGCTCAAGGAGCGCATCAACCAGCGCGGCGGCACGCTGTCGGGCGGCGAACAGCAGATGCTGTCGATCGGACGCGCGCTGATGGGGAGGCCGAAGCTGCTTCTGCTCGACGAGCCGTCGCTGGGCCTCGCGCCGCTGATCGTCAAGCAGATCTTCGACGCCATCCGCGCGCTCAACAAGACGCAAGGACTGACCGTGTTCCTGGTCGAGCAGAACGCTTTCGGCGCTCTCAAGCTCGCCAATCGCGGCTACGTCATGGTCAACGGCAATGTGACGATGAGCGGCACCGGCAAGGAACTGCTCGCCAATCCGGAAGTGCGCGCCGCGTATCTCGAAGGCGGGCATCACTAAGAAGGGGCTTCAACATGCAAGGCGTACTCTACGAAGAAGCCTCGATCTGGCAGTTCCTGTTCGTCACCTGGCTGCTTGGCGGCGGCGCAGCGTGGATGACCGGCAAAGCCGTGGCCCAGACCTGGGGCAGCCACACCCGGCTATTCCTCTACATGCTGGGCCTCGGCATCGGCGTCAGGTTCATCCATCATGCCTTGTTCGATGGCACGATGTTCTCGCTACACTACTATATCGTCGACACCATTGTGCTGATGATACTGGGCTTCCTCGGCTATCAATACACGCGCACCAACCAGATGGTCACACAGTATAACTGGCTCTACGAAAGAGCTTCCTTATTGAGCTGGAAACCGAAAGGTTGACGTTCATGATTAACGTCGTTCAGGGGAATGAATCGGCGTGACAAGTGCCTGAAAATCGGCATTCTATGCTTTCTGCGATAAGGGTGGGCATCGCATGAAGGTATCATCCACGCCCACTCCGTAAATGGGAGCGTTTCAATGAAAAAATCACTTTTGTCCGCCGTGGCGCTGACCGCGTTCATCGCGTTCAGCGGCAGCGCGTGGGCCGACATCCTGATTGGCGTCGCCGGTCCGATCACCGGTCCGAACGCCGCCTTCGGCGCGCAGCTGCAGAAGGGCGCGGAGCAGGCGGTCGCCGATATCAACGCGGCGGGCGGCATCAATGGCCAGCAGCTCAAGCTTGAGATCGGCGACGACGTCTCCGACCCCAAGCAGGGCATCTCGGTCGCCAACAAGTTCGTCGCCGACGGCGTCAAGTTCGTCGACGGCCACTTCAACTCAGGCGTGACCATTCCTGCGTCGGAAGTCTATGCCGAGAACGGCATCCTCGTCATGACGCCGGCCGCGACCAATCCGAAGCTCACCGAGCGCGGCCTGTGGAACACCTTCCGTACCTGCGGTCGCGACGACCAGCAGGGCAAGGTGGCCGGCGACTACATCGCCAAGAACTTCAAGGACGCCAAGATCGCCATCATCCACGACAAGACGCCTTACGGCCAGGGCCTTGCCGACGAGACCAAGAAGAACCTGAACGCCAACGGCACCAAGGAAGTGATGTATGAAGGCGTGAACGTCGGCGACAAGGACTTCTCCGCCCTCATCGCCAAGATGAAGGAAAACGGCGTCACGCTGATCTACTGGGGCGGCCTGCACACCGAAGCCGGCCTGATCATCCGCCAGTCGGCCGACCAGGGCCTGAAGGCGCCGCTGTTCTCGGGCGACGGCATCGTCTCCAACGAGCTGGCCTCGATCGCCGGCGACGCCGTTGCCGGCACGCTCAACACCTTCGCTCCGGATCCGCGCAAGAATCCGGCCGCCAAGGAAGTGGTGGAGAAGTTCCGCGCCGCCGGCTTCGAGCCGGAAGCCTACACGCTCTACTCCTATGCCGCCATCCAGATCATCACTCAGGCCATCGCCAAGGTCGGTTCGGCCGACGATGCGCAGAAGGTGGCCGACACGATCAAGTCGGGCGGCCCGTGGAAGACGGCCATCGGCGAGATCGGCTACGACTCCAAGGGCGACATCACCCGTCCGGACTATGTCGTCTACGAGTGGAAGAAGGGCGAAGACGGCAAGTACAGCTACTTCGAGAAATAAGCCGGCAAACACAAGCCGACTTTTCGGATGCCCGGCGCTTAGCGCCGGGCATTTTTGTTTGCGTACGCTAGCGTCCAGCCGACCAAGCGTTCCGCAATTAGGACAATCTGAAAAATCATTCCTGAACCGCCTGCGGGACGACAGCGAGGGTTTTGGCGCAAACAAACGATTTAAATCGGTTTAAGTGTCGCGCGATTTTGTTTGCGCTGCAGCATTTTCACGCTAATCATTGCCCGTTCATCTTACCTTCCGCTGCTGGAGCCCAGTCCTTGGCAATCACGAAGATCCTCGTCGCCAACCGGTCCGAAATCGCCATCCGCGTCTTTCGCGCGGCCAATGAACTGGGCCTCAAAACCGTGGCGATCTGGGCGGAAGAGGACAAATATTCGCTGCACCGCTTCAAGGCCGACGAAAGCTACCAGGTCGGGCGGGGGCCGCACCTCAACAAGGACATGGGACCGATCGAAAGCTATCTCTCGATCGACGAAGTGATGCGCGTCGCCAGATTGTCGGGCGCCGATGCGATCCATCCCGGCTACGGCCTGTTGTCGGAAAGCCCGGAATTCGCCGAGGCCTGCACTGCCGCCGGCATCACCTTCATCGGGCCGAAGCCGGAGACGATGCGCCGGCTCGGCAACAAGGTCGCCGCGCGCAACCTGGCGATCGAGGTCGGCGTGCCGGTCGTGCCGGCCACCGATCCGCTGCCCGACGACATGGAGGAGGTGAAGAAGCTCGCCGCGAAAATAGGCTATCCGGTGATGCTGAAGGCCTCGTGGGGCGGCGGCGGCCGCGGCATGCGCGCCATCCGCGCGGAGGCCGACCTCGCCCGCGAGGTGATGGAAGGCAAGCGCGAGGCCAAGGCCGCCTTCGGCAAGGACGAGGTCTATCTCGAAAAGCTGATCGAGCGGGCCCGCCATGTCGAGGTGCAGGTGCTGGGCGACACACATGGCAATGCCGTGCATCTGTTCGAGCGCGACTGCTCGATCCAGCGCCGCAACCAGAAGGTCGTCGAACGCGCGCCGGCGCCGTATCTCAGCGAGGAATTGCGCCAGGAACTCTGCGGCTATGCGCTGAAGATCGCGCGCGAGACAAGCTATATCGGCGCCGGCACGGTCGAGTTCCTGCAGGACGCCGATACCGGCAAGTTCTATTTCATCGAGGTCAATCCGCGCATCCAGGTCGAACACACGGTCACCGAAATGGTGACCGGCATCGACATCGTGAAGGCGCAGATCCACATCCTCGACGGCTTCGCCATCGGCACGCCGGAATCGGGCGTGCCGGCGCAGAAGGACATCAGGCTCAATGGCCACGCGCTGCAGTGCCGCATCACCACCGAGGACCCGGAGCACAATTTCATCCCGGACTACGGCCGCATCACCGCCTATCGCGGCGCCACCGGCTTCGGCATCCGCCTCGACGGCGGCACCGCCTATTCGGGCGCGGTCATCACCCGCTTCTACGATCCGCTGCTGGAAAAGGTGACGGCCTGGGCGCCGACGCCGGCCGAGACGATCGCCCGCATGAACCGGGCGCTGCGCGAATTCCGCATCCGCGGCGTCGCCACCAACCTCACCTTCCTCGAAGCGATCATCAATCACCCAAGCTTCGCCGATAATTCCTACACCACCAAGTTCATCGACACGACGCCGGAACTGTTCCAGCAGGTGAAGCGGCAGGACCGCGCCACCAAGCTGCTCAATTATCTGGCCGATGTCAGCGTCAACGGCCATCCGGAGACGCGCGGACGGCCGATGCCCAAGGCCGATGCCGCCGCACCCGTCGTGCCCTATCTCAACGGCAAGGTGCCGGATGGCAGCAAGCAGCGGCTCGACGCGCTCGGGCCTCAGAAGTTCGCCGCCTGGATGCGCGAGCAGAACCAGGTGCTGGTCACCGACACGACGATGCGCGACGGCCACCAGTCGCTGCTCGCCACCCGCATGCGCACCTATGACATTGCCGGCATCGCCGGCACCTATGCGCGGGCGCTGCCGCAGCTCTTGTCGCTGGAATGCTGGGGCGGGGCCACCTTCGACGTCGCCATGCGCTTCCTCACCGAGGATCCGTGGGAGCGTCTGTCACGGGTGCGCGAGGCCGCGCCCAACCTTCTGCTGCAGATGCTGCTGCGCGGCGCCAACGGCGTCGGCTACACCAACTATCCCGACAATGTCGTGCAGCATTTCGTCAAACAGGCGGCCGCCGGCGGCGTCGACCTGTTCCGCGTCTTCGACTGCCTGAACTGGGTCGAGAACATGCGCGTCGCCATGGACGCGGTGGGCGCCGAGGGCAAGCTGATCGAAGCGGCGATGTGTTACACCGGCGACATCCTCGATCCGGCACGCGCCAAATACGACCTCAAATACTATGTCGGGCTGGCGAAGGAGCTGGAAGCGACCGGCGCGCATATCATCGCCGTCAAGGACATGGCCGGCCTGTTGAAGCCGTCGGCGGCGCGAGTGCTGTTCAAGGCGCTGCGCGAAGAGACCGACCTCCCGATCCATTTCCACACGCACGACACCTCCGGCCTCTCGGCGGCGACGGTGCTGGCAGCGGTCGAGACCGGCGTCGACGCCATCGACGCGGCGATGGATTCCTTATCGGGCAACACCTCGCAGCCATGCCTCGGCTCGATCGTCGAGGCGCTGAAGGGCACCGAGCGCGACCCCGGCCTCGATCCGCAATGGATCCGCCACATCTCCTTCTACTGGGAAGCGGTGCGCAACCAGTACGCCGCCTTCGAAAGCGACCTCAAGGGACCGGCCTCGGAAGTTTACCTGCACGAGATGCCGGGCGGACAGTTCACCAATCTCAAGGAGCAGGCGCGTTCGCTGGGGCTCGAAACGCGCTGGCACGAGGTGGCGCAGGCCTATCACGACGTCAACCTGATGTTCGGCGACATCGTCAAGGTGACGCCGTCGTCCAAGGTGGTCGGCGACATGGCGCTGATGATGATCAGCCAGGACCTCACCGTCGCCGATGTCGAGAACCCGGCAAAGGATATCGCCTTCCCGGATTCGGTCGTCTCAATGCTGCGCGGCGATCTCGGCCAGTCGCCCGGCGGCTGGCCGCAAGCGCTGCAGAAGAAGGCATTGAAAGGCGAGAAGCCGATTACCGTGAGGCCGGGCTCGCTGCTCAAGCCGGCAAACCTCAAGGCCAGCCGCAAGGAGATCGAGGAGAAGCTCGAGCGCAAGCTCACGGAGTTCGAATTCGCCTCCTGGCTGATGTATCCGAAGGTCTTCACCGACTTCGCCGCCGCGCAGGAAACCTACGGTCCGGTCAGCGTGCTGCCGACGCCGACCTATTTCTACGGCATGAAGTCGGAAGACGAGATTTTCGTCGACATCGAGAAGGGCAAGACGCTCGTCGTGCGCTGCCAGGCGTTCGGCGATGTCGATGAAAAGGGCATGGTCACCGTCTTCTTCGAGCTCAACGGCCAGCCGCGCCGCGTGAAGGTGCCGGACCGCGCGCATGGCGCCTCGGCCGCCAAGGCGCGGCGCAAGGCGGAGCCGGGCAACGAGGCGCATATCGGCGCGCCGATGCCGGGCGTGGTTTCCGCGCTTGCCGTCGCCGCCGGCCAGGCGGTCAAGGCGGGCGACGTGCTGCTCTCGATCGAGGCGATGAAGATGGAGACCGCGCTGCACGCCGAGCGCGACGGCGTGGTCGCCGAAGTGCTGGTCAAGGCCGGCGACCAGATCGATGCGAAAGATCTGCTGATCGCTTTTGGGTAGGTGTGCTGATATTCAGGTGAGGCCAGCCTGCGAATGGAGGCTTCCTGCGCTTCCGGTGCTCACGTACTTCAAGTACGCTCCGCTCCGGCCTTCGCCGGCCGAAGCCCTCATAAGTGTCTCCGCTCTATGAAGGCTACGGCCGGCGTAGGCCGGTTCTCGGAATCCACCATTCTCGGCCCGGCCTGACCTGAATCTCAACACACCTCGGGGCGTGGGTAACCCTTCATGCCGCATCGATAATGTCTTGACCCGCCGCGCCTGCTCGGGCATCGAACCGGCTCCAATTTAGCCGGGCGGGAATCGCCATGGCGCCAAAAAACGCGGAGAGAAAAATGGCCGACGAGATCACCGAGACCAGCCAGACTGTAGCCGCCGGCCAGCTGCGCGCCATCATCGAGCGCATCGAGCGGCTCGAGGAAGAAAAGAAGACGATTTCCGACGACATCAAGGACGTCTATGGCGAGGCCAAGGGCACTGGCTTCGACACCAAGGCGATCCGCACCATCGTGCGGCTGCGCAAGAAGGACCAAGCCGAGCGCCAGGAGGAGGAGTCCATCCTCGATCTGTACAAGGCCGCGCTCGGCATGGTGTAAGTCTCATGGCCGGGGGCCGGCCATGAGTGAGTTCGACTTCGGCGGCCGCCGGGCCTCGGAGTTCCGCCATCGCGGCTTCTGGGCGCTGTTCGCCGAACGGCATCCGCAAGAACGGCCCCGCCTGGCGCGGCGCGGGCCCTGGTTCTGGCAGCGCGGGCTGCCCGAATTCGGCCTGGTACTTTCGATGTATGTCGCGCCCAGCGAGAACGTGGTCGGCGTCTTCTTCGGCCGCAACGAGAAGCTCGGCGCAACGCAAGTCTGGACGCGGCTGAAGCCGTTCCAGCCGGCGATCGAGGCGCGGCTGAAGCTCAGGCCGGAGCAGAGCGCGCAAAATCTCGGCATCAACTCGCAGTGGCGGGTCAACTGCTTTGCCGAGGACAATTGGCCAGCCATGGCCGACTGGCTGGTGACGGAATGCTCGCGTTTCGAACGCGCGGTAATTGAAGTCCTGAGGCAGGAGTAGACCACAGATGCTGGCCGGCTTCTTTCGCTCGCGCTGGCAAGGCAAACAGCCGCTCGACCGGCTGTTCTGGCGCGACATGGTGCTTGTCGGCACGGCGATCAACATCGCCTCGTCGGGTCTGGCGCTGACACTGCTCGGGTTGAAGCTGCCGCTCTGGCTGGTTCTTACGGTGCATCTCCTGCCGGTGCCCTACAACATCTTCGTCGCCCTCGCCGTCTGGCGAACGGCGGAGAAGACAGGCGGCGCCAAGGCATCGATGATGATGTTGGGCTCGGCGCTCTGGCTGATTGCGACGGTCATTGCCTGACCGGCGCTCGGTGCCGCGCAGACAAAAAGGGCGGCCGGAGCCGCCCTTTCCGAAGCCATGACGGGGTTACCGGTCAGGCCGCCGGCTCGAACCGCAGCGCCACGCCGTTGATGCAGTAGCGCAAGCCGGTCGGTGGCGGGCCGTCCTCGAAGACATGGCCGAGATGACTGCCGCAGCGCGCGCAATGGCATTCGGTGCGGACCATGCCGTAACTGCGATCGACGGTGGTTTCGATCGACCCTGGGACCGGGTCGTTGAAGCTCGGCCAGCCGGTACCGCTCTCGAATTTCAGCTTGGATTCGAACAAAGGCTGGTCGCAGCCGACGCAGAAGAAGGTGCCGGCGCGCTTCTCATAGAGCAGGGCGCAGCTGCCGGGACGCTCGGTGCCGTGATTGCGCATGACGGCATACTGCTCCGGCGTCAGCCGGGCGCGCCACTCGGCATCGGTGCGAGTGACGGGGTATGCGTGGGTGTCCATGAAATCTCCTCGGCCTTGGCGGCTCGTTGTTGGTTGGCAGCCTATGTTCGCACGAAGATAGGTGTTTGTTACACGCATGCCCAGTGCCGGGACTGACAAGGCAGTTGCCGCTGGTTTCGCTTCAGCCCCTTATTGCCGTTGGCGCTGCCCCTCACCTGCCTGCCCGTCCTCCGCAGCAGCTGCGGAGGGTGGACCGGCATCCTCTCCCCGTATAGTGACGGGGAGAGGGGCGCTCTCATCGCCGGCTTCGCTAATCACGAGCGTTGCAAGAAAGGCGCCGAGGTTGCGGCCAGCCCCTTCTCCCCGTCACTATACGGGGAGAAGTGCCCGGCAGGGCGATGAGGGGCAGCGCTGACCTTGGCGATTGCGTAGATGCTCAATGTTTCCGCGAAAGCTGCTTCGTCGCGGCCTCGAGCCCGGCCAATGTCAACGGGAACATGCGGCCGCCGAAGATGTCGCTGATCATGGCGATCGAGTGGGTGTAACGCCAGTTCTTCTCGGCCTCCGGGTTCAGCCACACCGCGTTCGGCCATTGCTGCAACAGCCGCCCGAGCCAGACGCTGCCGGCCTCCGGATTCCAGTGCTCGACCGAGCCGCCGGGATGCGCGATCTCGTAAGGGCTCATCGAGGCGTCGCCGACCACGATCGCCTTGTAGTCCGGGCCGTATTTGTGGATGAGATCGAAGGTCGGGATCGTCTCGGCAAGTCGCCTTCGGTTGTCCTTCCAGACGCGCTCATAAAGGCAGTTGTGGAAGTAGAAATATTCGAGCTGGCGGAATTCGGCGCGGGCGGCCGAGAACAGTTCCTCGACGCTTTTGATGTGATCGTCCATCGAGCCGCCGACATCGAAGAACATCAAGAGCTTCACCGCGTTGCGGCGCTCGGGGCGCGTTTTGACATCGAGATAGCCATGCTCGGCGGTCGCATGGATTGTGCCGGGCAGGTCGAATTCCTCCTCCGCGCCCTCGCGCACCCAGCGCCGCAGCCGCTTCAGCGCCACCTTGATGTTGCGGGTGCCGAGTTCGACCGCGTCGTCGAAATTTTTGAACTCGCGCTTGTCCCACACCTTCACCGCGCGGCGATGGCGGCTTTCATGCTGGCCGATACGCACGCCTTCCGGATTGTAGCCATAGGCGCCGAAGGGCGAGGTGCCGCCGGTGCCGATCCATTTCGAGCCGCCCTGGTGCCGACCCTTCTGCTCCTCCAGCCGCTTCTTCAGCGTCTCCATCAGTCTGTCGAAACCGCCAAGCGCCTCGATCAGTTTCTTCTCCTCGTCGGTCAGGTGCTTTTCCGCCAAACGGCGAAGCCATTCCTCAGGGATGTTGGCGACATCGACGGCGTCCGGTCCGGCGAGCGCCTCGATGCCCTTGAAGACATGGGAAAAGACCTGGTCGAAGCGGTCGATGTGGCGCTCGTCCTTCACCAGGGCCGAGCGCGCGAGGTAATAAAAACCCTCGACGTCATAGTCGACCAGCCCCGCTTCCAGGCCTTCCAGCAGCGACAGGTATTCCCTGAGCGAAACGGGAATCCGCGCGGCTTTCAGTTCGAGGAAGAAGGGGATGAACATCTGGGCTGTTATCTGTGCCCCTCGATCTTTTCTCGCGCGGCACTTGCAATGAAGGCCGAGCGCGTCAGGCCTCGGCGGCTCGCTTCTTCGTCGATCGCCGCCAACAAACCAGCGTCGAGTGATAGATTGGCTCGGACCGGTCGCCCCGAATCGATCAGCACGGGGATCATCACCGCGGATTCGCCTGCGGTACTGTCGATTTCGCCGGACCTCAGCAATTCCGTCATTGTACGCGGGGCAGGCATAGATAACTGCTTTGCTGTCCGGGCTTCAGCCCATTCGCGCACGGCCGAAGTCGCGTCGGCGATTGCTTCCTCGGGATTTGCCCCGCCGCCGTGGCAGCCGGGAAGATCGGGCACCCGTACGCCCCAGACATCGTCGGCGCCGTCTAGAATTCCGACATAGTGCGTCATGTGCTCGTCCTCAAATCCATCCGGCAAGTCGAGCGATCGACCGCGCCACACCAGGAGACTGTTCGCGATGCCGAGGCACGATGATCATAACGTCCGGCCTTTCCGGATGCTCATACTTTTCATGTTTGCCGCCACCGACATTCGACCAACCTTCGCGCAAGAGTCTCGCGACAATCTTGCGCGTATTGGTCTCTATCAGCGGCATCGCGCCTCCCAATTGTGCGCAATATATTGCGCAATTTTGGCCATTTCAACCGTTGACCTATGCTATAGCAGATCGTACTCGATGAAGCCCGTGCGGCGCGCGACGTGGTCGTAGAGCCGGCGCGCGGTGGCGTTGGTCTCGTGGGTCATCCAGTAGACGTTCTTCACGCCGATCTTGCCGGCCTCCTGCCGCACCGCCTCGATCAGCGCTGCACCAATGCCTTTGCCGCGCATCTCGGGATCGGCGAACAGGTCCTGCAGATAGCAGTTGTTTTTCTCCGACCAGCAGGAGCGGTGGTAGAGATAATGGGTCAGGCCCACGGCCTTGCCGTCGAGCGTGGCGATAAAACCCTTAGGCTCGAACTCGCCAGGCGTGAACAGGCGTTTCCAAGTGACGTCGTAGACCTCGTCCGGCAGCTTGGTTTCGTAGAAGGTGAGATAGGCGGTCCATAGCCGCCGCCATTCGGCGTTATCGGACTGCGCGAGCGGACGGACGGTGATCTCGGTCATTTCTTCCTCCAATGCTTTTGGCCCGAAGCTGCGGGAGTCATCGCCCGGCGGCAACGGTCCACAACCGGGGAAAGCGCTATTGCTGTCGCCTTATCCCTGTCGTCTCGCCATGAAGGCCAGCCGTTCGAACAGATGCACGTCCTGCTCGTTCTTCAACAGCGCACCGTGCAGCTTCGGCAGCGCGTTCTTGGGGTCGGCACGCAGATCCTCGGGCGCGATGTCGTCGGCGACAAGCAGTCGGATCCAGTCGAGCGCTTCGGAGGTCGAGGGCTTCTTCTTCAAGCCCGGCACCTCGCGGATCTCGTAGAACTGGGTAAGGGCGGCGCGCACCAGGTTCTGCTTGATGCCGGGATAGTGCACGTCGACGATCCGGTGCAGCGTCTCGATGTCGGGAAAGCGGATATAGTGGAAGAAGCAGCGGCGCAGAAAAGCGTCCGGCAGCTCCTTCTCGTTGTTCGAGGTGATGATGACGATCGGCCTGAAGGCGGCGCGGATGGTCTCGCCGGTCTCATAGACGAAAAATTCCATCCGATCGAGCTCCTGCAGGAGGTCGTTGGGGAATTCGATGTCGGCCTTGTCGATCTCGTCGATCAGAAGCACGACTTTCTTTTGCGCCGCGAATGCGTCCCACAACTTGCCGCGCTTGATGTAGTTGGCGATGTCGTTGAAGCGGTCGTCGCCGAGCTGGCTGTCGCGCAGCCGCGAGACGGCGTCATATTCGTAGAGGCCCTGTTGCGCCCTGGTGGTCGACTTGACGTTCCATTCGATGAAATCGAGCCCAAGCGTTGCCGCCACCTGGCGGGCGAGCTCGGTCTTGCCGGTGCCGGGCTCGCCCTTGACCAGCAAGGGCCGCTCCAAAGCGATCGCGGCATTGACCGCCACCATCAGATCCTTGTCGGCGACATAGGCCGCGGTGCCTTCGAAACGCATTTTTTCTCCTGTCCGTGAGGCGGGGACCGTAAGGAGCCCTGCGGATGCGCGCAAGCTTTAACGGCCGCTCGTTTCCGCCTTCGTTTCTCGCCCTTCGTTTCTCTGGCGCTCGGCCAACCGTCGGCCTATATTGGCAATGGCGGTCTGCGCTTCCCGGCAGGAGAACTTATCCCCGGGGCCTTATCGATCCTTAGGGAGCTGTCCCTGGGAAGACCCGTGGGTTTTCTCACACGGTGCCCACCTACTTTGTAGGCACCCGGGATCGACCCTCCACCGGTTGTGTGGATCGCCACCGATCGAAAAGGCCATATTTGGCGGATTTTGTCGTCGCGCCGTTTTGTGCGGTGCTCACGAACGAAAAGTTCGCTCCGCTCCTCCAAAACGTCGCTCCTAAAACTCCATCCAAATCTGTCCTTTTCTAGCGTCTGCGCATGACCCCATCAAAAGACCTGAAAAAACAGCTTCGCAAGGACGCTCTGGCGCGCCGGGACGCGCTCGACGAATTCTGGCGGGTGGAGATCGCGCTCGAAATGGCCGAGACGGCGCGCGACCAGATCGCCGTCGAGCCGGGGCAGATCGTCTCCGGTTTCTGGCCGATGCGCTCGGAGGTCGACGTGCGGCCGCTGATGTTCGCGCTGCGCGAAAAGGGCGCCAGGCTCTGCCTGCCGGCGATCCTCGACAAGACCACCATCGTGTTCCGCGAGCTGGTGCGCGGCGCGCCGATGGTCGAGATGGGCTTCGGCACGGTCGGGCCGCATGACGAGGCCGAAGTGCTCGACCCTTCGCTCATGCTGATACCGCTCGCCGCCTTCGACGCGCGCGGCCACCGCATCGGCTACGGCGCCGGCTATTACGACCGGGCGATCGCCAGGCTGGCCGACAAGGGGCTGACGCCCAGGCTGATCGGCATCGCCTTCGATTGCCAGGAAGTGGCCCAGGTGCCGGATGAGAACCACGACGTGATCATCTCGGAAATACTCACCGAGAGCGGGTTGCGCCGGTTCACGCCGCAATTGTAGAAAAGCGGTTGAGAAACGCATGATCTTTTGCGGGAAGTCATGCAGCTTTTGCTTGGCGGACTTTCGGCGCAGGATCGTATGAGACTTCTCTTCCTCGGCGACATGGTTGGAAAAACTGGACGCACGGCGGTGTGGGAACAGCTGCCCGGGCTGATTTCCGACTTCAGGCTCGACTTCGTCATCGTCAATGGCGAGAACGCCGCCGGCGGCTTCGGCATCACCGAGGAGATCTTTCGCGAGACGCTCGCTTCGGGCGCGGATGTCGTCACCACCGGCAACCATGTCTGGGACCAGCGCGACGCGTTGATCTTCGCGCCGCGCGAGGAGCGCTTCCTGCGCCCGTCCAATTTTCCCAAGGGCACGCCGGGGCGCGGCTCCGGCGTCTACATCGCCAGGAACGGCGCACGGGTGCTGGTCGCCAACATCATGGGCCGCGTCTTCATGCATCCCGAGCTCGACGATCCGTTCCAGGCCGGCGAGCGCGAGCTTGCCGCCTGTCCGCTCGGCGAGCAGGCGGATGCGGCGGTGATCGATTTCCACGCCGAGGCGACCTCTGAAAAAATGTGCTTCGCGCATTTCGTCGACGGTCGCGCCAGCCTGGTGGTCGGCACCCACACGCACCAGCCGACCGCCGATCACCAGATCCTCAACGGCGGCACCGCCTATATCTCGGACGCCGGCATGTGCGGCGACTACGATTCCTCGCTCGGCATGGACAAGGAAGAACCGCTCAACCGCTTCCTGTCGAAAGTGCCGAAAGGCCGCTTCGAGGCGGCGAGCGGACCAGCGACATTGTGCGGCATCGGCGTCGAGATTTCCGACCGAACCGGGCTCGCCGAGAAGATCGCGCCGTTTCGTCGCGGGCCGCGGCTGGAGGAAACGGCGCCGTCCTTCTGGTCGTGACATTGATATGAGCGGGGCCAGCACCTAACTGGCTTCGAAACTGCTTCAAAAGCGCGCCGCCTTCGACCTGATCTTATGCGACGCGCTTTTGATTTTGTTGGTTGAGCATGTCGTGATCCCAAAACCGCGCCGCACTTTCGGGCGACATGCTTTGGATCGTAGAGGGGACGACCTCCATGCAGCTTGTCGAATTCCTGGCGCCGCACTTTGCCTTCGTTTCCGATCCGACCGCGTGGGTCGCGCTGCTGACGCTGGTGGTGCTGGAGGTCGTGCTCGGCATCGACAACCTGATCTTCATCTCGATCCTGACCAATAAGCTGCCGGAAGCTCAGCGGGCCCGCGCCCGTAGGCTCGGCATCTCGGCGGCGCTTGTCATGCGGCTGGTGTTGCTCGCCACCGTCTCGATCATCGTGCAACTGACGGCACCGGTGTTCACGGCATTCGGGCATGGCTTTTCCTGGCGCGACCTGATCCTGATCGCCGGCGGCCTGTTCCTGGTCTGGAAGGCGACCAAGGAAATCCATCACACGGTCGATCCCCAGGACCATCAAGACACGATGGTGGGCGGCACGCTGCAGATGAGCCTTGCCGGCGCGATCTTCCAGATCCTGCTGCTCGACCTCGTCTTCTCGATCGATTCCATCATCACCGCCGTCGGCATGACCGACGAGATCGCCATCATGTATATCGCGGTGATCGTGGCAGTGAGCGCGATGATGCTGGCGGCGACGCCGCTCGCCGATTTCATCGCCAAGAATCCGACAATCGTCATGCTGGCGCTCGGCTTCCTGCTGATGATCGGCATGACGCTGATCGCCGACGGCATGGGCTACCACGTGCCCAAGGGCTACATCTACGCCGCCATGGGTTTTTCGGCGCTGGTCGAGGGGCTCAACATGCTGGCGCGGCACCGCAAGAAGCAGAGGTCCGGCGTCGGGCATTGAGGCTGGCACACCTTCGTCATTCTAGGGCGGAGCGAAGCGACGCAGCGCAGACCCTAGAATCCTGTGTGTTGGTTCTGGTGTATGGTTGAAGTGGGAAGGAGACCGAGTGGATCCTGGTCGTCCTTTCGGACAGGCCGTG
>NZ_JBEPLM010000017.1:0-134042 GCF_040545255.1 Mesorhizobium shonense
CCGCAAAAGCCAAAATCCAGCCCGATCAGACAAAACCAATCCGATAAATGTCATCAAAATCGAAAAGGGCGCGACTTTTGCAGCGGCCTGTTAAGCCTTTGTCTTGATGCATGTCGTTATCCCAAAACCGCTGCGCACTTTTGGGCGACATGCATTGAATTGTCAGGAGCGGCATTGACTTCCTGCCTCGCGCACCGACATTCAGCGCAATAAAAATCCAAAGCACCCTTTCAGCAGCCGTTTTCAGCCATGCCATCAATCATTTCGATATCCGGTGTCACCAAGACCTATGCCACCGGCTTCAAGGCGCTGAAGGAAATCAACCTCGATATCGAGCGCGGCGAGATTTTTGCGCTGCTCGGGCCGAACGGCGCCGGCAAGACGACGCTGATCTCGATCGTCTGCGGCATCGTCAACCGATCCTCGGGCAGCGTCACCGTCGACGGCCACGATATCGGCAAGAACTACCGCGCCGCGCGCAGCCTGATCGGGCTGGTGCCGCAGGAGCTCACCATCGACGCCTTCGAGACGGTATGGGCGACGGTCAACTACAGCCGCGGCCTGTTCGGCAAGGCGCCGAACAAGGAGTTCGTCGAGAAGGTGCTGCGCGATCTCTCGCTGTGGGACAAGAAGGACGCCAAGGCGATCACGCTTTCCGGCGGCATGAAGCGCCGGCTGATGATCGCCAAAGCGCTGTCGCACGAGCCGCGCGTTCTGTTCCTCGACGAGCCGACGGCCGGCGTCGACGTAGAGCTGCGCCAGGACATGTGGGCGATGGTGCGGCGGCTGCGCGAGGATGGCGTCACCATCATCCTCACCACGCATTACATCGAAGAGGCCGAGGCGATGGCCGACCGCGTCGGCGTCATCAATCGCGGCGAGATCATCCTGGTCGAAGGCAAGGCCGAGCTGATGCGCAAGCTCGGCCGCAAGCAGATGACGATGGAGCTGCGGGCGCCGCTCAAGGCCATCCCCGATGGCCTTGAGCGCTATCCGCTGGAGCTGTCACCGGATGGTGAGCAGCTCACCTACACCTATGACAACCAGAGCGACCGGCCGGGCGTCGCCTCGCTGATCCGCGATCTCGAGGCCGCCGGCATCCAGTTCCGCGATCTCGACACCAAGAACAGCACGCTCGAAGAGATCTTCGTCAATCTTCTGAGGCAAGAGCCATGAACCTGCGCGCGACCATGAATCTTCGTGCGGTCTGGGCGATCTACCGGGTCGAGATGGCGCGCGCGTTCCGCACGGTGCTGCAGAGCATCATCTCGCCGGTCATCTCGACGTCGCTTTATTTCGTCGTCTTCGGCTCGGCGATCGGCTCGCGCATCACCGAGATCGACGGCATCAGCTACGGCGCCTTCATCGTGCCGGGGCTGATGATGCTGTCGCTTTTGACGCAGTCGATCTCGAACGCCTCCTTCGCCATCTATTTCCCGAAATTCGTCGGCTCGATCTACGAGCTTTTGTCGGCGCCGGTCTCCTATCTGGAGATCATCCTCGCCTATGTCGGGGGTGCTGCGACCAAATCGATCATGCTCGGCCTGATAATCCTGGCGACGGCGTCGCTGTTCGTGCCGCTCAGAATCGAGCACCCGTTCTGGATGATCGCCTTCCTGGTGCTGACGGCGGTGACCTTCAGCCTGTTCGGTTTCATCATCGGCATCTGGGCCAAGACCTTCGAGCAGCTGCAGCTGGTGCCGCTCCTGATCGTCACGCCGCTCACCTTCCTCGGCGGCAGCTTCTATTCGATCCATATGCTGCCCGGCATCTGGAAGACGATCACGCTGTTCAACCCGGTCGTCTACCTGATCAGCGGCTTCCGCTGGAGTTTCTACGGCAAGGCGGACGTCTCGGTCGGCGTCAGCCTCGGCATGACGCTGGTGTTCTTGGCCGTCTGCATCGCGATCGTGGCGTGGATCTTCAGGACCGGATATCGGTTGAGGAATTGAACGGAAACGTTGCCTTTGAGCCGCGACTAGGTCTGTTGAGATTCAGGTTAGGCCGAGTCGAAAATGGTGGTCTCCGAGAACCGGAGCGGAGCGTACTTAAGTACGTGAGCACCGGAAGCGCAGGAGACCGCCATTTGCAGGCCGGCATCACCTGAATATCGACGGACCTAGATCGCCTTGATCAGCCGCAGCAGCCCCAGCATCTCCATCAGCGTGCCTCTGCGGAAGGCGACGTAGGTCGGCTCCTCCAGCCCATGGAAGCGGCGCTTGAAGGCGGCCTGGCCCTGCAGATTGAAGCGCGAGCGGTTGACCCAGGGCGACTCGTAGGCGCGCTGGAAGGCGCCGCGCCAGAAGCTCGATTCGGCAAAGCCGCTCGGCTCGACATCGAGCAGTGGCGACAGACCCAGCGTGACGACCGAAATGCCTTCCTCGCGAAAACGGTCGACGGCGAATTTGGTCAGGCCGATCTCGGAATGCGGCGTGGCGTCGACATGCTTGCGCTTGAAGGCGGTGGTGTAGCCGATGACCTTGCCGTCGCTGAACAGCGGATCGAAATCGAGGATGGCGACGAGCTCACCCTCCGGACCGTGCAGGACGAAGCGGCGCATGTCGGCGCCGAGATGGTCGGCGAAGGGGCGATTGAGGAAGCCCATCTCCCAGCGCTTGACGATGCGCTCGCCGCGCCAGTTCTCGGAAAGCCGCGAAACCTCGTCGAGGAGCATGTTTTTTCTGTCCTCGGCGAAGGTGAAGCCCTTCTTCGCCAGCCAGCGCTCGGAATAACGCACGGTTTCGTTGCGCTTGCCGGAAAAGTCATGCGCCGGCAGCTGCAGCCTGGTGTCGACGCCCAGCCGGTTGACCTGATAGCCGAGGCCGGCCAGCACCTTTGCGGTGGCGGCGCCGATCTGCACGAACCAGGGGCCGCCGGCGGCCTCGACGAAGCGCTTGATGTAGCCGGGCCGCTCCGACGGATCGACCACCGGATCGCCAAGCGCGAAATGGTGCTTCATCTTGCTGCCGAAGGCGATGTAGCCGTCGCCGTCGCTGAAATAGGACAGTTTTTGCTGCACGGCGGTCGAATAGGCAAGCGAGAAGTCGCCGTGCCGCCGAACCATCGCCAGGCGCTCGAGATGGGTCAGCTCGCGGCGCGGCACCTTGGGCGCCGCGCCTTCAAGTAACCTGTCGATATGTTTGCGCAGGGAGGGCATGAGCTTCCGCGTGCCGATGAACACAGACCCGCAGCCCACGGGCTCGAATCAGTCGCCTTGGCGCGACCGATTGTCGGTCATGTCGCGCCAGCGCCATATAGGATGCTATCGGCCGCGAATGAAGAGGAAATGTCTGCCGTCCGATGCAGCGATCGGCACCGATCAGCTTGCGCCGCGAAGGCATATTGCCGAGTTCTATGCAATGTTATATATCAAGTTATAGTTCCTTGTTCGGACAGCTCGGCCATGGAAGACGTCTTGCGATCTCTCGGCTTTCTCTGCCTCGGCAGCCGGCTGAAGCGCATTGGCGAGCAACTGCAGGCCGACACGCAGCGCGTGCTCGACCGCTTGGATGTGCGTGTCCAGTCGAGCCAGTACCCTCTGCTCGCCGCGCTCGACAGGCTGGGGCCGCTGCCGGTCGGCGAGCTGGCGCAGTCTCTCGGCATCGCGCAGCCGGGCGTGACGCGCAGCGTGTCGCTGCTGACCGAACTGGGCCTGGTCGAGGTCACGCAATCGAACGACGACCAGCGGCGCAGGATCGTCTCGCTGTCGCGGAACGGCCAGCGGCTGGTCGACACCGCGAAGCGTGACGTCTGGCCGCGCATCGAGGACGCGGTCGCGGAATTGTGCGCGGACCTCTCCGGGCCGCTGCTTGGTCAGCTCGCCGCCATCGAGGATCGGTTGGCCGCAACCCCGCTCGATCGCCGTGCCGAGAAGGCTGGTGTGCCATGAAACACGTTCTCGACCGTCCCATCTGGAGCGCGCTCGCGACGCGCCATCAGGCCTTCGCGGAAGGCGGCAGCCTCGCCCGGCGGTACCGGCCGTCGATCGTTCCTTTCGCCGCCACGGCGGCGGACGATGCCGAAAGCCTGCGGGCCCTGGGCAAGCTGCTCCCACCGCTTGAAAGCGCCATCCTGGTTCAGACGGATAAAATCATCCTGCCTGCGGAGCTTGCCGCGATTTCGACGGCGTCGCTGGTGCAGATGGTCGCAGAGCAGCCGGTTGGGACAGTGTCCGATGAGCGCGTGCAACAGCTGACCGAGGCCGATGCCGCCGAGATGCTGGCTCTGGCGTCGCTCACCAAGCCAGGTCCGTTCACGCTGGAGGCCTTGAGCCTCGGCGAGTTCTGGGGCGTGAAGATCGACGGCAGGCTCGCGGCGATGGCCGGCGAGCGCATGAAGCAGCCCGGCTACACCGAACTCAGCGGCGTTTGCTCGCATCCGGATTTCCGCGGCGGCGGCCTTGCCAGGCTGCTGTCGCTCTTCGTGGCGAACCGGATCATGGCGCGGGGCGAGGTTCCTTATCTCCACGCCTATGACAGCAACGTCGCTGCCGTCAGGCTCTACGAGTCGATCGGCTTCCGGCTGAGAACCACCCTGAACATGGCGGTGGTGCAACGCGCGGGATAGTTGACCTAGGAGATTGGCTCGAAGGCGCGATGGCTTCGTCATCCACGGGCGAAGCGGGCGCGTAGACCCGAGGATCCATTCCGTGACTTCGAGGCGCTGCGACGGTGCAGAATTCTGCTCCGCTGCGCCCTGCGTCCGAGGTAACGGAATGGATCCCAGGGTCTCCGCGACGGAGCTTCGCTCCTGCTTCGCCCTGGGATGACGACGTTGGGGAGGCTTCGGCCAATCCCCAACGTCAGCGATGGTGCCCTTGCCGCAGAGTCTCTGTCTCTCAAACCGCGATCTTGCCGCCGCCCTGCTTGGTGATGGCGACGACCGAAGGCCGCACCGGCATGTCCGGCTTGAAGTCCGGCCAGCGGGTCGACAGGTCCTCATAGTAGGAGGGGCGGCCGAAGGCCTCCCAGTCCTCGCCGCCGTCGCCCGGATGCTGGACGGCGACGAAGGCGGTCTGGTCGTCCGGGGCGAACAGCGGGCCGCACATTTCGGCGCCGATCGGCACGCGGAAAAACAGTTTCGACGTCGCCCGCGCGGCGCCTTCCGTGTCGACCGCCCACAGGCCATCGGTGCGGCCGGTGGCTTTCGGACCCTGGCCGTCGGTGGCGACCCAGAGCCGGCCGGCCGAATCGACGGCGCAATTGTCCGGCATGCCGAACCAGCCATTGGCGGTGGTCGCCGTCGAGAAGGTGGCACCGACATCGGCAACGGAAGGATCGCCGCATTTCAAGAGCACTTCCCACTTGCCCTTGGTGGCGGCGAAATCACCGCCATCCTCGACGATCTCGATGATGTGGCCGAAGACGTTTTCGGCGCGCGGGTTGGCAGCGTCGACCTGGTCTGACTTGCGCTTGGAATTGTTGGTCAGCATCACATAGACCTTGCCGTTGCCGGCATTGGGCTGGATGTCTTCCGGCCGGTCCATCTTGGTGGCCCCGAGCAGGTCGGCGGCGCGGCGCGTCTCGATCAGCACGTCGGCCTGGCCGGCGAAGCCGTTCTCCGCCGTCAGCGGGCCCTGACCAAACACGATCGGCATCCATTCGACCGAGCCGTCCTCGGCGAACTTCGCCACATGCAACGTGCCGTCGTCGAGCAGGTTCATGTTGGCCGCGAGGTCATTGGGATTGAACTTACCAGCGGTGACGAACTTGTAGACATAGTCGAAGCGCTCGTCGTCGCCGAGATAGAAGACGACACGGCCGTCCCTGGCGACGATCGATTCGGCCCCTTCATGCTTGAAGCGGCCCATGGCGGTGCGCTTCCGCGGCACCGAATTCGGGTCGTTGACGTCGACCTCGACGATCCAGCCGAAGCGATTGGGCTCGTTCGGTTCCTTGGCGAGGTCGAAGCGGTCGTAATGCGCGCCCCATTCATAGGCGCCTTCCGGGATGCCGAGCCGCTTGTAGTTGGCGGCCTCCTTGTGGCCTTCCGGCAATTCGCCCGAGAAATAGCCGTGGATGTTTTCCTCGGCCATCACATAGGTGCCCCAGGGCGTGACGCCGCCGGCGCAGTTGTTGAGCGTGCCGATGACCTTGGTGCCGGACGGGTCGGCATTGGTCTTGACGCGGTCATGGCCGGCGACCGGACCGGAAAGCGCCATCTCGGTGGTGGACATGATGCGGCGGTTGAGCTTGCCGTCGCGCACCACCTGCCATTTGCCGCCTTCCTTGCGGATCTCGACGATGGTGCCGCCATGAGCGGCCATCTCGACATCGACCTGCTCCTTGCTGAGCGGCGCCAGCTCGGCGGCCTTCTTGCCATCCTTCTCGACGATCTTGACGATGCCCGGGAACATCAAATGCGGATTGGTATATTCGTGGTTGACGACCAGCAGGCCATGCTCGGCCGAGCCGTCGATCGGGATATAGCCGACATAGTCGTTGTTGTAGCCGAACTGCCTGGCCTGGGCCTCGGCCGACTGCTTCACCGGATCGAATTCCGGCGAATCGGCAAACAACGGATCGCCCCAGCGCAAGAGCACGTCGGCATCGTAGCCCGGGGCGACATGATGCTTGTCGTCGATGCCGGCTTCGAGCTCGTCGAATTTGAAGGCGGAGCCCTCGGTCGCGCGCGCCTCGTCGGCGGCGACGAGCGCCAGCGGGCTGACGGTGGCGGCGATGGCCGAGACGGCCAGCGAACCCTTCAGGAAACCGCGGCGCGAGAAGCGCGCGGCGATGATCTCGCCCATGGTGCGGTTGTCGGTGGGGTTGACGGACGGGCCGTCATTCTCCTCGAGCTGGCTGGTGCGGAAGCGGGTTTCAGGGGATTGGGTCATGGGCTGTCCTCTGGCTTCTTGAGGTGGCTGGAACTGTGACCCGTCGATCCCTAAAGGCAGCCGATCACATTTTCGTGACATGGCTTCGACGTACCACCCGGTGATTGGCGAAGCCGTCGATGTCGGCCCTTTCTCCCCGTCACTATACGGGGAGAAATGCCCGGCAGGGCAATGAGGGGCGGAGCCGACCTAGCAAACAGAGGCGCCGTGACGATCGCTTCAAGCAAGGACAACGCCCGGCGTGTAATGCTGATGGCCAACGCTGGCGCCGCCCCTCATCCGCCTGCCGGCACCTTCTCCCCGTATAATGACGGGGAGAAGGGGGCTGGCCGCGGCCTTCGCTCTTGTCCTCCACTGCTCGGCTTGACGGCTCCACGCGCTTGGGAAACAAGGACGGCGACGGGCGCGGCGAAGGCCGCTTCGAGAGGGGATGAAACGTGAGTTTCTGGGGCTTGACGCAGCTTGGCGTTTCGACGGTGATCTTCCTTTTTGCGGCGATGGCGGCCAAGCAATGGGGGCTGGCGCCGAGCCTGGCCAAGATCCTGCTGACCCTCGCGCTCTATTCCGCGGGCAATCTGATAATGCTCAGGCTGATCCGAGAATTCGGCATGTCGGTGTCGTTCAGCCTGTCGGCGGTGATCCAACTGGTGTCGGTGAACGTCGTTGCACTGGTCTTTTTCGGCGAACGTTTGAATGCATTGCAGGCCACCGGCGTCGTGCTGGCGATCGCCGCCGTCGCGCTGATCACGCTCGGGCCCTATATGCAGCGGCTATAGCTGGACCCTCCGAATGAAATCGACCGCCAACGCGCTGCTCAACAGAATAGAATTCCCGGTGCTGCTGGCCGGGCTGGTGATCGCCGGCGGTCTATGGGGCCTGGTCGAGCTCATGGAGGTGGCGCGCGCCACCGCTCCGCACGCCTTCGACACGGAAATCCTGCTCGCCTTCCGCCATGCCGGGCAGCCGGACAGTCCGATCGGTCCGCCCTGGCTGGAAGGCGCGGTGCGTGACGTCACCGCGCTCGGCAGTTCCGCCGTCCTGGTGCTGATCACCAGCGCGGTTATCGTCTATCTGCTGCTGATCCGGCGTCCTACCACGGCGTTGCTCATGTTCGTGGCCGTCGCCGGCGGACAGGTGCTTTCCAGCCTGCTCAAGTTCGAGGTCTACCGGCCGCGGCCCGATCTCGTCTCGCATCTCGTCAACGAGACGTCGCTCTCCTTCCCCAGCGGCCATGCGATGCTGTCGGCGGTGACCTATCTTACCCTCGGCTCGCTGGCGGCCCGCTTCCTGCCGGACCGCAGGACCAAGATCTTCGTGCTCGCCCTGGCCGTGCTCGTCACGGTGCTGGTCGGAACCAGCCGCGTCTATCTCGGCGTGCATTGGCCGTCGGACGTGCTTGCCGGCTGGTGCGCCGGCTTCGCTTGGGCCATGTTGTGCTGGCTTGCGGCGCGCCTGCTGCAGCGGCGCAAGGTGATGGCGGACACGGAGTGATGTATTGAATGATGCGAGCGAGCGCGGAGGCGGAGGCGCGCGCCTCAAGTCTATCGCGGCGCAAAACCGCAGGGCCGAGCCGCAGTCGACATCAAACCGTGGCGGCATCCGGGATTTGCCGGCCAGTGAGATGCTTCTCAAACCGCCGCTTCGATCGGCTCGGCAAGTTTCGGATTTGCGCGCGCAGCGATCAGGCAGCCGGCGACGATCAGGCACGCCCCTGCCAGCGTGGTCCAGGCCACCTCCTCGCCGAAGAAAAACCAGCCGAGCGCGATCGCCCAGATGAAGGCCGAGTATTCCGTCGGGATCAGATATTGCGCTTCGGCGCGGGCGTAGGCCCAACTCATCAGGAACTGGCCGGAAAGCGACAGCAACGCCACCCCGACCAGGGGAAGCCAGAGGTCCCTCGGCAGCGCAACGGCGAGCCACGGCGCGGCAAGACCAAGGATGATTGCGAGGCAGAGGTTCTGGAACAGCATGATCTCGATCGGCTTGGCCAACAGCGCCTGTTGCCGGGAGAGGATCAGATTGTAGGCATAGAACACCGTCGATGCGAGCACCGCTGCCGTGCCGAGCAGGGCATCCTGCGAATGCCCGGCCTGGCCGAACTGACCGGCCAATATGATCGCGACGCCCGCGATGCCGGCCAGCGACGCCCACACGGCCTGGCGCCTTATGCGTTCGCCCAGCAGCAGCGCGGCGAGGAAAAGAGCAAACAGGGGCGCGACAAAGCTGAGCCCGATCGCCTCGGCGAGCGGCAGCCTGGCGAGACCCCAGAAGAACGAGAGCAGGACGATGCCGACAATCGCGGCGCGCAGCGCATGCAGCCCCAGCACCGGAAGGGTCGGCTTCGAGCGCGGCCCTGCCGACCAGGCCGCGCCCGCGACCAGGGTCGCGACCATGCTGCGCCACAGCACCGTGTTGTAGACGCCCACCGCAATGACCAGCGACTTCATTGCCGCGTCCATCCCGGACAGCAGGAAGATCGCCAGCGCGCATACCAGCACTGGGATCGTCGGGGAAACGGCGCCGGTAAGGCTGGATGTCTTCACGGCTTCGCTCATGAAATGGGATCGCAGCCCGATATCCCGGGGCGGACGGCGTGGCCAGATGGCAGCGCCGTCGATATGGCGGTCCAATCTCGGTTAGCGTGTTCCCGCCCGCTCTCAGTCGATCTTCAGAGCCGTCACCTCGCCTTCGTTCATCAGCGGGACATAGATGGTCGAGCTGCCGTCGGTGCCGATGTCTGCGCTGCCCGGCTTGAAGGAAGCGACAACCTCGGGCTTGCCGCCGGCCCGGTAGCTGTAGAGCGTGCCGGTCATGTAGGCGGTGGCGTAGATAGTGTCGCCGATGGCGATGACGCCGTCGAGATCGGCGAATCTTTGGGCGCCGGGCAGCGGCGTCACCTTCCTGCCGGCGAGATCGACCGCCAGCAGCCCGCCGGGCTCCGCGGTGCTGAAGTCGGGCTTGATGCCCTTGCCCCAGGACGCAACGATCAGCCGGTCGCCGTCGGCGAAGACGCCGTTGGGCGAGGCGAGCAGCGCATCCTTGACGAACAGCTCCGGCTTGCCGCCGTCGATGCGGTAGATCGTGTCGGCCAGCATGTCGGTGACATAGACCTTGCCCGAGGCATCGGCCGTCATGTCGTTGAGGAAGACGGCGCCGGGCACGTCGATGCTGGAGACCAGCTTGCCGCTGGCGAGATCGACGATGCGAACCTTGGTGATGTCGGCGGCGTAAAGCTTGCCGCCCGAGATCGCCATGCCCTTGGGCGCGTCCATGCCGTCCACCCAGTGCCTGGCGACGACCTTGCCGTCCATGGACAGCAGCGACAAATAGCCGTTGCCGTCCGCTTTGCCTGGATTGCCGACGATGTTGGAGACGACGATGCGCTTGTTGGCGGCGTCTACAAGCGCCGATTCCGGCTGTTCGAAGCCCGATGCGCGCCATATCTCGCCGGCCTGGACGGCGGGAGCCGTTGCGATGCCGACGATGACGAGAAGGGCCGAAGCGATGAGGGTTTTCATGAGTGCTCTCCTGTGATGACGGCGGAGAGCTAGGTTTTTCGATACTTTCCTGGAAGACGGTTCAAGCCTAGTATCGAAGATCGATACGAATTCGCGCAGATGAGGTGCATTCCATGAACGGTCCGATCTTCGAGGCGCTGAAACGGACGCTGAAGGCCAAGGGCCTGACCTACCGGACGCTGGCCGAGCGCATGGGCGTATCCGAGCCGACGGTGAAGCGCATCTTCCATGAGCGGAACTGCAAGCTCGACCGGCTGATGGAGATCTGCGCCGCGGCGGAAGTGGAACTGGAGAATGTGCTGGGTTCGATGAACCGGGGGCCGGGACCGGCCAACCACGTCGCGCCGGAGATCGAACGCAAACTGGCGGCGCGGCCGGCGCTGCTCTTCGTCTTCATCATGCTGTCGGAAAAATTCACGCCCGAAGGCATCATGCGCTCGCAAGGCCTGAGCGAGGCCTCGATGTTCCTCTATCTGCGCGATCTGGAAGAGCTCGGCCTGGTGGCGCTCGGGCGCGGCCTGTCGGCGAGGCTGCTGGTGGAGACGCCGATCCAATGGGATTTCGAGGGGCCGCTGAAGCCGCATTTCGAGACGACCAACAAGAACTTCATCGGCTGGGCGATCGGCCATATGGAACGGCAGGCAACCTTCGTCAGCTTCTCGCGGCGGATGCGGCCGGAGACGGCGGAAATGGTGCGGCGGGAGGCGGAGGACCTGGCGGAACGCGCAAGGCTGCTTGCCCACCACGACCAGCACACCACGCCGGAAGACCAGCTCATCGGTTACAAATGGACCTTTGCCTTCGGGGCGACGCCATTTCCGGCGATCATGCCGATCGGGCCGCACCCGCGGGATGCGGGTGCCCGGGCGGGTGGCGGGGTGAAAGGAAGACGACCGCTCCCGGCGTAATAGTTGAAATCTAGCGCTTGGTACCCGCAGTCTAGAAAACCAGGGCGAGTATTGGATGTCGTGGAAACTCGATGAGACCGTGCGTACATCTGCGGGCACAGTGGCAGCGGGTCGACTTGGTAGCGGGCCTGCACTCGTGCTGGCTCATGGTTGGCCTTGGTCTTCGTTCTCATGGCATCGGATCATCCCGGACCTTGCAAGGCGGTATCGCGTCCATTGGTATGACATGCCTGGATACGGGCAATCCGAAAAGGATGCGGGGCAGCGCACGTCACTCGATGTGCAAGGAAAGATATTCGCCGAGATGCTTGCGTATTGGGATATCGAACGTCCCATCGTCATTGCGCACGATATGGGTGGAGCGACAACGCTGCGGGCGCATTTGCTGCATGGCTGCGACTTCGACCGGTATCTGCTGATGAATGTTGTCGCGATGCGCCCTTGGGGATCGGAGTTCTTCGATCATGTGGGTCGCCATGTGGATGCCTTTCGGGGCCTGCCGCCGCATATCCACAGAGCGGTCGTAGAGGCCTACATCAAGGGAGCCATCGTAAACGACATCGATTCCGGAGATTTCGAGAAGCTTGTCGAGCCGTGGCTTTCCGAGGAAGGGCGCGCGAGCTTCTATCGCCAATTCGCGCAAGCCGATGAAAGATATACCGCCGAAGTCGAGCCCATGTTTGGGGACATACGCTGTCCGGTAAAGATAATCTGGGGCGAGGACGATCCATGGATTCCGCTGAAGCGAGGCAAAGCGCTTCATGCGTTGATCCCGCAGGCGTCGTTCGAAACGCTGCCTGGCGTCGGCCACCTGCCTCAGCTTGAAGCTCCGGATCTGGTGCTGACGCGACTGCAGGCATTTTCAGGCGGGACTTGATGACATCTCCGCAAGGAACCAGTCATCGATGGTTTCGTCAGCCTTGGCGGCCGCAAAAAATCTTCCTCCCCTGCGGGAGGGTTAGGGATGGGATATGCGACCGGAGTTTGTTGCCTGACATAGCCCTGGGAGAGACCGGATTTTCGCTCCAAGTCAGCCGACGGCCGCGGCTGCGTCTTCCCGCTGGCCGGCGAGATCGTCGCGCGCCTTGCGCGCGAGCTTTTTGGCCGAGCGCCTGGGGCTGTCGCCGAACAAGTCGGCGGCATCGGCAAGGCAGGCCTTGCCGAGGCTCTTTTCCGAGCGTTTCAGGAGCTTGCGCAGAAGCTTCGTATCTTCCGGCGGGCCGAGCGGCTCGCCATCGGCGTCGAGCAGCGCGCGCATGACGAAGACATCATGCAGTTCGCCGAGCAGCTCGCCAAGCTTGTCGACGGCCTTGCGGCGCGCCTTGATCGGCGTCGGCCACAGGCGGCCGAGCAGCGACAGATGCATCGAGTGCGTCTTGGCCGCCTTGCGCAGATCGTGAAAGTCATCGGCCTCGCCGCGCGAGCCGGCCTTGTCCAGCGCCTTTTTCGCCCGCCGCAAGGTGGCGCGGGCGCCTTCGGCCAGGATGTCGGCAGCCTGCTCGGGCTGGTCGGGCAGGGCCAGCTTGTCGATCCGCTCCAGCCCTTCCTGGCAGGCGGTGACGGCGGCATTGATGGCGGCATCGAGGCCGGGACCGGCATGGAGCTCATGCTGGCGCAGCAGCAGCCGATCGCGGACGGGGTCGAGACCGCCGCCGGCGGTCTGTTCCGGAAAGGCATCCGCCAGGCGGTCGATGGTCTCGATGAGAGCGGTGGCCTCGCGCGGGCCGGAAAGCAGCGCCGACACCTGCTTATAACATTCGTTTTCGGTCTGGCAGAACGGTTCGTCTCCGGAACGAACCAGGCGCAGCAAGGCACGGATGCTCTTCAGCCGCTTGCGGCATTTGTGCAGTCCCTGTTCCGGCTTGTCGCGCGCCGTCTCAAGATGGCCGAGCGCCCTGCCAATCTCGTCGGCCAATATGCGCCTGACCTCGCCGGTCAGCGGCAAGCGCGGATCGATGCGAAAGCTCATGCGGCGATCTCCGGAATCTCCCCGAGGGCCAGCGACGCGTTGTAGAATTTCTGTTCGCCGGTGACCTCGCGGCCGAGCCAGTCGGGCAGCATTTCGTCAGGTACGTCCTCCGGCGTCTCCAGCTCCGCGACCACGAGCCCCGAGAGCACTCCGCCGAACACATCGACTTCGTAGAGATAGCCACGGTGTCTAACATGGTGGCGTGTCTTCTCGATGACACGCCCGATGGCGAACGCCATCAATTCCTCGGCCTCGTGTAGAGGGATCGGATATTCGAACTCGTCGCGCTCGCGCGCCCTGTCGCCGAACTTCAACGTCAGCTCGGCGGAACGCCCGTCGCTGATGCGGACACGCACCGTGCGGCCGGGCTGCGCGGCGACGTAGAACTGGCGAATGCGGATATCCGCCTCGACCAGGCTACGCCAAGCGGGATCAGAGACCAGGAACTTGCGCTCGACTTCCTTGCCCATGGCCGCGCACTAAAGCCCGCGCGGACGGAGATGGCAAGCCGAGTCGGGATTCAATTTGACTTTAATCAATCGATTGATTAAACTAATGTCATGGGCAAGCAAACGAACGTCAAAAGGCCACAACGCGAGGCCTCTCCCGCCGATCAAACGCGCGCGGCGCTTGTCCATGCCGCGCTCAAGCTGTTCGGACGGCAGGGCTTCGACGGCACCTCGACGCGCGAGATCGCGGCCGAGGCCAAGGCCAATATCGGCTCCATCGCCTATCATTTCGGCGGCAAGGAAGGTTTACGCGCCGCCGCCGCCGACTTCATCGTCGAGACCATCCAGGGGATCGCTGGCCAGGCGCTCGGTGCGCCCCAAGCGGCCGCGGCCTCAAACCCGGAAGCCGCACGGGCGCAACTCTTTGCCGCGCTGGAGCGGATGGTCGGCTTTGTCGTGGCAAGCCCCCAGGCCGGCGAGATCGTACAATTCGTACTCCGCGAGCTGTCGCACCCGACGGCGGCTCTCGACCGCATCTATGCCGGCGTTTTCGAGCCGACGCATCGCCGGCTTTGCCAGATCTGGGAACAGGCGACCGGCGAGCCGGCAGAGAGCGAGAATACCAAGCTCACCGTGTTCACCGTTATCGGCCAGGTCATTTATTTCCGGATCGGGCGCGAGGCGGTGATGCGCAGGATGGGCTGGCGCGAGATCGGCGACAAAGAGGCCGCCAAGGTCGTGGCGGTCGCGACCGACAACCTCAGGGCAATGCTGGCGGCGCGTGTGCCGGCCGCCGGCAGGAAGGGCAAATCATGAGTTTTCTCTGCTCCCTGCCGCTTGCGGCGCAATTGTTCGGCGCCTGCGCGCCGGCGGCGCCGCTCGCCGTCGGCTATGTCGAGGGCGAATACGTGCTGCTCGCGCCGATCGAGGTGGCGCAGGTCGAGACGGTCGCCGTCACGCGCGGCGACCGCGTCGAGCCGGGTGCTCCGGTGGTGACGCTGGAAAGCGCCGACGCCAAGATCGCCGTAGTGCAGGCTGAGGCAGCACTCGCACAGGCTAAGGCCCAGCTCGCCGATCTGCAGGTCGGCAAGCGCCCGGAAGAGATAGCGGTGCTCAAGGCCGAGGTCGACATGGCGAAGGCGCAGGCCGCCGACGCCAAGCGCAAATATGACCGCGCCAGCGACCTCTACAAGCGCGGCACCGGCACGCAGGCCGACTACGACACCGCTTCGGCTTCGCTGGAGACGGCCAACGCGCAGGTCGGCCAGGCGGAGGCCAACCTCGCCGTCGGCGGCCTGCCGGCGCGGGCCGAGACGATCAAGGCGGCCGAGAACCAGGTCAAGCAGGCGCAATCGGAACTGGGACAGGCCGAGTGGCGCCTGTCGAAGCGCGTGCTGACGGCACCTTCCCCCGGCCGCGTCAACGATGTCATCCGCAATCCGGGCGACACCGCCGGACCGACCGCGCCGGTGCTCTCGATGCTGCCGGACGGCGCCGTGAAGCTCAGCGTCTATGTGCCGGAGGCCGCCTTCTCCTCGGTCAAGGTCGGCACATTGCTCAGCGTCCGTTGCGACGGCTGCGGGCCGGATGTGAAGGCGCGCGTCAGCTATGTGTCGCCCGATCCGGAATTCACCCCGCCGGTGATCTACTCGCTGGAGAACCGGCAGAAGCTGGTGTTTCTGGTCGAGGCGCGGCCGGAGGGCGGTGCCGGCCCGCTGCAGCCCGGCCAGATCGTCGATGTCGACTTGGCGGACCTCGGGGCGGACCTCGGAAAATGAGCGTCATCGACGTCCGCGGACTGGTCAAGCGCTTTGGCGACAAGACCGTCGTCGACCATGTGACGATGACGGTCGCCGAGGGCGAGATAGTCGGCTTCCTCGGGCCGAACGGCTCGGGCAAGACGACGACCATCCGCATCATGTGCGGGCTTTTGACGCCGGACGAGGGCGAGGGCACGGTGCTGGGGTTCGACATCCTTACCGATGCGCTGAGGATCAAGCGCGAAGTCGGCTACATGACGCAGAAGTTCTCGTTCTACGAGGATCTGACGATCGGCGAAAATCTCGAATTCGTGGCGCGGCTGTACCGGCTGAGGCCGGTCGAGCACTATGTGTCGCGCACGCTGCAGGATCTCGGCCTGGCGACGCGCCGAAACCAGCTGGCCGGAACGCTTTCCGGCGGCTGGAAGCAGCGGCTGGCTCTGGCCGCCTGCATTATGCACCAGCCGAAACTGCTGCTGCTCGACGAGCCGACGGCGGGCGTCGACCCGAAAGCGCGGCGCGAGTTCTGGGACGAGATCCACAGGCTGGCGAGCGGCGGACTGACGGTGCTCGTCTCCACCCACTACATGGACGAAGCCGAGCGCTGCCACCGCATCAGCTACATCTCCTACGGCAAGATGCTCGCCACCGGCACGGTGGACGAGGTGGTGAGGAATGCCGGCCTGACCACCTTCGTGCTGCAGGGACCGCGTCTCGACCAGGTCGCCGAGGCGCTGCAGGGCCGCCCCGGCGTCGATCAGGTGGCGCCGTTCGGCGCGACGCTGCATGTCGTCGGCTCCGACAAGGCGGCGCTGGAAAAGGCGCTTGCCGATGTCGAGAAGGAACACAAGGGCGTGACGGTGACGCCGGGCGAGACCAGCCTGGAAGACGTCTTCATCCAGTTCATGTCCGGCTCGAAGGACAACATGGCATGAAAGATGGCTTGAGAGCGGTCTTCTCCTTCGCGAGACTCGGCGCGCTGCTGATCAAGGAGTTCATCCAGATGCGGCGCGACCGCATCACCTTCGCCATGATGCTCGGCGTGCCGCTGATCCAGCTGGTGCTGTTCGGCTATGCCATCAACAACGATCCGAAGAGCCTGCCGGCCGCGCTGGTCGCGACCAGCAGCGATCCCTATACGCGGGCGATGGTCTCGGCGCTGCAGACGACCGGCTACTACCGTTTCGACCATGTGGCGCAAAGCGCTGCCGAAGCCGAGTTCCTGATGGCGCGCGGCGACGTCGCCTTCGTCGTCACCATCCCAGCCGATTTCGCGCGGCGGGTGGAGCGCGGCGACAACCCGCAGATCCTGATCGAGGCCGACGCCACCGACCCGGCGGTGGCCAGCGGCGCCATCTCGACGCTGAGCACCGTTGCCGGCCAGGCGCTGCTGAGAGCGCAGGGCATGCAGGAAGCGGCCAAGGAGGCGGCGCGCGGCCAGCTCGATGTCGTGGTGCACCGCCGCTACAACCCGGAAGGCATCTCGCAATACAACATCGTTCCCGGCCTGCTCGGCGTCATCCTGCAGATGACGATGGTGATGATGACTTCGATCGCGCTGACTCGCGAGACCGAGCGCGGCACGATGGAAAATCTGCTCGCTATGCCCTCCAGTCCGCTTGAGATCATGCTGGGCAAGGTGCTGCCCTATCTGGTCGTCGGCGCGGTGCAGGTGGTGGTGGTGCTGGCGGCGGCGAAGCTTCTGTTTTCGATACCTTTCATGGGCTCGCTGTCGCTCTTGTTGTCGGCGGTGCTGGTGTTCGTGTTGGCGCTGGTGCTGCTCGGCTACACGATCTCGACGATCGCACGCACGCAGATGCAGGCGCTGCAGCTCACCTTCTTCTTCTTCCTGCCCTCGATCATGCTGTCGGGCTTCATGTTCCCCTATCGCGGCATGCCGGGCTGGGCGCAGATCTTCGGCGAGATTTTTCCGCTGACGCATTTCCTGCGCATCACCCGCGCCGTCATGCTGAAGGGCGCCGAGCTGCCGGCGGTGGCGACCGAGATCGGCTGGCTGGTGGTGTTCGTGGCGTTGTTTGCCGGCGTGGCGCTGGTGCGGTTCAGGCGGACGCTGGATTGAAGTCACCGAAGACTTCTTGCACACAAAAGCCTAAGGCCGGCGGGACAGCACCCCCCTCTGCCCTACCGGGCATCTGCCCCGCAAGGGGGGAGATTGGCAGCTCCGGCGCTCCGCTTCTCCTGTGACGTTGGAGATTGGCGAAAGCGGCGGCGACAGCTGATCTCCCCCCTTGCGGGGGAGATGTCCGGCAGGACAGAGGGGGGTGCTCAAGCGCGGCACTTCCAGCGTGGGGCCGCTGCACCTCTTAGGCCGTGGCCATGATCTGCGCATAAGTGCCGAAATCGACATTGCCGCCGGAAAGCACCACCGCCACGCATTTGCCGGCGAGGTCGATCTCGCCGGATGACAGCGCCGCGAGCGCGACACAGCCGCCGGGCTCGACCACCAGCTTCAGATGGGCCATGGCGTCGCGCATCGCTTGCGCGGCGGCCCTGTCGGAGACCGCGATGGCGCCGGCGAGATTTTTGCGGTTGATCTCGAAGGTGATGGCGCCGGGTTCGGCGGTAAGCAGCGCATCGCAGATCGAGGTGTGGCCGGGCTCGTTCGGGACCCTTTCGCCCTTGGCGAGCGAGCGGCGCGTGTCGTCGAAATGTTCCGGCTCGACCGCCCAGACTGCGGTGCCCGGCGAAGCATCCTTGACAGCGACGGAAATGCCGCTCGACAGACCGCCGCCGCCGCAGGGCACGACGACAGCATCGAGGCTGACGCCCAATGCCTTCGCTTGCCTCATCAGCTCCAGCCCGATGGTGCCCTGGCCGGCAATGATGGCCGGATCGTCGAAGGGCGGCACCAGCACCATGCCCTTCTCGATATAGGGACGAACGACGGTCATGCGGTCGTCCTTGAAGCGGTCGAACGGCACCACCTCGGCGCCCATCTTGCGGACATTGCCCACTTTAAGCGCCGGCGCGTCGACAGGCATGGCGATGACCGCCCTGACGCCGAACATGGCGGCCGAAGCGGCAACGCCTTGCGCGTGATTTCCGGAAGAAAAGGCAACGACGCCGCGGCTGCGCTCCTCTTCGCTCAGCGACGACAATTTGTTGTAGGCGCCGCGGATCTTGAAGGAACCGGTGCGCTGCAGCGTCTCCGGCTTGAACAGGATGCGGCCGCCATGGCGCTTGTTGAGCTCCGGCGATTCGATCAGCGGCGTTTCCACGACCAGGCCGGAAAGCCGCGCGGCGGCGGCGTGGATGTCGGAGATGCCGGGGAGAGTGGTCATGGGTGTGGTCTCGCGGAAAAACGGTGAACCTATGCTGCCCGGAAATTATGCCGGCGCGCCAACGAAAAAATGTGATGGAGACAATGTTTGGGATGCGACAGACGGCGAAGCGCGTAATCTCCCCCCTTGCGGGGGAGATTGGCAGCTTTAGCGCCGACGCCCTTCCTGAAGTACGCCACGGTGAGACGACCCTCTGGCCGTCTCTCGGCAGCCGCTCACCCCAACAACGTCCTTGCCCTCTTCTTGCCGCCCAGCTTGCGCCAGCTGTTGAAGCGGTGGGTGGCGGCGGCGAAGGAGATCTTCATCTGCTGGGCGACCGTATAGCGCGACTTGCCCTCGTCGAACATGCGGTAGCAGCACTCGACGCCCTCACCGGTCAGCTTGCCGTCCGGCGTCTTGTTGTGCGGATTGGCCGGATCGAATTTCTCGGCCTGCTGCTCGACCAGGCCCTTGAGGCGCTGCAGGTCGGCCTCGATGCCGGCGATGAGATCGAGAACGGGCTTCACGTCGAACGAATGCGGGGGCTTCTTTTCCGTCATGCCTTGTTTCCTTGGATTTGGGCTGATGCGCTTCATATAGGTGAACATTCGGCAATAATGAAGGGTGCGTCGCCGGACCGACGAATTCCGTGCGCCCGACGACGTCCGTGATTGACCCTCGCCTTACGAGTCCCTAGTTTAGAACTATTCTAAACTAGGGTGATTTCCTCATGCTTTCCCGTGTTTTCGGCTTCGGCCGCCGCTCCTTCGATTCGCTGTCGGAGCAGGAGATCCTGGCGCTGGCGATCTCTTCCGAAGAGGACGATGGACGCATCTACCGCGCCTATGCCGACGGGCTGGCGCAAGATTTTCCGCAATCGGCCAAGGTGTTCGAGGCGATGGCCGAGGAGGAAGACGGCCATCGCGATTCCCTCATCGAGCTCCACCGCAAGCGCTTCGGCGAGCGCATCCCGCTGATCCGGCGCGAGCATGTGAAGGGCTATTACGAGCGCAAGCCGGACTGGCTGGTGCGGCCACTCGGCATCGAGCATGTGCGCCGCCAGGCCGAGGACATGGAGCGGCAGGCCTACCGCTTCTATGTCGAGGCGGCCAAGCGCACCACCGATGCTTCGACCCGAAAACTGCTCGACGAACTGGCCGCGGCCGAGCTCGGCCATGAGAATTCCGCGCATGAACTGGAGCAGGAGCACGTGCCGGGCGCGGTGAAGGTGGAGGAAGCGAGCGCCGAGCAGCGCCAGTTCATCCTCACCTATGTGCAGCCGGGGCTGGCCGGGCTGATGGACGGCTCGGTGTCGACGCTGGCGCCGATCTTCGCCGCGGCGTTTGCCACACACCAGACGTTTCAGACCTTCCTCGTCGGCCTCGCCGCCTCTATCGGCGCCGGCATCTCGATGGGTTTCACCGAAGTGGCCTCCGACGACGGCAAGCTGTCGGGACGCGGCTCGCCGGTGAAGCGCGGTCTGACGGTCGGCATCATGACGACGCTGGGCGGGCTCGGCCACGCGCTGCCCTACCTCATCCCCTATTTCTGGACGGCAACGATCGTCGCCGCGATCGTGGTGTTCTTCGAGCTGTGGGCGATCGCCTTCATCCAGAACCGCTACATGCAGACGCCTTTCTGGCGCGCCGCCTTCCAGGTGGTGCTGGGCGGCGCGCTGGTGTTTGCGGCGGGCGTGCTGATCGGGAATGCGTAACTGGGAAGGTTCGCGCTGCCCCTCATCCGCCTGCCGGCACCTTCTCCCCGTGAAAAACGGGGAGAAGGGATAAGCTCCAGCGCTGGCGATCCCCTCTCCCCGTTTTTCACGGGGAGAGGGTAAGGGTGAGGGGCAGCGCCGAGCTCGGCGATTTCACTCACCCGTTCACCGCCCGGCTGTCCTGTGGCGCCTCAGCCCTTTCGTTGAGCCCATAGTCGCGCACGACATGGGCGATGCGCAGACGATAGCCGGCAAAAATTCCGCCGCGTCCCGCCTTTTGCGCCTGGCGATGCTCCTCCGTGTTGCGCCAGAACTTCACCGCTTCCTCGTCGCGCCAGAACGACAGCGAGAGCACGCGCTTCGGGTCGGTCAGGCTCTGGAAACGCTCGACCGAGATGAAGCCGTCGATGCTCTCGAGCAGGGGCCTGAGCTCCGCGGCGATGCCGAGATAGGCATCGCGTTTTCCCTCGGCCGGCTCCACCTCGAAGATGACAGCGATCATGCCTCTATCCCTTCCCTGACAGTGACGTCAGTTTGAAAGACCTGTCGTGGGCCATGCGGTCCCGACACCAGTTTCAGGAAGACGCGATCCTCCTTGAGGATGAATTTCTCGCGCCGCGCGAACTCGTAGTTTGCCTTGCCGGCGGGGTCGGCGGCAAGCCGGGCGCGATAGGCTTCGTAGGCGGCGAGGTTCTCGATGTTGTAGGCGGCGTAAGCCGTGGTCGCCGAACCCTCATGCGGCGCGAAATAGCCGATTAGGTCGGCGCCGCAGCGCGGAATGGCCTGGCCCCAGGCGCGCGCATATTGCTCGAAGGCAGCCTTGCCGAACGGGTCGATCTCGTAGCGGATGAAGCAGGTGATGGTCATTCTCGGTCTCCTCGTCGGTTGGCTATTGGCGACGATGGTTCGACCGCGGTCGAAACATCGCTTCACTCGGTGTGCTAGGCATTCTCGTGTCAGGAGCGTTTGCCGCACTGCTTGAGCTGACCCGAGAATAGTGCTTTCGTTGCGGGAATGCTTCGATGGAGATCGAACCATGCGTGAAGGACCGGACATCGCCCGCATCGCCGGCCTGGTCGGCGATCCGGCCCGCGCCAACATGCTCAACGCGCTGATGGGCGGCACGGCGCTGACCGCATCGGAACTGGCGCTGGAAGCCGGCGTGTCGCTCCCCACCGCTTCCTCGCATCTGTCGAAGCTGATGGATGGCGGGCTGCTGACGCTCGCGAGCCAGGGCCGGCACCGCTATTACGGCCTCGCCGGCCCGCAGGTGGCGGGCATGATCGAGGCGATCATCGGCGTCGCCGAGGCGGTCGGCCCGAAGCGGGTGCGGCCGGGACCGCGCGATGCTGCGATGCGCGTGGCCCGCGTTTGCTACGATCATCTCGCCGGCGAGCAGGCGGTGGCGATGCTCGACCGCCTGGTCGACAGAAAGCTGCTGCTGCGCGAAGAAAACGAGATCAGGCTCTCACCATCCGGCGTCTCGCATTTTTCCGCGCTCGGCATCGAGATCCATGCCAAGGCGCGCCGCCCGGTGTGCCGCGCCTGCCTCGACTGGAGCGTGCGGCGATCGCACTTGGCCGGCACGCTGGGCGCCGCCATCCTCGACAAGATCATCGCCGAGAAATGGGCGCGGCGCGAAAAGGACAGCCGCGCCGTGGTGTTCTCGCCGAAGGGCAAGCAGGCGTTCGAGAGGGTGTTTCTGGCGTAGGGCTGCGCCGCAATGATAACCACGCAATGTCGGCGTGAGGCGCCCCCCTCTGCCCTGCCGGGCATCTCCCCCTCAAGGGGGGAGATCAGCTGTCACGCCGCTCTTCGCCAATAGCCAATGTTGCAGGAGAGTCGCCTGCGCCGAAGCTGCCAATCTCCCCCCTTGAGGGGGAGATGTCCGGCAGGACAGAGGGGGGCGCTGTCCCTCGGCATTGAAAATTACCCCCGCTTCAACACCTTCCCCAGCTTGAAGAAATCCTTCCACGGATCGGCCTTCTTCAGCTCACTCAACGTCGTGTCGTCGCCGAGCGGGAAGGCGTTGGGCGCAAGACCCTTTTCAAGCTCCGGCCATGTCACCGGCATCGATACCGTCGCGCCCTTCTTGGCGCGCGACGAGTAGGGCGCCACCGTGGTCGAGCCGCGACCGTTGCGCAGATAGTCGACGAAGATCTTGCCCGTGCGCGCCTTCTTCGACAGCGTCGCCGTGTAGCGGTCGGGCGATGCCTGCTCCAGGGCGCGGGCGAAGTCATGAGCAAAATCCTTGACCTCGTCCCAGTCCGCCGACGCTTTAAGCGGCACCAGCACGTGATAGCCCTTGCCGCCGGAGGTCTTGACCAGGTTCGGCAGCGACAGCTCGTCGAGCTGCTTATGGATGTCGAGCGCCGCCTTGCGCACAGCCTTCACATCGACGCCTTCGTCAGGGTCGAGGTCGAAGATGATCTGGTCGGGCTTTTCCAGTTGGTCGATGGTGGAGCCCCAGATATGGACCTCGACAACGCCGTACTGGACGAGTGCCGCAAGCCCGTCGAAGTCCTTGATGAACAGGATCTCCTCGCCGTCGGTCGGATCCTTCATCCTGGCGATCTTGTCGCTCATGCCGGGCGAGGCATGTTTCTGGAAGAAGCGCTGACCATGGATGCCGTCGGGCGCCCGCACCAGGCTCAGCGGCCGGTTGACGACGAATTGTTCCATGCGCGGCCAGACCAGGGCGTAGTGGTCGAGCAGATCCTGCTTGGACACCTTTTCGTCGGGCCACAAAAGCTTGTCGGGATGCGAGAGTTTTATCGAGGTCATCGCGGTTCCGGCCGACGCCTTGGTTGCTACCTTGCCGCTGCTCGACTTTGTTTCGCTTCCGGCTTTGCCGTCGGCGTGTTTCGGCTTCTCCTGCACGACTTCCTCCGCCGGCTTGTCCTCGCGCAATCCCTGGAACGAGGCGTGGCGGATTATACGGTCGGATGTCCAGCTGCGAAACTCCACTTCGCCGACCAGCTCGGGCTTGACCCAGGTGAGGCCCTTGCCCTTCGGCACGGCCGCCGAGAACGGCGAGTCCTTCGCCTTCAGGCCGTCGAGCTTCTTCTTCAGATCCGTCATCACCTTGCCGGAAAAGCCGGTGCCGACACGGCCGGCATAATTGAGCTTGCCGCCCTCGAAATAACCGACCAAGAGCGAGCGCAGGCCGCGCCCGGTCTTGTCCGAGGGCAGATAGCCGCCGATGACGAATTCCTGGCGCAGCGTGCATTTCGACTTGATCCAGGTGAGGCCACGCCCGCTGCGGTACGGGGCGTCGGCGCGTTTCGAGACCACGCCTTCGAGGCCCATGCGGCAGACATGCTGCAGGATGATCTTGCCGGGCTCGGAAAAATGGTCGCTGAAGCGCAGCGCCGAGTTCTCCGGCTGCTCGCCGAGCAGTTCGGCCAAAGCCTGCTTGCGCTCGACCAGCGGCTCGCGGCGCAAATCCTCGCCGTCGAGCCGCATCAGATCGAAGACGTAGTAAATGAAGCGGCCGGTGCGGCGGGCCGAAAGGTCAGCCTGCAGCAGCGGAAAGGACGATATGCCGCTGTCGGCCAGCACGACGACCTCGCCGTCGATGACGGCGTCGCGGCATTTCAAGCCGGCAAGCGCCGCGGTGACCGGACCGTCGAATTTTTCCGTCCAGTCGAGGCCGGCGCGCGTCAGCAGCCTGACCTCGCTGCCGGCGATCTGCGCCTGCATGCGGTAGCCGTCGAATTTTACTTCATGCAGCCAATCGTCGCCTGAGGGCGCATTCTTTTCCAGTGTCGCCAACTGCGGCTCGATGAACTCCAGGCGCTTGGCGTGCCCGGCCTTAGCCTTGCGAGCGGCCGGTTTGTTGGAGTGCCAGACCTTCGGCTTCGCGCCCCTGGCCGCCTTGCCTTCGCCGACCTCCTCGACGGTCAGGCCGGACTTCACCGATTGCGGCTGGTCCTTGAGGATGTCCTCGCCGGGACGGGCGGCGGCATCGTCGGACTTGATCAGCAGCCAGTTGTCGCGCTTTTCGCCGGGACGGGGTTTCAGCCTGACCAGATGCCAGCGCCCGTGCAGCTTGTAGCCCTCGAGCTCGAAATCGATATGGCCTTTCTTCATGCCTTCGGCCGGGTCGCCGTCCGGAATCCATCGGCCGTCGTCCCAGACGATGACCGAGCCGCCGCCATACTCGCCCTTCGGGATGGTTCCCTCGAAGGACGCGTAGTCGATCGGGTGGTCCTCGACATGCACGGCCAGCCGCTTTTCATGCGGATCGAGGCTTGGGCCGCGTGTCACCGCCCAGCTCCACAGCACGCCTTCGTGTTCCAGCCGAAAATCGTAGTGGAGGCGGGTAGCGGCGTGCTTCTGGATGACGTAGATGCCGCCCGCCTCGCTTTTCTTTCGCCGAGGCACCTTGCCGGCCGGCTCGGCGGTTTTGCGGAAATCGCGCTTGGCATGATATTGCTCGAGGCCGGCCATGGCATCCTGCTCCTATGCGGATTTGCGGCTTCTGTGTTGACGGTGACTTCTATGCCGATTGTGACCGGGCGCGGCGGCCTTGGCTTTCGTCCGCCCCGGCGCTTTCGATGACGATTTGCCGGCTTTACCGCCGCCTTCCGCGCTCAGGCTCTTCTTCAGCGCGTCGAACAGGTTGACGACGTTGGACGGCTTCGGCGGCGCCTTGGCCTTGGGCGCCTTCTTGCCGGCCTTCTTGGCGCGGATCAGCTCGAGCAGCGCGTCCTCATAGCGGTCGTCGAATTTCGAGGCGTCGAACTTCGTCTTCTTGCTGTCGATGATGTGCTCCGCGAGGTCGATCATCTCGTCATCGGTCTTGGCTGCCTTGATCTCGTCGAAGACCGTGCTTGGCCGGCGCACGGTGTCGTCGTAGCGCAGCGTCGTCATCACCATGCCCTTGCCGAGCGGCTCGATCACCACGGGGCGCTCTCGGTTGTAGAGCACGATGCGTGCGAGGCCGGCCATCTTCTTCGCCGCCATCGCATCGCGGATGACGGCGAAAGCCTCTTGTGACACCTCGTCCGCCGGCGAGACGTAATAAGGCGTGTCGAGATAGATCTGCTGGATCGAGGATTTCTCGACGAAGCCGTCGAGGCCCAGCGTGTGCGAGGACTCGATCTCAACCGCCTCGATCTCGTCCTCCTCGACATGGACGAAGTCGCCGTCGCTGACCTCATAGCCCTTGATTTCATCGCCTTCCTCCAATGGCTTGCCGGTTTCGGCATCGACATAGATGCGTTTGACGGTGTTGCCGGTCTTGCGGTTGAGGATGCGGAAGGAAACCTTCTCGGCGTGGGTGACGACGTTGGTCAGCTCGATGGCGCAAGTGACCAGCGACAGTTTCAGATAACCCTTCCAGGCGGGGCGCGGTGCCATAGTGATCTCCTGCGCGATGCGATCCGAAGCGCGTTAGCCGTTGAATGCCGACCGCTTTCGTTCTGACGCAATCGCGAACGCAACGCTGCTACACTTTCGTCGTATCGCTCCGACCGCAACGGATAGGGGCTCGCCTGGGTTCCGGCGGAGCCGGCAGGCCGGTCACACATGGTGCCGGATCTATCACGCCGCCAGCAGGTTGATCCTGCTTTCCGCCATCTCGGTAAGCTTGCGGTCGGTCGCCTGCTCTTCCTTGAGGTTCTTGGCCAGAACATTGGCGCAGTCGCTGCGGCCGAGCTGCTTGGCCCAGGCGATCAGCGTGCCGTAGCGCGTCATCTCGTAATGCTCGACCGCCTGCGCGGATGCGATCAGCGCGGCATCGAGAACCTCGCGGTCGTCGATATCGCCGCTCACCTCGTCGGCTTCCTCGAGGATGCCGTCGATGGCGGGGCAGCTGACGGCCTTGGCCTTGACGCCATTGAGCTCGAACACCTGCTCGACGCGATCGATATGGCCCTTGGTCTGCTCGAGGTGCTTTTCGAAGCCGGCCTTCAGCTGCGGATCGGTCGCCTCGCCGATCATCTTCGGCAGCGTCCGCTCGATCTTTTTCTCGGCATAATAGATGTCGCGCAGCATATGGATGAAGAGGTCGTCCAGCGTCTTGATGTCTTTCGAAAAGAAACCCATGGCTGTTGCCTTCCATGCTTGTTCCGGGTTGGGGAATTCAATCGGCGGCGCGGCCGCCTTCGTCGGAGCCGCGGGCTTGAAGGAATCAACGTGTCCCTTCCGGGCCGGTTCCTGACCTTTTCCGGACGCGCAATGAAATTTCCGCGCCGGCCGAACGTGAAACAGAAGCGCGTCCAAGCGACATCGAGACGAAACATATGTGATGCAAAAGTCACACGGCCCGAAATCACGACAAGGGGCATCGAAAGACCGCGAATCAGCCGCATTCCGGCCACGATGCAACGGGTTTCGGACCAGAAATTAACATCGCGTTCACCGACTATTCACGCCTCGACGCTATGCTCTCGGACAATTCGGAAGGGACATCCGAAAACGGGACAGGGACAGGTAAAATGAACTTCTGGAACCACATCGCCGGCTATGCCGCCGCCATTCGCGAATTCGTCGCGCCGACCTATCGGCCGGAGCGCTACTACATGCGCGGCCCGGGTCCGGCCTGCGCCCGCCGCGGCAACTCGTTCGGCATCGGCACGCACTGAACACCATGCTCGACAGCCGCCACAACAGCCGGATCTGCAAGCCGGCCGCCGACACCCGCGCCACGACCTACCGTGACGAGCGCCCCGCCGTCGCCGACGGCAGGCGTGCGACAACGCCGCGACTTTGACGCCGCCGCCGGCTGGCTTAGTGTTTTGAGGCACAAGCAGCCGGGGCCGACATGACCGACCTGCCCGACCCGAACCGTCCGCCTCGATCCGAGTTCTTCGGCGCAAGCCAGCCGCTGATCGTCTTCGACGGCGTCTGCGTGTTCTGCTCGGGCTTTGTCCAGCTCATCCTCAAGCTCGACCGGGAAAAACGCTTCCGCTTCGCCACGGCGCAATCGCCGTTCGGCGAGGCGTTGTTCCGCAAATACGGCCTGGCAACCGACAATTACGAAACCAATCTCGCCATCATCGACGGCGCGGCCTTCACGAAGCTCGACAGTTTCATCGCCGTCATGGCCGCGCTCGGCTGGCCGTGGCGCGCCGCAAGGCTGCTGCTCGTCCTGCCGCGGCCGCTGCGCGACTGGCTCTACGACCGCGTCGCCAAGAACCGCTACGCGCTGTTCGGCAGGAAGGACAGCTGCGAAATCCCGTCCGCCGAATTGCGGCAACGGCTGATCGGCTAGAGCAATTCCAGGAAAAGTGTTTAGCGGTTTTCCGTCTGGAATTGCGTAAAAGCAAAGAGATAGAGCGGTTCGGCGTTTCCGTGAAACGGTGAACCGCTCTAGTGAATGTCGCCCAAAACTGCGCAGCGGCTTTGGGTCATCAAACAAAGATCTGAAGCGCGTCACGCTGTGGAAGGCATTGGGGGGTGGGATGAGGCTTCTGATCGTCGGCGGCTACGGAACCTTCGGCGGCCGCATCGTGCAGTTGCTGGAGACCGAGCCGCGCCTCACCCTGATCGTCGCCGGCCGCTCGCCGGGGAAGGCCAAGGCGTATTGCGAGGGCAGGGATCGCGCGAGGGCCAGGCTGGTGCCGGCGCTCTTCGATCGCGACGGCGATCTTGCCACACAATTGGCCGCGCTCGCGCCCGACATCCTCGTCGACGCAAGCGGCCCGTTCCAGGCCTATGGCGAGGGACGCTACCGGCTGATCGAGGCCTGCATGGCCGAGCGCATCAACTATCTCGACCTCGCCGACGGCTCGGACTTCGTCGCCGGCGTGGCAAGCTTCGACGCCGCCGCCAGGGAAGCAGGCGTTTTCGTGCTGTCCGGCGTGTCGAGCTTCCCGGTGCTGACGGCGGCGGTGGTGCGCCGGCTCTCATCCGAGATGGCGCGCGTCGAGAGCATCCGCGGCGGCATCGCGCCATCGCCTTTCGCGGGCGTCGGCGAGAACGTCATCCGCGCCATCGCCAGCTATGCCGGGCAGCCGGTGCAATTGGTTCGCGGCGGGCGGCCGGCCGAAGGCCGCCCGTTCACGGAACAGATGCGTTACACGATCGCGCCGCCCGGTCGCTTGCCGCTCAAAAAGACGCTGTTCTCGCTAGTCGACGTGCCGGACCTGCGCGCGCTGGCGGCGCTGTGGCCCGAGGCAAAAACGGTCTGGATGGGCGCGGGGCCGGTGCCGGAAGTGCTGCACCGCGCCCTGATCGGCCTGGCCTGGCTGGTTCGCGCCGGCCCGATCCCAACGCTGTCGCCGCTGGCGCCGCTGATGCACTGGGCGACCAACCGGCTCGCCTGGGGCGAGCATCGCGGCGGCATGTTCGTCGAGGTCGAAGGGGCGGACGAGGCGGGCGGGCCGATCAAACGATCCTGGCATCTCCTGGCCGAAGGCGATGACGGGCCGCTGATCCCGTCGATGGCGGTCGCAGCCTTGGTCGGCAAGGCGCTCGATGGCCGCACGCCTTTGCCGGGCGCCCGCGCGGCTGTGCGCGACGTCGAGCTGGAGGACTATGAAGCGCTCTTTGCCGGCAAGACGATCTACATCGGCTTCAGGGACGACACCGACAAGGGGAAGGCACTCTATCCGGATCTGCTCGGCGATGCCTGGAAGGGCCTTCCCGCCGCAATCCGCGCCATGCATGAGGGAGCGGCAATGGCGGATGGACGCGCCAGCGTCGAACGCGGCAGCGGCATCCTTAGCCGGCTTGCCGCGCGCGTGGCCGGCTTCCCACCCGGCGCAGCCGATGTCCCCGTCAAGGTGAGGTTCGTTACCGGCGGGCAAGGCGAGACCTGGACGCGAACCTTCGGCGCGCACAGCTTTTCGAGCCGGCAGTTTGCCGGGCGCGGCCGCTCGCAACGTCTGCTTGCCGAGCGCTTCGGCCCGCTGACCTTCGCCATGGCGCTAGTGGCCGAGGAGAACCGGCTGTCGCTCGTGCTGCGCCGCTGGAGCTTTCTTGGCCTGCCTTTGCCGATGTGGCTTTGCCCGCGCTCGACATCCTACGAGACCGTCGAGGATGGCCGCTTCCGCTTCCATGTCGACATCTCGCACCCGCTCGCCGGACTGATCGTGCGCTATCGCGGCTGGCTCGTGCCGTCGCAGGATTCGAGCACCGTCGTCTCTCCCGCTGCCTTGCCCAGCTCGCGACAGCCTTTGGCCGTGCATAGCGTCCAGCCTTCCCCGGTGGCGCCGGATGCCGCGAGCACCAGGCGTGGCTGAGGTCCGATCCGCGGCGCATAGACCCACCAGCCGTTGCGCAGCACCGAGCCCTCGGGCGGGTCCATGCCGGCGCCGGAGCCCTTGACCCGCGCCTCGACGACCTGCAGCCCGACGGGCAGCACTTTCCAGTCTTCCCGCCAGCGCGTGCGCTCCACCGAATGCGTCCAGGACAAAGTGAAGGCGGCAACGGCGAGCGTCACCGTCTTGCCGGCGGCGAGAATGCACAGGCTCATATGGGGCTTTTCATTTGGTTGAGCATGATCTTCTCCGAAAACCGGATTCCACTTTTCGGGATCATGCTCTGGTGGACGCCTGGCGCGCGCGCCAGCAATGCCAGCCGATCCAGACCAGCGCCAGCACCCAGCCGGCCTCGTCGGTAAGCGGCAGTGCCGCGACCAGGAGCACGCCGGCAACGAAAGCGACGATGCGTTCCCACCAGGCCATGCGGCGGGCGAGGAAGCCGACCGCGGCCGCGCCCCAGAGCACGATGCCCATGCAGGCCTTGACGACGATGTAGGCGACCTCGACGGGGTAGCCGAACGAGGCGGCGATCGGGCCCGCGTCCTGCAGCATCAGGGCTGGTGTATAGACGGCCATGAACGGCACGACGAAGCCGGCGATGGCGAGCTTGGTTGCCTGGATGCCGATCTTGAGGCCGCTTTCCTTCGCCATCGGCGCCGCGGCGAAGGCGGCAAGCGCCACCGGCGGCGTGAGGTCGGCCATGATGCCGAAATAGAAGACGAACATGTGGCTGACGATGAGCGGCACGCCGAGCGACAAAAGCGCCGGGCCGGCGAGCGAAGAGGTGATGATGTAGTTGGGGATCGTCGGGATGCCCATGCCGAGCACAAGGCAGGTGAGCATGGTCAGCACCAGCGACAGGAACAGGTTGTTCTCGCCGATGGAGATGATCCAGCCGATGAAGGTCGAGGCGATGCCGGTGAGCGTCAGCGTGCCGATGACGATGCCGACGATGGCGCAGGCGATGCCGACCGGCAGCGCGTTCTTGGCGCCTTCGGCGAGCGAGTCGACACAGATGCGCAGCGTCTCGCGCCCGCCCTTGAAGGCGAAGCAGGCGACGACGAGCGCCGCGATGACGAGGCTCAAGATGTTGACGCCGAACCGCATGAAGGACGCGGCGGCAAGCCCAAGCGCCAGCCAGAAGACGACGCGGAACGCGAACGGCCCGATCAGCGCCGCCAGCGGCGTGCCGAGGATCAGCACGATGGTCAGCGCCAGGCCCATGGTGCCGGCGAAGATCGGCGTGTAGCCGGCGAACAGGAGATAGACGAGCACGGCGAGCGGCAGCACCAGCGGCCAGTGCTGCCGCACCGCCTCCCAGGGATCGGGAAGCTCCGCCTTGGCCATGCCGTGCAGGCCGGCCTTGCCGGCCTCCAGATGCACCTGCCAGAAACAGGCGCCGAAATAGAGCAGCGCCGGAATGATCGCCGCCTTCACCACCTCGGCATAGGGAATGTTCAGCGTCTCGGCCATGATGAAAGCTACCGCGCCCATCACCGGCGGCATGATCTGGCCGCCCATGGACGAGGTCGCCTCGACGGCGCCGGCGAAGGCCGAGCGGAACCCGAAGCGTTTCATCAGCGGGATGGTGAACTGGCCGCTGGCCACCACATTGGCGACGCCGGAACCGGAAATCGTGCCCATCAGCGCCGAGGAGAGCACGCAGACCTGGGCCGGGCCGCCGCGCCAGGAACCAACCAGGCCAAGCGCGAAATCGTTGAACAGCGCGATCATGCCGGCGCGTTCGAGAAAGGCGGCGAAAACGACGAAGATGAAGATGTAAGCCGCCGAAACATAGACTGGCGTGCCGTATATACCTTCGGTGCCAAAGGCGAAGGTGTCGACCAATTGCGCGAAATCGTAGCCGCGATGGATAAAGGGCGGCGGCAGGTGATTGCCGACGAAACAATAGGCGAGGAAGAGGAAGGCAATGACCGCGAGCGGCAGGCCCATCAGCCGTCGAGCCGCCTCGAAGACGAGCACCACCAGCAGCGTGCCGACGATCAGGTCCGGCGTGGTGAGGAAGCCGGAGCGGCGGATGAGGTCGGCGTAGAAGATCCAGTTGTAGAGGCCGGTGGCGAAACCGAGCACGCCAAGCGTCCAGAAGGCGGCCTTCGCCGCCATGCCGGTGGCGCGCAGATTGGCGATCAGGCCGAAGCCGAGCAGCAGCAGGAAGCCGACATGCATGGCGCGCACCACCTGGCTGGGCAGGCTGCCATAGGCGGCGATGTAGATCTGGAAGACGGAGAAGGCGACGGCAATCAGGAAGGCCGCCTTACCGGCAAGCCCTTCGCCGAAGCCCGGCGGCAGGCCTTCGACTTGTTCTTCCGGGGCGAGAACTGTCGGGGTATCTGTCATTGGCAGGGTTTCCTGGCGGGGCGATCCCCTCCCCCTCGAGGGGAGGGTGCCGAGCGAAGCGAGGCGGGAGGGGTCACCTCAGCTGCCTCGACTTTCATCTAAGAAGTTGGAGCGCGTCGCCGAGGACCCCTCCCGGCCCTGCGGGCCACCCTCCCCTCAAGGGGGAGGGGAATCGGCGCCTTACTTCAGCAGCCCTTTTTCCTTGTAGTACCGCTCCGCGCCGGGATGCAGCGGCACCGGCATGCCGACCAGCGCCTTGGCCGGATCGATCGCCTTGGCGGCGGCGTGGGCGGCGGCGAGCTGGTCGAGATGGTCGAACATCAGCTTGGTCATCTGATAGGCGGTCTCGTCGGAAACGTCGGCGCGGGTGACGAGGAAATTGCCGACCGCGGCGGTCGCGACATCTTCGGTCTGGCCTTCATAGGTTCCCTTGGGAATGACGACCGAAAGATAGGGCGAGCCGATCTTGGCGACGTCCTCGGCCGGCACGGCGACGACGTTGATCGGCACCGAGGTGGCGAGGTCGCGAATCGAAGCGACGCCGAGGCCCGCCGATTGCAGCGTGGCGTCGAGCTGCCGGTTCTTGATCAGCTCCACCGATTCGGCGAAAGGCAGATATTCGACCCGTCCGAGATCCTCGTATTTCAGCCCGGCGGCGGCGAAGATGGCGCGAGCGTTGAGCTCGGTGCCGGAAGCCGGCGCGCCGACCGACAGGCTCTTGCCCTTGAGATCGGCGAGCGTCTTGATGCCGGACTCCTTGCTGGCGACGATCTGGATGTAGTTGGGATAGATGGCGGCGATGCCGCGCAGCTTGTCGAGCTTGCCGGGGAAGCCGGCCTCGGTGTTGCCTTCGGCGGCGAGCTTGACGGAATCGCCGAGCGCGAAGGCGATCTCGCCCTTGCCCTGCTGCAGCAGGTTGAGGTTCTCGACCGAGGCTTTCGTCGCCTGCACCTGGGTGCGGGCGCCTTCGATGCCCTTGCCGTAAATCTCGGACAGCGCGACGCCGAGCGGATAATAGACGCCCGACGTGCCGCCGGTCAGCACGTTGATGAATTCCTGCGCCCCGGCCGACACGGCGCCGAGGCCGAGCGACAGCGCCAAGGCGCCGGCGGCAACAAATTTCGTCCTGAAATTGAGCATATGGTTCCTCCTCCTGAAACGGTCGCGCCGCGCCGCCTCCTCGGCGCGAGCTCGTGAGTTTAGACAGGAGGCGCCAAATGCCAACCCGCAATTGCATGCATTAGACGAACGGCTGAGTATGGCGAAAAGCGCCGGCTTGCGCCCGATGGCTTTGGGACGAAAGATTTTCAAGGCACCTGTCGAAATCGGCCGCAGCCGCACGACTTTAGCTTGGCCCGCGATGACGCGGCCTTCGAGAAACAGGAGAGACCCATGCGATACATGCTGTTGATCTACAATGACGAAGCCGCAATGGCGAGTGCGCCGCGCGACAAGACCGAGCAGACGCTGGCGGCCTATGGCGCCTATACGGAAGCCTTGAAGAAATCCGGCGCGTATCTTGCCGGCGAAAGGCTGCGCCCGACCCAGGCGGCCACATCGATCCGGCTGGCCAATGGCAAGACCAACGTGCTCGACGGCCCCTATGCCGATACCAAGGAACAGCTTGCCGGTTTCTACATGATCGAGGCGACGGACATCGACACGGCCATGGAATGGGGCGCGCGCTGTCCGGCAGCCAGCACCGGCACGGTCGAGGTGCGGCCGATCTGGGAAATGACCGACTACCTGTCCTAGGAATATGGACAGCCGCTCGGAGTTGGCGCGGGCGGCGGCCGAGGCGGCCGCCCGGCAGAGCTACGGCAAGCTGGTCGCCTACCTCGCGGCCCGCATGCGCGACGTCGCTGGCGCCGAGGACGCGCTGGCCGATGCGTTCGCCGCCGCGCTGGAGCGCTGGCCGAAGAGCGGTGTGCCCGAAAAGCCGGAAGCTTGGCTGCTCGCGGTGGCGCGCCGGCGCGACGTCGATGCCGTGCGGCGGCGGTTGACCGGCGAGGCGGCCCGCGACCATTTGCGGCTGATTGCCGAGGAGGCGGAGGCGCGCATGACGAATGAGGATTTGCCCGACGAGCGGCTTAGGCTGATGTTTGCCTGCGCGCATCCGGCGATCGAATCGAGCGTGCGCGCGCCGCTGATCCTGCAAACCGTGCTGGGCTTCGACGCCGCCACGATCGCTTCTGCGTTCCTGGTTTCGCCGGCGACGATGGGCCAGCGCCTGGTGCGCGCCAAGAACCGCATCCGCGAGGCCGGCATTCCCTTTCGCGTGCCGGAACGGGCCGAGCTCGGCGAGCGGCTCGACGCGGTGCTGGAAGCGATCTACGCCACTTTTGCCGAAGGCTGGTCGGACCCTGCCGGCACCGAGACGCGACGGCGCAACCTTGCCAGCGAAGGCATCTGGCTCTGCCGGCTGGTCGCGTCGCTGATCCCGGACGAACCGGAAACACTGGGGCTTCTGGCGCTGATGCTTTTCGCCGAAGCGCGGCGCGCGGCGCGGCGAAGCCCCGAGGGCGATTTCGTGCCGCTGGCCGAGCAGGACAGCGCGCTCTGGGACGACACGCTGATCGACGAGGCGGAAGCGGTGCTGAGGCGCGCCGCTGCCGGGAGAATCATCGGCCGCTACCAATTGGAAGCCGCGGTGCAATCGGCGCATACGGCGCGACGGCGTGGCGGCGGCACCGACTGGGCCGCGATCCGCCAGCTCTACGATGCGCTGATGGCGATTGCCGGCTCGCCTGTGGTGGCGATCAACCGCGCCGTGGCGATAGCCGAAACCGAGGGAGCGGCCGAGGGGCTTGCCGCGCTCGACGCGATCGGCGCCGACAGGCGGATTGCGGAATACCAGCCCTATTGGGCGGCGCGGGCCGAGCTGTCCGCCAGGCTCGGCAAGACCGCCGATGCCGCTGAAGCCTATGACCGGGCGATCGGCCTGGAGCGCGATCCGGCATTGCGCCGCTACCTGCAGACGGAGCGGGCGAAGTTGGTGCGGAATTGAGGGAATCTCCCCCTCGAGGGGGAGATGGCCGCGAAGCGGCCAGAGGGGGTCGTCTCGCGTAGATCGCCAGCCTCGTCTCTCGTCGCGAAAAAGGCGCTGGCGCTTCACGCCCGGCGACCCCTCTGTCGCCTTCGGCGACATCTCCCCCTCAAGGGGGGAGATTTGGTGCGGCATGTGGGGCGCGAAGGATCGCTACGATCCCATATTTCCCATCGACGACCTACGCCCCCAGTCCGTCGAACAGGATCGTCGAGAGATAGCGCTCGGCGAAGGACGGGATGACGACGACGAGGTTCTTGCCCTTGTTCTCCGGCCGCGAGCCGACGACGATCGCCGCCTGCAGTGCCGCGCCCGACGAGATGCCGACCGGCACGCCCTCGAGGCGGGCGACGAGGCGCGCATTGGCGACCGAATCCTCGTTCGAGACCCTGACGATCTCGTCATAGATCGAGGTGTCGAGAATCTTGGGCGCGAAGCCGGCGCCGATGCCTTGAATCTTGTGCGGGCCGGGCTGGCCGCCGGAGAGAACCGGCGAGGCTTCCGGCTCGACGGCCACGACATTGAGCGAAGGCTTGCGCTTCTTCAGCACCTGGCCGACACCGGTGATGGTGCCGCCGGTGCCGATGCCGGCGACGAAGATGTCGACCTCGCCATTGGTGTCGTTCCAGATTTCCTCGGCCGTGGTGCGGCGGTGGATCTCCGGATTGGCCGGGTTCTCGAACTGCTGCGGGATGATGGCGTTGGGGAGCGTCGCGGCGAGCTCGTCGGCCTTGGCGATGGCGCCCTTCATGCCTTTCGGGCCTTCGGTGAGCACCAGTTCGGCGCCTAGCAGCGCCAGCATCTTGCGGCGCTCGACCGACATCGTCTCCGGCATGGTGAGGATCAGCTTGTAGCCCTTGGCGGCGGCGGCGAAGGCGAGCGCGATGCCGGTGTTGCCGGAAGTCGGCTCGATCAGCGTGGTCTTGCCGGGCGAAATCTTGCCGGCCTCCTCCAGCGCTTCGATCATGGCGACGCCGATGCGGTCCTTGACCGAAGCGATCGGGTTGAAGAATTCGAGCTTGGCGAGCACGTTGGCGACGATGCCCTTTTCCTTGGCGAACTTGTCCAGCCGCACCAGCGGCGTGTCTCCAATCGTCTCGGTGATCGAATTGAAGATGCGGCCGCGGCCGGGGACGCGCGCGGAGGTGACGGGCTTGTTCATTGGTTTCGCTCCCAAGGCAATGGCATAGGCAGACAGAATAGTGCTTTCAGCCGCGCAAGATAGGCTGGTCGCCGAAAATATCCGAGTGGGGTGGTTGCTGAAAACAACCTCGCGCCGGAAATGCATTTTCCGGATCGGCCCATTTTCGGAATGACTTGGCCGAGATCAGAGACCGGTTGAGATTGGAGCCTATTGACGCGCCGCTATGGCCGCAGCGGCACCCATCATGAAGCCGGCGGCGGTGCGGTTCAGAACTTTCAGTGCACGCGGCGACTTCAGGAACCAGCGCGCCTTGGCAGCCAGCGCCAGGTAGGGCACCAGCACCACGAAGAGCACGACGACGGTGAGCGCTACCAGGATGCCGTAATCGGCCAGCGTAATGGTCTTCAGGTCGACGATGGTCGGCGTGATGGCGAGATAGAAGATCATCGTCTTCGGGTTGCCGAGCGTCACAGTCAGCCCGGCAATGAAGCTCGCCACGAAGCCGCTCTTGCCTTTGCGCGCCTCGATGTTCTCGGGCGAGATGCCGCTCGTCCAGAAGCGCCAGGCAAGGAACGCGAGATAAGCGACGCCGGCCCATTTGATGGCGAGAAAAACCATGCCGAAGGTCTGTGCGACGAAGGCCAGGCCAAGCACCACGGCGGTGAGGTAGGTGATGTCGCCGAGCATCAGGCCGAACGACATCGCCAGCGACGAACGGAAGCCGGAGCCGAGCGCGCGGGCAACCAGCGCCGTGACGCCGGGGCCCGGAATGGCGGCGGCGACGCCGAGCGCGGCGCTGTAAGCGAGAAATCCGGTCAGTGTCAATGGTTCTGGGCCTGGCGTATGATTCCCCGAAGGGACCGGTGTGGAGCGCGGCTTCTACCATGGCGCCAGGTCACTGGTAATTCCCTCGCGGCGGGATTTGTTGCGCCAGTTCGACGGAGAGCTCGTTCTCTTGTTGGCAGACCGCACACCTTGGAGATTGGCCGAAACGACCAGTCCTGTCGTCATTCTAGGGCGGAGCAAGGAGCGGAGCGACGCGCGCAGACCCTAGAATCCATTCCGTGACTTCCGAGCGCTGCCGCGGTGCAGAATTCTGCTCCGCCGCATTCTTTGATCAGGGTCACGGAATGGATTCCAGGGTCTCCGCGACGCCGCTTCGCGGCCGCTCCGCCCTGGAATGACGAGGTTGGAAGGCTTCCGCCAATTTCCACCGTTTGCGCTGACCCCTAAGACCCTCTGTCGAAGAGCTAGCCACCATAGGTGACCCGCCAGATGGTGCCGTTGCCGTCCTCTGTCAGGATCAGCGCGCCGTCCTTCGCCACCGCCACGCCCACCGGCCGGCCCCAGACCTCGTCATCCGAAATGACGAAGCCGGTGGCGAAATCCTCATATTCGCCGGTCGGCTTGCCGTCCTTGAATTTCAGCCGCACCACCTTGTAGCCGGTGCGGGCGCCGCGGTTCCACGAACCATGCAGGGTGACGAATGCGTCGCCCTTGTAGTCGGCGGGGAAGTTGCCGCCTTCATAGAAGGCGATGTTGAGCGGCGCCGAATGCGCTTGCATCAGCACGTCGGGTACGGTGACCTTGCCGGCGAGGTCGGGCCGCGCGCCCTCCTGGCGCGGATCCTCGTTGTCGCCGATATAGTACCAGGGCCAGCCATAGAAGGCGCCGTCCTTGACGGCCGTGGCGTATTCGAAGGGCACGTTGTCGCCGAGCTCGTCGCGTTCGTTGACGACGCACCAGAGCGCGCCCGTCGCCGGCTGCACGGTCATGCCAGAGCAGTTGCGCAGGCCGGTGGCGACCATCCTGCGGTTCTTGCCATCGGGATCGAAGGCGAGCACGTCGGCGCGGCCTTCTTCCGCGCCCCAGGTGGCGCCGAGCGGCTCAGACCGCGCCCATTCCTCGACACCGCCTTTCGGCCTCGCACCCATATCCTCGGCGGTGTTGGAGCCCGAGCCGACCGACAGGTAGAGCGTCTTGCCGTCGGGCGAGAAGGCGATGTCGCGCGTCCAGTGATGGCTCGAGGGAATGTCGGAGACGATCGTTTCCGGCCTGCCCGAGGCTTGCATGTCGCCATCGCGATAGGGAAAGCGCACGACGCTGTTGCTGTTGGCGACATAGACCCATTGCGGCTTGTCGCCCGGCGGATAGAAGGCAATGCCGTAGGGCTGGGTGAGGCCCTTGGCGAAGACGGCTTTCTCGGCGGGCTTCGCGCTGCCTTCCGCCAGCCGATAGACCCTGACTCGATTGGCGTCGCTGTCGGCGACGAAGAGGTCGCCGTTCGGCGCCACGCGCACGACACGCGGATTGTCGATGCCGGAAGCGATGAGCTCGACCGAGAAGCCGGCCGGCACGGCGGGCTTGGCATCCGCAGGGCGGTCGGCGAGGCCGGCACTATTCGACGAGGATTCGGCGAGGTTCGGCTGCTGGAGATCGTCCGGCTTGATCAGACGACGCACGCCTGGACGGTCGGCCTTCCAATCGCCGAAGGCCTTTTTGCCTGTGAGCAAAGGTTGGTCGGCCTGCTGCGCAAAAGCGCCGGTAGCCAGAAGCAGGGCAGCGCCCGCAAAGCCGGCGATCCTTGTCATGCCGTTCTCCGTCATTCGCCGACATGCCTTGTCAGCGCAACCAGACAGCAGATATCGGGCAGGCGCTGCAAAAGAGAAGCGCGGGCACGCAGATTTGACGGGGATTGCCGGCCGATCAGCTCTCTTCGACGTCGAAATCCTCGTCGAGCCGCTTTTCCAGCGCGACCAGATCGGCCGGCAGCGGCAGGCCCATGGCGCGCATTTCCCTGAGCTTCTCGCGCAGCTGCTCCTGGATTTCGTGCTCGTCCTCGGGCTGGTTCACCATCTCCTCGAGCAGCAGGCTGATCTGGGCCTTGAACGATTCCAGCGCCATTTCCACCCTCCTTGCGGCGATCCCGTTCGCCTATCTCAGCATGCGCGAAATCAATTGGGCAGTATAGTCGACCATAGGCACGATACGGGCATAATTGAGCCGGGTCGGGCCGATGACGCCGAGCGCGCCGACGACGCGCGCATCCTTGTCGCGATAGGGCGCGACCACAAGCGAGGAGCCGGACAGCGAGAACAGCTTGTTCTCCGAGCCGATGAAGATGCGCACGCCAGGCCCTTCCTCGGCAAGGTCGAGGAGCTGCAGCAGCCCGTCCTGCGTTTCCAGATCCTCGAAAAGATGGCGCAGCAATTCGAGGTCGGCCTGAGCGGTGACGTTCTCCAGAAGGTTGGCGCGGCCGCGCACGATGAGGCGCGCCGGCAGGCCGCTCTCGGCGCCGGCCCAGACCGCGAGGCCCTTCTCGACCAGGTCCTGCGACAGCGTGTCGAGGGCCGCCCTGGTCTCGTCCTTGATACGGGCGATCTCAATGCGCGCCTCGGCCAGCGTGCGGCCGCGGATGTGGGCGTTGAGGAAGTTCGAGGCCTCATGCAGCTGCGAGACGGTGATGCCGGCGGGCAGGTCGACAACCCGGTTCTCGACGTCGCCGCTCTGCGACACCATGACGGCGAGCGCCTTGGTGGGCTCCAGCTGGATGAACTCGATATGCTTCAGCGCCACCTCGTTCTTGGCGGCAAGCACCAGGCCGGCGCCGCGCGACATGCCGGACAGCATCTGGCTCGCCTCGGTCAGCATATGCTCCAGCGTGGCGCCCGAGCCCGAGGCGCGCACCTGCGCCTCGATGACGCGGCGCTCGTCGTCGGAGAGATCGCCAAGCTCCATGAAGGCATCGACGAAGAAGCGCAGGCCGGTCTGGGTCGGCAGCCGGCCGGCCGAGATGTGCGGGGCATAGATCAGGCCCAGATGCTCGAGGTCGCTCATCACGTTGCGGATGGTGGCCGGCGACAGCGACGAAGGCAGGATGCGCGACAGGCTGCGCGAACCGACCGGCTCGCCATCGCGCAGATAGGAATCGACAATCCGCCGGAAGATGTCGCGCGAACGCATGTCGAGCGATTGAAGTACGGGCGGCTGCGATGCGGGATCGACTGCCTTGTTCATTCCAGCAAAAAACCTCCTATTGAAAGATATAGACTTAAGCCCCCCTGGCGCAACCCGGGCCATTTTCCCTTGCGCCCCGTTTCCTTTGCGCCCTTTTCCTTTGCGCCATGCGTCGCATGCGTCTACAAGCCGCCGACGAATCCAAAAACGATAGGAAAGAAGGCCGAATGCGCCCCTCCAAACGCCAAGCTGACGAAATGCGCGCCATCTCCTTCGAGCGCGGCGTCTCCAAGCACGCCGAAGGCTCGTGCCTGGTGAAGTTCGGTGACACGCATGTGTTGTGCACGGCGAGCCTGGAGGAAAAAGTGCCGGCCTGGATGCGCAATTCCGGCAAGGGCTGGGTGACGGCGGAATACGGCATGCTGCCGCGCTCGACCGGCGAGCGCATGCGCCGCGAGGCCTCCGCCGGCAAGCAGGGCGGCCGCACGCTGGAGATCCAGCGGCTGATCGGCCGCTCACTCAGGGCCGTGGTCGACCTGCAGGCGCTGGGCGAGCAGCAGATCACCGTCGACTGCGACGTCATCCAGGCCGATGGCGGCACCCGCACGGCCTCGATCACCGGCGGCTGGGTGGCGCTCTACGACTGCCTGCGCTGGATGGAGGCGCGCCAGATGGCAAGTGTCGCCAAGGTGCTGAGGGATCATGTCGCGGCGATTTCCTGCGGCATCCATGACGGCCAGCCGGTCATCGATCTCGACTATCTCGAGGATTCCTCGGCCGGCACCGACGCCAATTTCGTCATGACCGGCAAGGGCGGCATCGTCGAGATCCAGGGCACGGCCGAGGGCGAGCCCTTCTCCGAAGAGCAGTTTGCCGCGCTGATGGGACTGGCCAAGAAGGGCATTTCGCGGCTGGTGAGCTTGCAGCAGATGGCGGTGGCGTAGGGTTATTGATGAGGTTGGCGATCCGTCACACCCCCCTCTGGCCTGCCGGCCATCTCCCCCGCAAGGGGGGAGATCGGGCGTCACTTCGGGTTTCGCCAACCATCAACGTTGAGACGATGTCGGCGGAGCTGCTAATCTCCCCCCTTGAGGGGGAGATGCCCGGCAGGGCAGAGGGGGGTGCCTCGTGACTCCCTCGGCGATTTTGGAATCGGCGCTCTACGTCACAGACTTGCACGCTGCCGAACAATTCTACCGCGACATCATCGGCCTGGATCCGCTTGGCAAAGTCGAGGGCCGCCACGTCTTCTTCCGCTGCGGCAGCGGCGTGTTGCTGCTCTTCAACGCCGAGGCGACGAAAATCCCGCCGGCGCCCGATGCCAGGCTGGCGGTTCCGCCGCACGGAACGGCCGGCAAAGGTCATCTTTGCTTCACGGCAAGCGCCGATGAGATTGGCCAATGGCGCAAGCATCTCACGGCCAAGAACGTCGCCATCGAAAGCGATTTCGAATGGCCGCAGGGCGGACACTCGATCTATATCCGCGACCCTTCGGGCAATTCGATCGAGTTCGCCGAGCCAAGGATCTGGGGCCTGTGATGCATTCCTTGAACGGACAGAAGATCGTCGTCGCCAGCCACAACGAAGGCAAGCTGCGCGAATTCGCCGACCTGATGGCGCCATTCGGCTTCGAGGCGAAGTCGGCCAAGGAGTACGGCCTGCCGGAACCGGACGAGACCGGCACGACCTTCGAGGAAAACGCCTATATCAAGGCCTACGCCGCGGCCAAGGCGACCGGCCTGCCGGCGCTCTCCGACGATTCGGGCCTCTGTGTCGACGCGCTCGACGGCGCGCCGGGCGTCTACACAGCCAACTGGGCCGAGACGCCCGACGGCACACGCGATTTCGGCATGGCCATGCAGCGCACCGAGGTGGCGCTGCAAGAGGTCGGCGCGACCGGGCCCGCGCAGCGCACCGGCCGCTTCGTCGCCGTCATCTGCCTCGCCTTTCCGGACGGCGATGCCGAATATTACCGGGGCGAGGCGGAGGGCACGCTGGTGTGGCCGCCGCGCGGCACGCTCGGCTTCGGCTACGATCCGGTGTTCCTGCCCAACGGTTTCGACAAGACTTTCGGCGAGATGAGCGCCGAACAAAAGCATGGCTGGAAGCCCGGCCAGGCAACCGCCCTGTCGCACCGCGCCCGCGCCTTCCAGAAATTCGCGCAAGCCCGCCTGGACTTGGCGCGGCTCGACTCAAGATGATCGGGACCGGCCAAACCATGCCCCTCGACCGCAGCCCCGGCTTCGGCGTCTACATCCATTGGCCGTTCTGCGCGGCCAAGTGCCCTTACTGTGATTTCAACAGCCATGTCCGCCACCAGCCGGTCGACCAGGAGCGCTTCGCGCGCGCCTTCGAGACGGAGTTGGCGACGATGCGCGCCCGCACTGGGCCGCGCGAGGTCACCAGCATCTTCCTCGGCGGCGGCACGCCGTCGCTGATGAAGCCGGAAACCGTCGCGGCGGTGCTGGAGGCCGTGGCAAAGAACTGGACGGTGCCTGCCGGCATCGAGGTCACGCTGGAGGCAAACCCCTCCTCGGTCGAGGCTGAGCGTTTTCGTGGCTACCGGACAGCCGGCGTCAACCGCGTCTCGCTCGGCGTGCAGGCACTGAACGACAAGGACCTGCGCTTCCTCGGCCGGCTGCACAATGTCGAGGAGGCGCTTCACGCCATCGGGCTCGCGCGCGAAATCTTCCCGCGGCTTTCCTTCGACCTGATCTATGCGCGGCCGGGCCAGACGCCGGAGCACTGGCAAGGGGAGCTCGAACAGGCGATCGGCCACGCCGCCGATCATCTGTCGCTCTACCAGCTTACGATCGAGGAAGGCACGCCCTTCCACGCGCTGCACGCGGCGCGGAAGTTCGTCCTTCCCGACAACGACCACGCCGCCGATCTCTACGCGCTGACGCAGGAAGTGACCGCGGCGCATGGCCTGCCGGCCTATGAGATCTCCAACCACGCGCGGCCGGGCGCCGAGAGCCGGCACAACCTGACCTATTGGCGCTATGGCGAATATGTCGGCGTCGGGCCGGGCGCGCATGGCCGCTTTGTCGAGAACGGCCGCCGGACCGTGACGGTCGCGGAAAAAATGCCGGAAACATGGGCCAACCTGGTCGAGGCCAGGGGCCATGGCGTCACCGGCGGCGAGGTGCTGACGCGCTCGGAAGAGGCCGACGAGTTCCTGCTGATGGGGCTGAGGCTTGCCGAAGGCATCGACCTCGCGCGTTACGAGATGCTAGCTGGGCGTGGCCTTTCGACCGCGAGGCTTTCGGTGCTGCAGGAAGAAGGGCTGGTGGCGCCGGTCGGCAATGCCCGGCTGCGCGCCACGACCGCGGGGATGATCGTGCTCGATGCGGTGGTGGCGGATCTGGCCAGGTAACCTCGCGCCTTCGTCATCCTCGGGCTTGACCCGAGGATCCATTCCGTGACCTCGGCCGAAGGATGCAGCGGAGCAGAATTCTGCACCGTTAGCGACGCTCTGATGTCACGGAATGGATCCTAGGGTCTACGCTGCGTCGCTTCGCTCCTTGCTTCGCCCTAGGATGACGAAGCGAGAGCTCGTCTGCGCCAGATGCCACACTCTAGGCATCATGCTTCTGGCGGTGCTTGCCGCGGTTCTTCTCGGCATGCGCCTCGCCGTTGCGGACCTGCTTCTGGTCCGCCTTGTCGCGGCGAGCGCCGTTCTGTTCGGCGATCGGATGTGGGGGAGTGCCCTCGCGGGCGGTTTTGCTTTCAAGTCGGCTGATAAAAATGTCGAAGCGACTGGGCATCGTCCGGTCCTGCCTCCTACCGGGAATCAGGGATGAAATTCGCCGGTAGCGGTTTCGTTCCTCACTATGGCAAAGGCATGGCGATTTCCTTGCCTCGACTTCACGTTTTGCAACCGGCCGTGAGCCATGCCAAACAGAGTGAACGGAGGGTTATTCTTGACCGGCGAGAAACGCAGCTATCTGATCGGGCAGACCGAGATTCCGGCGCGGCCGATTGCGTCGGCGCTCTATCTGGTGGCGACGCCGATCGGCAATCTCGCCGACATCACGCTGCGCGCGCTGGAGACGCTGGCTAGCGCCGACATCGTCGCCTGCGAGGACACGCGCGTCTCGCGCGTGCTGCTCGAACGCTACGGCATCCGTCGCCGCACCACGGCCTATCACGAGCACAATGCCGCCTCGGCGGGGCCGAAGCTGATCGAGGCCCTGGCGGCGGGGCGGAGCGTGGCGTTGATCTCGGATGCCGGCACGCCTTTGGTCTCCGATCCCGGCTACCGGCTGGTCGGCGAAGCGCTGGAGCAGGGCATCCGCGTCGTGCCGGTGCCGGGACCGTCGGCGGCGCTCGCCGCGCTGACCGCTTCCGGACTGCCCTCCGATGCCTTCCTGTTCGCCGGTTTCCTGCCTGCAAAAGCTGGTCAACGGCTGACGAAGCTCGAAACATTCAGGCAGGTCCCGGCGACGCTGATCTTCTTCGAGTCGCCGCGACGGCTGGCCGAGACGCTTGCCGCGATGGTCGAGGCGCTGGGCGGCGCGCGCAAGGCCGCGATCGGCCGCGAGCTGACCAAGGCGTTCGAGGAGATGCGGACCGGCACGCTCGGCGAGCTTGCCGACCACTATGGGGCGGCCGACACGCCGAAGGGTGAAATCGTCATCTGCGTCGGTCCGGCCGAGGCCACGGCGGACCAGCCGGCCGACATCGACCGGCTGCTTCTGTCGCTCGCGGCCGAAATGCCGGCGTCCAAGGCCGCCGCGGAAGCGGCGAAGATGACCGGCGGTCAGAAACAGGCGCTCTACCGGCGGCTGCTCGGGCTCAAGGACGCCGGCGGTGGCTGAGCGCACTGTCGGCCATCGACGCAAGGCTTATCGGCGCGGCCATCGCGGCGAATGGCTGGCGGCGCTGGCGTTGATGCTGAAGGGCTACCGGATTCTCGCCCGCCGCCATCGCACCAAGCTCGGCGAGATCGACCTGATCGCCAGGCGTGGGAACCTCGTTCTGTTCGTCGAGGTCAAGGCGCGCCGAACGCTGATGGAGGCGATGGAGGCGATCGCCCACAGCTCCGAGCGGCGCATCGAGGGCGCCGCCGATCTCTGGCTGTCGCGCCAGCCCGACTATGGGCGATTGTCGATACGCTTCGACATGGTGGCGGTGCTGCCCTGGCGCTGGCCGGTGCATGTCGAGAATGCGTTTTATGGGAGGAATTGAGGAGCACCCCGAAGACGTGACCTTGCAAGATGCCAACTGTCGACGTCGGCGCCGCCCCTCATTGCCCTGCCGGGCATTTCTCCCCGTATAGTGACGGGGAGAAAGGGCTGACCGCAGCCTTGGCGCTGTCCTGTGCAACGCTGGTGATTGGTGAAACGGGCGATGAGAGCGCCCCTCTCCCCGTCACTATACGGGGAGAGGATGCCGGCAGGCAGGTGAGGGGCAGCGCAAACGTCCAAAAGATGCCAATCTCACCAGATCTGAAGTCACCCCCAGATCATCAGTGCCACCAATCCCACAGCACCCACCACGAGCCGCCACCAGCCGAACAGCGAATAGCCCTTGCGCGAGACGAAATCGAGCAGGAAGCGCACGACGATCAGCGCGCTGACGAAGGCGGCGATGAAGCCGACGGCGATGATCGGCAGGTCGGCCGAGGTCAGCACGTTGCGGTTCTTGAACAGGTCGAAGGCGAAAGCGCCGACCATGGTCGGCATCGCCAGGAAGAAGGAGAACTCCGCCGCCGCGCGCTTGTCGACGCCAAGCAGCAGCGCGCCGACGATGGTCGAGCCGGAACGCGAGGTGCCGGGGATCATCGACAGGCACTGGAACAGGCCGATCTGCAGGTAAAGCCTGGTCGGGAAACGCTCGACGTCGCGATAGACCGGCTTGAGGTTCATGCGGTCGACGGCCAAAAGCACCACGCCGCCGATGATCAGCATGATGCAGATCAGCCGCGGCGATTCGAACAGGAAGGTCTTGATGAAATCATGCGCCAGCGCGCCGATGACCGCGGCCGGCAGGAAGGCGATCAGGATGCCGATGACGAAGTGCCGGGTCAGCCGGTCATAGGGCAGTTCGAGCACCATCTTCCACAGGCGGCGGAAATAGACGCTGAGGATGGCGAGGATCGCGCCGAGCTGGATCAGGATCTCGAAGGCCTTGCCGGTCGAATGGAAGCCGAGGAAATGGCCGGCGAGCAGGATATGGCCGGTCGAGGAGACCGGGATGAATTCGGTCAGGCCCTCCAGCAGGCCAAGCAGCAGCGCTTCGACGATGGTTTGGCTTTCCATGGCAACCTCTGCTTTCGAGTAACGGCTAACGGGAAGGGCTTGCTTGTCATGGCGCGTAAGTGCCCCTATAGGTCGCAACACATGACAGTCCCTGGAATCGGGCGGCCAAGACTTACCGGCGCCGAAAACGATTCGCCAGTGCGCCCTATCATCGCGGAACCATGCTGACGCTTTTCCACCATCCCATGTTCGCCACCTGCCGGTTCGTGCGTCTCGCTTTCGGCGAATACGGCGAGGAACTGGCGCTGATCGAGGAAAAGCCGTGGACGCGGCGCAAGGAGTTCTTGGCGCTCAACCCGGCCGGCACGCTGCCGATCCTGCTTGCCGAGGGCGACGTGCCGATCGTCGGCGCCATGGTGATCGCCGAATATCTCGACGAGACGCGCGGGGTGCTCAAGCGCGACAAGCGGCTGTTCGCCGAAGACCCGATGCAACGCGCCGAAATCCGCCGGCTGACCGACTGGTATCTCGCGAAGGCCGAAAGCGAGGTCACCCGCCATCTGGTGCGCGAGCGCGTGCTGAAGCCGGTCATGCCGGAGACCGCGGGCGGCGGCTCGCCCGATTCGGCGGCGATCCGCGCCGCGCGCGCCAACATCCGCCAGCACATGAAATACACCAACTGGCTGGCCGGCACGCGCCATTGGCTGGCCGGCAACAAGGTGACCTATGCCGACCTCGCCGCCGCGGCGACGCTTTCGGTGCTCGACTATCTCGGCGAGATCGACTGGCGCGAGCACTCGGCAGCGCGCGAATGGTATACACGCGTCAAATCACGGCCGTCGTTCCGGTCGCTGCTCACCGACCGGGTGCGCGGCCTGTCGCCGGTATCGCATTATGCGGACCTCGATTTCTGACAAAACCCGCCTGCGCGCGCTGATCGACGCGGAGGCGCGCCGCGCCGGCTTCGAGGCGGTCGCCGTGACCAGGCCGGACGCGATCCCGCTGGCGCCCGCGCGCCTGGCCGAGTTCGTCGCGGACAGTTTCCATGGCTCGATGGAGTGGATCGCCGAGACCATCGAGCGCCGGGCCGAACCCTCGACATTGTGGCCGGAGGTGCGCTCGATCATCGTTCTGGCGATGAATTACGGCCCGGATCGCGATCCGCGCGACGTCCTCGAAAAGCGCGATCGCGGGGCGATCTCGGTCTATGCGCAAAATCGCGACTATCACGACGTGATGAAGGGCCGGCTGAAGGAGATCGCCGGCAAGATCGTCGCGCGCGCCGGGGGCGACGTCAAAGTCTTCGTCGATACGGCCCCGGTGATGGAAAAGCCGCTGGCCGAAGCCGCCGGCCTCGGCTGGCAGGGCAAGCACACCAATCTGGTCAGCCGCGCGCATGGCTCGTGGCTGTTCCTCGGCACGATCTTCACGACGGCCGAGCTCGAGCCGGACAAAGCTGAAATCGACCATTGCGGCTCCTGCCGCGCCTGTCTTGATGTGTGCCCGACCGATGCTTTCCCCGCGCCCTACCGGCTCGATGCGCGGCGCTGCATCTCCTACCTCACCATCGAGAACAAGGAGCCGATCCCGCGCGAATTCCGCGAGAAGATCGGCAACCGCATCTATGGCTGCGACGATTGCCTCGCCGTCTGTCCATGGAACAAGTTCGCCAGCGTTGCCTCGGAAGCCAAGCTTGCCGCGCGCGCCGATCTGCGCGAGCCGTCGCTTTCGGAACTCTTGCTCCTCGACGACGCGGCGTTCCGCGCCTTCTTCTCGGGCTCGCCGATCAAGCGCATCGGCCGCGACCGTTTCGTCCGCAACGTGCTGATCGCCGCCGGCAATTCGAGCGATGCCTCGCTGACGCCGATCGTGCAAGGCCTGCTCGACGACGGCTCGCCGCTGGTGCGGGGTGCGGCGGTATGGGCACTTTCGCGACTGATGCCTCGGCGCGATCTTGCCAGGCTCGCGGCATCGGCCTTGAAGGCCGAAGGCAATGCTGCGGTGCGCGACGAATGGTTCTTGGCGCTGCCGGATTCTGCGAAGGATCGTTGAAGGGGTTCATTGATGGGCGAAAGACGCTTCTTCATCTTCGGCGCCGGCTATTCCGGCAAGGCCTTCGCGCAGGCCAACGGGCAGGGCGCGCCGATCCTGGGCACGACCCGCGCGCCGGAAAAGTTCGCGGCGTTGCGGCAGGCGGGCATCGGGCCGTTGCGCTTCGACGGTTCGCTGACGTCTGAAATCAGCGACGCGCTTCGGCAAACCACGCATCTCATCGTCTCGGTCGCGCCGGACGAAGCGGGCGATCCGGTGCTCAACGCCGCCGGCGAGACGATCCGGGCAAAGATGCCGGCGCTGGAATGGATCGGCTATCTCTCCACCGTCGGCGTCTATGGCGACCATGGCGGCGCCTGGGTGGATGAGAGCGCCGAATGCAGACCGGTATCGAAGCGCTCGATGATGCGGGTGGCGGCCGAAAAGGACTGGCTGAGGCTCGGCCAGGAGATCGGAAAACCGGTGGCGATCCTGCGGCTCTCCGGCATTTACGGCCCGGGCCGCAACGCGTTGGTCAATCTCGAGGACGGCACCGCGAGGCGGCTGGTCAAGAAGGATCAGGTGTTCAATCGCATCCATTGCGACGACATCGCCGGGGCGCTTTGGCATCTGGCCGGGAACAATCTCGGCGGCATCTTCAACGTCACCGACGACGAGCCGGCACCGCCGCAGGACGTCGTCGCCTATGCCGCCGGATTGATGGGCGTGGAGCCGCCGCCCGAAATTCCTTTCGAGACCGCCCAACTTTCGCCCATGGCGCGTTCCTTCTATGGCGAGAACAAGCGCGTCGCCAACAAGGCGATCAAGGCGGCCGGCTACAGCTTTCGTTTCCCGAACTATCGGGTGACGCTGGAGCGGATGTGGGCCGACGGCAATTGGCGGGACGGGGAGCCGCGCAGCCCCATGAAACGCTCGTGATCGAAGCCAAGCGCGGGACATGATATGATTCGCTGCTGAAGCATGTCGCCCGAGATTGCGTCGCTCTACTGGAGAGGGGACCCGACCTGATGACGTTGCGATCGCTGCCCGACAGGAAGCCGTTCCTGACCGCCGCGCTTGCGCTGGCGACTTTAGCAGCCCTGGCGGCGGCCGCGATCTCGGCCGAACCGCGTGCAAAAGACCTGTTCGGCGCCAGGAAGCTGCCGGCGGTAGCGCCGGCGCAATCCTTCGGCTTCTATTCCAAAGGCTGTTTCACCGGCGGCGTCGCCCTGCCGATGGACGGACCGAGCTGGGAAGTGATGCGCCCCTCGCGCAACCGCCGCTGGGGCCATCCGGCGATGATCGCGCTGATCGAGAAGCTCGCGCGCGACGCCCACGCGGATGGCTGGCCGGGTCTTTTGATCGGCGACGTCTCGCAGCCGCGCGGCGGTCCGATGACGACCGGCCATGCCTCGCATCAGATCGGCCTCGACGCCGACATCTGGCTGACGCCGATGCCTCGCCGCCCGCTGACGATAGCCCAGCGCGAGACCATGAGCGCGACGCTGATGGTCGACGAGAAGACGCATCTGGTGAAGGAGGCGCTTTGGACGCCGGCGCATACGCGGCTGTTGAAGCGTGCGGCGAGCTACGCGGAAGTCGAGCGCATCCTGGTCAATCCGGGCATCAAGAAGAAGCTTTGCGACACGGTCACCGGCGACCGTTCCTGGCTGCGCAAGATCCGCCCGTTCTGGGGCCACGACTATCATTTCCACATGCGCATCGGCTGTCAGCCTGGCTCGCCAGGCTGCAAGGCGCAGGAGGCGACGCCTGACGACGACGGCTGCGGCAAGCCGCTGGCCTGGTGGTTCACCGAGGAGCCCTGGCGCCCGAACAAAAACCCGGACGCGCCGAAGGCCCGCGACCTGATGACCATGGCCAACCTGCCGAGGGAATGCCAGGCGGTGCTCGCCGCGCCGGACGCGCCTTCGCTGGAAGCGGTCACCTATCAGGGCGGCGGCGCGGCAGCGGTGGCGGCCGCGAAGCAGGAACCGACCGAGCCGGCGGAGACGATCTCCAGCGGCAATGCTGTGCTTCCCGCGGCGGCCAGCGCTTTTGCTCCGACGCCGAAAATCGGCATTCCACTGCCGCGACCGAGGCCGGGGAACTGACGACAGGGTTTTGGGCAGGCCAATTGTCGAAGCCAGCGCTGCCCCTCATCGCCCTGCCGGGCACTTCGGCCGCAGCCTTGCAGCCTTTTCTGCAACGCTGGCGATTGGCGAAACCGGTGGCGAGCTTCCCTCTCCCCGTGCCTATACGGGGAGAGGATGCCGGCAGGCAGGTGAGGGGCAGCGCCGCCGCCGGAAAACGGGGCAAGGACGGAATTCAAAACATGAAGCGATGCCCCGAAACTGGGGCCAAACCGGCTTTCCCTTTGCAAGTCCATGCGCTAGTTCAACGAACAGACAACGGCATATTCGCCCGAACGGGGACGAACAAAGAGCATGGCAGGCGAAGACGATACAGCGCTGCGGTTTCCGGTCCTGATCGGCGATATCGGCGGCACCAATGCGCGTTTCTCGATCGTGCTCGACGCGAACTCGGAAGCGACCGAGCCGCAGATCGTCCAGACGGCCAATTTCAAGACCATCGACGAGGCGATCCAGGCGGCGGTGCTCGATCGCTCGTCGATCCAGCCGCATTCGGCGGTGCTGGCGGTTGCCGGCCCGGTCGACGGCGACGAGATCCGGCTCACCAACTGCCCCTGGGTGGTCAAGCCGCGCCAGATGTTTGCCAATCTCGGCCTTAGCGAGATCGTCGTGCTCAACGATTTCGAGGCGCAGGCGCTGGCCGTCGTGGCGCTCGGCGAAGAGCATATGGAAAAGATCGGCGGCGGCACGCCGGAGCCGAGCGCCGGCCGGGTCGTGCTCGGCCCCGGAACCGGGCTTGGCGTCGCCGGGCTGATCTACGCGCTGCGCCACTGGATACCGGTGCCGGGCGAGGGCGGGCACATGGACATCGGCCCGCGCACGGCGCGCGACTTCGAAGTCTTCCCGCATATCGAAAAGCTCGAGGGCCGCATCTCCGGCGAGCAGATCCTGTGCGGCCGCGGGCTGGTCAATGTCTATCGCGCGGTGGCCAAGGCCGACGCCAAGCCGACGCCGTTCACGACACCGGCCGAAATCACAGCGGCGGCGCTCGCCAAATCCGATCCGGTGGCGGAAGAGGCGCTGTCGCTGTTCGTCACCTGCCTCGGCCGCACCGCCGGCGATCTGGCGCTGGTGTTCATGAGCCGGGGCGGCGTGTTTTTGACCGGCGGCATCGCACAAAAAATCGTGCCGGCGCTGAAAGCCGGCAATTTCCGCGCCGCTTTCGAAGACAAGGCGCCGCACAGCGCGCTGATGCGCGCGATGCCGGTCTATGTCATCACGCACCCGCTGGCCGCGCTTCTTGGCCTCGCCGCCTATGCCAGGACCCCAGCGCTGTTCGGCGTCCAGACCGTGGGACGGCACTGGCGGGCGGCCGTTTGAGGCTACGGGTTCGTGACCTGTTATGAGCCGCGACGAAGTTTCGCCATAGGCAAGCCACGACCGGAGCGCTAAGAGGGGTGCCAAATTGCGGCCCTGCTGCGAAAGCAACCGAAAAATCACGGAACAAACCCCGATTTGAACCAGTCGCTTCAACCTCAAGCGAAGGCCCTGCCGGGCGAGACCTGGGCGATCCTGCGCCGCATCATCGCCGAGAACGGCCGCGAATACCGCTGGGCCTATGTGGTGGCCATCACCTGCTCGCTGGTCGTTTCGGGCACGACGGCCTTCGCCGCCTGGATCATGAGCCCGGTCGTCAACCAGATCTTCTATGATCGACGCGGCGATCTGATCTTCCTGATCTGCGCGGGCATCATGGCTTCTTTCGTGTTGCGCGGAATTGCCACCTACGGCCAGGCGGTGACGCTGGCGAGAATCGGCAACAATCTGGTTGCGCGCTACCAGCGCCGAATCTTCGACCATCTTATGAAGCTCGGGGTCGGCTTCTTCACCGACACGCGTTCGGGTCAGCTCGCGGCGCGGGTCAACGAGAACATCAACGGCATCCGCGATCTTCTGTCGATGACGCTGACCTCGATCGCGCGCGATGCGGTATCGCTGATAGGCCTGATCGGCATCATGATCTATCAGGACCCGCTGTTGTCGCTGTCCTCGTTGCTGATCGGGCCGCCGCTGATCTGGGCCGTCGTCTACCTGCAGCGCCGGGTGCGGCGCATCTCGCGCGAATCCGTGCAGATCAACTCGCGGCTGATCGGCGCCATGCAGGAAGCGACGCAAGGCATTGCCATCGTCAAGGCCTTCACCATGGAGGAGGAGCTTGCGCGCCGCATCGGCCAGCTCTCCGAGAGCGCCGAGCAGCGCGGCAACAAGATCGCCCGCGTCTCGGAGCGGCTGACGCCGATCTCCGACTTGCTGGCCGGCCTCGCCGTCACCGGCGTCATCGCCTATTCCGGCTACCGCGCGCTGGTGCTGGGCCAGCCTCCGGGCGCGGTCTTCTCCTTCATCACCGCGCTGATCCTCGCCTATGATCCGGCACGGCGGCTGGCGCGCATGCAGGTGGGCATGGAGCGGTCGTTGGTCAATGCGCGCATGATCTACGAGCTGCTCGACCTCGAGCCGCAGCAGGGCGACGCGCCCGGCGCGGCCGAGGCCAGGATCGCCAGCGGCGAGGTGCGCTTCGACAACGTCACCTTCGGTTACAGCGCCGACATGCCGGTGCTGCGGAACCTGAGCTTCACCGCCGCCGCCGGCAAGGTGACGGCGATCGTCGGCGCCTCCGGTGCCGGCAAGTCGACGCTGGTGGCACTCTTGCAGCGCTTCTATGACGTCGATAGCGGCAGCATCGTTGTCGACGGCCAGGACATCGCCAAGGTAACCAAGCAGTCGCTGCGCGGCTCGATCGCCTATGTCTCGCAGGCGCCCTATCTGTTCGAAGGCACGATCCGCGACAACATTCGCTACGGACGGCTTTCCGCCTCGGACGCCGAGATCGAGCTGGCGGCGAGCCAGGCGGCGGCCGACGACTTCATCCGCCAGCAGCCGCAGGGCTACGACACGCCGGTCGGCGAAAACGGCGTGACGCTGTCGGGCGGCCAGCGCCAGCGCGTCTCGATCGCCCGCGCCATCGTGCGCCAGGCGCCGATCCTTTTGCTCGACGAGGCGACGTCGGCGCTCGACAACGAGGCGGAAGCGCGCGTCCAGGAAGCGCTGACCCATGTCATGGAAGGGCGTACCACGATCGTCATCGCGCACCGGCTGTCGACGGTGGTCAATGCCGACCACATCATCGTGCTGGAAGAAGGCCGGCTGGTCGAGGAAGGCACGCATGCCGCGCTGATGGCCGACCCGCACAGCGTCTATGCCCGCTTCCACCGGGTGCAGGGCAAGAAGGGGCTGGGGCTTGTCGATGACGCCAAGCCAATCCAAACTCCGCAGCGCGCGAAGAAGGCCGTCAGGAGAAGCGCATGAGCGAAGCGGGCGACATGGGCCTGGTGGTGGTGGGTGCGGCCGGCCGCATGGGCCAGACGCTGATCCGCGCCATCCACACGATTCCGGGTGCAAGAGTAGCCGGCGCCGTTGAAAGGGCAGGTTCGCCCTATCTCGGCAAGGATGCCGGCGAGCTTGCCGGCATCGGCATCATCAACGTGCCGATCGTCGACGACCCGCTGCCGGCCTTCGCCAAGGCCGATGGCGTGCTCGATTTCACGGCGCCCAAGGCAAGCGTCGAATTCGCCGGCTACGCCGCGCAGGCGCGCATCGTCCATGTCATCGGCACGACCGGCTGCTCGGCCGACGACGATGCGAAGATCGCGGCCGCAGCCCGCCATGCGACGATCGTCAAATCCGGCAATATGAGCCTAGGCGTCAACCTTTTGGCGGTGCTGGTGGAGCAGGCGGCCCGCGCGCTCGACAGCGAAGATTTCGACATCGAGATCCTGGAGATGCACCACAAGCACAAGGTCGACGCGCCGTCGGGCACGGCGCTGCTGCTCGGCGAGGCGGCGGCGAAGGGCAGGGAGATCGCGCTCGAGGACAACAGCGTGCGGGTGCGCGACGGCCACACCGGCGTGCGCAAGACCGGCGCGATCGGCTTCGCCACGCTGCGCGGCGGCTCGGTGGTCGGAGAGCACAGCGTGATCCTGGCCGGCACCGGCGAGCGCATCACGCTCTCCCATCAGGCCGAGGACCGGGCGATCTTTGCCCGGGGCGCGGTCAAGGCGGCGCTTTGGGCGCGCGGCAAGAAGCCGGGCCTTTATTCCATGCGGGACGTGCTCGGCCTGAGCTGAGCACCCCAAATCCGAAACAAGGAGCAAACATGTCGGGAACTCTCGTGCTCGTGCGCCACGGCCAGAGCGAATGGAACCTGAAGAACCTGTTCACCGGCTGGCGCGACGTGGGTCTGACCGAGCAAGGCAACGCTGAAGCGCTTGCCGCCGGCGAGAAGCTCAAGGCGCGCGGGCTGAAATTCGACATCGCCTACACCTCGGCGCTGAAGCGGGCGCAGAACACCTGCCAGATCATCCTTGACGTGGTCGGCCAGGGCGATCTGAAGACCATCCGCGACCAGGCGCTCAACGAACGCGACTACGGCGACCTCTCCGGCCTCAACAAGGACGACGCGCGCAAGAAATGGGGCGAGGAGCAGGTGCATATCTGGCGCCGCTCCTACGACGTCGCGCCGCCCGGCGGCGAAAGCCTGAAGGACACCGGCGCGCGCGTGTGGCCCTATTACCTGCACGACGTGCAGCCGCACGTGCTGCGCGGCGAAACCGTGCTGGTCGCCGCGCACGGCAATTCGCTGCGCGCGCTGATCATGGCGCTGGACGGCAAGAGCGGCGAAGAGATCGTCAAGCTCGAGCTCGGCACCGGCGTACCTGTGATCTACAAGCTCAACGCCGATTCGACGGTGGCGAAGAAGGAAGTGCTGGAGGGGTGAGGGCTCCTCGCCTCCTTACGGCGACCATCGGATCGATGGGCAGCCTCTCGGGCCAGTAGTTTCAGGTTTGAATTCCGTCCCGCCCTTATCTGTTCAGCGTTTGCGCCGCCCCTCACCTGCCTGCCGGCATCCTCTCCCCGTATAGTGACGGGGAGAGGGGCGCTCTCATCGCCGCTTTCGCCAATCGCCAGCGTTGCAAGAAGGGAGCCGGCATTGCGGCCAGCCCCTTCTCCCCGTCACTATACGGGGAGAAGTGCCCGGCAGGGCGATGAGGGGCGGCGCCGACGCCGGCAATTAACATCAACAGCGCAGCTTCGCCGAAGATCGGCCGTTCCTATCTTGAGCCGGCATCGGCAGCCCCTCGAAAAAAGCGCGTTGACACGCTTCGATTGCCCGCTTACATGAGCGCCCACCAGCCCAGATGGCGGAATTGGTAGACGCGCACGGTTCAGGTCCGTGTTCCGCAAGGAGTGGAGGTTCGAGTCCTCTTCTGGGCACCAAATTCCCGTTTCAGACGTTCTGACGCGATGAGCAAAAAGCCCGGATTTTCCGGGCTTTTTTGTGCCCTGCAACTCGCCTCGGGTTGAACCGTTCCTATCTTGTCGTGTTAACCCGAGGTTCCGGGATGCCCAAGCCATTCAAGGAATGGAAGGTTCTGCCACACGGCAGGCTCACTCCTGTCGACGACAATATTCTGACGGTGACCGGCGACATACCGATGCCCGTCGGCAACATGAAACGGCGCATGACTGTGGTGCGATTGCGCGACCAACGGCTCGTTATCTTCAGCGCCATCGCGCTTGACGACGAACAGATGCGCGCGATCGAGGCCTTCGGCCAGCCCGCCTTCCTGATCGTCCCTAATGATCATCACCGGCTCGATGCAAAGCCATGGAAGGACCGCTATCCCTCCCTTCAGGTGATTGCACCGCTGGGCGCGCTTAACAGTGTCGAGAAGGCGGTACATATCGATGCGACACGCGGTGACTTTGGCGATCCCGACGTCAAGCTCATCACCGTCCCCGGAACCCGCGATCGCGAAGCGGCGCTGCAGGTTCACGGACCAAACGGCACGACGCTCGTTCTCAATGACGTCGTCGGCAACGTCCGCGATGCAACCGGCTTTGCAGGCTGGGCATTGCGCATGATGGGATTTGCCGGTGATGAGCCGCATATACCCTGGCCGGTCAAGCTGGCGATGGTCGGCGACAAGGCGGCACTCGCAGCGCAATTGAGACGATGGGCGGAACAGCCGGCGCTCAAGCGCATCCTTGTTTCGCATGGCTCCGCCATCGCCGATGATCCGCAGGGGGCGCTGCGCAAGCTTGCGACGTCGCTCGGATAGTGGTTGGAATTGCGTCGAAAAGTGATGCGCGCCTCTCCTGGGCACCATCCTTCGCTCTTCGAGCTTCGGATGGCAGGCCACCCGGCGTTATAAGAGCGAAGGATGGTCCTCCGAAGCCTTTGGCGAAGGAGGATCCGCCGGCTATTCGCGCTTGGCTGTGATGATCCACGCCCGCGAGTCGAACAGCACGCCCCCTGAGGTCATATGCGCCGCCAGCATGTCGCGCAGCCGCTTCGACACCTTGCCTGGCGGCTCGGTCGCGTGCGCGAGCGCCTCCTTGACCATCTGGAAGCTGGAGAGAGCGCCAAACGCGGCATCGACGTCCGGCCCGTAATAGACCGGCTCATGCACCTCAGTGAAGGCGATGGACTTAAACCCGGCCGCGCTCAGAAGCGTCCTGGCGACGGCAGCGTCCCCGAGTGAAAACGCCATGGGGACATCCCCGGACGGCGTGCTTTCCGGGTTCAGTGCTTGCTGAATGGCTCCTGACCACTCGTTACGCTCCTGGCTCTGCCAGACCATCCACACAAGGCGCGCGCCGGGCCGCAACGCCTGGGCGATATTGGCGAATGCCGCAGGCGGATCGACAAAGAACATCGTCCCGAAGCGGCTGATGCAAACATCGAAACTGGCAGCGGGGAATGCGTGCGATTGCGCATCTCCCTGCTCGAAGGTCACGTTCCGCAGTCCTTCTTCGGCGCAACGTCGCCGCGCCACTTCGAGCATCTGCGCGGACGTATCGACGCCGACCACCTCTCCGTCGACGGCGACGCGTGCGGCCTCGCGGGCCGTTAGTCCCGCACCGCAGCCGATGTCGAGCACGCGGTAACGTGTTCCGATGTCGGCGGCCGCCCTGAGGTGCCGATTATGCCGTGCCAGTTCCGCGTCGTAAAAGTCGGCACAATCCGCTGCCATCGCACCCACCGGCTCTATCGTTGCAGCACCGAGACTCACTTTTGAGCGCGGTATTGAAGTGTAGCAAGCGCGAAAAAGGGTGACAGGTGCGAAACCACTCTGCCGGTCAGCGCCAAACAAACCGCTTCAAACCCCGCGGACGCTCCGCTACGGTTCGCCCATGGCCCCGACCGTCAGTCCGACCATCGCCGCCCGCCGCGACCAGATGTTCCCAGTCCTCGCCGATGCGGACATCGAGCGCATGCGCCGCTTCGGCGAAGGCCGCACCTATGCCGCCGGCGAGCATATCGTCACGGCCGGCACGGTTTCGCCCGGGCTGATCCTCATCCTGTCGGGCAAGGTCGACATCACGCAGGCCGGTGGGCTTGGCCCGCGCGAGGCGATCATCACCTATGGCGCCGGCAATTTCATCGGCGAGCTGGCCCAGCTCTCGAGCCGTCCGTCGCTGGTCAATGCCGAAGCGAGGGAGCCGGTCGAGGCCATCGTCATCCCCTCGCAGCGGCTGCGCGACCTGATGGTGCAGGAGGCGAATCTCGGCGAGCGCATCATGCGGGCATTGATCCTGCGCCGCGTCGGCCTGCTCGAGAGCGGCGCCAGCGGGCCGATCGTCATCGGCCCTCCCGGCAATGGCGACGTGCTGCGGCTGCAAGGTTTTCTCAGCCGCAGCGGCCTGCCGCATCGCGCGCTCGATTCCGACACCGACCCCTGCGCCAAGACGCTGATCGAGCGTTTCCATGTCGATCCGCACCATTTGCCGATCGTGCTCTGCCCGAACGGCAAGCTGCTGCACAATCCGGGCGAGAGCGACCTCGCCCGCTGCGTCGGCCTGCTGCGGCCGGTCGATGCCGACAAGGTCTACGACGTGGCCATCGTCGGCGCGGGACCGGCGGGGCTTGCGGCCGCGGTCTATGCCGCCTCCGAAGGGCTGTCGACGATCGTGCTCGACTGCCGCGCCTTCGGCGGCCAGGCAGGCGCGTCCTCACGCATCGAAAACTATCTCGGCTTTCCGACCGGCATCACGGGCATGGCGCTGATGGCGCGCGCCTACAACCAGGCGCAAAAATTCGGCGTCGAGATGGTGATCCCCGATGAGGCGAAGCTGCTCGGCGCCGCCGACGACATGCCCGGCTACCGGCTCGACGTCGGCGACGGCGAGACCGTGCGCACTCGCACCGTGGTGATCGCCAGCGGCGCGCGCTATCGCCGCCTCGATATCGCCAACCTGGCGCAGTCCGAGGGGACGTCCGTGCATTACTGGGCCTCGCCGATCGAGGCACGTCTTTGCCGGGAGCAGGAGGTGGCGCTGGTCGGCGCCGGCAATTCGGCTGGGCAGGCGGCAGTCTATCTGGCGAGCCAGGTGCGCAAGGTGACGCTTTTGGCACGGCGCGACAGCCTCGACGCCACCATGTCGCGCTATCTGGTCGAGCGCATAGAGGCGCAGCCGAACATCGAGGTGCTGACCGGAACCGAGATCGAGGCGCTGGATGGTCAGGAAGGCAATCTGGAGGAGGTGCGGTGGCGCAGCCGGGCGACCGGCGCGGCGACGACGCGCCCCATCCGCCATGTCTTCCTGTTCATCGGCGCCGATCCGAACACCGACTGGCTGGCGCGCTGCAACGTGGCGCTCGATGCCAAGGGTTTCGTGCGCACCGGGCCGGACGTCGCGCCGGGGCATGGGCTGATGGAGACGAGCCGTAGCGGCGTGTTCGCCATCGGCGACGTTCGCTGCGGCTCGACCAAGCGCGTCGCGGCCGCCGTCGGCGAAGGCGCCCAGGTCGTGGCGGCATTGCATGGCTATCTGGCGCGGAACGGCCGCGCCATTGCGCCCGAACAAGCGAGGAGACCGTGATGGACGAATGCAGGCATACGGACGGCATCAAGGATGTCACGCCGAGCGCGCTTGGCTGCGAGGAATGCCTGAAGAGCGGATCCTGGTGGGTGCATCTCAGGCTCTGCCGCACCTGCGGTCACGTCGGCTGCTGCGACGACTCGCCGAACCGCCACGCCACCAAACATTTTCACGCCACCAAGCATCCGGTCATCGAAGGCTACGATCCGCCGGAGGGCTGGGGCTGGTGCTATGTCGACGAGGTTTTCATCGACCTCGGCGAGCGCACGACGCCGCAGAACGGCCCGATCCCAAGATTTGTTTGAGGTTGCTGACTGAACAGGCCATCAAACAAGGCCCGCAAGCAGAAATCGGACACCCGCGTTGAGTTGAACAAGGTGCTCGATCGCACGCTTATCACGGTCTCGCCGGAGGCTTATGCGGAGCTTGTCACCCAACTCGATGCGCCGTCGAAGCTCAGCGAGAGGTTGAGCCGACTGATGAATGCGCCTCTGCCGTGGAAGAGCGACTAAGCGCGCTGCCTATTTCACCGAGCTGGTGACGGTCCGGTCTATTGCCGCGGGATCGCGGTCGTTGCCGGCGAGCGCGCCGATGATCAAAAGGCTGACGATGATCGGGACGAACAGAATGGCGACGCGCGCCTGCACGTAGAAAATGGCGCGCCATTCATTGCGCTTTTCGGGGCTGTCGTTCATCGCGCTCACTCTGTCCTGCCTCCCCGGGGCGGGACATAGTAGCGAAGCGTTAAGCAACCTTTTCCGGAACCGTTAACCCCGACGTATTCCAACGCTCCGAATCCGAAAAAATGTTCAGTTTGCGGGCAGCGCGAACAGCCTTCCGCCCGCCGGCACGACGTCGTCGATGCCGGCGAGGCGCAGGCAGTGCCAGGCCATGGCGTGGTTGGAGGAGGTGACGGGAATGCCGATCTTCCGTTCCAGCCCCGCCACCGCCTCGGCGACGCGCAGGCTGGTGCAGGAGATGAAGATCGCGTCCACGCCCGGCGCCGCCGCCATGCGCTCGGCGGCCGCCTCGATCGAGGCGAGCGAGATGCGGGCCGCCTCGCGGTCGTCGCGTCGGTCGAAGGTGGCGACGGCTGATATGTCGAGGCCCCGACCGGTGAAGTAACTGACGAGGCCCCGGTTGATCTCGGGCGCATAAGGCGTCAGCAGCCCGATGCCCCTGGCGCCGAGCGCCTTGAACGCCGCAAGCGCCCCGGTAACCGGCGTGGTGCAGGCGACGCCCGGCCGCGCCTTCCTGATCTCGGCGAAGACGGCTTCCTCGCCGAGCGTCATGGTCGCCGAGGTGCAGCCGAAGCCGACGACGTCGAGCGGGATGCTGGGCAGGATGAGGTCGACGGTCGGCGCGATCCGCGGGCCGATGGCGCGCAGCGTGTCGGGCGTGATGTCGTTGTCGTTGAAGAGGCGGGCTTCGTAGAAGGCAACGCCCGGAATGCGCACCAGGGCGCGGAATTCATGCTCCAGCGTCTGGTCGGTGGCGAGGATCGCAAGCCCGATCGCCGCGCGCGAGGCGAGGCCGCCATCGAGCTCCGACGGCAATATGCCGAGATCGGCTGGCTTGGGGTCGACAGGTGCCGAAGAATGAAGGCGGGTAGCGGCTGCGCTGACGGACATGGCATTCCCTTTCTCGTCGATCCCCGTTCGAACCCCGTCCGGGACCCTGCTCTCAGTTCAAAAGTCCATCCATGGAAATGGCCGGCTTGCGGCCGGCGATCAGGTCGGCGGTGATGCGCGCCGAGCCGTGCGACATGGTCCAGCCGATATGGCCGTGCCCGGTGTTGAGGTAGAGGTTGCCGAGCCGCCGCCGTCCGAACTCGGGCAGGTTGTTCGGGGTCATCGGCCTCAGGCCGGCCCACATCTCGGCGCGGTCATAGTCGGCGCCTTCCGGATAGAGCTCCCGCGTCACGCCCTTCATGAAAGCGAAATCGGCCGGCTTGTGGCTGGTGTCGTAGCCGGCGAATTCCGCCGTGGCGGTGACGCGGATGCGGTCGCCGAAGCGCGATATGGCGACCAGGTTGTGCTCGTCGACCGAGGCGATGGTCGGCGGATGCGGCCGGTTGCCGACGGGAATGGTCAGCGAATAGCCTTTGATGGGATAGATCGGCAGGCCGATGCCGATCGTCCTGGCGATCAGCGGGCTGTAGGAGCCGAGCGCCAGCACATAGGCGTCGCCCTTGAAATTCCCCTTGTCGGTCAGCACCTGGGTAACGCCGTCACCGCCCGAAGTCTCGATGCCGGTGATGGTGGTGCCGGTACGGATTTCGCCGCCGCGTTCGACGACTTTCGCCGCCAGCGCCCGGGTGAACTTCGCCGGGTCGCCGGTCTCGTCGGTCGGGCAATGGATGCCGCCGGCGATCTTTTCCCTCGCGGAAGCCAGCGACGGATCGAGCGCGACGACGCCGTCGCGGTCGAGCACCGTGATCTCCTGCCCGTCGGATTCCAGCAGCTTCATGTGCTCTACGCCCTTGTCGAGCGCCTGCTGGCTGCGGTGGAAATAGAGGATGCCGCGGCCGTTGCGGTCGTATTCTATCTGCTCGTCGGCGACGACCTCGTGCAGGACCGATTGCGAATAGGCGGCAAGGCGATGCTTGAGCAGCGTGTTGCGCCTGGCCTTCTCGGCCGTGCATTCCATCAGGAACAGCCACGACCAGCTGTAGAGCCTGGGATCGGCCGACAGCTTGAAGCGCAGCGCCTGGTCCTTCAGCACCAGCGATTTCAACAGGATCATCGGCGCCTTGGGCGACGACCAGACAAAGGAATGTCCGGGCGCGATCATGCCGGCATTGCCCCAGCTGGTCTCGGCGGCGACTTGGAGTTGGCGCTCGAGGATGACGACCTCGTGCCCGTCCTTTTGCAGCTGGTAAGCGGTGGTGACGCCGACAACACCGCCACCCAACACGATCACGCGCATGACGCCTCCGGAGATCGCAAGTTGGGGGCAGTTTAGAATGTAGATTTCGGTCTGCAATGGCACACATACCGAGATGTTGGCGGGACAGCGCACCCATCGTGGTCAGGACGATCGCGAATGGCGCTTCGTCATTCTAGGGCGGAGCAAGGAGCGAAGCGACGCGCGCAGACCCTAGAATCCATGCCGTGACATTGGCCGTGGAATGCAACGGTCCAGAATGGCGGCTGGCGAGAGTGCCAGCTAAGATCGCCAGATGACCGGCTTCGTTTACATGACTGCAAGCCAGAAAGGCGGCACGATCTATATCGGTGTCACCAACGACCTTGCTCGTCGGATGCCCGAGCACAAGACCGGCCAAGGCTCCAGCTTCACCAGCCGCTACGGTGTGCAGCGTTTGGTCTGGTACGAGGAACACTTCGACATCGCCGATGCCATTCAGCGTGAGACGTCATTGAAGCGCTGGCCCCGCCGATGGAAGATTGAATTGATCGAAAAGAACAATCCGGAATGGTTCGAGCTGTTTCGCGGAATTGGCTGGTGAGAGTTCTGCACCGCGGTGGCTCTCAACCGGCACGGCATGGATTCTAGGGTCTGCGCGCGTCGCTTCGCTCCTTGCTCCGCCCTAGAATGACGAAGCGTCCTACCCACGAGGGGGCGCGAAGGATCACCACGCGCGGTGATTGGCCAGGCTAGAGCGCCAGCGCCTGATCCAGATCCGCGATCAAATCATCGCCGTCCTCGATGCCGGCCGACAGCCGCACCAGCGAATCGGAGATGCCGATCGCGCCGCGCTTTTCCGCCGGGATCGAGCCGTGCGTCATCAAGGCCGGATGCTCGATCAGGCTTTCGACGCCGCCGAGGCTTTCCGCCAGCGTGAAGAGCTGCGTGCGCTCGAGGAAGCGTTTTGTGCCGGCCAGGTCGCGATCGAGGTCGACCGAGATCATACCGCCGAAGGCATGCATCTGGCGTTTCGCGATCTCGTGTTGCGGATGGCTGGCAAGCCCGGGATAGATGACGCGCCGGACATCTTTCCGCCCTTCCAGCCATTGCGCGATTTTGAGGCCGTTGGCGGAATGGCGCTCCATCCTGAGCGCCAGGGTCTTGATGCCGCGCAGCGCCAGAAAGCTGTCGAACGGGCCGGAAATGGCGCCAATGGCGTTCTGCAGGAATTTCAGCCGGTCGGCCAAATCCTTGTTGTCTCCGACCACCGCGACGCCGCCGACCATGTCGGAATGGCCGTTCAAGTATTTCGTCGTCGAATGGACGACGATGTCGATGCCGAGCTCCAGCGGCCGCTGGATGTAGGGGCTGGCGAAGGTGTTGTCGGCGACGGTGATCAAGCCCTTGCGCTTGGCGAGCGCGGCAACAGCCTCGAGATCGACGATGCGCAGCAGCGGATTGGTCGGCGTCTCGACCCAGAGCAGCTTTGTCTCGGGCCTGATCGCGGCTTCGACGGCGGCAAGGTCGGTGAAGTCGGCGAAGCTCACCTGCAGGCCCGCCGAGCGCTTGCGCACCCGCTCCATCAGCCTAAACGAACCGCCATAGATGTCGTCGGTGGCGACGACATGGGCGCCGGCGTCGAACAGTTCCAGCACCGTGCCGATCGCCGCCAGGCCGGAGGCGAAGGCGAAGGCGGCCGTGCCGCTTTCGAGATCGGCGACCGCGCGCTCGAAGGCAAAGCGCGTCGGGTTCTGGCTGCGGGCGTATTCAAAACCCTTGTGCACGCCGGGCGACTGCTGGCCATAGGTCGAAGTGGCGTAGATCGGCACCATCACCGCGCCGGTCAGCGGATCGTGGCTCTGGCCGCCATGGATGGTGCGGGTGGAGAAGGCCAGGCGGTTCCTGCCCGATGGCGGTGTTGTGGTCATTTTGCGCGGCGCCTCAGATGGTTGATCAGGTCGATACGGGTTATCAGGCCGATGAACTCATCGCCATCGAAGACGATGGCGACCTCGTTGCGGTCGAAGACCGGCAGCAGCGCATCGAGCGTCTGGCTGGCCTGCAGCGTGTGCAGCGTTGAGGTCATGGCCGTGCGCACCGGGGCGTTGAAACGGTCCCAGCGGCCGTCATAGGGGCCGTCGACCTTGGCCAGGATATCGCTCTCGTCGACGATACCGACCAGCTTGCCGTCGTCCAGCACCGGCAGCTGCGAGACGTCTGAGCGGCGCATGCGGCCATAGGCGTTGAGCAGGCTTTCGTCCGGGCCGATATAGACGATGTCGCCGGTGCGGGGCGAGCGCATCACCAGGTCGCGCAAATCGCCGTGCTGTTTGTGGTCGTCAAGCCCCTGCTCGGCCAGCCAGATGTCATCAAAGACCTTCGACAGATATTTGTTGCCGCTGTCGCAGACCAGGGTGACGACACGCTTGGCCGTCGTCTGCTCGCGGCAGTAGCGCAGCGCCGCCGACAGAAGCGTGCCCGAGGACGAGCCGGCCAAGATGCCTTCCTTCGACAGCAGATCGCGCACTGCCAGCATGCTCTGCTTGTCGGGGATGGAATAGGCCTTCTTGACCAGCGAGAGATCGGCGTTGGGCGGCACGAAATCCTCGCCGATGCCCTCGACGGTCCAGCTGCCGGCCTCCTGCATCTTGCCGGTCTTGATCAGCGGCGCCAGCACCGAGCCGACCGGATCGGCAAGCACCATCTCGGTCTTCGGCGAATGTTTCGCGAAGAAGCGGCCGACACCCGTGAGCGTGCCGCCGGAGCCGACGCCGACCACCACCGCGTCGACATCGCCGTCGAGCTGCGAAAAGATTTCCGGGCCGGTGGTCGTCTCATGCGCCAGCGGATTGGCCGGGTTGGCGAACTGGTTGGCATAGAAGGCGCCGGGCAATTCGGCGGCGATCTTCTCGGCCATGTCCTGGTAATATTCGGGATGGCCCTTGCCGACATCGGAGCGGGTCATGCGCACCTCGGCGCCCAAAGCGCGCAGGTGCTGGATTTTTTCGCGCGACATCTTGTCGGGCACGACCAGGATGATGCGATAGCCTTTCGGAATGCCGACCTGGGCGAGACCGAGCCCGGTGTTGCCGGCGGTGGCCTCGACGATTGTGCCGCCGCGCTTCAGCAGGCCCGCCTTCTCGGCCGCGGCGATCATCGACAGCGCGATGCGGTCCTTGATCGAACCGCCGGGGTTCTGGCTTTCCAGCTTGATGAATAGCCGGCACTTGCCGGTGTCGAATTTGGTGAGCTCGACGACGGGCGTCTGGCCGATCAGGTCGAGCACCGAGGCGTAAGGCGGCCGCAGCCGCGCCAAATTGCTTTCCGCGCCGTCGGGCGCTGTCTTCCTGTGCACGCTCATCTCGGACCCTCCATGAAGCAAGCTCGACGCGAGTGACCAGTCTTCACAATCCTGCGCATGAGGCCGGCCGGAATCTATTCCGGGTTCACGGATCACGCACGAGCGTCTTTTCCAGCCCTTTTCGCTTTGAAAGAAGATAGATCGTGCCAATCCGGCGGCGAGTGGGGGAATGGAATTTCACCGACTGGCGGGGAAGGGGCGGTCTGGATCGAGCATTCCAACGTCGAGTTCCTTCGCGCCCCCCTCTGGCCTGCCGGCCATCTCCCCCTCAAGGGGGGGAGATTGGATGTCACCACCGCCTTTCGCCAATTGTTGACGTTGCAGGAAAGGGCGCCGTCGGCGAAGCTGCTGATCTCCCCCCTTGAGGGGGAGATGGCCGGCAGGCCAGAGGGGGGCGCTGTCCCGCCGGCGTCTCAGAAATTCTCTTCGCGGTGAGGCAGCCGCACTCACCTCAGCAATTGCTTGCTCAATTTCGCGCACTGAACCCGGATATCCGGAATGGCGTCGATCTCGAAGAAGGTGCCGCGCGTCAGCGGGCCGACGGCCAGCAGCTTCGACGACACCCGTGCCGTCGGCCGCGATGAGTTTGCATCTGGCGGTGACGTCGAGGCCGAGGCGCAGCGGGTCCGGCCGCGCCAGGCCGCGCTCGACCAGCGAGCGCACGAGCCCGTTCGACGTCTTCGAGATGCCGCGGCAACCGCCCGCGACCGCCCCGCCTTCGGCACAAAGGGCTCAACGTCCGAGCCATTTCAACGAACCATGTCGTTCGTTGCCGCCGCCGATTTCGCCATGCTAGCCGAAGGCTGCGCGGGGCCAATGCAAGGAGCAGCCGATGAAGATTCTGGCCTATGACAATTTCAAGCCCGGCGTCACGCTCGACGACCTCAGGCCCTATCTGCGCGACGAGGTCTCGAATGTCTGGCGGCTTTGGAAGGCAGGCATCGTGCGCGAGAATTATGCGCGTGCCGATGTCGGCGGCGTCATCATCGTCTTCGAGCTCGACAGCGTCGAGGAGGCCAGGCGCTACACCGACGATTTCCCGCTGTCCAAGGCCGGGCTGCTGGAATGGCATTTCATCGCCTTCGATGCGCCGCTGCCGCTCGAGTTCCTGTTCGACCCGACCGTCGACATCGCCAAGCCCTGGGATCGGACGGCGGCATGATCCGGTCGAGCGAAGACATCGAGATCCCGACCAGCCTGGCCGAATGGTGCGATCCGCGCCGCATGGCGCTGGTCGTCTACGACATGCAGATCGGCATCTGCCGCCAAGTCGAGGGTGCGGCGACGATCATCGAGCGCACCGGCACGGCACTGGAGGCGGCGCGCTCGGCCGGCATGCGGGTGGCGTTCACGCGCCATCTGTCGCTGCCGAAGAAATGGATGGGCGCCACGCAGTTGCGGACCGCCATGGCCTGGCAGCGGCGCGGCGACCCCGATGCGGTCGAGCCCTGGTTCCTGCGCGACGCCGAGGCGACGCGGATCGTGTCCGAACTCGCGCCGCGCGCGGCCGAGGCGGTGTTCGACAAGCTGACCATGTCGGCCTTCGATTCCACCGCCCTCGGCTTTGCCCTGCGTGACTGCGGCGTGCGTGCCGTCGCGCTTGCCGGCATCGCCATGGAGATCGGCATCGAACCGACCGTGCGCCAGGCGACCGACAATGGCTTTGCGGCTTTGGTGATCGAGGATGCCTGCGGCTTCGGCAACAAGGAAGCGCGCGACCGCTCGATGGCCACGCTTCACTTTCTCGGCGAAGCTGTCATCACCGATGTCGCCGGCTTTTGCGGCGCGCTTGCCGGATCCGCCTGAGGAATGGCTTGCTAGGCGGCGGCCTCGATATCGGTGCGGAAGCGCACGCCCTCGGCGCGTCCGTGCACGCTGCCCCAGTCGTAGAGCGCCTGCAGCGCAGCGGCGAGATCATGGCCGCGCTCGGTCAAGGTATAGCGTCCCTTGCCGTCGGGCGATGCCTCGAGCACGACGAAGCCGATCTCGACGAGATCGGCCAGGCGCTGCGTCAGCATCTTGTCGGAAAGCGAAGGGATCATCCGGCGCAATTCGGAATAGCGCAACGGCCGTTCCTTGATCCGCGCCAGGATCACCGTCTTCCACTTGCCGCCGAGCGCGTCGAGCGCGAACTCGACCGGACAGCCATACAGTCTACCGCGTCGGGTCATGCGCCGATCGTAGGCAAGGCCGAGCTGCGACGGAAGCGAAATCTGCCCGGCCAAATGGCCAGATTGCAGCGTCCGGATTTGTCGGTGAAAGTTTCATGAAGGGAGAGCGACGATGAGCGTGCGAGATGCCAATCCGGTCAATGTGCGAAAGCCCAGGCGCGTGGCGATCGTCATCGCCAATCCGGCTGTGTCGACCACGACCGGATGGCCGGTTGGCTTCTGGTGGAGCGAGCTCATCCATCCCTGGTTCGCCTTCACGGAGCGCGGCTATGAAGTGGAGATCTTCTCGCCCGACGGCGGCAAGTGCGAGGCCGATGCGCTGAGCGACCCGCGCGATCCATCGGGCTATTCGGAGACCGACCTCATCTCCCTCGGCTTCATTTCGAGCCCGAAACTCTCGGTTCTGGTCGACAACACGCGGCCGGTGTCCGAGATCGATGTCGAGCGCTTCGACGCGATCGTCGTCGCCGGCGGCCAGTCGCCGATGTTCACCTACGAGCGCGCGACCGATTTGCAGCGGACATTCGTCGCCTTCCATGATGCCGGCAAGGTGGCCGCCGCGCTCTGCCATGGCACCGCCATCCTCCGCTACGCCAGGCGCGCCGACGGAACGCTGCTTGCCGCCGGCAAGACCGTCACCGGCTTTGCCAATATCGAGGAGGATTTTGCCGACAACGCCACCTGGGAGATGGGCGCGCTCGAACGCGGCAAGCATCTGATGCCATGGCGGATCGAGGATGAGCTCAACGCAATCGGCGCCAACTATGTCCAGGCAGGGCTGTGGCGCGGCTTTGCCGTGCGCGACGGCAATCTCGTCACCGGCCAGCAGAATTTCTCCGGCGCGGAAACCGCGCGAGTGGTGTGCGAGGCGCTTGGCGGTTGAAACCTAACCCAGCAACTGCTTACTCAATTTCGCACACTGGACGCGGATATCCGGAATGGCGTCGATCTCGAAGAAGGTGCCGCGTGTCAGCGGTCCGACGGCCAGCAGCTTCGACGACACCGCGCCGTCGGTCGCGATCAGCTCGCATCTGGCGGTGACGTCGAGGCCGAGGTGAAGTGGGTCCGGCCGCGCCAGGCCGCGTTCGACCAGCGAGCGCACGAGCCCGTTCGACGTCTTCGAGATGTCGCGGGCAATGCCCATGCAGTCATAGATGCGGGCGACGTCGAGCGTTTCGAGCGCCTGCGTGCCGCGCTGCTGGATCGTGACGGTGAGGCCATCGTTCGGTTCGATGTCCACCACCCGGCCGGCGACGAGACGGATGCGGCCCGAGCCGACCGCTTCGGTGACGCGCTCATAGACCTCCGGCGCCATGCGGTGGCGATGGATGTCCCACCAGGCCTTGGTATGCTCGACGAAGCGGCGTTTCGCCGAGGACGGCCAGTTCTGCCAGATCTTCTGGTTGAAGGGCCTCAAGCCGTCGACGACATCGCGCCAGTCGCCGCCGGCCTTCTGGTTCTCGCGTATCAGGTTGCGGAACCAGCCGACGAAATAGGAAAGCTGGGTGCCGAGCGGGATGTCGGCGACGTCGAGCTTGATCGGGTTGCCCTTGCGGTGCGGCGAGGGCAGCAGGCCGCGCCGCGACACCGCTATGATCCCGCCGCGGTGGCCGCGCTGCTCGAGCGAGAGGAAAGCGTCGACCATGCTCAAGCCGGTGCCGAGCACCAGGACCGGAGCTTGCGCGTCGAGCGCGGTGTCGGCGTCCGAGCCCATCCGGATGGCGCGGCCCTGGAAGGCGCCCGGCTGCTCGTCATGGCCGGTGGCTAAAACGGCGAGATGGCCGACGACGCTGGTACCGTTGGCCAAGGCCACCTCGACGCCCGCCGAGGTCGGCGAGATCGACAGGCTCTCCTCGCGGATCAGGCGTAGCCTTCCGGTCGCGCGCTCGCGTTCCTCTAGATCGTCGAGCAATTCCTTCAGATAGCGGGCATAGAGGCTGCGCGGTGCGTAGAACGGGCCCTGGTCCGGCTTGGCGAGACCGCGCTCCAGCACCCAGCGTGCGAAATTCGTGGGATCGTCGGCATAGGCGCTCATGCCGGAGGCGTTGACATTCAGCACATGGGCGGAGAGGAGCGTCGAATAGGCCATGCCCTGGCCGAAATGCGGCCGCTTCTCGATCAGCGTGACGCGAAGATCGGGGTTTGGTAATTTCAAGAGATGCGCCGCCAGCACGACGCCGCTGGCGCCGCCGCCGACAATGATGATGGAATTGCCGCGTCCAACCATGGCTTGGATTCGGAAGCTACCGAGGGGCCGCGATCAAGCCTAAGCCGCCGTCAGGCTGGCATCACGAACGACTGGCGGTATGCGGTTCAGGTGGTCGCGCATCGTTCTCTCTCCCTAATGTCGATAAGATTACTATACTAAACCATCCGCACACGGAACCTGGTTTCAATTCCGCCGCTATCTGGGGCACGGATTTACCTAGGAAAGGTGACGGGAGGATTTTCGTTCGCGAAGGGCCTTCGCGGAAGGGCTGCATCAGCGCGATCGTCATCCTAGGGCGGAGCGACGCGAAGCGGAGCGCAGACCCTAGGATCCATTCCGTTACACCTAGGACAGGTGCCACGGTGCAGAACAAGCCTGACCTAGTTCTGCACCGCCGCATCGCTTCTATGTCACGGAATGGATTCTAGGGTCTGCGCGCGTCGCTTCGCTCCTTGCTCCGCCCTAGAATGACGACCAGGAGGGACGGCTCCGCCAACCGCCGAAGGTGGCGCTTCCGCCACCCAAAGCCACGCCGCGACCGTCCTTTTGCGCCTCTGCCGCCGATACCTAGCGACACTTTTCCAACAAAGCACGCTCGCTTGGAAAGATTTAACTCTACAAACCCGATAGAACTAACGGACATTAGAAAGGCAATCCGGTTTTCCTCCTTTGAACGGAGCCTTTCATGTCGACCATTTCCAGACGCATTCTTCTCCTGTCGTCGGCAGCGCTGGCAAGCGCCGCCTATCTCGGTCCGGCCGCGGCCGAGGACCTCAAGATCACCATCGGCTATCAGACGGTGGTCGAGCCTTCGAAAGTGCCGCAGGCCGACGGCGCGTACGAAAAAGCCACCAAGGCCGCGATCGATTGGCGCAAATTCGATTCCGGCGCCGACGTCATCGCCGCGGTTGCTTCCGGCTCGGTCGACATCGGCTATGTCGGCTCAAGCCCGCTGGCCGCCGCGGCGAGCCGCGAGCTGCCGATCCAGACCATCCTCGTCGTCGGCCTGATCGGCCCCTCGGAGGCGCTGGTCGCCCGCGACAGCGCCGGCATCGAGAAGGTCGCCGACCTTGCCGGCAAGAAGGTGGCCGTGCCTTTCGTGTCGACCACGCATTACAGCCTGCTCGCGGCGCTGAAGCATGAGGGAGTCGATCCGAAGTCGGTCGAGATCCTCAACCTCAGGCCGCCGGAAATCGCCGCCGCCTTCGCGCGCGGCGACATCGACGCGGCCTATGTCTGGGACCCGGCGCTCGGCCAGATCAAGACCTCCGGCAAGGTGGTGTTGGATTCATCACAGGTGGCGGCCTGGGGCGCCCCGACCTTCGACGCCTGGATCGTGCGCACCGACTTCGCCGACAAGCACCCGGAAGCGGTGCGCGACTTCGTCAAGGTGACGGGCGAGGCCTATGCCCGCTTCCTGGCCAAGCCCGAGGCCTGGTCGGTGTCCTCGCCCGAGGCCGGCAAGATCGCCAAGCTGACGGGCGCCAAGCTGGAAGAGGTGCCGGAACTGCTCAAGGGCTATGTCTTCCCGACGCTGGACGAGCAAGCCTCCGACAAGTTCCTCGGCGGCGGCACGGTCAAGGCGATCGCGGCGACGTCGGCCTTCCTCAAGGAGCAGGGCAAGATCGACGCCGTGCTGCCCGACTATTCGAAATACGTCACGACCAAATATGCCAGCGAGGCGCTTGCCTCGAACTGATGCACTGAAAGTCCGCGCGGCCTTTCTTCCCTGCCGCGCGCCTGCCTGTCCCGGGACCGCTGACGAGGAGCGGCTTCGGGGCAGGCACCCCTTCGACCCGGTACGGAGGCTCGAACCCGATGCCGCATCTCATCCTCGACAAGGTCACCGTCCACTATGACGGCCAGCCCGCGCCTGCGGTCGAACGCGTCTCGCTCGACATCGGCAAAAGCGATTCCGGCAGGGGCGACTTCGTCGTGCTGGTCGGCCGCTCGGGCTGCGGCAAGACCTCGCTGCTCAACGTCGCCGCCGGACTGGTGGAGCCGGCGCGCGGCCAGGCCACGATCGGCGGCCGGCCGATCACCGCTCCCGGACCGGACCGCGCCGTCGTCTTCCAGAACGACGCGCTGTTTCCCTGGCTGACCGCGCGCGAAAACGTCGCTTTCGCGCTCAGGCTGCGCGGCGTGAGCGCCGACAAGCGAGCGCGGCGCGCCGACGAATTGCTCAAGCTGGTCAAGCTCGGCGATGCCGGCGACAAGCGCATCTGGGAGCTTTCCGGCGGCATGCGCCAGCGCGTCGGCCTTGCGCGCGCTTTGGCCGCCGAGCCGGAATTTCTTCTGCTGGACGAGCCGCTCGGCGCGCTCGACGCGCTGACGCGCGAGCGCATGCAGACGACGCTGCTCGATCTGTGGGCGGCTGCCCAAGTCGGCGTGCTGATGGTGACGCACGGCATCGAGGAAGCGCTGGTGCTTGCCACCCGCATCGTCGTGCTGGCGCCCGGGCCCGGCCATGTGGTGCGGACATTCGAAACGCATTTCGGCCGCCGCTACGCGGCCGGCGAGCCGATCCGCGCCATCAAGGCGGATCCAGCCTTTGCCGCGGCCCGCGCGCACCTGACCGATGCGATCTTCGAAGGAGAGGCGGCATGAGCGTCGGCGCTTATAGCGAACGCCCCGGCGCGAAGGCCGGCGAGAATGACGGGTTTTCCGTGCCATGGTCGCGGCCCCGGCCGAAACGTGCAGTCATTTCAGCAAGACAGGTCAGCGCGATCACCATCCTTGCGCTGCTGGCCGCCTGGACGGTGTCGGCCTCGCTGCAGCTGGTGTCACCGGTCTTCCTGCCCTCGCCCGCCGCCGTCTGGGCGAAGTTCGTCGTGGTCGCGCGCGACGGTTTCGTCGATGCGACGCTGCTTCAGCACGTCACGGCCAGTCTAGGACGAGTGTTCGCCGCGCTGGTCGCGGCGATCGTCGTCGGCGTTCCGGTCGGGCTCGCCATCGGCATCAGCAGGATCGGGCGCGGCGTGTTCGATCCGCTGCTCGAATTCCTGAGGCCGATCCCGCCGCTCGCCTACCTGCCGCTGATCGTCATCTGGTTCGGCATCGGCGAACCGTCGAAGATCCTGGTGATTTCGATTGCCATGCTGGCGCCGGTGGCGCTGTCGACCGCCGCCGGCGTGCGCGGCGTCTCGCGCGAGCGCATCGACGCGGCGCGTTCGCTGGGGGCGACGCGCGGGCAAGTCATCCGCCATGTCGTGCTGCCCAGCGCGCTGCCGTCGATCCTCACCGGCCTGCGCATCGCGCTCGGCGCCGGCTGGTCGACGCTGGTGGCGGCCGAGCTGGTGGCCGCGACGCGCGGGCTCGGCTTCATGATCCAGTCGGCGGCGCAGTTCCTGGTCACCGACGTGGTGGTGATGGGCATCCTGGTGATCGCGACGATCGCGTTCGCGCTGGAGTTCGTCATCCGCAGGATCGAGCGGGCGCTGGTGCCCTGGGCGGGCAAGGATTGAGCGAAACAAGGAGAATGACGATGACGCATTCCGCCGCAGTGCTTTTCGCCGAGGTCGGCAACTGGCTGCTTGCCAGGACAAAAGAGCCCGCGACGCAGCAGGACAGGCCGAAATCGCCGGCGCCGGTGCGGCTGGATTCCGAGCGCGACCGCCTGCCGCCGCGCGACGAGAGTTTCTACTGGGCCTGGCAGTATTGGTCGCAGTGATCGGCCTGCGCAGACCTCCCCTTCCCCCTACGAGCAACCAGGAGAATCCCATGAGCAACCCGTCCCCCTTGAACAAGCCATCCCTTGTCGACCAGACCATTCCAGCGACCGATGTCATTCCGCTGACCGCCCGTGTCGGGGCGGAAATCAGAGGCGTCCGCCTTGGCGCAAACCTGTCGGACACCACCATAGCGTCGATCAATCAGCTGCTTTTGAAGCACAAGGTCGTCTTCTTCCGCGGCCAGGACCATCTCGACGATTCCGAGCATGAACTGTTCGCGCGGCGCCTGGGCGATCTTGTGCCGCATCCCACCCAAGGGCCGGTGGCGGGCACCGCCTCGATCCTCAACCTGGATTCGAGCCGCGGCGGCGGCCGCGCGGACCAGTGGCACACGGACGTCACATTCGTGGACGCCTATCCGAAATTCTCCGTCCTGCGCGGGGTCGTCATTCCGGCGGCCGGAGGCGATACCATCTGGTCCAACACGCATGCCGCCTATGAAAGCCTGCCGGCAGCGCTGAAACTGCTGGCGGACAATCTCTGGGCCATTCACAGCAATGCCTACGACTACGCCGCCGTGCGGCCTCGCGCCACCGCCGAGGAAAGAAAGCATTTCGAGGAGGTCTTCACCTCGACCGTCTACGAAACCGAGCACCCCGTGGTGCGCGTGCATCCGGAAACCGGGGAGCGGTCGCTGCTGCTCGGCAACTTCGTCCAGCGCTTCGTCGGCCTGTCGAAGAGCGACTCCGCGAAACTCTACGAGCTGTTCCAGACCTATGTGACCACGCCCGAGAACACCGTGCGGTGGCGGTGGCAGGCCGGCGACGTCGCGATCTGGGACAATCGCGCCACCCAGCATTATGCGGTGAACGACTATGGCGACCAGCACCGGATCGTGCGCCGCGCCACCGTCGACGGCGATGTGCCGGTCAGCGTCGACGGACGCCGCAGCGTGACCCACGTCAAGACGGCCAAGCCCGCGGCAAAGGCGGCGTGAAGGAAGGCGGGCGGCACCCCTTCTCCCCTTGTGGGAGAAGGTGGATCGGCGCGCAGCGCCGAGACGGATGAGGGGTGTTCCAGGGAACGCCGACGTCTCACTCCGCTGGAACACCCCTCATCCGTCGCCTTCGGCGACACCTTCTCCCACAAGGGGAGAAGGGGGCGCTCACATGCGCGAGCGGTTCGCCCAGCGGAGGCGAGCAGGCCGACCAGCATGGTGATGAGCCCGATATAGAGCCATTGCCTCTGGCCGGTCATAAAGCTGCCCTGGACCAGCCCGAGGCCCTGCAGCGACCACAGCACGCCGATCGCCAGCACGAGCAGCGCCAGCAAATTCCTGATCAGTCGCATCAGAAAAATCCCCCCGGAAAGTCGATACTCCACCAGAATGCGGACGCAATAAAAGAGAGCAAGGAAGCAAGGCAATCGCTCCCTCTTCTACTTGCCGAATGACGGCCGACCCTACTCAAGACTTCCCGCAAATCGGCGCGTTCTTCACAAAGAGTACGCCCGTGCACCCCGGAAATGTCATGACAAACTGTTTCGCGGCGACTCCAAACGTGTGCATTCGCCATGGAACCGCCAGATCGCTGCCGCATTTCCCGCCTCATTCGGCACATACGGCGGGTTGTCTATAAACGGAGCCCACCCCTAAAAGATGAAGAAAACCAACCGCACCGCGCTTGTCGCGGTAACGATCGCGGCTGGCCTGATGGCTGGCGCCTCGGCCGCCTCCTCGGCCGCCGCGCAATGCGGCCGCGCCTCCTGGTATGCGCTGCATTCGAGAACAGCTTCCGGCGAGCGCATGAACCCCGCCGCGCTCACCGCAGCCCACCGCTCCTTGCCGTTCGGCACCAAGCTCAGGGTCACCAACAAGAACAACGGCCGCAGCGTCGTCGTGCGCATCAACGATCGCGGACCGTTCGTGAGGGGCCGCGTGCTCGACCTCTCCCGCGGCGCCGCCAGCCAGCTCGGCTTCATCGGCTCGGGCCACACTGCCGTATGCATGGCCCGCGTCTGATACACTGCACAGGGATTTTGACTGGTCGGCTCTGTTTGCGTTGGCAGGCGGCATGCCTTGGAGATTGGCCGAAACGCCCATCGCGATCGTCATTCTAGGGCGGAGCAGGAGCGAAGCTCCGTCGCGAAGACCCTAGAATCCATGCCGTTAGCTTCGCCACGGAGTGCAACGGAGCAGAATTCTACACCGCAGCAACGCTTCCAAGTCACGGCATGGATTCTATGGTCTGCGCCGCGTCGCTTCGCTCCTTGCTCCGCCATAGAATGACGAGGTTGGGGCGGCTTCAACCAATCTCCGGCGTTTGCGCTGATTTCACGCAAATGAACGGAAAATCTTGCACAGCCGTCGCGCCACGATCCGATGCGAGCCCTCAGGGGTTCCGTGGCCGGTGTCCGGCAAGAGGGGCCGGACACATTTCCTTCGCACTTCGGCACCGCACAGTGAGCCGGCTCTGCCGGTAGACGCCGGTTTTCAACAGTTTCGACGAAAGCAGCATTCGTCACGCCAAGTGACGTATTGCATCGCAACAATATGTTGTTAACCTCGCTGCGAGACATTCAAGGCTCGGCGCTGCTCGTCGGCCCTTTGGTCGTCAGGCAGCAGCGGGGTTCCCGATGTTCTACCAGCTCTACGAAATGAACCATGCGGCGCTGCAGCCCGCCCGCCTCTACGCCGACGCGGTGCGGCTTTTCTATTCCAACCCGCTCAATCCCGTTTCGCACACGCCGCTCGGTCGCTCAGTCGCGGCAGCCGCGGAACTGTTCGAGCGCACCACGCGCCGCTACGGCAAGCCGCAATTCGGCCTGACCGAGACGGTGGTCGACTGGAAGACCGTCGACGTCACCGAAAGGACTGTCTGGTCGAAGCCGTTTTGCAATCTCATCCGCTTCGAGCGTTCGCTTCCCGCCGGGCGCAAGCCCGATCCGAAGCTTCTGATCGTGGCGCCGATGTCCGGTCACTACGCGACGCTGCTGCGCGGCACGGTCGAGGCGATGCTGCCTCACGCCGACGTGCACATCACCGACTGGGTCGACGCCCGCATGGTGCCGCTGTCGAAGGGCAGCTTCGATCTCGACGACTATATCGACTATGTCATCGACATGTTCCACGCGCTGGGTCCGGACACCCATGTGATGGGCGTGTGCCAGCCTTCGGTGCCGGTGCTGGCGGCGGTGGCGCTGATGGAAAAGCGCGGCGATCCCTTCGTGCCGTCGACCATGACGCTGATGGGCGGCCCGATCGACACCCGCCGCAATCCGACTGCGGTCAATCTGCTCGCCGAGGAAAAGGGCATCGACTGGTTCCGCGACAACGTCATCATGCAGGCCCCCTGGCCGGTGCCCGGTTTCGGCCGCGAGGTCTATCCCGGCTTCCTCCAGCTTTCGGGCTTCATGAGCATGAATCTCGACCGCCACATCATCGCCCACAAGGACTTCTTCATGCACCTTGTGAAAAACGACGGCGACAGCGCCGAGAAGCACCGCGACTTCTATGACGAATATCTGGCGGTGATGGACCTAACGGCGGAGTTCTACCTGCAGACCGTCGACACGGTGTTCGTGCGGCACGCCTTGCCGAAGGGCGAGATGAAGCATCGCGGCGAGGCCGTCGATCCGGGCGCCATCCGCAACGTCGCCTTGTTCACCGTCGAGGGCGAGAACGACGACATTTCCGGCCTCGGCCAGACCCAGGCCGCGCACGACCTTTGCGTGAACATCCCGGCAGGCAGGCAGGCCCACTACATGCAGCCGGCGGTCGGCCACTACGGCGTCTTCAACGGCTCGCGGTTCCGCTCCGAGATCGTGCCGCGCATCGTCGACTTCATCACCAGCTATGGCCGCCAGACCCGGGTGGCCGCGAAGCCGAAGCTGGTCCGCTCCGCCAAGAGCTGAGCCAGGCGCCGACTGGGCTGACGAGGCTGGAGAGGCTTCAGCCAATCCCTGGCGTCTGCGCTGATTTTACGGAAGCGAACGGCGTGTGACTTTTTGGCGTCGGCAAACACGCCTGTTGCGAAAGTGCCGCTGTCAGGATCGCGCGGGTAACCATGCCGTCAAACTAGCCGTTGTCTCTAATTGACACGGACTGTAAATCCCCCTTAACGTTTCGTTAATAAAAGAACAGGGTGGACCCGGGGGCAATGAACTCCTCACCGATGGCGCGGATGCTGCGTTTGTGTGCAGTCGCAGGGCTGGCGATCTCGGCCCATTGGGCAGTGCCGGCATGGGCGGCGGGCGCCATGACGACAGGCGGTCTGACCTCGCAGCCGATCGGACATTATGATTTCTGCAAGGCGCATCCCGGCGAATGCAACATTCGCCCGGCCGATCTCGCGCCGGCCAAGATGACCGGCGGGCTGTGGCGCAAGCTGATCAGCGTGAGCGCCAGGGTCAACGCCGCCGTCAAGCCGATGAGCGATCTCGACAATTACGGCAAGGACGAAGTCTGGACCTATCCCGACAACGGCTTTGGCGACTGCGAGGACTATGTGCTGGAGAAGCGGCGCGAGCTTTACCGCATGGGCATGTCGCTCGCCGATCTCCTGATCACCGTCGTGCGCAAACCCGACGGCGAAGGCCATTCGGTGCTGACGGTGCGCACCGACAAGGGCGACTACGTCCTCGACAATCTGACCGACAAGGTCAAAGCCTGGGACGCGACCGGCTACCGCTACCTCAAGCGGCAAGCGATCGACAACACCGGCCGCTGGGTCTCGATCCGCGACGGCCAGCCGGTGCTGGTGGGGTCAGTGCAGTAGGGGCCGGGCGCGCGCCAACCTCGGTTTCGTCATTCTAGGGCGAGGCAAGGAGCGCAGCGACGCAGCGCAGACCCTAGAATCCATTCCGTGACCTTCGAGCGTCTCGACAGTGCAGAATTCTGCGCCGTTGCACTCTTCGGCGGAGGTCACGGAATGGATCCTCGGGTCAAGCCCGAGGATGACGAAGAGAGTTTCGCCGCTAATCCAAAACCGCGAAACGTTGTTATGGGCAACGCGCCGACTATCGCCGCAGCGCCGCCCGAACCGACGCCGTGATCTTCCGCAGCTCCGCCTCGTCCAGCCTCTCGATGCTCTCGGCCAACAGATTCGCCAGCTCGGTCGCGGCGGGCGACAGGCCGGACGTGTCTATCCTGACCCTTGGATGCGAACTTTCAGCGAGGCGGGCGAGGTCCTCGGCATCGTCCCAGATGATGTTGAAATAGCCGATGATCTTCTGGATCAGCGTCCAGGTCGGCGCGCCGCGCCGGCCATGCTCGAGCGCCGACAGATAGGCGGCGCTGACGCCGATGGCTTGAGCCATCGCCTTCTGGCTGACGCCGCGCTCGGCCCGCAGCGCCCTGAGCCTTTCGCCGAACGGGGTCATGCCGGCCTACTCATGACCGCGTCCGCCGCAAGCGGATATAGAGCGCGCCCGAGCCGCCATGATTGCGGGCGGCATGATCGTGGCTCGAGACCAGGTGGCGGAAGGCCGGCGTCGACAGCCAATGCGGCACCGAGCGACGCAAGATCCCGTCGCCGCCGGAGGACGAGCCCTTGCCGGTGATGACCAGAACATAGCGGATGCCGCCGGCATGCGCGCGGTGCAGGAAGGTGAGCAGCAGGGAATAGGCCTCGTCCTGCGTCATGCCGTGCAGGTCGACGCGGCCCTCGATCGGCAACCGGCCTTTTTTCAGCTTCTCATGCGTCTGGTCGTCCAGCGAATGCGAAACATGCTGCGCCTTCGGTTTCGCGGCGGTGGCCGCAACGCCGTTGACCGGCGCGGGCGCCGGCGCCGGCTTGGGCTCGACGATGTCGGGGATCTCGACCGCGGCCTTGCCTTTCAACTTGCCTTTCAGGGGCCGTGTCGAGCGCGCCACGAGGTTCCAGAGGATGCGGTCGTCCTCGCTGAGCTTGTCGTCGCGGCGGCTCACCGGAACCTCCCATCGATCAGTCCGCGCGGGATCAGCGCATGGAAGTCGGCGGCGTTGCGCACGACGCCGGCGATTTCGCCGGCGGCGTCACCCGAGCCCGCGAAGAGGTCGCCCCGCGCGGGTCCGGTGATGGCCGAGCCGGTGTCCTGCGCGATCATCAGCCGCCGGAACGGTTTTTGCTCGAAGGCAGTGAGCGTCGGCGCATCGATGTAAAAAGGCGTGCCGAACGTGTGCAGCAGCCGGTCGACGGCGACCGAGCGGCCTGGCGTCAGCGGCACCTTGGCGGCGGCGATGGGTCCAAGTTCCGCATCCTCGACCGGGGCCTCGCGGAAGAAGATGTAGGAGCGGTTCTGCCAGAGGATCTCGTCGACGCGATCCGGATGCGCCTTGAACCAGGCGCGGATCGACTGCATCGTCACTTTTTCCAGCGGAATTTCGCCGAGCTCGCTCAAGATCCTGCCGGGGCCGGTGAAGCGCTGGCCGGATTTGGCGGCATAAGTGACACGGCAGAGCCGGCCGTCGGTCATCTTCAGCCGTGCCGCGCCCTGCACATGGATGAAGAAGGCATCGACCCTGTCGGCGACCCAGGCGATCTCGAGCTTGCGGCCGGCGAGCGCGCCGCGCTCGATTGCGCCGCGATCGAAATATTCGACCGGACCTGCCGGGGCCTCGCGCGCGAAGGCGAGATAAGGATCCATGCCGGTGGGACGGTTTTTCTCGCCGATGTCGATCAGGTCGGCGGGGCGGGAAAGCAGCGGCACGACGAACCGCTCCGTCTTGACCGGCGAGGCCTCGACCTCCGGCTCGTAGAAGCCGGTGACGAGGCCGGCGCCGCCGTTTTCCGCCGCCACCAAAGCGGGAACGAAATGGCGCTCGAAGAAGGATCGCGCCTCCGACCGATTCGCCGGCGAAACGGAGCGCGCTTCGGCATAGGCCTCGGCAAAGGCGTTGAAATCAACGCCGAGCGCACCCGTGCGATAAGGCTTGGTCAGCACATGGAGGGCGGACCGTTTAAAGGCCACGAAGGCCGTGAGGTGATCATCCTCGGCCCAGCCGGGCAGGTCGCCAAAGGTTTTTTCGCTGAATGTGGAAGAGAGCGGCACGACCGAGCCCCGCCGCCTGAATCTAGTCTTCTTCTTCCGTGGCGACGAGCTTCCAGTTCGGATCGCGCGAGCGGGTATCGCGGAAGAAGGTCCAGACGTCCTTGACCTCGGCGACTTTCTCGGGATCGCCGTCGATGACGGCGCCGACCTTGTCGCGGGTCGCCGAAATCAGCTCGCTGACGATACGCAGCGTGATATGCGCTTCGGTGCCCTTCATCTCGGCGGCGACGACATCGACCTTGTCGATGCCGACGAAGGAAGACTGGATCTTTTCCGATTTCGCCTCGCGCTCGCCGATCGCGGCGACGAAGCTGTCATAGACCTCGCGCGACAACAGGTTCTTCAGCGTCTTGCGGTCGCCGTCGGCAAAGGCCATGACGATCATCTCATAGGCCATCTTGGCGCCGTCGACGAAGGTTTTTGGATCGAAGGACGGATCGTTGTCCTTGATCGCGCGCAGGCCCTTGTTGAGATCGCTGTCGGGCTTGGCGAAGGCGTCGATCGCGGCATAGGTCTCGGGCGCGGTTTCCCCCGGCATGCGCTTGCGCGGCAGCGACACTACATTCTCGGATTTCTGCGCCGCGTCCTGCTCGCGCGTGCGGCTTGCCGAATAGGGATCGAAGGGCGGGCGCTCGTTTCCGGTGCGACGTCCCAGCACGTTGCGCAGCTGGAAAAAGATCACAACCGCCGCAATCAAGAAGAAAATCGTGCCGAAGTCGAAGAAACCCATATCTTCCGCCAATTCGATCCCTGTCCTGGCCGGACCACCAGAGCCTCACCCGGAGTCTCACAATGGCGGCGGTCGCATAGCATTCAACACCCAAAGCATATAGAACGGCGGGCGCAATCATTCAAATCAAAGGCAGCCATACCTATCTAATGGCCCCAGTGCCAGCGGCGATTGCCCGCGGGCCCGCAAAACAAGAAAGCGATTGGTCAAGACTTGCGCGTTTCACTGTTCCCGTTGTTCCTGCTCCTGCTGCCGCTGCTGGAGATCGCCGGCTTCGTCATCGTCGGCCGCGAAGTTGGCGCTTTGGCGACGGTCGGGCTGGTCATCCTCTCCACGATTGCCGGCAGCCTGCTGCTTCGGCACCAGGGTTTTGGGGTGATGGCGCGGGTGCGGGCGGAAATGGATGCGGGACGCGACCCCAGCCGCCAGCTAGCGCATGGCGCAATGATCGTGCTGGCGGCGATCCTTTTGATCATTCCGGGCTTCATCACCGACATCGTCGCCATCCTGCTGCTCCTGCCGCCGGTGCGGGATCTCGCCTGGCGGCTGCTCAAGAACCGCATCGTGATGGCGACGAGCTTCAGCGGCGGCTTTCGTGCCCGCGGCCGCGACAAGGTGATCGATCTCGACGACAGCGACTATTCGCGCGCCGACGATTATAAGCGCGGGCCGGACCATAATTCCCCTTGGCGGCGGCTGAAAGACGACTAGGTCTGATTCCAGAGCCGGTCCTCTATCCAATGCGTGTCATTGCCCCACAATCGCTGCGCAGTTTTGGGCGACATGCAGTTTCTGCCTGACGCATGTCGTTGCCCCAAAACCGCTACGCACTTTTGGGCGACATGCGTAAAGGCGGCAAAACTTGTCTTGTCCTGCCGAGCATGGTAGCGAACCCCCCGATTTCAATCCGGTCAGCAATGCTGCCCAGGCAAAAGGACAAAGGCTCATGGCCAGCAACGATGACGCCGCGGCAGGCGCCGCCAACGGCAACGGCAACCAGGCACAGCCCTCGCTCAACGTGCTTGCCCAGTATGTGAAGGACCTGTCCTTCGAAAGCCCCGGCGCGCCGAATTCGCTGCGCGGCCGCGACAAGGCTCCGGGCATCGCCATCAACGTCAACGTCAACGCAAATCCGCTCTCGGACAAGCAGTTCGACGTCAACCTGACCTTGAACGCCAAGGCCTCCTTCGACCAGGAAGTGCTGTTCAATGTCGAGCTGGTCTATGGCGGCGTCTTCGCCATCAGCGGCTTCCCGCAGGAGCACATGCTGCCGATCCTGTTCATCGAATGCCCGCGGCTTCTGTTCCCCTTCGCCCGCCAGATCATCGCGGACGCCACCCGCAACGGCGGCTTCCCGCCGCTGATGCTCGACCCGATCGATTTCGCGCAGATGTTCCAGCAGCGCATCGCCGAGGACCAGGCGGCGAGCAAGGTGCAGGTGAGCTGAGGGGCCTTCCCCTCTCTCCATCGAAAGCCCGGCTTCGCGCCGGGCTTTTTTGTTGTCTTCGACCTTCGCGATTTGCCGCTACGACAGCTCGGCCATCATCCTAGGGCGGAGCAAGGAGCGGAGCGACGCGCGCAGATCCTAGAATCCATGCCGTGACGCTAAGGCGTTGCAACGGTTACAGAATTCTGCACCGTTGCACTCTACGGCAGAGGTCACGGCATGGATACTCGGGTCAAGCCCGAGTATGACGACGTCATGAGCGTTTTCGGCTAATCTCTCGACGTGGCGCCAGAGACGGCCGCTCAACCCGCGGCGGCCACCTTCAGCCACAGCGCCTTTTCGCCGAGCGTGCCGACCAAACCGGCGTGAGCCGATCGATCCGCCTCGGTGAGGCGCGGCGGCAGGGCGATCGGCCTTGCGCCGATCGAGATATCGATGTCGGCCACCTCGCCGACGCCGTTCATCCGGACCGCCACGGCATCGAGGACAAGAGCCGCCTGCTTGCCGCCGATGAGCTCGATATAGACCTCGGCCAGCAATTCGGAGTCGAGCAGCGCGCCGTGCTTGGTGCGGCGGGTGTTGTCGATGCCGTAGCGCCGGCAGAGCGCGTCCAGCGAGTTCGGGCCCATCGGATGCTTGCGGCGCGCCAGCGCCAGCGTGTCAACGACGCGGCCGATATCGATGGCCGGATGGCCGAGCCGGCTGAATTCAAGGTTGAGGAAGCCGATATCGAAGGTGGCGTTGTGGGCGATCAGCTTGGCGCCGTCGGTGAAAGCCAGCCACTCCTCCACGACTTCCGTGAAGGTCGGCTTGCCGACCAGGTCGGCGGCGCTGATGCCGTGCACGGCCTGCGCCTCGGCATGGATGGCGCGGCCTTGCGGATTGATGAATTTGTGGAAGGTGCGGCCGGTCGGGAAGCGGTTGACCAGCTCGACGCCGCCGAGCTCGATGATGCGGTCATCACGCAAATCGAGGCCGGTGGTTTCCGTATCGAAGATAATCTCACGCATTCGAATCAGTCCGCTCTAAAAAGCAGAATCACAAACCAGAACAAAATGGCAATGGGGACTGCTGACAACAGGCGTCAGGAGCCGGCTTTACCGGACTTTTCCCCTGAGAGTTCGGCAATGATCGCGTCGACCGCCGCACGCGCGGCTTCAAAACCCTGGCCGGTGTCGACGATGAAATCGGCCTCACGGCGCTTTTCGGCGTCCGGCACTTGCTTGGCGAGAATCGCTTTCAATTTCGCTTCGCTCATGCCGGGCCGCGCCAGAACGCGGGCGCGCTGGATATCGGCGGGCGCGGTGACGACCACCACCTTGTTGACGCGGTTGCGGCCACCGGTTTCGAACAAGAGCGGAATGTCGAGCACCGCGACCGGCGCGCCGGCGGCGCGGTGCCTGGCCAGAAACGCGTCGGCGTCGGCGCGCACCAGCGGGTGGATGATCGTCTCCAGCGTCTTCAGCGCGGCCGGATCGCCCAACACCTTTTCGGCCAGCCTGGCGCGATCGACCACGCCCGCTTGCGTCGTGCCGGGGAACGCCGCTTCGACCAGCGGCGCGGCCTTGCCGGAATAGAGGCGATGCACGGTCTCGTCCGAATCATGCACCGGCACGCCGGCCTCGGCGAACATCTTTGCCGTGGTCGACTTGCCCATGCCGATCGATCCGGTGAGGCCGAGCACGATCATGTCCCCGCCCGTCATCTCAATGCGCTTCGATGTCGGCGACGATCATGCGCCGCAATTCCGGCGTCACTTCCGGCCGCTTGCCGAACCAGCGCTCGAAACCGGGCACCGCCTGATGCAGCAGCATGCCAAGACCATCGACCGTCTTCAGGCCGCGGGCGCTCGCCGCCGCCAGAAGCGGCGTTTCCAGCGGCACATAGACGATGTCGGTGACGATGGCGTGGCCGGGCAGCCCGGCCGGATCGGCGGCGAGGGTTTCGTTGCCATGCATGCCGAGCGCGGTGGTGTTGATGAGCAGGCCGGCATCGGCAAGCAATTCGCCGACCGCGCCGGCGCCATGCGCGGAAACCCCGGCGCCAAAGTGGTGGCCGAGTTCCTCGGCTCTCGCGAGCGTCCGATTGACGACGCGGATATCCTTGATGCCGCCCTCTTTCAGCGCATGGATCACCGCGCGGGACGCGCCGCCTGCTCCCAGCACCACGGCCGGGCCGTTTTTCGCCCACCCCGGCGCATGGTCATCGAGGTTGGCGGCAAAGCCGTAGCCGTCCGTATTGCCGCCCCAGAGAACGCCATCCTCGAACCACAGCGTATTGACGGCGCCGATTTCATCGGCCGCATGGTCGCGGCGGGCTACTCCGGCGAAAGCAGATTCCTTGTGCGGGATCGTGACATTGCCGCCGCGGTAGCCCTTCTCGGCCAGCGATTTCAGGAACGCCGCGAAATCCTCCGGCGCGACATCGATCGCCTGGTAGCTGCCGTCGATGCCGTATTTCGCCAGCCAATGGCCATGGATCTTCGGCGAGCGCGAATGCGCGATCGGATGTCCGGTGACGAAGGCCTTTTTCTCAACCATCGATCGCTCCCAATGCGCGCAGTTCCCCCAGCACCGGCAGAAGCGGCAGGCCGACGATCGTAAAATAGTCACCCTCGATCTTCTCGAAGAGCTGGATGCCTTCGCCCTCGACCTGGTAGGCGCCGACGCTTGCCAGCGCCTTGGCGCCGACGCGCGCCAAATGCCGGCCGATGAAGGCGGGATCGAGCTTGCGCATGGTGAGGCTGGCGACGCCGACATGGCGCCACAATACTTCGCCGTCGCGGCAGAGCACGGCGGCGCTGTTCAGCTGATGGGTCTTGCCTGACAAAGCCAGAAGATGCCTCCGCGCGCCTTCCATGTCGGCCGGCTTATGGAAGATTTCGTCGCCGAGCGACAGCGTCTGGTCGCAGCCCAGCACCAGCGCGCCCGGTCTGCGCTCGCTGACCTCGGTCGCTTTGGCCTCGGCGAGGATCGAAGCGACATCTTCGGGAGACACGCCGCTGTCCTGCAACGGCGCCTCGAGCGCGCGCTCGTCGACTTCCGCCGGCACCGCCTCGATGTCGAGCCCGGCATTGACGAGCATCGCCTTGCGGAACGGGCTGCCCGAAGCGAGGATGATTTTCTCGGCCATTTTTTCTCACGGACACAGCTACAGGAGGCTGGAGTTTCAGTCTGCTGCGCTGGCGCCGCCCCTCATTGTCCTGCCGGACATTTCTCCCCGTATAGTGACGGGGAGAAAGGGCAGCTTCAGCTCAAGGTGCTCTTTCCGCCACGCTGGTGTTTGGCGAAACCGTCGATGGCAGCGCCCCTCTCCCCGTCACTATACGGGGAGAGGATGCCGGCAGGCAGGTGAGGGGCGGCGCCGACCTCCGCCAAGGTGACTCGCAAAACTGGTTTCTTCGCTCATCTATCTCGTCTTCCCTCGCAGGGCAACGATGGCCGCTGCCGTTTCCTCGATCGAGCGGCGGCTGACGTCGATCATCGGCCAGCCATGCCTGGTGCAGAGCTGGCGCGCATAGGCGAGCTCCTCGTTGATCGCGGCGCGGTCGATATAGTCGGTCGATACATAGGGTGCGGTGTTGCCGAGGATGCGGTTCTGACGGACATGCGAGATGCGCTCGGCGGTGGCGACAAGGCCGACGATCAGCGGCGTCTTGGCGGCGATCAGGCTTTCCGGCAGCGGCACGCCGAGCACGATCGGAATGTTGGCGGTCTTGATGCCGCGATTGGCCAGATAGATGCTGGTCGGCGTCTTCGAGGTGCGCGAGATGCCGATCAGCACGATGTCGGCATCGTCCATATTGGCCGGCAGCTGGCCGTCGTCATGCTCCATGGTGAAATTCAGCGCATCGATGCGGCGGAAATATTCGGCGTCGAGCACATGCTGGGCGCCGACGCGCCGGCCGGCCGGGGTACCGAGATAGGACTGGAAGACGCTGAGCACCGGCTCCAGCACCGAAACGCAAGGCAGGCCCATGGCGGCGCAGCGCTCGTCGATCGAGCGCGCCAGCTTCTGGTCGACGACGGTGTAGAGAATTATGCCTGGTTCCTCCTCGATGTCCTCGAACACCTTGGCCACCTGCTTTTCGGTGCGGATCAACGGATAGATATGCTCGATGGCGCGCGCATCCTTGTACTGGGCGGACGCCGCGCGGCCGGCCGCCAGCAGCGTCTCGCCGGTGGCGTCCGAAATCAGATGCAGATGAAAGAAGCTCTGGGGTTTATTCACAAGCGCGGTTCCAGGCTGTGGGCTGTTGTGGACAAGGCTGGATGAAAAAGCCGATCCGGTGAAAGCGACTGTATCAGATGGCACCTTGTCCACAATTCGCCCCGCTGCAGGCTTTGCCGGGGCGCTGGGGACAAAACCGGGGATCAACTTTTCTTGGCCGATATCGTCCACAGCGCGAAGCCTGGGGCCAGGAAGCCAAGCTTTTGACTCGAAAGCCTGAATCCGGTTCGTCCCCAGATCCCTCCAATTTGCGAAAGAGCTTGCGCGACAATATGCTGACTGGCCTTTTCGAGCCGCAGGCTGGACAGGTCGCAACCACCACAACCAACAGACTCTTAGAATCAGAAGACTCTTTTGAAATAGATATTTGATTTAAGAGATAGCGCATGACCCCGAACCAGAGGTTCGGAAAGGATCATGCGCCAGATGATAAGTGCTACAGCGTCCTTTGCGCGTCTTAGGACGCGCGGCGCTGTAGAGAGAGGTCAGCGCTGGATGGCTGGGAAACGGATCATGCTGGACGTCCTCAAGGGCGAGACGGTTTCACCGCCGCCGCTCTGGATGATGCGTCAGGCAGGCCGCTATCTTCCGGAGTACCGCGAGACCCGGAAGCGGGCCGGATCCTTCCTCGATCTCTGCTACGATCCCGACCTTGCCGTCGAAGTAACGCTGCAGCCGATCGAACGCTTCGGCTTCGACGCCTCGATCCTGTTCTCCGACATCCTCGTCGTGCCCAACGCGCTGGGGCGGGAGGTTCGCTTCGAGGAGGGACACGGACCGATCCTGAAGCCGATCGCGGCGAGGGAGATTGCGGCCCTGAACGGCGAAACGTTTCACGTGAATCTCGAACCGGTCTATGAGACCGTTCGCCGGTTGCGCGCGAAACTGCCGGATGAAACGACGCTGATCGGCTTCTGCGGCGCGCCCTGGACGGTGGCGACCTACATGATTGCCGGCCACGGCACGCCGGACCAGGGACCGGCGCGGCTTTTCGCCTATCGCGAGCCGGAGGCCTTCGCGCGGCTTTTGAAGATACTGGCCGACCATTCGGCCGCCTATCTCATCCGCCAGATCGAGGCCGGGGCCGATGTGGTGCAGATTTTCGATTCCTGGTCGGGCGTTCTGGACGAGCCTTCTTTTGAAGCGTTCTGCGTCGAGCCGGTGGCCGATATCGTCCGGCAGGTGAAGGCGGTTCATCCCGACGTGCCGGTGATCGGATTTCCGAAAGGCGCCGGCGAGCGCTATCGCGACTACAGGAAGAAGACGGGGATCACCGGCCTCGGCCTCGACTGGACGGTGCCCTTGTCGATGGCGCGAGAGCTGCAAGGCGAAGGCGCGGTGCAGGGCAATCTCGATCCACTGCGGCTGGTCGCCGGCGGCAAGGCGCTGGCCGATGGCGTTGACGCTATCCTTCGACGCTTAAGCGACGGGCCGCTGATCTTCAATCTCGGCCACGGCATCACGCCGGAAACGCCGGTGGCGCATGTCGAGGCCATGGTGAAAATGGTGAGGAGCCGCCGATGATCGACGCGAGCAACGAGAACAGCGCCGGCCAGGCGATGAAGCGCATGACAATCGGCATCGTCGTTCTCGTCGTTCTGACGGCGCTCCTCTATTTCGCGGCACCCGACAGTTTCTATCCCTGGGCGAAAGCCATCCATGTGATTGCTGTCATCTCCTGGATGGCCGGCATGCTCTATCTGCCGCGGCTCTTCGTCTATCACGTCGAAGCCGAGAAGGGCTCGGTGCAATCCGAGACCTTCAAGGTGATGGAGCGCCGGCTGCTGAGAGCCATCATCAATCCGGCGATGATCGTGACCTGGGTTTTCGGGCTGTGGCTGGCCTGGAAAGGTTTCGGATTCCAGGGCGGCTGGCTGCACGCCAAGATCCTCGCGGTGCTGTTGCTTTCAGGGCTGCATGGCTATCTCGCCGGCGCGGTGCGGAAATTTGCCGAGGACAGGAACGAAAAACCAGCCAGGCACTGGCGGATCGTCAATGAGATCCCCACATTGCTGATGATCGTCATCGTCATCCTGGTCATCGTGAAGCCCTTCTGAGGCTCAAACGACCCCGCAAAAGGCGGCTTGCTCTTTTAGGCGACCGACGATAAAAGACGGGTCTTCCTTCCCGTCATGCGCCGCCCCTTTTCTCGCTTTCGGCCGCGCCCGGCATTTGTCGCATTCAGCCGATTTTTCTCCCCAAAGCCTACCCAGAGTCTATCTAATGCAAGAAATGAAACTCACCGAGTTCAAGAATAAGAAGCCGCCAGAGCTGATCGCCTATGCCGAATCGCTCGAGGTGGAAAACGCCAGCGTCATGCGCAAGCAGGAGCTGATGTTCGCGATCCTGAAGAAGCTCGCGGCCCAGGACGTCGAGATCATCGGCGACGGCGTTGTAGAGGTGCTGCAGGACGGTTTCGGCTTCCTGCGCTCGGCCAATGCCAACTACCTGCCAGGTCCAGACGACATCTATATTTCGCCGTCGCAGATCAGGCGCTTTTCGCTGAAGACCGGCGATACGGTCGAAGGGCCGATCCGCAGCCCGAAAGAGGGCGAGCGCTACTTCGCGCTGCTCAAGGTCAACACCATCAATTTCGACGATCCGGAAAAGATCCGGCACAAGATCCATTTCGACAATCTGACGCCGCTCTATCCCACCTCGCGGCTGAAGATGGAGGTCGACAATCCGCCCACCAAGGACATATCGCCTCGTGTGATCGACCTGGTGGCGCCGATCGGCAAGGGCCAGCGCGCGCTGATCAACGCACAGCCGCGCACCGGTAAGACGGTGCTTTTGCAGAACATCGCGCACTCGATCACCGCCAATCATCCGGAATGCTATCTGATCGTGCTTCTGATCGACGAACGTCCGGAGGAAGTGACCGACATGCAGCGCTCGGTGAAGGGCGAGGTGATCTCCTCGACCTTCGACGAGCCGGCGGCCCGCCACGTGCAGGTCGCGGAAATGGTGATCGAGAAGGCCAAGCGCCTGGTCGAGCATGGCCGCGATGTCGTGATCCTGCTCGATTCGATCACCCGCCTCGGCCGCGCCTACAACACCGTGGTGCCGTCATCCGGCAAGGTGCTGACCGGTGGTGTCGACGCCAACGCGCTGCAGCGGCCGAAGCGCTTCTTCGGTGCCGCCCGCAACATCGAGGAAGGCGGCTCTCTCACCATCATCGCCACCGCGCTGATCGATACCGGCAGCCGCATGGACGAAGTCATCTTCGAAGAGTTCAAGGGTACCGGCAACTGCGAAATCCAGCTCGACCGCAAGGTGGCGGACAAGCGCATCTATCCGGCGATCGACATCCTGAAATCCGGCACCCGCAAGGAAGACCTTTTGGTGCCGCGGTCGGACCTGCAGAAGATCTTCGTGCTGCGCCGGATTCTCGCGCCGATGGGAACGACCGACGCGATCGAGTTCCTCATCGACAAGCTCAAGCAGACCAAGACCAACGGCGACTTCTTCGATTCGATGAATACGTGATCGGGCTACCCTCCCCCTTGTGGGGAGGGTCGGCTCGCGAAGCGGAAAAGCTCGATTGCTGGTGGCAAATCGCGGGAGTTCGCGCTGCCCCTCATTGCCCTGCCGGGCATTTCTCCCCGTAAACGGGGAGAAAGAGGCAGCTGCGGCCGCAGCGCTCCCTCGTGCAACGTTGGCAATTGGCGAAATCGGTGGCGACGGCGCCCTTCTCCCCGTTCTACGGGGAGAAGATGGCGGCAGCCAGATGAGGGGCGGCGCCGACGTTAGACATCAAGGCAATCCGAGAAATTGGGTTAGGCCTCATATGCCGCTCAGCCTACCTTCGCCGCAGCAGCTTCTCCAACTCATCCGGCTCCGTGACCACCGGCAGGCACACCTGCCCGCTGCAGAGCCAGGCGCCCGGTTTGTCGGTCGGCGGCAGCACGCCGCCCGGCAGGAGCGGCCGATTCGCTTGCGTACCGATCGGCACGACAATGTCGACCCGACGCGGGTCGGGATTTCGATTCACCACCGGAACGAGGCTTGAGGAGTCTAGCTTGTCTATAATGACGAGCTTCAGCGGCTCAAGCGCCAGCGCGCAGGCGTTGACGATGCCGGCCTGGCCATAAGCCTGTTGCGCGGCGCGGCCCATGGCGTGCTCGGCTGTCGCCCAGGCCTTTTCCCAGAGCTTGGGATCGCCGGCGAGCGAAGAGAGCCGCACCAGTGCCTCGACGATCTGGCTTGTGGCCGAGGGGATCGCCTCGTCGACATCGCCGCGGATGCGGATCGGGACATCGCCGCTGTCCGATGCCGTCAGATAGTAGCCGGTCTTCTCGCCGTCCTGATGCCAGCGGTCGAGCTCACCGACGAACTGTTGGGCGTGGTCCGAATAAGCCGGATCGCCGGTCGCCTCGAACAGCGCGATCGCCGCATTGGTCATAGCCGCGTAATCGCTCGACAAGGCGGGAAAAAGCTTTTTCGCGCCGAGCATCGAATGCGGCAGGCGTCCTACTTCGCCGGCGGTGACGATATGGGCGAAAGCCTTTGCCGCGGCTCCGACCCATTCGGGCCTTGCGAAGGCGCGGCCGGCTTCCGCAAGGGCGGCGATCATCAACCCGTTCCAGTCGGTGAGGGCCTTGCCGTCACGGCCGGGCCTGACGCGCTTGTCGCGGGCCGACAGAAGTTTCGCCTTGAGCGGCGCGAGTTGGCCGTATTCGGCGATGCCTTGTCTTTGCTGAGCTTCGCTCTGGCGAATGATCGGCTTGCCCTCCCAGCCATGCGGGGCGGCCAACTCGAAATACCGGAAGAACACGGCGGCATCGCTGCCGAGCCCGGTTTCGACCTCTTGCCTGCTCCAGGTGTAAAAGAGCCCCTCCTCACCCTCGCTGTCGGCATCGAGGCTGGCGGCGAAGGCGCCGCCTTCGACCCGCATCTCGCGCAGCAGCCAGGCGACGGTTTCCTCGATTCGTATCCGGAACAAATCGTTGCCCGTTGCCGCGTAGGCCCAGTTGCACATGCGAATCAGCTGGGCGTTGTCGTAGAGCATTTTTTCGAAATGCGGCACCAGCCATTCGGCATCGGTCGAATAGCGGCTGAGGCCTCCGCCAAGATGATCGTAGATGCCGCCGGCAAGCATTTTTTCCAGGCTGATGAGCACCGCATTGCGATGCGCGGCTTGGCCGTCACGCAGCCAGGACAGCCACAGGCTGTGCATGAACGGCGCGTTCGGGAATTTCGGCGCCCCGCGCAAACCGCCGAGATTGCGGTCGATCATGCCGTCGATGCGGTTGCTGAGATCGGCAAGCGCGTCGCGGTCGAGCACGGCCTTGCCTTTTGCGCCAGCAAGCCGCTGCTCGACATGGGTTGTCAGGCCATCGGCGCTCTCGGCGAGGCTTTGCTGTTTTTCCCGCCAGGCCTTGTCGACCGCTTCCAGCACCTGGATGAAGCCAGGCCGGCCATAGCGTGCCTCGCGCGGAAAATAGGTGCCGCCCCAGAAAGGCTTGCCGTCGGGGGTGAGGAACATGGTCAGTGGCCAGCCGCCCTGCTCGCCCATCGCATGGAGCGCGGCCATATAGATCTGATCGATGTCCGGGCGCTCCTCACGATCGACCTTGATATTGACGAAGAGCCGGTTCATGACGGCGGCGACGGTGTCGTTCTCGAAGCTCTCATGCGCCATGACATGGCACCAGTGGCACGCGGCGTAGCCGATGGACAGAAGGATCGGCCGTTTCAGCTCCTTCGCTTCGGCAAGGGCCGCCGGCGCCCAGGCCCGCCAATGCACGGGATTGTCGCTGTGCTGTTGCAAATAGGGGCTGGCCTCTTCGGCAAGCAGGTTTCGCGCGGGCAAGGTCACGATGAGCGGCTCGGCATTGTGGGTTTGATAGGTCAAAGGCTAGGGCGCTTCAGCAGGTCCGGCAAATGGTTTCCAAAGATTCAATCGTAGCGCTTTCGAGCGGCCGCCTGCCTGCCGGCATTGCCGTGATCCGCATTTCCGGCCCGAAGACTCGATTCGTAGTCGAAACCATGGTTGGGGCCGTTAAGGATCGATTCACCACGTTGCGCAGCCTCAGAGCGCCCGACGGCTCGATCATCGACCACGGGCTTGTCGTTTTCTTCCCCGGGCCGGGCAGCTTTACCGGCGAGGATGTTGCGGAGTTCCATGTCCACGGCAGCCGGGCGGTGGCCGCGAAAATGCTGGAGACGATCACCGGCTTCGAAGGCGTCAGGCATGCCGAGCCCGGCGAATTCACGCGGCGCGCCTTCCTCAACGGCAAGCTCGACCTCACCGAGACAGAAGCACTGGCCGATCTCGTCAATGCCGAGACCGAGGCGCAACGGCGTTTTGCCATGCGCAATGCCGAGGGGGCGCAGAGCGAGCTTTATTCGAGTTGGCGCCGCCGATTGATCCATGCGCGGGCGATGATCGAAGCGGAGATCGATTTTGCCGACGAAGAGGATGTGCCGGGGTCCGTTTCGGAGGCAGTCTGGTCCGACGTGGCGGCAATGATCGATGAGATTGAGCGCCACATCCAGGGGTTCAAGGCTGCTGAGATCATCCGCGACGGTTTTGAGGTCGTCATTCTCGGCGCGCCGAATGCCGGAAAGTCCAGCCTGTTCAACGCGCTGGCCAAACGCGAGGCGGCGATCGTCACAGATGAACCGGGCACCACCCGCGATCTGCTCGAAGTGGTGCTGGATCTTAATGGGATGCGGGTGCGTATCGTCGACACGGCCGGCCTGCGCGAGACGGCCGGAAGAGTGGAGACGATCGGCATCGAGAGGGCGCGCGCCAAGGCCGGCGGGGCGGACCTTGTCCTGCTGTTGGAGGACATAGTCGATCCGCAGCCCGTGGGCGTGGTTCCGACAGGCGTGCCACTGCTGAAGATCGGCACGAAGGCCGATCTCAAGGGCGTAAGCAATGGTGGCTATGATTGGATCATCTCGTCCAAGGACGGCATCGGGCTTTCCGGTCTGCTGGATGAGATCGGCCGCCGTGCCGCCATGGCGATCGGAGATGCAAGCGACGTCCTGCCGTCCAGGCTGCGCCATGTCGAGCTGCTGAAGGAAGCGAAGGATTTTCTCGCGGCCGCCTTGGCGGAACAGGGGCAGGAGCTGCGTGCGGAGGAATTGCGATTGGCCACGGATCGACTTGGTCGGATCGTCGGCGCGGTCGATGTCGAGGACATGCTCGATGTCATCTTTTCGCAGTTCTGCATCGGTAAATGATTCACGTGAAACACGGTGCCTTTGCGGGGCGTGGATGATTCACGTGAAACAGCGGCAGGATGTGGCGGGTGCATGTTTCACGTGAAACGAGTCATCCGACGCGTCTGATTGCCAGAGGCCGGCGCCGCCCCTCACCTGCCTGCCGGCATCCTCTCCCCGTATAGGGACGGGGAGAGGAGCGCTCTCATGGACGGTTTCGCCAATCGCCGACGTTGCAAGTTGAGAGTCGACGTCGCGGCCAGCCCCTTCTCCCGTCCCTATACGGGGAGAAGGTGCCGGCAGGCGGATGAAGGGCAGCGCCGACGCCTGAGACGAGTGGCACCCTGGCCACGGCCGTCACTCCCGCACTGTCGCCTTGACACCGACCGCCGTCGGGGACATGTGTCAACCGACCTCTGAAACCGGATTCTTGGATAATGACCAATCACTATGATGTGGTGGTGGTGGGCGGCGGCCATGCGGGATGCGAGGCGGCAAGCGCCGCCGCGCGCGCCGGCGCCAGGACCGCGCTGGTGACGCTGCGCTTCGACACGATCGGCGTCATGTCCTGCAACCCAGCCATAGGCGGTCTGGGCAAGGGACACCTGGTGCGCGAGATCGACGCCATGGACGGGCTGATGGGCCGCATCGCCGACGCCGCCGGCATCCAGTTCCGCCTGCTCAACCGCCGCAAGGGCCCGGCCGTGCGCGGCCCGCGCACGCAGGCCGACCGCAAGCTCTACCGCCTTGCCATGCAGGCCGCGATCCGCTCGCAGGCCAATCTGGACGTGGTCGAGGGCGAGGTTCTGGACCTCGAGATTGAAGACGGTCGGGTTGCGGCTGTGCTGGTGTCAGGCGACCGGCGGCTCGCCTGCGGGGCCGTGGTGCTGACGACTGGCACCTTCCTGCGCGGCCTGATCCATATCGGCGAAAAAAAGATCGTCGCCGGCCGCATGAACGAGCAGGCAAGCCACGGGCTGTCGGCGACGATGGCTCGTGCCGGCTTCAAGCTGGGGCGGCTGAAGACCGGGACGCCCCCTCGCCTCGACGGCCGCACCATCGACTGGGCTTCGCTGGACAGCCAGGCGGCGGACGAGGATCCGGTGCCGTTCTCGCTGATGACAGACCGGATCGTTAATCCGCAGATCCATTGCGGCATCACCCGCACCATGACGGCGACTCATGAGTTGATTCGCCTCAATTTGAACCGGTCGGCGATGTATTCCGGTTCGATCGAAGGTGTCGGGCCGCGCTACTGCCCGTCGATCGAAGACAAGATCGTCAAGTTCGGCGACCGCGAAGGCCACCAGATTTTTCTCGAGCCGGAAGGCCTCGACGACGACACCGTCTATCCGAACGGCATCTCGACCTCGCTGCCGGAAGACGTGCAGCTCGATATTCTGAAGACGATCCCCGGGCTGGAGAAGGCGACGATGCTGCAACCCGGCTATGCCATCGAGTATGACCATGTCGATCCCCGCGAGCTCAAGACAACGCTGGAGACGAAGCGCGTCAGCGGTCTGTTTCTGGCCGGGCAGATCAACGGCACCACCGGCTATGAAGAGGCCGGCGCGCAAGGCTTGCTTGCCGGCATCAATGCCGCGCGCAAAGCCTCGGCAAGCGAGCCGGTCGTGCTCAGCCGCACCGATGCCTATATCGGCGTGATGGTCGACGACCTGACCAGCCGCGGCATCGCCGAGCCCTACCGCATGTTCACGTCACGGGCCGAGTTCCGGCTTTCGCTGCGCGCCGACAACGCCGACGAGCGGCTGACGCCGCTGGCGGCGAAGCTCGGGATTGCGTCGTCGGAGCGCCAGCAGCGCTTTGGCGAGATTGCCGGAAAGCTCGACCACGCCCGGGCGTTGGCTAAGTCGATCACCTTCACGCCGAACGAAGCGGGACGACATGGCCTGGAGATCAACAAGGACGGCGTGCGGCGCTCGGCCTATGAGCTGCTCGCCCATCCGGGCGTGGACATGGCCTGGCTGGCACGTATCGAAGCCCGCTTTGCCGGGCTTGACGCTAAGACCAGAGAGCGGCTCGAGACCGAAGCAAAATATTCCGTCTACTTGGAACGCCAGCAAGCGGATGTCTCGCAGATCAGGCATGAGGAGTCGCGGCTTATTCCGGAGAGCATCGACTTCTCCGATGTGCCGGGCCTCTCCAACGAGTTGAAGCAGAAGATGAAGTCGCGCCAGCCGCGCTCGATCGCCGATGCGCAGCGCATGGAAGGCATGACGCCGGCCGCGCTCGCAGTCATTGTCGCGCATGTCCGCAATGCCGAACTCGCCGCGCGAAGGGACGTGGCGTGAGCGGCTGGGAAGACCTGCAGAAAGCGGCGGGTCCGGTTTCACGTGAAACATTCGAGCGGCTGCAAGCCTTCGAACAGCTTTTCCTGAAATGGAACCGCAGCATCAACCTGGCGGCGCCGTCGACACTGGACGACGTCTGGCGCCGTCACATCCTGGACAGCGCCCAGCTTGCGCGAATCGCACCTGCAGCCAAGCGTTGGGTGGACCTCGGCTCGGGTGGCGGCTTTCCCGGATTGGTGCTGGGTTTCCTGCTAGCCGAGCGCCCAGGCGCTTCGATCTCTCTGGTCGAGAGCAACCGCAAGAAGGCGGCGTTCCTGCAATCAGTCATCGGTCAGTTCGGCCTGCCGGCGCGGGTCCTGGCCAAACGTATCGACGATAGCTATCCCCTTGTTTCCGCACCTGAAATTGTCACCGCTCGAGCCCTGGCTGCGCTTCCCGACCTGCTGGATCTCGCGGCACCTTGGCTGACGAAAGGGGCGCGCGCGCTTTTCCACAAAGGCCGGGATTACCGGGCCGAAGTGGAAGAAAGCGCTCACCGCTGGGCCTTCGATCTGGTAGAACATCCAAGCATGACCGACCCTCACGGCGTCATCCTGGAAATCACCGATCTGCGCCCGGCGAAACCGCAATGAATTACTGGCATAAACCCATGAAAACTGGACCGCGTATCATCACCGTCGCCAACCAGAAGGGCGGCGTCGGCAAGACGACCACGGCCATCAACCTGGCGACGGCGCTGGCCGCGATCGGCGAGCGCGTGCTGATCGTCGACCTCGACCCGCAGGGTAACGCCAGCACCGGCCTCGGCATCGACCGCAAGGACCGCACCGTCTCGTCCTACGACGTGCTGACCGGCGAGTTGGAGCTGGAAGCGGCCGCGGTGCCGACCGCGGTGCCGGGCTTGTCCATCGTGCCTTCGACGCTCGACCTGCTCGGCATCGAGATGGAGATCGCCTCGGCCCCCGACCGGGCGCTGCGCCTGCGCAACGCGCTGCGCGACGCCGCCGAGCGAGCGGCGCCTTTCGGCTATGTGCTGATCGACTGTCCGCCGTCGCTCAACCTTTTGACTTTGAATTCAATGGCGGCGGCTGATTCGGTTCTTGTGCCGCTGCAGTGCGAGTTCTTCGCGCTGGAAGGCCTCAGCCAGTTGCTGGAGACGGTCGAGCAGGTGCGGCGCACGATCAATCCGGATCTCACCATCCAGGGCATCGTGCTCACCATGTATGACGGCCGCAACAACCTCGCCAACCAGGTGGTTCAGGACGTGCGCACCCATATGGGCGACAAGGTCTATGAGACGATCATTCCGCGCAATGTTCGCGTCTCCGAAGCGCCCTCCTACGGCAAGCCGGCGATCCTCTACGATCTCAAATGCTCGGGCAGCCAGGCCTATCTGCAGCTCGCCTCCGAAGTGATCCGCCGCGAGCGCAAGCTGCGCGCGGCCTGAGCCGGGCTGACAGGCCAAATCCCTTTAACGAATAGCCGATTCGATTCCGAAACGATCTGGACAGAATAATGAGCGAAGACCAATCAAGAAAAAGACTGGGCCGCGGCCTGGCTGCGCTGATCGGCGAGATCGACCGTCCCGCGGCGCCGGAAAAGCCGAGCGCGGTCGCGGCGGACGGCAAAGTGCCAATCGAGTTCGTCAGCCCGAACCCGAAGAATCCGCGCCGGCATTTCGGCGACGCCGAGCTCATCGACCTCGCCCAGTCGATTCGCGAACATGGCGTGGTGCAGCCGGTGGTGGCGCGGCCGTCGCCGTCGCAGCCCGGCCGCTACGAGATCATCGCCGGCGAGCGGCGCTGGCGGGCGGCGCAGCGCGCCGGCCTGACGGAAATCCCGCTCATCGTGCGCGACGTCAACGACCGCACGGCGCTGGAGCTGGCAATCATCGAGAACGTGCAGCGCGCCGACCTCAACCCGGTCGAGGAGGCGCAAGGTTACCAGCAGCTGATCGACGAGCATGGCTATACCCAGGCCGATCTCGGCCAGGTGATCGGCAAGAGCCGCAGCCATGTCGCCAACACGCTGCGGCTCTTGAAGCTGCCCAATGTCATCCATGACATGCTGGTCGACGGCGATCTGTCGGCCGGTCATGCCCGCACGCTGGTCACCGCCGAGGATCCGGCCGGCCTCGCCAAGCGCATCGTCAAGGAAGGGCTTTCTGTGCGCCAGGCCGAGGCGCTGGTGCAGATGCCCGCCGGACCGACGCCGGCCAAGGCGAAATCCGCGGCCAGTGCGCCGGAGAAAGATCCCGACACGCTGGCGCTGGAAAAGCTGATGACCGATACGATCGGCATGATCGTGAGCATCGAGCACAAGGGCAAAGGTGGCACGCTCAAGGTCAATTATCGCTCGCTGGACCAGCTCGACGAGCTCTGCCGGCGATTGAAGGATGAGCGGTAGGGTGTTGAAGTGCAACGATATTTTGCCGGCTAATGAAGTTTTGGCTCAAGGGTGGATACGCCTGATATATTGGTGATAGCTGAGACAGGGCTGGCCGCGACACCGGCCCTTTTCGTTGGCGATTGGCGAAAGCGGCGGCGCTGCCACTCCGTCCTTGCGGGAATGCCCCGGCAGGGCAGAGGCGGGGCGCTATAGCGCCGGCTTCCTTCGTCATTCTAGGGCGGAGCAAGGAGCGAAGCGACGCGCGCAGACCCTAGAATCCATGCCGTGACGCCCGAGCACCGCAGCGGCGCAGAACGATCACCAGCCAATTCCGCGAAACAGCTCGAACCATTCCGGATTGGTCTTCTCGATCAATTCAATCTTCCATTGGCGTGGCCAGCGTTTCAATGACGTCTCTCGCTGGATGGCGTCGGTGATGTCGAAGTATTCCTCGTACCAGACCAAACGCTGCACGCCGTAGCGGCTGGTGAAGCTGGAGCCTTGGCCGGTCTTGTGCTCGGGCATGCGACGGGCAAGGTCGCTGGTGACACCGATATAGATCGTGCCGCCTTTCTGGCTTGCGGTCATGTAGACGTAGCCTGTCATGCTGCGATCTTAGCTGGCACTGTCGCCAGCCGCCATTCTGAACCGTTGCATTCTGCGGCCAATGTCACGGCATGGATTCTAGGGTCTGCGCGCCGCTTCGCGTCGCTTCGCCCTAGAATGAGGAAGGACAAGCTGGCGGGGCAGCGCCCTCCTCTGTCCTGCCCGTCCTTCGCAGCACCTGCGCTGCGGCTATGGAGGGTAGACAGGACATCTCCACCACAAGGGGGAGATCGGCAGCTCTGCCGCTTTCGCCAATCGCCGGCGTTTACCGCTGCCCCAGCCTCGCGCTCTCCACCGCGATGCCGAGCAGCGCCTGCCTTGCCAGCGCCTCCGACAAATCCGGCCGCTTGCGCGTCTGCAGCACCGCCGTCTGCAGCCGGTTCAGCGCGCGGCCGAGCGCCTCAACGTTCCAGCGCTCGAGCGTCTTTTCCACCAGCTTGCGGCGCGAGAAGAAGACCGGCGGGCGGGCGCCTGCGACGACCGAGGCGGCGTTGCGGCCGCCCGATTCCATCTGGCCGCGCATGACTTGCATCGCCTGCAATTGCCGCATCGCCGAGGACAGCACCAGGAACGGATGGCCGCCCGACTGGCAATGCCGGGTAAACGCAACGTCGAAATCGCCGACCTTGCCGTCGAGCATGGCGTCGACCGCGTCGTCGAAGGAGGCGCCGGAAACATCGCCCGACAAGGCATTCACGTCGTCGAGGTCGATTTCCTTTTTGCCGTGGGCATAAAGCACCAGCTTGTCTATCTCGCCGCGCGAGGCCAGGCGATCGCCGCCGAGATTGCGGCGCAGCGCCTGGCGGGCGTCGAGCGTCATCGACATGCCAGCCTTGCGCAGCTCGTCGTCGATCACCGTATCGAGGTCGCGGGCCTCGTCGGCATAGCAAGGCAGGGCAATGGCGTTGCCTGCGGCCTCGACGATGGCTCTCAAGCCCGTGCCCTTCTTCAGATCGCCGGCCTCGATGAGAATGATCGCGTCGCGCGCCGGCTCGGCGGTCAGCGCCTTTATGTCGTCGGCCAGCGCCTTCTGGCCGCTGGCGTTGCGCACCCAAAGCAGCCGCCGGTCGGAAAACATCGGCACTGTGCGCGCCTCGTCGAGCAGCCGGCCTTCGTCGCGGTCGACCTCCGCGCCGTCGAGCTTGACCACCGAGAACGGGTCGTCTAGCGGCAGGCCGGTCTTCGTGGCGAAAGTCTTCGCCCGCTCGGCGACCAGGCCGCGGTCGGGACCGTAAAGCAGGACGATCCCAATAGCGGGGTCCGGCTTCGCGAGCCACGAATCGACCTCGTATCCTTTCTTCTGTGCCATGCGGGGTGAGTTAGCATGAGGCGCGAGCGGAGTGAACGGAGAAGCGGCTCTGGTTCTTCCTTCTCCCCTTGTGAGAGAAGGTGTCGCCGAAGGCGACGGATGAGGGGTGTTCCAGGGAACGCCAGCGTCTCACTCCGCTGGAACACCCCTCATCCGTCTCGGCGCTGCGCGCCGATCCACCTTCTCCCACAAGGGGAGAAGGGGCTGGCCACCGCCTTGGCGCCTTTCTTGCGACGCTGAAGATTGGCGAAATCTGCCAGCGCTGCCAAACTTGGCCGCCGACCGAACCAACCGCCGCTTTGCCGCCTCTTGCGCCTAAACGGTTCCAGCCATTCGCCAAATTGCGCGCCGCCTGAAAACATCGACAAGAAATTTCGCCGCCATATCTGCATCTTGTCGCCGCGCGCCGCGTCGGTCTTCAAAGGCCGGTGGCCGAGAGGACGGCCGCCATCTCGCCCGATGAAATCGCGGCGCGGATGTGCAAATATCGCACCGGCAACATTGGAGGACGTGAGCTCATGGCCGATGCTGGAATGTTGCGCTTTCATGTGCCGGAGCCCGAGGTTCGGCCCGGCGGCACGCCCGACTTCTCGAATGTGACCATCCCCAAGGCCGGCTCGGTGCCGCGCCCGGAGATCGATGTCGATCCGCGCGCCATCCGCGACATGGCCTTCTCCATCATCCGCGTGCTCAACCGCGCCGGCGAAGCGGTCGGGCCGTGGGCCGGGCTGCTCACCGACGAGGAGTTGCTCGAAGGCTTGCGCAACATGATGCGGCTCAGAACCTTCGATGCCCGCATGCAGATGGCGCAGCGCCAGGGCAAGACCTCCTTCTACATGCAGCATCTCGGCGAAGAAGCGGTGAGCTGCGCCTTCCGCAAGGCGCTCAAGCCGGGCGACATGAATTTCCCGACCTATCGACAAGCCGGCCTGCTGATTGCCGACGGCTATCCGATGGTCACGATGATGAACCAGATCTACTCCAACGAGGCCGACCCGCTGAAGGGCAGGCAGCTGCCGATCATGTATTCCTCGAAGGAGCACGGCTTCTTCTCGATCTCAGGCAATCTGGCGACGCAGTATATTCAGGCGGTCGGCTGGGCGATGGCCTCGGCGATCTCCAACGATTCCCGCATCGCCGCGGCCTGGATCGGCGACGGCTCGACGGCGGAATCCGATTTCCATGCGGCCCTGGTCTTCGCCTCGACCTACAAGGCGCCGGTCGTGCTCAATGTCGTCAATAACCAGTGGGCGATATCCACTTTCCAGGGCATAGCGCGCGGCGGCTCCGGCACCTTCGCGGCGCGCGGCCTCGGCTTCGGGATTCCTTCGCTGCGCGTCGACGGCAACGATTATCTTGCCGTCCATGCCGTGGCCAAATGGGCGGCGGAGCGGGCGCGGAAGAATCTCGGGCCGACGCTGGTCGAATATGTCACCTATCGCGTCGGCGCTCATTCGAGCTCGGACGATCCGTCCGCCTACCGGCCGAAGGCCGAATCCGACGCCTGGCCGCTCGGCGACCCGATCATCCGGCTGAAGAACCACCTCATCCACAGAGGCGTCTGGTCGGAGGATCGCCACACTCAGGCGGAGGCCGAGATCCTTGAGACCGTGATCGCGGCGCAGAAGGAGGCCGAAAGCCACGGCACGCTGCATGCCGGCGGCAAGCCGTCGACGCGCGACATGTTCGAGGGCGTCTATGCCGAGATGCCGCCGCATCTCAGGCGCCAGCGCCAGCAGGCGGGGGTCTGACCATGCCAAGAAAAACCATGATCGAGGCGATCCGCGACGCCATGGATGTCTCGATGGCGCGCGACGAGCGCGTCATCGTCTATGGCGAGGATGTCGGCTTTTTCGGCGGCGTCTTCCGCTGCACGCAAGGCCTGCAGGCCAAATATGGCAAGAGCCGCTGCTTCGACGCGCCGATCAGCGAAGCCGGCATCGTCGGTTCGGCCATCGGCATGGCCGCCTATGGGCTTCGCCCTTGCGTGGAGGTGCAGTTTGCCGACTATGTCTATCCGGCTTATGACCAGATCGTGTCGGAGGCGGCGCGGCTGCGCTACCGCTCCAACAATGATTTCACCTGCCCGATCGTGGTGCGCATGCCGACCGGCGGCGGCATCTTTGGCGGCCAGACGCACAGCCAGAGTCCAGAGGCGCTGTTCACGCATGTGTCGGGCCTGAAGACGGTGGTGCCGTCCAATCCGCACGACGCCAAGGGACTGCTGATTTCGGCGATCGAGGATCCGGACCCGGTCATCTTCCTCGAGCCGAAGCGGCTCTATAACGGCCCCTTCGACGGCCATCACGACCGGCCGGTGACGCCATGGTCGAAGCACCGGCTCGGCGAGGTCGCCGACGGGCACTATACGATCCCGCTCGGCAAGGCGGCGATCCGGAGGCCCGGTTCGGCGGTTACCGTTCTGGCCTACGGCACCATGGTCTACGTCGCCGAGGCCGCCGCCGAAGAAACCGGCATCGACGCCGAGATCATCGATCTCAGGACGCTTCTGCCGCTCGACCTCGACACCATCGTCGCCTCGGTGAAGAAGACCGGGCGCTGCGTGGTCGTGCATGAGGCGACGCTGACCTCCGGCTTTGGCGCCGAACTGGTCGCGCTGGTGCAGGAAAACTGCTTCTACCATCTGGAGGCACCGGTGGCGCGGGTCGCCGGCTGGGACACGCCCTATCCGCATGCGCAGGAGTGGGAGTATTTCCCCGGCCCCGCGCGGGTCGGGCGCGCGCTCGTCGAGACCATGGAAGCTTAGAGCGGGGAGGCTTAGTTGGGCGAACATATCATCAAGCTGCCCGATGTCGGCGAAGGCGTCGCCGAGGCCGAGCTCGTCGAGTGGCACGTCAAGGTCGGCGACCTCGTGCGCGAGGACACGGTTCTGGCCGCCGTCATGACCGACAAGGCAACCGTCGAGATCCCGTCGCCGGTCGACGGCGAGATCCTTTGGCTCGGCGCCGAGATCGGCGACACGGTGGCGATCGGCTCGCCGATCGTGCGGCTGAAAGTGGCCGGCGAAGGCAATGTCGTGGCGGGTGCGAAATCGCCGGAGACGGCGCCGACCCCCACCCCTGGCCCCTCCCCACAAGGGGAAGGGGAACGCGCTTCGACCGCCAAGGCAGACACCAAGCCGGCTATGAGCTCATCCAAAAAGGCTTCCCCGGGGAAAGTTGAGCCGGCGATGGCCACAGCCTCCCCCTCCCTCGTGGGGGGAGGGGCTAAGGGTGGGGGTGCTGCGACGGCGTCTGCTGGTTCAGCGCCGACTTCCGGCGCGCCGCGCGCCGAAGGCGACAAGCCGCTGGCCTCGCCTGCCGTCCGGCTTCGCGCGAAGGAAGCCGGCATCGATCTTCGCCAGGTTCCGGGCAGCGGCCCAGCCGGGCGCATCAGCCATGAGGACATCGAGGCTTTTCTGGCGCGCGGCCCGCAGCTTGCCCGCGCCACCGGCCTTGCCCCGAAGGACGGCGTCGAGGACATCAAGGTGGTCGGCTTGCGGCGCAAGATCGCCGAGAAAATGTCGCTCGCCAAATCGCGCATCCCTCATATCACCTATGTCGAGGAGATCGACGTCACGGCGCTGGAAGAGCTGCGCGCCACGCTCAACAAGGACAAGCGCGGTGATCGCGCAAAACTGACGCTGCTGCCGTTCCTGATGCGGGCGATGGTCAAGGCGATCGCCGACCAGCCGAACCTCAACGCGCTGTTCGACGACGATGCCGGCATCATCCACCAGCATGAAGGCATCCATATCGGCATCGCCGCGCAGACGCCCACCGGGCTGGTGGTGCCGGTGGTCAAGCACGCCGAGGCGCGAGATCTGTGGGACTGCGCCGCGGAGGTCAACCGGCTGGCCGATGCGGCCAAGTCCGGCACGGCGACGCGGGACGAGCTTTCCGGCTCGACCATCACCATCACCTCGCTCGGCGCCATGGGCGGCGTGGCGACGACGCCGGTCATCAACTATCCGGAAGTCGCGATCGTCGGCGTCAACAAGATGATGGTGCGGCCGGTGTGGGACGGCACGCAGTTCATTCCCCGCAAGATGATGAACCTGTCGTCCAGCTTCGACCATCGCGTCATCGACGGCTGGGATGCCGCGGTGTTCGTGCAGCGTATCAAGGCGTTGCTTGAGACGCCGGCGCTGATCTTCGTGGATTGAGGGGATGGGGTCGATCTCGAACGTTGCGGCGCCGGCATATGGGCTCCCCCTTCTCCCCTTGTGGGAGAAGGGGGAGCCGAAGGCGACGGATGAGGGGTGCTCCAGGGAACGCCAGCGTCTCACTCCGCTGGAACACCCCTCATCCGTCTCGGCGCTATCGCGCCGATCCACCTTCTCCCACAAGGGGAGAAGGGAAAAGCGCGCGGCGGCCTTCGCCGAAAGGAAGCAGTCGTCATGAAAGAGATCTCCTGCAAGCTGCTCGTCATCGGCGCCGGTCCCGGCGGTTATGTCTCAGCCATCCGTGCCGGCCAGCTCGGCGTCGACACGGTGATCGTCGAGGTTGCCAAGCCGGGCGGCACCTGCCTCAATGTCGGCTGCATCCCGTCCAAGGCGCTTATCCACGCCGCGGAGGAGTTCGAGAAGATCGCGCATATGGCCGGCGGCAAGAGCATGCTTGGCATTTCGGTTGCCCCGCCGACACTCGACCTCATGAAAACGATCGCCTGGAAGGATGGTATCGTTAGCCGGCTGAACAGCGGCGTTGCCGGCCTGCTCAAGAAGGCCAGGGTCAAGACCGTGCATGGCTGGGCGACGTTTCGCGACGGCAAGACCGTCGAGGTCGAGACCGAGACCGGGATCCAGGTCATCCGCGCCGAGACGGTGGTGATCGCCACCGGCTCGGCCGCGGTCGAATTGCCGTTCCTGCCTTTCGGCGGTCCGGTCATCTCGTCGACCGAGGCGCTGGCGCTGAGCGAAGTGCCGAAGACGCTTGCCGTGGTCGGCGGCGGCTATATCGGGCTGGAGCTCGGCATGGCCTTTGCCAAGATGGGCTCTCATGTCACCGTGGTCGAAGCGCTGCCGCGCGTGCTTGCGCAGTACGATGCGGAATTGACCAGGCCGGTGCTCAAACGTCTGGGCGAGCTTGGCATCGAGGTGATGACGGAGGCAAAGGCCAAGGGGCTGTCGACCAAGGGCGATGCGCTGCTGGTCGAAGCGACCGACGGCAAGGATGCCAAGGTCGCCGCCGACAAGATCTTGGTCACGGTCGGCCGCAAGCCGCTGACCGATGGCTGGGGGCTGGATCAGATCGATCTGGACATGGCGGGAAAATTCATCCGCATCGACGACCAATGCCGGACCTCGATGCGCGGCATCTATGCCATCGGCGACGTCACCGGCGAGCCGATGCTGGCGCATCGCGCCATGGCGCAGGGCGAGATGGTGGCCGAGATCGTCGCCGGCCACAAAAGAAGCTGGGACAAGCGCGCGATCCCGGCAATCTGCTTCACCGATCCCGAGCTGGTCACGGCCGGCCTGTCACCGGAAGAGGCGAAGGCGCAAGCCGGCGAGATCAAGGTCGGGCAGTTTCCCTTCGCCGCCAACGGCCGCGCCATGACCAAGCAAGGCGAGGACGGCTTCGTGCGCGTCGTCGCCCGCGCCGACAATCATCTGGTGCTCGGTATCCAGGCGGTCGGGCAAGGCGTGTCGGAACTGTCGGCGGCCTTCGGCCTGGCGCTCGAAATGGGCGCGCGGCTGGAGGACATCGCCGGCACCATTCACGCCCATCCGACGCAGGGCGAAGGTTTCCAGGAAGCGGCGCTGAAGGCGCTCGGGCACGCGCTGCATATTTAGGGAATAGACCGCATCCCCGTAACTTCGTCATCCTAGGGCGGAGCAAGGAGCGGAGCGACGCGCGCAGACCCTAGGATCCATGCCGTGTCCTCTGTCGAAAGACGCCACGGATCAGAAGGTGGCGGAACCGTCTGGGATCGAGTAGCCGAAAGGCCGCGATGATAGTTCTGCGCCGCTGGAACACTGTGCCAAGGTAACGGCATGGATCCTAGGGTCTACACTCCGCTTCGCGTCGCTCCGCCCTAGGATGACGAGGTGCGCTCACCCCGCCGCCGCCTGCTCCGCCGCTTCCTCGATCCGCTCCATGTCGTCGTCCGACAGGCCGAAATGATGGCCGATCTCGTGGACCAGCACATGGGTGACGATGTCGCCCAGCGTCTCCTCGTTCTCGGCCCAGTAGTCGAGGATGGCGCGGCGGTAGAGCGTGATGCGGTTCGGCCCCTCGCCGGTCTGCGGGTTCCAGCGCTCGGCGATGCCGCGTCCCTCGAACAGGCCGAGCAGGTCGAAGGGCGTCTCCAGCGACAGGTCGTCCATGATCTCGTCGGTCGGGAAGTCGGCGATCTGGATGACGATCTCGCCGGTGAGCTTGCGGAACTCTTCCGGCAGATGCGCATATGCCTCCAGAGCCAGAAGCTCCATTTCCTCCATCGACGGCGAGAGTTGGTCGTGCCAGGTGCGGGTCTTGTAGATGCGGGCCATGAGGTTTCCTTTGATCCCGGCATATAGGCTTTCGCGCCGATTGAGGCAAATGAGCCGGCTGGCAGGCTTCCCTGAGGGTAAAGAGCGAAGGAATAAATTCCTTTAGACTCCGCTTGACTCTTCGGGGACCCTCTGGAATCTATAGGAACATAACAGGAACAATTGCTGCCGGAAGTGAACGTCATGGCGATGAGCGCCGTGGCGCGGGAAACTGTTTTTGCCCTGCGCCGCCAGATCGCGAAGATCGAGAGAACGCTGCCCGAGCGCCTTGAGGCGCCGGCCGGCAGCACACCCCTCGATGCCGCTCGATCGGACGTCACGATCGTCCGGCGCGGCCTCGCCGTGGCCTCGCCGGATGCCTTCCTGCACACCGGCATCGAGCGCCTCGATACCGCGCTCGGCGGCGGCCTGCCCAAGGCGGCGCTCAGCGAGATCCATGGGCTGGAGACCCGCGATGCCGGTGCCGTCGCCGGCTTTGCGCTGTCGCTCACCAGCCTGATCCTCAGGGAAAAGCCGGGCCTGCCGGTCCTCTGGATCGGCACGGCGGAGATTTTTCGCGAGGCCGGCTTTCCCTATGCCAGGGGGCTGTACGCCCTCTTCGGCATCGCGCCGGAGCAATTGCTGTTCTCCGAAGCGCCGAAGCTCTTGGACGCGCTATGGATCGCCGAGGAGGCGGCGCGCATGACGGCCTTCGCCGCCGTCATCCTCGAGATCCGCGGCAGCCCGCGGCTTCTCGACCTTACCGCGACGCGGCGGCTGCACGCCCGCGCCCAAAACGCCGCCCGCCCGGTGCTTTTGCTGCGCCAGGCCGGCGAGGCCGAGCCCACAGCAGCGCCCGTGCGCCTCATCGTTTCGGCCGCCCCCTCAGCCAGCCGCGAGACGGTCGCCGGCCCGCTCGCCGGCTCGATCGGCCGCCCCGCCTTCACCGTCGATATCGGCAAGAGCCGCACGGCCCTGCCCGGACAATTCACACTGGAGTGGAACCCCGATGAGCACGCTTTTGCAGAAAGAACAGAGAATTCTGTCGCTGTGGTTCCCGTACCTCTGCGCGGAGCGGATCCTGCGCCAGCGTCTGGGGCGGTCCTGGCGTTCGCGGCCGTCGGATCACCTGCCCCCGCCTCACCCACCGCTTGTGATCAGCCATCGCGACAGCAACGCCCAGCGCATCGCAGCCCTCGACGAGCGGGCTGAGGCGCTGAAACTGAAGCGCGGCATGGGCATTGCCGATGCGCGCGCCATGCATCCCTCGATCGACGTGGTGGAAGCCGACGCGGAAGCCGACCGCCGCCTGCTCGAAGGCCTCGCCGACTGGTGCGACCGCTACACGCCGCTGGTGGCGATCGACGGCGAGGACGGGCTGTTCCTCGACGTCACCGGCTGCACGCATCTGTTCGGCGGCGAGCGCGCCATGCAGGACGAGATCCTCACCCGCTTCTTCCAGCAGGGTTTCGATGTCCGCGCCGGCCTCGCCTCGACGCCGGGCGCCGCCTGGGCGGCGGCGCGCTTCCATGGCGACCGCATAATTGCCGGCGGCGAGGAGGAAGCGCTTCTGGCACCCTTGCCGCTTTCGGCGCTGCGCATCGCGCCGGAAACCCGGGCCAGCCTGGAAAGCGTCGGCCTGCGCACGGCGGGCGCGGTGATGGCGGCGCCGCGCGCGCCGCTCGCCCGCCGCTTCGGCGCCACCTTGCTGCTGCGCCTCGACCAGGCGCTCGGCCGCCTCGACGAGGCCGTGTCGCCGCGCCTTCCCGTGGCGCCGCTCTCGGTCGAGCGTCATCTTGCCGAACCGGTCATGCTCACCGACGACATCGAGCGGCTGGTGAGCCGGCTGGCGATCGCCTTGAAGGCCGATCTCGAGCGCCGCGGCGAGGGCGCCAGGGCGCTGGCCCTTCTCCTCTTCCGCGTCGACGGCGCCGTCAGCCGCATCGCCGTCGGCACCTCGCGCCCGATGCGCGAGCCGCAGCTGATCCGAAAACTGTTCCACGAACGGCTGACCGCGCTGGAACAAAACATCGATGCCGGCTTCGGCTTCGATCTCGTGCGGCTGTCGGTGCTTTCGGTTGCCGCTTTCGACATGCTGCAGGGCGATCTTGCCGGCGAAGCGGACGACGATGACGCCGACATCGCTTTATTCGCCGACCGCATCCGCGCCCGCCTCGGCGAGGCCGCCGTGCTGAAGCCGGTCGTCGTCGAAAGCCATCTGCCGGAGCGCGCCGTAACCACGGTTCCCTTCGCGGAAGCGCCGCAAAGGCGCATGCCGGCGAGCGACCGCGCCATGCCGCCGATGACCATCTACCCGCCGGAGCGGCCGGTACGCCTGTTCCGCTCGCCCGAGCCGATCGAGGTGCCGGCGACCGAGATCCCCGAGGGTCCGCCGATGAATTTCCGCTGGCGGCGCGCGCTCTACCGCGTCGCCCGCGCCGAAGGGCCGGAACGCATCGCCGCCGAATGGTGGCGGCAACTGCCCGGCGAGGAGGAGGGGCCGACCCGCGACTATTACCGTATCGAGGACAGCGAGGGGCGTCGTTACTGGCTCTACCGCCAGGGTCTCTACAGCAGCGCCGCGCAGGCCGCGCCGCGCTGGTTCATGCACGGGGTGTTCGCATGAACGCGCTGACCGTCATCCCCTATGCCGAGTTCGGCATCCAGTCGAACTTTTCCTTCCTGCGCGGCGCCTCGAAGCCCGAGGAGCTGGTGGTGACGGCAAAATTCTACGGCTTTGCCTCGATCGGGCTTGCCGACCGCAACACGGTCGCCGGCGTCGTGCGCGCCTGGCAGCAGGCGAAGGTGGAAAAACTTGCCTATCATCCGGGCTGCCGCCTGGTTTTCCGCGACGGCACGCCGGACATCCTCGCCTATCCTCAGAGTCGCAAGGGCTGGGGGCATCTTTGCCGCATGCTGACGCAAGCCAATCTGCGCGACGAGAACGAGAAAGGCGCGACGCTGCTTGAATTGAGCGACCTGCTCGAGTGGGGCGATCTGATGTCGCTGGCCATCCTGCCCAATCTGTCGGGCGGCGCGGAAGACAGCCTGGCACTTATTAGCCGGCTCAAGGATCGCTTCGGCGCGGCGCTCCGGCTGGCCGTGGCGCCGGATTATGGCGGCAATGACCGCTTCCGCATCGAGCAGGCGGCGGCGATGGCCGAACACGCCGGCGTCCCGCTGATGGCGACCAACGACGTGCTCTACCATGCCGCCGAACGCCGGCCGCTGCAGGACGTGCTGACCGCGATCCGTCTCAACACGCCTATCTCCGAGGTCGGGCTGGAGCTGACGGCGAATGCCGAGCGCCATCTGAAGCCGCCGCTGGAGATGGCGCGCCTGTTCCGCCGCCACCCAGAGGCGCTGGTCGAGACGCTGCGCTTCGCCGGGGAGCTCACCTTCTCGCTCAGCGATCTCGAATACAACTATCCCGACGAGCCGACCGAATCCGGCCTCGGGCCGCAGGCCGAGCTCGAGCGCCTGGCGCGGGAAGGCGCGGCAAGGCGCTATCCGGCAGGTGTTCCTGACCATGTCACGCAGCGCATCGATGAAGAACTCGCCCTCATCGAGCGCCTGAACTATGCGCGCTATTTCCTGACCGTCTACGATATCGTGAAATTCGCCCGCAGCCAGAATATCCTTTGCCAGGGGCGCGGCTCGGCAGCCAATTCGGTCATCTGCTTCTGCATCGGCATCACCGAAGTCGGACCCGACCGGATCGACGCGCTGTTCGAGCGCTTCATTTCCGAGGAGCGCAACGAGCCGCCCGACATCGACGTCGACTTCGAGCATGAGCGGCGCGACGAGGTCATCGCCTATATCTACGACAAATACAGCGCCAAGCGCACCGCGCTGGCCGCCGCCGTCATCAGCTATCGCGGCCGCTCGGCGCTGCGCGAGGTGGCGAAGGCAATGGGTCTCTCGGAAGATGTCCGCAGCGCCCTGTCGAGCACCATCTGGGGCTGGTCGACCTCCGAGCTCGGCGAAAGGGAGGCCAATGCCGGCGGCCTCGACCGCACCGACCCGCTGTCGCGGCAGGTGCTGGAGCGCGCCAACGAGATCATGGGCTTTCCCCGCCACCTCTCCCAGCATGTCGGCGGCTTCGTCATAACCCGCGACCGGCTCGACGAGGTCGTGCCCATCGTCAAGACGGCGATGGAGGAACGCAAGATGGTCGAGTGGGACAAGGACGATCTCGACGCGGTGAAGATCCTCAAGGTGGACGTGCTGGCGCTCGGCATGCTGACCTGCCTGAAGCGCGCTCTGACCCTGCTCACCAATCATTATCCGGAAGCGCGGGACGACTACGGCCGGCCCTATGGCTTGAATTCCCTGCCGCCGGAACACGCCTGCGTCTACGACATGATCTGCCGGGCCGATACGCTCGGCGTCTTCCAGATCGAATCCCGCGCCCAGATGTCGATGCTGCCGCGGCTCAGGCCGCAAGAGTTCTACGACCTCGTCATCGAGGTGGCGATCGTGCGGCCCGGCCCGATCCAGGGCGACATGGTGCATCCCTATCTGCGCAGGCGGCAGGGCAAGGAGGACGTCAATTACCCCAGCTCCGATCTGAAAAAGATTCTCGGCAAGACGCTCGGCGTGCCGCTGTTCCAGGAACAGGCGATGAAGATCGCCATCGTCGCCGGTGGTTTCCGGCCGGGCGAGGCCGACGAGCTTCGCCGCGCCATGGCGACCTTCAAGCGCACCGGCACGATCGGCAACTATCGCCAGCGCATGATCGACGGCATGGTCAGCAATGGCTATGAGAAGGAGTTCGCCGAGCGCTGCTTCAAGCAGATCGAAGGCTTTGGCGAATACGGCTTCCCGGAAAGCCACGCCGCCTCCTTCGCGCTGCTGGTCTACGCCTCCTGCTGGTTCAAGACCTTTTATCCCGACGTCTTCTGCGCCGCGATCCTGAACGCGCAGCCGATGGGTTTTTACCAGCCGGCCCAGCTCGTCCGCGATGCGCGCGACCATGGCGTGGAGGTGCGCGAGGTCGACATCAACCATTCCGTCTGGGATTGCACGCTGGAGGGAGCCGCCTTCGATCCTTCGCGCATCCTCGAACGCCATGCCTCGATGCGCGGCATCATCGAGACGGCGCATGCCGTGCGGCTCGGCTTCCGCCAGGTCAAGGGCCTGTCGCAGGAGCGCATGGAGGCCGCCGTCGCCCGGCGCGGCGAGGGCTATCGATCGGTCAGGGATCTATGGCTGCGTTCAGGCCTCGATGTCGGCGAGATCGAGAGGCTGGCCGAGGCCGACGCCTTCCGCTCGCTCGGCCTCGACCGCCGCTCAGCGCTCTGGGAGGTGCGCGCGCTCGACGGCAGGAGCGCTGCCGAAAAGCTGCCGCTGTTCGACCGCCCCGCTCTCGGCTTACGCGAATTGGAGCCCGAAACGAAGCTGCCGAAAATGCCGCTCGGCGAGCATGTCGTCCATGACTACCGCTCGCTCGGCCTGTCGCTGAAGGAGCACCCCGTCGCCTTCCTGCGCGAACGGCTCACCCGCGCCGGCATCACCCCCAATGCCCGCCTGCCGTCGGTGCGCGACGGCCGGCGCGTCACCGTCGCCGGCCTGGTGCTGGTGCGCCAGCGCCCCGGCAAGGGCAACGCGATCTTCCTCACGCTCGAGGATGAAAAGGCGATCGCCAACGTCATCATCTGGCCGCGCGTCTTCGATCGCTTCCGCTCAATCGTGATGGGCGCGCGCTTCATCCGCGTCACCGGCAAGCTGCAGCAGGAATCGGACGTCATCCACATCGTCGCCGACAGGATCGAGGATCTCACGCCCTGGCTGAGCGTGCTTCTGCGGCCACCCACCATCGAGCATGAGCCCGCCGGGGACACCGCTCCCGCGAACCGCGGCTTGCCGGTCCGCCAGGACAGCGAGGCCCTGTCGGGTGCCGCTCAGCAGGTCATGCCGAAGGGGCGGAATTTTCAGTAGGCGCTTTCAGTAGGGACAAGCGGCGTTCCAGGCAATCTCCAACGTCTGCGCCGGGAGCATCCCGCCCAGCTTTGTTGGAGACGTCTGAGATTAGCGACGACATTCGTTCGGTCGTCATTCTAGGGCGAAGCAAGGAGCGAAGCGACGCGCGCAGACCCTAGAATCCATGCCGTGACGCTAAAGCATTGCAACGGTTACAGAATTTTGCACTGTTAGCACTCAACGGTAAAGGTCACGGCATGGATACTCGGGTCAAGCCCGAGTATGACGACGTCACAGGGGGGGCCGGCCAATCCCCCACGTCAGCGCCGGGAGCAGGGATGCAGCGTCCTTCCCGCACCAGAACCCTACGACGGCCCGCTCAGCCGCGGCGGTGGCGTCAGCATATCATCGGCCGAGATCGTGCGCGCTTCCGAGGGCAGCATGATCGGGATGCCGTCGCGCACCGGATAGGCGAGCTTGGCCACGCGCGAGATCAGCTCGCTGCGTTCCTCGTCCCAGGTCAGCGGTCCCTTGGTCAGCGGGCAAGCGAGCAGTTCCAGCAGTCTTGGATCGACCGTGGCCTTGCGCCCGTCACGTCCATCCGCCGCCATCGCACCCAACTCCATAGGCTTAAGTGTGTTGAGATCCAGGTCAGGCCGGGTCGAGAACGGTGGCTTCCGAGAACCGGAGCGGAGCGTACTTCAAGTACGTGAGCACCGGAAGCGCAGGAGGCCGCCGTTCGCAGGCCGGCATCACCTGAATATCAGCGCACTTACTGCAGGCTCGAGCCAAAATCCTCATCCTCGCGCGCCAGCGTTATTTCGGTGATGGCGATCAGCGTCTCGGCGCGCGTCTTCAAATCCGCCGCTTCGAGCAGCGCCTGCTTCTCGGCCGGCCCATAGGGCGCCATCATCGACAGCGCATTGACCAGCATTCCGTTCTCGGCGCGGCTGACGCTTTCCCAGTCGGCTTCGAGGTCATTGGCCTGCAGATAGGCGCGGAACGCCTTGAGCAGCGCCGGCCGGTCGACCTCGGCGGCGGCCTGGTCCTCCTCGAGATCGGTGAGGAACGGCGCGATCCGGCACTGCCGGAACGGTGTCTTCGCCGCCAGCTCCTGTGTCACGCGGAAGCGGCAGACGCCTTGCAGCGAAATCAGGTAGCGGCCGTCGCCGGTCTCGGCGAGCGAGATGATGCGGCCGGCGCAGCCGACGCTGCACAGCTCCGGCTCGCCGTCGTCGCGCAGCGCGCCGTCGAGGCTGGGCTGGATCATGCCGATCAGCCGCGTCCCGGCCATCGCCTGGTCGATCATCTGCAGATAGCGCGGCTCGAAAATATTGAGCGGCATGCGGCCGCCCGGCAGCAGCAGCGCTCCGGCGAGCGGAAACACCGGGATCGTCGACGGCAAATCCTTCGCGAGCCGATAGCGGGCGTTTCCGACCTGCACTTCAACCCTCCGCCTGCACTTCAAGCCTTAGAGCAATTCCAGGAAAAGTGTGAAACGGTTTTCCGTCCGGAATTGCGTCAAAACAAAGAGATAGGGCGGTTCGCCGTTTCAGTGAACCGGTGAAACGCTCTAGAGGCGTCGCCGGCGAGCGTGTCAAACCTGCGATCTCCCCAAACCTGCGATCTCCTCTGGCGCGGCCTGCCTATCCAACCATTTGTCGGCAGGGCAGGCCACTGCCCCCTATCTGGCGCAGCCGCCGCCGCGCGCAAGCCCCCTTGCCCGGCAAAGGAGCCGGCGGCAACGCGCTCACGAGAACAGCAGCGACGAAAGCTTGCGCCGCGCCGCAAGCGTCGCCTCGTCGGTCATCCCCCATGCCTCGAAGAACTTCAAGAGCTGCGCCCTGGCGCCGTCGTCATTCCATGTCCGGTCGGCCTTGACGATTGCCAGCAAATTGTCGGCGGCCTGCATCCGCTCGCCGCGCGCGTTCTGCACCATCGCCAGGTCGAAACGCGCCTGATGATCGTTGGGATCGGCGGCGAGCCGGCGCTCGAACTCGGCCGGATTGCCGAGCGCCGCCGCCTCCGCGGCCAGCGTCATCTTAGCGCGCAGCGCGGCGATCGCCGGCGCGTCTTTCTTGTCCTCGGGCGCTTTGCCGAGCACCGCCTCGGCGCCTTGGCTGTCGCCGGCCTCGAACAGGATCTCGCCAAGCCCGGCAATCGCCTCGATGGTTTCGGGCGCCTGCTCGAGGATCGCGTCATAGATATCGGCCGCGGTCTGGACATCGCCGGCCTCGCGCGCCTCGCTGGCCGCGGCAAGCGCATCCGTGATCTGCGACGCCGCGCCGCCGCCTTTGCCGCCGACCTTCTGGATGAACTGCGTGATCTGGCTTTCGGGAATGGCGCCCATGAAGCCGTCGACCGGCTGGCCGTCCTTGAAGGCGATGACCGCCGGAATGGACTGGATGCCGAGCTGGCCGGCGACCGAGGGATGGTCGTCGATGTTCATCTTGACCAGCTTGACCTTGCCGCCGGCGGCCTGGACCGCCTTTTCGAGCTGCGGCGTCAGCTGCTTGCAGGGGCCGCACCAGGGCGCCCAGAAGTCGACCAGAACCGGCTGGCGGCGCGATTCCTGGATGACGTCGGCCGCGAATGTCGCGGTCGTGGTGTCCTTGATCAGGTCGGCGGCCGCCGGCGCCTCGCCGAGCGACACCTTGGCGCGGTCGCCGCCGCCATACTGGACGGATTGGGCGTACTGGCCGGCATTGCCGCCAAATGAGCCGCTGAACGGATTGTCGTCACTCATGTCGTCGCCCTTTCGGTCGCGCCGCCGCCGGCATGAAGGCGCGGCGCGTCATTGTCGGATTTCGGTTTCGCCATCCATGTGGCGATCAAGCCCTGACTTTCAAGATAATGAGACTTTCAAGATAACAGCATCGTGGCCGGTTGCCTCGACGAATCTGACGAGATCGGCGGCGGCGATGGTCGTCGTCGCCTCGTTGGTCAGCGGATGGCCGTTGATGACATCGTGGCTCATCAATTCCTGGTCGAGGACGACCTTCACCCGGCCGGCCGTGTCGTTGATCAGGCCGAAGACGGTGACCGCGCCAGGAATGACGCCGAGCAGCTCCATCAGCATTTCCGGCTTGCCGAAGGACACGCGCCCGGCGGCGCCGATTAGATGGTGGATCTGCTTGAGGTCGACCACCGCCTCCTCGCCGACGGTGACGAGAAAGAAATTGTCCTTCTTGTCCTTGAGGAAGAGGTTCTTGGTGTGCCCGCCCGGGATCTCGCCGCGCAGCGCCTGCGAATCGGCGACCGTGAACAATGGCGGGTGGCGCACCGTCGAGACGGAGATGCCGAGATCGGCAAGAAAGGCATAGAGCTCGGCTTCGGTCTTCGGCATCGGTCCTCACTTCGTCTTGAAGGTCATGCCGTTTACGGCCAACGATGCCCTCGGGCAAGACCGCCGGGCCGGGCCAACGGAATCCGCCGGTTCGGAACGAACCTTCAATGCACGAAGAGCTAGCTCCAAAAAGACCATCATTTCCCTGTTGCAATCGCCGCGCTCTTCGGCCATATAGGCGCGGCTTGCGGCCCAAGGCCGCGCGAGCGGGTGTAGCTCAGGGGTAGAGCACAACCTTGCCAAGGTTGGGGTCGGGCGTTCGAATCGCCTCACCCGCTCCAGTTTCCTTCAGGGGATCAAGCAAACGAAAAGCCGCGGTTTTCCGCGGCTTTTTCGCGTTTGGGGCCGACGCTCCGAAAGTAGCTTCCGCCTCCTACCCCAGCCTGGCCCTCGTCGTCCGCGGCGTCGCCAGCAGCAGGCTGGTTTCGCTTCCCGTTATCCCTGGAATCAGCCTTATCCGCCGCAGCACGGCGTCGAAATCGGTCAGCGATGCGGTGCCGAGCTCGACCACCAGGTCCCAGCGGCCGTTGGTGGTGTGGATGGTCGACACTTCCGGAAAACCGCCGAGCGCCCTGATCACGCGGTCGGCGGCGTGGCCCTCGATCTCGATCATCATCACGCCGCGTATCTTCTGATCGACCGCGTCGGCGCGCAGCACCACCGTGTAGCCGATGATCTCACCGGATTTTTCCAGCCGCTCCATGCGCGCCCTGACGGTGGCGCGCGAGACGCCGAGATCGAGCGCGAGATCGGAGACGCTGCGCCGCGCATCGTGCCTCAGAAGCGTCACCAGCCTTTCGTCGAGCGCGTCCATGCTATTCCATTTCGATCAAATCATCTGTCCAATATGATAGATTGATCTTTTCGAAATGCCAATTTTCCCTATTCAAACCGCCAGGCAGCGATGGTTCAATCCTTCAATCAATCGCAAGGGCTAAAAAGAATCATGCGCTGCAGGATCGTCGGCGCGCCGGTACAGGACGGCGCAGGCAGGATGGGATGCGAAATGGGACCGAGCGCGCTGCGCACCGCCGGGCTCGTCTCGATGCTGTCGGAACTCGGCCATGAGGTCGAGGACTGGGGCGCGGTGCAGCCGGCCCAGGCGCGCGCCGTCGTCCACGGCAATCTTGCGCTCAAGGCCCTGCCGGAGATTTCCGCCTGGACGTCGGCGATCGCCGAGGCCGCCTATACGGCGTCGAGCGACGCCATGCCGATCTTCCTCGGCGGCGACCACTCGATCTCCGCCGGGACGGTCTCCGGCGTGGCGCGCCGCGCCGCCGAACGGGGCCGGCCGCTTTTCGTGCTGTGGCTCGACGCGCATCCGGATTTCCATACGCTCGACACCACCACCAGCGGCAATCTGCACGGCGTGCCGCTCGCCTATGCCAGCGGCCGGCCGGGTTTTTCGGGCTATTTCCCGGACCTGCCCACGGCGGTCGACCCCGCCCACGTCTGCACCATGGGCCTGCGCAGCGTCGATCCGGCCGAGCGCCGCGCGCTGAAGGAGGCTGGCGTGACCGTGCACGACATGCGCGCCATCGACGAGCACGGCATCGCCCCGCTGCTGCGCGCCTTCCTGGCGCGCGTCGAGAAGGAGAACGGGCTCTTGCATGTCAGCCTCGATGTCGATTTCCTCGACCCGTCGATCGCGCCCGCCGTCGGCACCACCGTCCCCGGCGGCGCCACTTTTCGCGAAGCGCATTTGGTGATGGAGATGCTGTCCGACAGCGGCCTGGTCTCCAGCCTCGACCTGGTCGAGCTCAACCCGTTCCTGGACGAGCGCGGCCGCACCGCGACGCTGATGGTCGACCTCACCGCCAGCCTGATGGGCCGCCGCATCATGGACCGCCCGACCCGCAGCCATTCCGGAAGCCTCTGACCATGACCCAGCCCTCCCGCCTTGCCATCGTCCCCTTCGTCAGCGTCGACCGCATGATGAAGCTGGTGCTCGCCATCGGCGTCGAGCGGTTCCTCACCGAGCTCGCCGCCTATATCGAGGAGGATTTCCGCCGCTGGGAGCTGTTCGACAAGACGCCGCGCATCGCCTCGCACAGCCATGACGGCGTCATCGAGCTGATGCCGACCAGCGACGGCAAGATGTACGGCTTCAAATATGTCAACGGCCATCCGAAGAACATGCGCGAGGGCCGCCAGACCGTCACCGCCTTCGGCGTGCTCGCCGATGTCGGCTCGGGCTATCCGATGCTCTTGACCGAGATGACGATCCTGACGGCGCTGCGCACCGCAGCCACTTCCGCCGTCGCGGCCAAATATCTGGCCCCCAAGGGCAGTCAAGCCATGGCCATCATCGGCAACGGCGCCCAGTCCGAGTTCCAGGCCATCGCCTTCAAGGCTTTGCTCGGCGTCGATAAGCTGCGGCTCTACGACATCGACCGTTCGGCCTCGGAAAAATGCGCCCGCAACCTGGCGGCCAAGGGTTTCGACATCACGATCTGTTCGACCGGGCAGGATGCGGTGGAAGGCGTCGACATCATCACCACGGTGACGGCCGACAAGCAGTACGCCACGATCCTCACCGACAACATGGTCGGCTCCGGCGTCCACATCAACGCGGTCGGCGGCGACTGCCCCGGCAAGACGGAGCTCCATCGCGACATCCTCTTGCGCTCCGACATCTTCGTCGAGTTCCCGCCGCAAACCCGCATCGAGGGCGAGATCCAGCAGCTCGACGCCGACCATCCGGTGACCGAGCTGTGGCAGGTGATGACCGGAAAGGCGCAGGGCCGCAAGACGAAGGAGCAGATCACGCTGTTCGATTCCGTCGGCTTCGCAACGGAAGATTTTTCCGCGCTGCGCTATGTCCGCGACCAGCTCCAGGCGACCGGCCTCTATGAGGAGCTCGACCTGCTCGCCGACCCCGACGAGCCGCGCGATCTGTTCGGCATGCTGCTGAGGGCCGCCATGCAGCCGGCGGCGTGAGGGAATGAGCTCGTAATCTCCCCCCTTGAGGGGGAGATGGCCGGTCCACCCTCCGCAGCTGCAGCGCAGCTGCTGCGGAGGACGGGCAGGCCAGAGGGGGTCGGTCCGACTGGGCTCGGCTGCTTGTGCAGATGGAGGTTGGCGCTTCATGCGCAGCGACCTCCTCTGTCGCCTTCGGCGACATCTCCCCCTCAAGGGGGGAGATCACGCGCTACTTGCGCAAAGCCGCGCAGCTTTCCCTTTCGATGAGCACAGGCGCCAGCACCTCCCGGCGCGAGGGCGCGGTCGGCTCGCCGAGGCGCTCGAGCAGCAGGCTCACGGCCCGCGTGCCGATCTTTTCGACCGGCTGCGCGATCGTCGTCAGCGGCGGCCAGGTGGTGACCGCATAGGGAATGTCGTCGAAACCGACCAGCGACATGTCGTCGGGGACATGCAATCCGCGAGAGCGCAGCGCGATGATGGCGCCCATCGCCATCAGGTCGTTGCAAGCGAACACGGCCGTGATATCCGGCGCCTGCCCCATCAGCCGCTCCATCGCCAGCCGGCCGCCGGCGAAATGATAGTCGGAATCGACCACCGATGATGCCGGCAGTTCGAGGCCCGCTTCCTCGAGCGCCCGGACAAAGCCGCGCACGCGGGCAGGGCTGGAGCTGGAATCGCGCGGGCCGCCGATGACGCCGATCTTTTTGTGGCCGAGCCCGACCAGATAGCGGCCGGCGAGATAGCCGCCATGGTCGTGGTCGACCAGCACGGAATCGACATGGACGGAATGGATCTCGCGATCGAGCAGCACCGCCGGCACGGCGGCGGAAAGGCTCGCAAACACGCGCGCATGGTCGGACGAGCCGGCGAAGATCAGCCCGTCGATCTGCTTGGCCATCAGCACCGACAGATAGCGCTCCTCCTTCTCGGCGCTGCCGTCCGAATTGCACAGGATCACCGTATAGCCGGCGACGAAGCCCGCGTCCTCGATCTGGCGCGCGACGCCGGCGAAGAACGGGTTGGAATTGTCGGGCAGCAACAGGCCGATGGTCTTGGTCTCGCCGCGCCTCAGGCTGCGCGCCAGCGAGTTCGGGCTATAGCGCAGGGCCGCGATCGCCGCGCGCACGCGCTCGGCCGTCTCCGGCTCGACATGGCGCGTGCGGTTCATCACATGCGAGACCGTTGCGACGGACACCCCCGCATAGCGCGCGACATCTGCAATCGTCGTCATGGTCCCTGGTCCCCGCGCTCCCTTAACGGATTTTGCGCAACAGCCTCTCCCGGTACGCGTCTAGAATGACGGCCAGCACGATGACAAGGCCAATCACGATCGGTTTGAAATTGTCGCCGACGCCGAGCAGCTGCAGCCCGGTGCTCAAGACCTGCAGGATGCAGGCGCCGACCAGCGTGCCGATGATAGAGCCTTTGCCGCCGCTGAGGCTGGTGCCGCCGATGATGACGGCGGCGATGGCGTTGAGCTCGTAGCCGACGCCGGCGATCGGGCTGCCGATGTTGAGGCGCAAGAGATAAACCATGGCCGCGATGCCGGCCGTCAGGCCGCTGATGGTGAAGGCGGCGACCTTGTAGAAATCCGGATTGTGGCCGGAGAGCCGCACCGCCTCGTCATTGGTGCCGACGGCGAAGATCATCCGGCCGAAAACGGTGAAGCGCAGCACGAACCAGCCGGCCGCGATCACCAGCACCGCGACCAGGAAGATCGAGGGCAGGAAGCCGCCGATGATCAGATTGCCGAAATCGACGAAGCTTTGCGGCAGGCCGGTGATGGTCGAATTGTCGCTGACGACGCGGGCAGCGCCCGCGGCCATGTTGAGCATGCCGAGCGTGACGATGAAGGAAGGGATCTTCCAGCGCGTCGAGATCCAGCCGTTGAGGAAGCCGCAGGCAGCACCCGTCGCCATGCAGGCGAGCAGCGCCAGGGTGATCGCGACGGCCGGCGACAGGCTCTCATCGATCATGACGGTGGCGCCGACCACGGTGCAGAGCGCCAGCACCGAGCCGACCGAAAGGTCGATGCCGCCGGTGAGGATGACGAAGGTCATGCCAGCCGCCAGAACGGTGTTGATGGCGATCTGCACGAAGATCTTCAGCGCATTGCCGGGCGTGGCGAAATAAGGCGCTGTGACCGAGAAGAACAGCGTGATCAGCACAAGGGCCAAGAGCACGCCGGCGTCGCGGACCAGGAAGCGCAGGAACTTCGCCCGTCCAGGAGAAACAGGCGCCGCCACCAGGGATTCGGACGTCTCGCTCATGGTCGAACATACTCCTGATAGGCGAGCGACAGGATGCGCTCCTGGTCGAATTCGGCGCGCGGCATCTCGCCGACGATCTTGTTCCTGGAAAAGACGATGATGCGATGGCACATGCCCATCAACTCGGGCAGGTCGGACGAGACCATGATGATGCCCTTTTGCTGCGCCGCCAGCATCCACAAGAGCTGGTAGATCTCCCGCCGCGCGCCGATGTCGACGCCGCGCGTCGGCTCGTCGAGGATCAGCGTCGAGGTGCCGCGGAACAGCCATTTGGCCAGCACCACCTTCTGCTGGTTGCCGCCGGAGAGATTGCGCACCGCCTGTTCGATCGAGCTCGCCTTGACGCGCAGCTGGCCAACGAGATCGTTTGCTGCCGCACTCTCCGCCCGGCGGTTGACCAGCCCGTGGCGCGAGACCTTGCCCAGATCGGTGATGGTGATGTTCTTGTCGACCGCCAGGTCGAGCAGCAGGCCCTGCCCCTTGCGGTCCTCGGTGAGCAGGCTGAGCCCATGCCGCACCGCATCTTTCGGTGCGGCGATCGCCACCGGCTTGCCGTCGATCTCGACGACGCCGTCAAGCTTGGGATCGGCGCCGAACAGCGCCCGCATCGCTTCCGTGCGGCCGCTGCCGACCAGGCCGGCGACGCCGAGGATCTCGCCATGGCGGACCGCGAAGGAGATTTCGGGCGTCGTGGTGCTGCGCTTCAGATTGGTCACGCTGAGCGCGACCTTGCCCGGCACGACCCTGGCATCGAAGCCGAATTCGTCGGCGATGTCGCGGCCGATCATCATGCGCACGATATCCGGCACGCTGAGGCCATGGAGGTCTCGGCTCGCGACCAGCCTTCCATTGCGCAGCACGGTCACCCGGTCGCCGATCTCGAACACTTCGTGCAACCGGTGCGAGATGTAGATGATGGTGACGCCCTTGGCCTTCAGCCGCTTGATGATGGAAAAGAGCCGCCCGATTTCGGGCGGCGTCAGCGTCGCCGTCGGCTCGTCCAGCACCAGCAGCTTGCTGTCGTAGCTCAGCGCCTTGGCGATCTCGACCAACTGCATCTGGGCGACGCCGAGCGCCTCGACCCGTGTCCTCGGGTCGACGTCGAGGCCGACCTCCTTCAGCAGCGCGACGGCGCGTCGGTTGAGCGCCTTGCTGTCGACGATGCCGAAGGCGCGGCGCGGCAGGCTTTCCAGCATCAAATTCTCGGCGATGCTGAGATAGGGTAAAAGGTTGAGCTCCTGATGCACGATGCGGATGCCGCGCTGCTGCGCATCGTGCGGCGTCTTCGGCTGGTAGGGCTGGCCGTTGAAGGCGATCGTGCCCGCGTCCGGCTGGTAGATGCCGGCGAGCAGCTTGATCAGCGTCGACTTTCCGGCGCCGTTCTCGCCCAGCACGATATGGGTCTCGCCGCGCGCGATCGACAGCGAGACCTCGCTTAGCGCGACGACGCCGGGAAAGATCTTCCCGACCCCTTCAAGGGAAAGAATCACATCGTCCATGCAGCGGCAATCCTGAACAGCGCTCTTCTACCGCAAAGGCGGTGCGAATGCGCGATCCATCGCCGCCGGCGGTTTGCCGGCGGCGACGACGAGACAAGCGAGCGCCGGAGGGAGTCCCAGCACCCTGCTCGCCTCAGGCGGTGATCAGCTTGACGTCGGTCTTGACCCAGCCGGAGAATTTCTCGCCGGCAAGCTCGCGCATGCCATAGTCGATGCCCATCGCCGCCATCTGCGCGCCGTACTGCTCGACGGTGGCGAGCATCTTGCCTTCCTTCAGCAACGGACCGACGGCCGGGATGTTGTCGAAGCCGACGACCTTGATCTGGCCGGACTTGCCGGCCGCGTCGATCGCCTTGACGACGCCGAGCGCCATCGAATCGTTGGCCGCCATCACGCCCTGGATATCCGGGTGCTGGGTCAGGAAGTTGGTCATCAGCGTGTTGGCTTCCTCGGTCTCCCAATGCGCGGTCTTGGAGTCGAGCAGGTCGAGGCCGTGCTCCTTCACCGCATCGTCGAAGCCGAGCTTGCGCTGCTTGGCGTTGTCGGCCTCCGGATTGCCCTCGAGGATGACGACCTTGCCGCCCTTGCCCAGCGCCTTGCCGAGCGCGTCGCCGGCAAGCTTGGCGCCGGCGCGGTTGTCCGGACCGAAGAAGGCGAGATCGACGCCGGCCTTCTTCTTGGCCTCCTCGTCGAGCGCGACGTCGATGTTGATGACCTTGATGCCGGCCTTCAGCGCCTTGGCGATCGGCGTCACCATAGCCTTCGAATCGGCGGGCGCGACCACGATGATGTTGTAGTTCTGGGTGATGAAGTTCTCGATGGCGTCGACCTGGGCGGCGAAGTCGCGCTCGTCCTTCATGCCGACGGCGGCGAAATCGAACTTGTCCTTGTTCTTGGCCGCGTACTCCTCCGCGCCGGCCTGCATCTGCTTGAAGAACTCGTTGGCGAGAGACTTCATGACCAGACCGACCTTCGGCTTGTCGGCGGCGAGCGCCGGTCCAAGCGGCAAAGCGAGCGCGCCGGCCGCCAGCGCGCTGGTCTTAAGGAACTGGCGGCGCGAGAACGGGCCAAGCCCAAGTGTGTGTGAAATCTTGCTCATGCTCTCCTCCACTTTGATTGAGCCGTAATCGGTTACGTAACCGATTACGCGGCAGACTAGGGTGCAATTTTATCAGGAGTCAATATCGATGGTAAGACAGAGATGGAGCGCGGCCTCGGCTGTGACAGCTCAACCGTTCGGCTGTCCTAGCCCCTGAGCGCCGGCATTCAACCGCGCCCGCAGCCATTTTGCCGAAAAATCGCTGAACGCCCGCACTCTTGGATTTCCTCTGAGGTCCGGGTGGTAGAGCACCCACAGTTCCGAGGCGAGCGCATCGATGGTTTCGCCGGCGCGCGCCAGCCGGCGCGCGGCGCCCAGATAATCCGGCAGCAACGCCCGTCCCCAGCCGGCCTCGGCGGCCGCCGCGGCGGCGGTCAGGCTATTGACCCTTAGCCTGATCTCGTCCTCCGTGACATTCGCCTTGAGCCATTGTGCCGCCGGCAGGGCAGACAGGACAGCGTCAAAGCCGATCCAGCCCCCGGCGGCCGACACATCGGCTGCGTAGACGGCATAGGAAAAGCGCGCCACGCGCCGGCCGACAAGCGTTTCCGGCGGCGTCAGCGTTGGCCGGATGGCGATATCGGCTTCCCGCCGGCCGAGATCGGCAAAGCCGTTGTTCACTTCCAGCGACAGCGCGATGCCGGGGTGCGCGGCGCTGAACGCCTTGAGACAGGCTGAGGCGGTTTCCAGCAGCGTGTCCGCCGTCGTCACGTTGAGCGTTCCGACCAGGCGGTCGTCCAGCGCCGCCACGCGGCGCTCGACCTTGGCTAGCCGGTCCCGCAAATCGTCCGCCGCTTCGAGGAAAGGCTCCGCCCTACCGGTCGGCACAAGAGTGTCGCCGAGACGCTCGAACAGCGCGCCGCCGATTCGCCGCTCGAGATCCCTCAGCTGCCGGTAGATGGTCGCGATATGGGTGCCGAGCCTTGCCTGCGCGCCTCGCACGCCGCCCGCCGCCGCGATCGCCGCAACCAGCCGCACATCGTCATAGTCGATCATATTCGCATCCCTGCGAGCGAGAATAGCGAAATTGCTAAATGCGCTCGCATCCCTGCGAACATATATCGCGATCCGGAAACAAACCAGCAGCCTCACCGGAGAAAGACATGAGCCGCATCCTGCACATCGAAGCTTCGCCGCGCGCCGACCGGTCCTGGTCGAGCAAGGCCGCGAGAAATTTCCTCGCACAGCTTAAAGAGCAACTGCCGAAGATGGAGGTCGACCACTTCAACATCTGGACCGCCATCCTGCCGACCTTCGACGGCGCGGCGATCGACGCCAAATACGCCAAGCTTAGCAACACGCCATTGACCGACGCGCAAAGCCGGGCCTGGAAGCTGATCGGCCACTATGTCGCGAGGCTCGACGCGGCCGACGCGATCCTGATCTCGACGCCGATGTGGAATCTTGGCGTGCCATACCGGCTGAAACATCTGTTCGACCTGGTGACGCAGCCGGGCCTGAGCTTTTCCTTCAACCCCGCGACCGGCTATTCGCCTCTACTGCGCGCGCGGCCGACTGCGGTCCTCATGGCAACCTCGGGCGACTTCACCGAAGGTCCGAGCCATGGCCGGCCGGATCTCGCGACGCCTTACCTGCGCACCGCGCTTGCCTTCATCGGCTTGAAGGACGCCGACATCGCGCATGTCTCGCCCACGATCGGTCTGCCGGAAGCGATGGAAGCCGGAGCCAGGCGGACCGAAGGCGAGGTGCGGCGGCTCGCTGCCAGCTTTGCGGCGAGGCTCGCATGAGCCAGTCGCTCGCATGGCTGCTGCTCGTCATCTCGGGTGCCACCGACGTCGGCTGGGCGCTGGCGACCAAGAAGTCGGCGGGATTCTCCGAGCCGGTCTGGTCGGCAGTCTCTCTGGTGCTGCTGGTCATCTTCATCGCGCTGCTGACCAAGGCGCTGACCGTGCTGCCGCTCGGCACCGCCTATGCGGTCTGGACCGGCATCGGCGCCGTCGGCTCTTTAGCCGCCGGCATCGTGCTGTTCGGCGAAAGCACCGACGCGGTCCGCCTCGTTTTCGCCGCCGTGACGATCCTCGGCGTCGTCGGGTTGAAGGTCAGCTCGTGAAAATCACCGCCAGCCGAGCGCCGGCGCGACGTGCTTCAGGATCGCCTCGATGACATGGGCGTTGTAGTCGACGCCGAGCTGGTTGGGCACGGTGATGAGCAGCGTGTCGGCCTCGGCGATCGCCTGGTCCTCCCTGAGCTGCTCGATGAGCACGTCCGGTTCGGCGGCATAGGTGCGGCCGAAGACGGCGCGCTTCTCCGGTTCGATATAGCCGAAATGATCCTGGCCCTCGCTGCTGCCGAAATAGGCGCGGTCCATGTCGTTGACCAAGGCAAAAATGCTGCGGCTGACCGACACGCGCGGCTCCCTGGCGTGGCCGGCCTCCTTCCAGGCGGCACGGAAGGCGCGGATTTGCTCGGCCTGCTGGATGTGCAGCGGCTGGCCGCCCTCGTCGAACTTCAGCGTCGAGCTCTGCAGGTTCATGCCGAGCTTGCCCGCCCATTCGGCAGTGGCATTGGTCGCGGCACCCCACCAGATGCGCTCGCGCAGGCCCTCCGAGAACGGCTCAAGGCGCAGCAGCCCGGGCGGGTTCGGAAACATCGGCCGCGGATTGGGCTGCGCGAAACCTTCTCCGCGCAGCAAATCGAGAAAAATCTCGGCGTGGCGGCGCGCCATGTCGGCATCGGTTTTGCCCTCTTCCGGCACGTAGCCGAAATAGCGCCAGCCATCGATCACCTGCTCGGGCGAGCCGCGGCTGATTCCCAACTGCAAACGCCCGCCGGCGATGAGGTCGGCGGCGCCGGCATCCTCCGCCATGTAGAGCGGGTTCTCGTAGCGCATGTCGATGACGGCGGTGCCAAGCTCGATGCGCTTGGTTTTCGCGCCGGCCGCGGCAAGCAGCGGGAAGGGCGAGCCGAGCTGCCGGGCAAAATGGTGGACGCGGAAATAGGCGCCGTCGGCACCGAGCTCCTCGGCCGCGACCGCCAGGTCGATCGACTGCAGCAACGCGTCGGCGCCCGAGCGCGTGCCCGATTGCGGCGAGGGCGACCAATGCCCGAAGGACAGAAATCCGATCTTTTTCATGGCTCCATTCCTGCTGGAGCGGCCCATTGACCGCTCAAATCCCCTGTCGCTCCAGCAGATAGCCAGGGCGGTGCCGCGATACAACGGACACCGAACGGATACAGACCGTCAATCAGTACGGATCCAGACGCCCTTGGTGTTTAGAAATTCCTCGAGATGCTCGCTGCCGCCCTCGCGGCCGTAACCGCTCATCTTGTAGCCGCCGAAGGGCACGGCAGGGTCGATCGCGTGATAGGTGTTGACCCAGACCGAGCCGGCGCGCAGCCGGTTGGCGAGCTGATGCGCCTTGCCGACGTCGCGCGTGAACACGCCGGCGCCCAGCCCATAGGGCGTGTCGTTGCCGCGCCGCACCGCTTCGTCCAGCGTGTCGAAGGGCAGCGCCGAGATGATCGGCCCGAAAATCTCCTCGCGCGCGATGCGCATGTTGTCGGTGACGCCGGAAAAGATGCCCGGCGTCATGAAATTGCCGGCAGCCAGCGCGCCCTCGGTGATGCGGGTGCCGCCGGTCACCAGCCTGGCGCCCTCGCGCGCGCCGTCCTCGATGAAGCCGCTGACGCGTTCGAGCTGTTTTGGCGAGATCAGCGGCCCGATTTCGGTCTCGGGATCGGCGCCGTCGCCGATCCTGAGTTTTGCCGCGAAGGCCGCGACGCGCTCGACGAACTCCTCATAGATCGGCCGCTCGACGAAGAGACGCGAGCCGGCGATGCAGACCTGGCCGGAATTGGCGAAGACCGACATGGCGGCGACCGGCACGGCGCGCTCGATATCGGCGTCGGCAAGGACGATCACCGGCGACTTGCCGCCGAGCTCCAGCGACACGCGCTTCATGTTGGCGGCCGAGGCGCGCAGGATCGCCTGGCCGGTGGCGGTCGAGCCGGTGAAGACCACCTTGTCGACATCCATATGCGCGGCCAAGGGCGCGCCGGCTTCCGCGCCCGTGCCGGTCACGACATTGACGACGCCGGGCGGCACGCCGGCCTCCTGCATCAGATCGGCGATCAAGAGCGGCGTCAGCGGCGCTTCCTCCGATGGCTTCAGGACGATGGTGCAGCCGGTGGCCAGAGCCGGGCCGATCTTCCAGATCGAGGCGGCGGTGGGCGCATTCCAGGGGATGATCGCGCCGACAACGCCGACCGGCTCCTTGCGCGTATAGGAGACGATCTCGCCCGGCAGCGAATTGCCGATCGCCTGGCCATGGATCGACGTCGCCATGCCGGCATAGAAGCGCAGCATGCCGAGCACGCGATTCCGGTTGGCCAAGGTGCGCGTGATCGGCATGCCCATGTCGGTGGTGTCGGAGAGCGCGAGCTCCTCCCAATGCCGCTCCATCACATCGGCGATCTTGAGCAGCAGCACCTGGCGCTCATAGGGCTTGAAGCGGCTCCACGGTCCTTCGAAGGCGCGGCGCGCCGCGGCGACCGCAAGGTCGATATCCTTCGCGTCCGATTGCGGCACGGTAGCGATCACGCCGCCGGTGGCGGGATTGCGCGTTTCGAAAGTCCGGCCGCTCACCGCATCGCGCCATTCGCCGCCGATCAGCATCTGGCGGTGCCGGCCGTCGATGGGAGTGCGCAGGGAAAGGTCTTGCAACGGTATCGTCATCTTGAACACATTCCCCGATGAACCGTGGCGTTATGGCACCGGCCGGTACGCCGGTGCAAGTTCGGCTCACGGCTGGATATACGGCGGGCGGGCGCGTATCCGATCCGCCATAGTTTGGGCTTCATGGCCGATTGAACAAGGCCAGGCTGGCCGTTATCAGATGACGGGCGGCAAAATGCCGGAGCACGGTATCCTCCATGCACGATCTGACACCCGTTCTCTCCACCGTGACGGCTTCCTTCCTGGCGTCCTTCGTCGAAGTGGTCGAGGCCTTCACCATCGTGCTTGCCGTCGGCGTGACGCGCGGCTGGCGCCCGGCGCTGACGGGTGCCGCGCTGGCGCTCGCCGTGCTAGCGGGGCTGGTGCTCGCCTTCGGGCCGCTGCTGGCGCTTGTCCCCATCGCCCTGCTGCAATACGCCGTCGGCGTTCTGCTCGTCCTGTTCGGCATGCGCTGGCTGCGGAAAGCGATCCTGCGCAGCGCCGGCGTCATCGCGCTGCGCGACGAAGAGGCCGCCTTCTCCAGGGAAACCGACGCGCTCGCCCGCCAGGCCGACGACCGTCGCGCCGACTATCTGGCTGGCGTCGCCGCCTTCAAGGCGGTGCTGCTCGAAGGGGTGGAGGTCGTGTTCATCGTCATTGCCGTCGGCGCGGCGCATGGCCAGACGCTCTATGCCAGCGTCGGCGCGCTGGCGGCCTTCGTCCTGGTGATGCTGATCGGCCTCGCCGTGCACCGGCCGCTGGCGCGCGTGCCGGAAAACGCGCTCAAATTCGTCGTCGGGCTGATGCTGACCAGCTTCGGCATCTTCTGGACCGGCGAGGGCCTCGGCGCCGAATGGCCTGGAGAGGATCTCGCTCTCCTCGGCATCTTCGCCGTCGTTGCCGCCGCATCCTTCGCCATCGTGCGCCGGCTGCGAAACACCTACGCCGTGCCCGCCGGGGGAATTGCCCAATGAAAATTATCCGCCTCGTCCTGAAGGAGCTTTTCGGCATGTTCGTCGACGACGGCAGCCTGGCGCTGCTGGCGCTGATCCTGATCGCGCTGATCACCGCCGCGGTGAAGCTTTTGGCGCTGCCGCCGCTCGCCGGCGGCGTCCTGCTCCTCGCCGGCTGCCTGGCGATTCTTTTGGAAAGCTCAAGGCGCGGCGCGCGCGGCAAGGTGCGCTGATCAGCGTTCATTTTCTGTGAAATCAGCGCAAAACGCTGGGAGGTTGGCGGAAGCCGCCCGAACCTCGTCATCCCAGGGCGGAGCAGCCGCGAAGCGGCGTCGCGGAGACCCTGGGATCCATTCCGTGACCTTGATCGAAAAACGCAGCGGAGCAGAATTCTGCACCGCAGCAGCACTCCTGCGTCACGGAATGGATCCTTGGGTCTGCGCGGTACGCTTCGCTTCCCGCTCCGCCCAAGGATGACGATCGCGATGAACTAATAGACGGTGAACAAGGTCGGCAGCATGCCGGCCGCGCGCAAATACTCGACCGTCTCGATGAGCGGGAACAAGGCCAGGAAATAGAGCCCGTCCCAAAACGTGCTTTTCAGCGCGCTGGTAGAAAAGACCCAATGGTCCTGGTCGCGATAAAGCAGCGGATTCGGCCAGAAGCGCGGCGTCCGCTCGGCATAGGCAGTGTAGGCGGTGCCGAACCTGGCCGTCAGGAACTCGGCCTCCCGGCCGGCGGTGAAGCGGAAGACAAGGAAGCTTGCGAGGCCCAGCGCCGTCGCCGCCAGCACCGATCCGAACATCAGCCCGATGCCGATGACGCCGATGGTCGAGAAGAAATAGAGCGGGTTGCGGGTCATCGAGAACGGGCCCGAGACGATCAGCTCGTCATTCTTCCTGCCGCCGACATAGAGGATGCTCCACAGCCGGCCGAGAAAGCAGATCAGCACGAGGCCGAAGCCGGTCATTTCAACCAGCTCGTGCCCGTTCGAGCCTTCGCTGAGAAACGGCCTGGAAAAAAGCAGCAGCACGATGGCCAGCACCGCGGCGACCTGGACGACGATCAGGCGCTTGTGCTGGTCGAACGCTTTCGGCGCCGACTTGAGCGATGTGTAAGCCACTGGTGTCAATACTCCGGTGCCGCAGGGACGTCGGACCTCACTAGCCTTTCTCCCGACCGATGGCGAGGCCTCGGCAGTATTTCCGGCCATTCTTACGAATTTGTAAGGCCGCGGACAGGCATGCGTAAGTCCGGCTTGTGGGAATGGATCATCGCCGATGCTACCATGCCGATTGCGATGGACTCCGGACGATAGGCCAAATGCGACTTCTGCTGGTTGAAGACGATCCAAGGACCGCCGACTACGTCGTCAGGGGGCTGACCGAGGCCGGGCACGCCTGCGATCTCCTGCGCAACGGCCATGACGCGCTCTCCGCCGCCACCCGCGATGCCTATGACGTGATCGTGGCCGACCGCATGGTCCCCGGCCTCGATGGCTTGTCGATGATCAAGGCGGTGCGGGCGGCGGGCGTCAAGACGCCGGCCATATTCCTGACCTCGATCGGCGGCGTCGACGACCGGGTCGAGGGATTGGAGGCCGGCGGCGACGACTATCTGGTCAAGCCGTTTGCCTTTTCCGAGCTGCTTGCCCGCATCAACGCGCTCGGCCGCCGGCCGGCGGCGCAGGAGCAGAAGACTTGGCTGCGCGTCGCCGATCTCGAAATGGACCTGATCCTGCGGCGCGTGACCAGGCAGGGCCAGGCGATCGACCTGCAGCCAAGGGAGTTCAGCCTGCTCGAGGTGCTGATGCGCGGCGAGGGCCGCGTGATTACCCGCACCATGCTTCTGGAGCGCGTCTGGGATTTTCACTTCGACCCCAAGACCAGCGTCGTCGAGACCCATATCAGCCGGTTGCGGGCCAAGGTCGACAGGCCGTTCGACGCGCCGCTGATCCACACGGTGCGCAACACCGGCTACAGCCTGCACGCGCCGGGTTGACGGTCCATGCCTGATCGCATCTCGCGCCTCCGGCCGGCTGTCCGTATATAAGCGGTATGTCGATGCTGGACTCTGCAAGACAATGGGCGCGTCGCATGAAGCGCGACGTCGTGGCGCTCTGGCTCGCCGCCCGCGATCCACGCGTTCCCTGGTACGCGAAGGCCGTGGCCGGCGCGGTTGCAGCCTATGCTCTCAGCCCTGTCGACCTCATTCCGGATTTCATTCCGATCATCGGCTATCTGGACGACCTTGTGATCGTTCCGCTCGGCATCCTGCTCGCGGTCAAGCTGGTCCCGGCCGGACTCATGCGGGAATTCCGCGACGAGGCCACGCGCCGCGCCAAGCCGGTCAGCCTTACCGGCCTGATCTTCATGATCGCGGTCTGGATAGCGGCGGCGATGGCGCTGCTATGGCTGTTCTGGCCGAAGTCCGTCTAGGGCGATGAAGGAAACACGCGTCAGCCTGCTGCGCAGCACGCCGTTCCGGCTGGCGCTGACCTTTGCCTTCCTGTTCGTGCTCGCCTTCATCCTGTCCGGCGCGATCGTCTACCAGCTGATGAGCGCCGACCTCGCCAGACGGCTCGATCAATCGATCAAGGAGACCTATTCGGTCGTCGCCCTGGCCTATGCGGAGAACGACAAGGAAGATCTTGTCGCCTCGGTCAACAACAATGCCGACCTCAGCCCGGACAAGGACCAGCTTTTCTCGCTGAGCGGTCCCGACGGCAACCATCTGGCTGGAAATTTCACCGCTTCCGGCCTGCCCGACGGTTTCTCGATGTTCTCCGCCAGACTGCCGGGCGTGCCGCCCGACACGATGTATCGCGCCTATACGGGCGAGGTCGGCGGCAACAGCCTGACGGTCGCCTCCTCGCTCGCCGAGACCGACGAGCTCAAGAGGATCGTGCTGATGAGCTTCGGCTGGGGCACGCTGTTCATCACCGGCCTCGCGATCGCCGGCGGCGCCCTGCTTGCCGCGCGCGTCCAGCGGCGCCTCGACGGCATTGCCGCCACCATGGTCGACGTCTCGCACGGACGGCTCGACGCGCGCATCCCGCTTATCGGCAACGGCGACGACATCGACGCCGTGTCCACCCAGGTGAACGCCGCGCTCGATCGCCTGTCGGCGCTGGTCGAAGGGATGCGGGAGGTCAGCGCCAATATCGCGCATGACCTGAAGACGCCGCTCAACCGGCTGCAGATGATCCTGGAGCAGGCCGCCGACAAGACGGCATCGGGCGAGGATGTCGCCAGCGAGCTGGCCGACGCGCGCGCCGAGAGCCGGCAGATCAACGAGACTTTCGACGCTTTGCTTCGCATTGCTCAGATCGAGGCTGGCGCACGCAAGGCGCGCTTCGTCGATCTCGATGTCGGCGACGTCGTCGACACCATCGGCGAAGTCTATGCCGATGTCGCGGAGGATGACGGGAAGTCCCTGATCACAGAACTCGTTCCGGACGCGAAATGGATTATCCACGGTGATCGCGACCTGCTGATGCAGATGCTCGCCAATCTGGTCGAGAACGCCATGCGGCATTGCCCGCCGCGCACGGCGATCGAGCTATCGGTCACGCGTCGGGACGACCGCATCCTCGTCCATGTCCGCGACAATGGCCCCGGCATCCCGGCGGAGGAGCGCGAAAAAGTCTTCCAGCGGCTTTACCGGCTGGATTCCAGCCGCACGACGCCGGGCAGCGGGCTCGGCCTCAGCCTCGTCAAGGCGGTGGCCGACCTGCATGGCGCCACGATCACGCTGGAGGACAACAATCCGGGGCTTGCCGTGATCGTCAGCTTCCCGGCGGTGCGAACTCCGGAAGCCTGAGGCAGTTCCCCGACACCGGGTCGTCATTCTAGGGCGGAGCAAGGAGCGAAGCGACGCAGCGCAGACCCTAGAATCCTGTGTGTTGGTTCTGGTGTATGGTTGAAGTGGGAAGGAGACCGAGTGGATCCTGGTCGTCC
>NZ_JBEPLM010000018.1:0-120397 GCF_040545255.1 Mesorhizobium shonense
ATCGCGTCCCCCCATCGAAAGCTTGACCCAAGCACGGCGGTGCTCAGGTGCTCACGGCCGGATACGCACTCCTGCGGTCTTCACCGGATGGGTACCTGGAAATCGCCTCTTCGAACGCTGCGCGGCTGTGCCACCACACCGTCTGCATGACTGCACCGCTGTCCAAAGCCTCAATTCTATGCCTGCGCAGCGGGTCGATCCTAATGCTCTCTCCGCCAAGCAGCAGGAAGGCCTTTTCATCCAGGTGAATTCGAACGCCGCCAGAGATCACTGTCCAAAATTCGACTTCCCCGTGGTTGTGACGGCAAGTGGTTGCGCCCGAACTGAACTTCAACAGACGTACCGAAACGTTACCCCCTTGTGGGAAGGGATCATGCCTGACGATGCCGCCATCAATCGAGATAGGGACCGCACGTGCTTCATTTTTGAGATCTATTATTTGCGGATAGATCATTTCGTTCCACTCTCGATTTTCGGGGGGCATTCAGCTGGCAACATATCTGGGCGGTCCGCAGGGGGTTGAAAGCACGCGCCGTTCTGCAGCGCCTTCGCCACGACCGCCGCGCGCTCGGCCAGGCCGCCGAGCGTGTGCTCCGTTGGGCCCCGAAGGCCAAAAGAGTGGTTGATGAGGAAAACGCGAGGTCGCGGACCGGAGCGGCACAATGCCGTCTGACCGAGATCCACTTCAAAGGACTCGTCGATAACGAGGGCGGCGTCTTCGATGAGCGGTTGCAGCGGTTGGAGGAAGGATAAATGGCGACGGTTTGAAAAGCCCGTCGCGCAAACCAGAAGGTCGATTTCAAGCGTTGTCAGGTCTTGCCTGCTTCCGATTCCGCGAAGGTGAAGACGAAAGCTATCCTCAACACGCTCCGCCGCCGTGATTTCCGTATACGGGAACAATCTGAGCCTATCGCGTCCACACACTTGGTCTTCGAAGCGAAGATCGTAGATGCTTTTGAGGACGTCCTTGGTGACGGTGGAGAAGTTCGTGTTCCTCGTGTCGGTAAGAAACCTATTGCGATCTTCGGGTGGCAGCTTCGCGAGCTTTAGCGAGTGTGGATAGGTGTAGAAGTCATTTACAAACGGGTTGTCATCGGTCTGTTCAAAGAGGTGGCGCCGGCCAACGACGATAACTTCCGATACTTCCCGATGCTGAAGCAGGAATCTGACTATCTCGCCGGCGCTTTGCCCGGACCCGACGACTGCAACGCGAGCGTTCGCGTTGATCATTCCCTCGTTCGCATGGGACAGGAAGAAGTTTGAATGCACCACGCGGCCGGGATCGACGGCCAGTTCTTCGGGAAGGTATGGTTCATGCCCAAGGCTCACGACCACGTCGTCAGCTTCGGTTTCCGAAACGTCCCCGCTCGACACATCCCGGACCGTGACGACAAGGGTTGGGGTTCCCGATGGCTTCTCGCGAAACCTGACTTCCACCGCCTCCTTGCCGAAACAAATCTTATCCGCAAAAAACCCGCTTACCCAGACCAGATAGTCGGAGAACAGCTTCCTTGAAGGATATAGTTCGTTCGTATGAATAAAGTGATAGAGAAGATCCCTGTCGTGCAAGAACGAGAAAAAAGTGAATGGGCTTGCCGGATTCCTCAGGAACGCCAGGTCCTTGAACAAGGAGACTTGGAGCCTTGAATCCTCGAAAGCAATGCCTGGGTGCCATTCTGCACTGTCGCGGCGCTCAAGGACTTCCAGCGAATCCAGAACTGAGGAACCCCATTCTTTCAGGCACGTCAGCAGTGCAAGGTTTGCTGGTCCGCTGCCCACGAGCAGTGTTTTCCGCCTTTGCATGACCGGCTCCAAAAATCGTGTTTGTTTCCAACAGCCCAGTTGCGCGCTCGGCTAAGACAGCCATCCGGCTTCCCCTCATTTTCCCGAGGGCCATCGAGGCGACTTCGGCGAGGGTGGCTTCACCGGGGTGTACGGCACCCCGCAACTGTTTGCGCGTGACGCATTCCACGGCTGCGGCCACTGGTACCGCGGTCGCGATAGCCATGCTTGAGAAGCCTCGTTCCTGAAGTGCGGAGCGAAGGATGCACGTCCAGCGGCCAGGTTTGCGATGGCGATCCTCAATGGCCACATCAAGGATGACCTGGTCGCCATGTTCCTTTGGGCTCCGGCGAGTTAAAAGCGCTTCCGTGACGTGCTTGACCCGCAGGCGGGCGCTCCCGATCTCAACCTCCTCGTCGGACAGCAGCCCGAGGCGATGCAACATCCGAACGCCATCCGCAAAGCCCGGCCATCGCACAGTCAATTGTCTGATGGTCGGAATGCTGAGATGAGTGCTTGCGGCAGTCGACGGAACCATCGCGTCATCGTATGCCTCAAGAAGTCCGACCCCCTCCACGAACAGCGAAGACACGCTTTCGAATCGATTTCGTGTTACGGTTCGCCCATTGACTCGAGCCAACGCGGGCCTCTGCTCTATGGGCAGCCGACGTCCAAAGGCGAGAGCATAGTTCAGTGGAGGTTCCGGAATTTTGGGAATCCCTCCGCAATGAGTTACGATGCTCTCTAAGCCGCCTAGTTCAGCTGCTGCCAGTGAGATTAACGATTCAACCAATCCTGGTTCGAGACCCGCTCCCAAGACTACCGGCGGACCGTTAGGCGGCATCCGGGCGATGTCAGGATCCTCGGGGTCCGGCCTGCCGACGCAAATAATAGGGGTGTGTAGACCTGCCTCGTGCATTTGGTGCGCGAGTTTGCCGACCAGATTTCGGCAGTCATTCCAAGACGTCGCCATGATCAGCGATCGTGCTTGAATTGAGAGAGCGCATGGACCTAATGACACGTCGAAGCGGACGTTTTTGAGGTCGCCCAGAAGGCCTTGCGCCGCAGCAAGCACAGAATGGCTCCTGTCAATCAGGACAACCAACGTGTCCGGCTGGCCCGCAAGTTGCAGGGCCACCGCCCGACCGACTGGCCCGGCTCCGATGACGACGTGGGACCTCCCGCACATCGTGCTTTAGCCTTTGTTGCTGGCCACGGTCGAGTCCGGCTTGCGCCGGGTCGTGCGATAGCCAAGAAGAGCAATAGCCGTTTGCAGCAGAGCCAAGCCGGCAATTAACAACGTCAGTGTATTGTACCCCAAGTGAACTGAGACGATGCCGGCAGCGAAAGGGAAGAAATACAAGCCAAGGAAATAGGAAAGACTGAAGATGATCTGTACCAAGGTTCGGGACTGCGGCGCAGTCACGCGGACAGCTTCTGCCTGCATCAGGGGATACGATAGCCCGTAGGTTATGCCGGTCGCCAGCGATCCCACCGCGTAAATAACAGGATGGCCCGGAGAGTAGTGGAAACCGAGAAGCGAAATAACCATCCCGCCCAGGAGTAGCGGCAAGATCCGGTCGGCCGCACCGCGGCTCACGCGCGGACCAATTGCAAACCTGGAGCCGACTACTGCTATCGCCCAAGAGCCAAAAAATATTTCATACCGAAGACCGGAATTATTCGCAAATGGAGCTTGGAAGTTTATCAACGTGGTGTAAATGCTTGCCGACAGCAGTACGAGTACAAAAAACATTGCGGAATTGCTGAAGAGGAGAGTGAAAAGCTCGCGTGCAAGCGAGGCGTGGTTGGGAATATCGGCGTCGCGGATGTTCGCCGCACGCTGCGCTGCCCACGATGACAATGCGGAAGCTGCCGTTGCCGCAAGCATTGCCAGAATGAACATGTCCAGCGTGGCCAAGCCGGTGAACCGGGTAAGCAGGCTGCTTAGGAGAGGTCCGCAGGTTACCCCTAAGGTTGAGAATGCAGAGTAGGCCATGAAGCTCGATGGCCGGTCCGCATCGCTTGAGAGGGCGGCAATGCAAATCGAGCCCACGGTGAAGTGCAGCGCCCACCCACCCGATTGCAGCATGTAGCTCAGGAAGTAGGGGAGGGTCGCGCGCACCCCCGAAAACTCGTTTACGAGGATGGTCGCGCACCCGGCTGCATAGAGAAGCCCGCCGATAGGTGCAAGCCTTCGCACGCTAAACTGCCGGGTGAGCGAAGGACTGATCAAGACTATTAAGATGGCGGTCGCCATGCCTGCTGCCGAGATCGAGCCAAAAAAGATCTCGTCTCGCCCAATCGACAACAGGTAAACTGGAAGTAGCGCAAAGATGCCCATCGCGAAGGAAATCAGGCATCTTTCTGCGATGAAAATACGCCTATACCATATAATACGGGTGCTGTCGTTTGAAATAGTGGCGGCGTTCATTTCTGTTTCCATGAAATTGTTTGCTGCCTTCGCGCGGAGCGTTGTATTCAAGGCTATTCGGCCGTTCCGTGCACACAAGTTGCCTCGCTAAGAGCAACGCGTGCGCAACCCAAGAGTATCGCTCTACGCCAGCCCTCCATCTTGGCTGCCCGTGACATGAACCACGACAGTCAGCTGCTGCCCGCCCTGATAACGGAGACGCTCAAGATTCATGCCAGTTTGATCGATTGAGCCGAAGAAGGAGTTTTGTGTTTTATTTTCAGCCGATTAGCCTGAAGAAGAGCTAGAGATCGGCTAAAGAGGCCCTTATCGTGAACTCGACAAACCCGACAGAAGATGTCGGGCGGCGCCGTTTGAGACGGTTATGCCTGGCTTCGGTGAGTCACAACTATCCTACAGGAGTTGAGAGACGGGGAGGGGCTCAGGCTGGCCGCCGCGAGGTGCGCTACGACACGATGCCGATGCTGCCGCGCGGAACGCGCCTGAGACCACGCATTATGCCGGTGGGGCGCAATAGCGATCGAACTTCCGAGGCTAAAAGCGGTCGGACGATACGCGCGCCTCGACGGCCGATCCAGAAGGGCGGGCCTCCACCGAAAAGCCAACGGCGCTGAGACTGGGCGCTGCCGCATTTGAGATGGGTGGTGGAGATCTGTAGCAGTTGGTCGATCCCGACCCGGTTTTATTAGCCGGGGCTCCTATCGCGGAGTGGGGTGCCCTTAACTAATAGAGCCTCGCCCTGTCTATCGGCAGGAGATCATGCCGAGCCGGAAGTCTGCGGTCCGGAAATTTTTATGGACGAAATGCGCTCGGTGCCGATGACAAATCGCTGGCGCATTAACGAAGCCGGCCTGCATTGCCGTTATCTCGGCCGCAATGATCCGGCCGCTTTCGTCTTCATCGGATGGGCAACAAAGGCGGTCACCTTTCGCGTTCTGCGGCCGCCTCCTCTGCCGGCGAACGCGCAATGATCCGGCCGCTTTCGTCTTCATCGGATGGGCAACAAAGGCGGTCACCTTTCGCGTTCTGCGGCCGCCTCCCCTGCCGGCGAACGTTTCTGCCGCATTCTAACGCCTCAGTTGATGTCTAGGATGAAGCGCCGATTAGGTGAACGGATAGGCCGTGCGTTGTGGGGATAGAGGGAGACAAATCGAGCAATATCCGCAGCGTCGACCTCCACCGGTTCTTTTGCCAACATCCATTGAACGTTCTCGGTGCAGGGCGGTGTCGTCAATGATCCCTCATAGGTCCAGTAGCTGAGCGAGGCCGGGAGAAGCCCTTTGGGATCGATATCGGCGGCCATTGACGCGCCTGGCCACGCAGGGAAGACTGCTGCCAGGCTTGCAAAGCTGGCATTTGTCGCGCCTGGTCTCAAAAAGACTCCCAGGACGCCAAAGCTGTCGCTCTTTGTGTCCTTGTGGACAAAATGCGCTTCCATCGGGAAACTCTTGCCAGCTATGCGATGCTCGCTTGGCGCATGAAAATGGAATTGGATCAATTCGAAAGTACGATCCCCGCGGGTCAGCGTGCTGCCTCCCGGCGTATTGATTTGAATGGTATGCCCGTTATTCACCAACTTGCAGCGGCCCTTGTGCCAATCTACTGAGATACGCGGCATGTCGGCCTTGACGGCGTCGGTAATATCAACAGGTGACTGCTGCGTACCCGCCGAACAGACGAAATTCTTCCTTTCCAGATCGGCCCAGTGCTCGGGCCCCACCTGACCAGTGTATCCCCAATGGGCCTCATCCGCACGCGCGGCCGCGGCACAGATGAGGCAAGCGCCGTGTGCAACGAACCCTTTGATCAGGTGACGACGGTGCATATTGCTTTCCCTTCCTTACGCGAATTGATGCTGTTCCAATTGAAAAAAGGGCCGTAGCGAGGACAGGCGCACGATCCAGCGAGTTGATCGGGTCCCGACATTGGGCCAGCTAACCAAGCTTCACCCTCCAGCTTTCGAACCACGGGACGAATCTGGCTGCTTCAAACCATCTCATCAGCTCTAACGAGCAGCCGCAACCAGCCTCTCGGCAAGTCTTGTCCGGCGAGCGATTATCTCTGATCCTTCATAGGAAAGGTGACCGCTGTCCCGGTAAAGGAATTTGCCATCGATCTCCGTCTTGCATGCTGTACCGTCGCACAGAAAGTCGTGATAAGAAATGACCTCTACACCAGCCTTCAAGGACACTTTATTCAAGAGCTCGAGAGTGCTGGACTGACTTTGGCGATATTGTGCGACGGATATTTTACAGTCACTGTAACGCCCGACAATAACAATTCCACGTGCCTTCCTCTCAAGACAATCACCGATGTCGATGTTCCCAACCGGTGGAGGAGCAAGGACGACCACTCGCTTGCCCAAGGCTCGAACGGCTTCGACGAGAGCCTTGATACCATCAACGGCCTCATCAATAGAAAGATTGACCTCGGTGAAAGTACCTTTGGTCCTCTTAAGCAGCATGAATTGATCCGGCGCCGCGACGCCAAACGGGCTTGAAATGACAACGGTCTTTATTTCTGGTCGCGTTTTCAAGATACGCAAAACGCTGTCATTGAAGCGAATACAGCTCTCGCCGAAGGCGCGGGAATAGGGCGACGCTGTCGGCAGCTTCGAGAAACCAGCTATTCCGACAGCAGGAAGGCACGCGCTCATCGTGAGCTGAGCCAGTCCCGTTTCTCCGATTGTTTTGGCCAAGCCCGGAACCACCGCCATGGCAAACGAATCACCCCAGACCAGCAACTCGGGCTTGTCGGTCGTTTGGCAGTTCCGAGGGATTTCCTGAGGAGGCGATCCGGGCCTGAAATCACACGCTGGTCCCAAACCCTCGTTGATCCGTCGGATATGGGCAAAGTCGATGTTGCTATGGGTCGCCCCAATGGCGAGCGAGGGCGTCAAGCCGAGCAGTACCGATACAGCTAGGAGACCCGAAGACAGCGGCACACGGGACGTCGCATACCCGCGCCGGAACGGCTCCTCCACGAAACGGTGAAGAACCCAGCTCGCGACAAATGAGAAGGCAACTGCCGCATAGATCGCAAGGGCGGGTGTATCTGCAAGCCAAGCGGCCCGTACAAAGACGAGCACCGGCCAATGGATCAGATAGAGCGAATACGAGACGTCTCCCATCCTCGCCATGCCTCGAACCGCCACATTATCTCTACTGGGCGCAAGCAGGAGGACCAGCGTTGCGAGACAAACCACAGCCGCATCCACGACCGGATGAGCGGAGCCAGTGGGGACAACGGCAATAAAGAGAAGCAGTGTGAGCGCCTGGAGGCGCAGCTTCGAAAGCTTGGCAGCCACGTTGGGGCTGATGGGAAGCAAGGCACCGAATGAACCCAGGGCCATTTCCCAAAATCGGGTCGGCAAAAGAAAAAATGCGGCGGATGGATCGCGGGAGGTTAAATAAAGACATAGCGAGAAGCTGGCAACGAGGAGCACGCCTACTCCTGTCAGCCACCATCTCCTCGGAGCCAAGGCCAAGAAGGCAGGGAGCAGCAAATAAAACTGCTCCTCGATAGCGAGCGACCAGAAATGCAGGAGGGGCTTCGTTTCGGCGGCGCCACCGAAGTAATCGGACTGAAACCAGAGAACGATATTGCCGGTGAATGTGAGGGCCCCGAGAACCTGGTTTTGGAACCCTTTCAGCTCCACCTCCGACAGGAAGAAAGGCGCAGCGATCGTCGTGAGCGCGATGACGACATAGGCAGCCGGCAACAGGCGTTTGGCACGCCGGTAGTAGAACTCACAAAAACTGAACCGTGATTGCTCAACATGCGTCCTGACGAGGCCCGTGATCAGGAACCCCGAAATGACGAAAAAAATGTCAACGCCGAGATAACCTGCGGCACCCGGCCCAAGACGGGCGTGATAAAGAACAACCAGAAGAATGGCCAAGCCTCGCAAGGCCTGGATATCGGTTCGCAAATATCGCGGCATGGACTACCTGATATAGAGGTGACTTTGCTGAAGTGAGAGCGCCACGGCAGTGACTAAGACGACCGTGGTTTTATCCTATCGGTTGAGTTCCTCGCGTCACCGAGTTCCCAAGTCTGGACGTCACTTCCATGCTTACGAGCGCCATTTGCATACGTGTGCTCGACGTGCTTTGAAACCAGTCAGATCCAGATTTGCCCCATTTCAGAAAATTCTAAAAATCAATTGTTTCGATGGAACTCATCCACACCGTGGATCGTGGGGTGGCTGCATAACGATTGAAGGGCAACTTTTTCTCTCACCATTACAGAAGTGATTGCCTTGGCTGTTGCACATTCAATCGTCTATTGTTGTATGCATTCGACCACCCACCCGCCGAACCGCGGATTGAGGATCGTCTTTCTGATTTCCAGACAATCATATGGTCGTGGGGCGTCTTTGTGGGTCAGCTCCTCACATCAGCCTGATGATGGCGTCTGGTAGCGCAGTTATGCGGCTCTCCAGTTTCATCTCGCAGAGGCCATGTTCGAGATCCGTCGAGAAGAACACGGGAACAGAGTCTGATGAACGTTTTCCGGTGATAAGATATGGTGGAATTTGTTATGCTCTGTCGTGAGCGAACCGCTCAAAGAGAGCGAATCTCGCCTCAAATGTTTTCCGGCAGATAAATCTCAAACGGCAAAAACGTCTGCCATGGCGTCTCTGCGGTGCCTGTCTCGATTGCCCTGGTCATCAGCGTCATCAACTCCTGGCAAAGCAGGCGCAGGGGCGTGGCAACCGCCATCGTAATGATGTCGTCCGCGAGTGCTGCCCGCGACTCTGGCGTGATCTCGTTGACGATCGCGAGGAGATCCCGACCATCACCCTCTTCCCGGAGCGCAGCGATGGCGCCCTCCGTGCCGCCGCCGGCGACATACAAGCCGACAAGTTCGGATTCGCGTTGTATGACATCGCGAGTGGCCTCGTAGGTGGTTTGCCGCGTATCGAGGTTCACGCGCGTGTCCAGCACCTCGAACATCGGCGCTTTCTCACGAAAGTATGAGCGAAAGCCGGTTTCTCGCAATTCGGGACCCTGAAAACGATGGCTGACGACCAAGACCGCCACCTTGCCCGGCCTTTTTGCAACCTTGGAAAACATCCAGGCAGCCGTACGTCCAACCTTGCGGTTGTTGAGGCCCAGATAGCCCTCGCGCACGCCGGCGGCAAAATCGGAAAGCAGCGAAAAAACCGGGGTTCCGTTCGATTTGAGTTCTTCGACAGCTGCCGTGACTGTTGGATGATCCGGTGCCATCATCGCGACCGCGTGGCAGCGTTCACCCATGTCCTCGAGCAGCTCGACCAGATCGCCAGGCCTATGCGATGGCGCGAATTCAACGACTGGAACGCCCCGGAAGGACTGTGCCGCGCTGACAGCAGCTTTGATCTCTCGCGCGAAATCCTGATAGAAATGCTCGGCCGGCATTCTGAGAATAAAGCCTAATCGGTACTCCGGCAAAATCCGCTGCGCGCGCTGCTGCATCAGACCAGCTGCGTTGTAGCCGATGGCGCGAGCCGCCTCGCAGACCCGTCGTGCGGTCTGTTCCCTCACAAGTCGACGGCCGTTCAAAACCCGATCGACGGTCGCTACGCTAACCCCGGCTTCGCGGGCGAGATCTACAATTGTGGGGCGTTTGGTCATGATTCGAGTCTAAACAGGAAGTCATGGGGAACATAGAGCACGGCTCACGGAATTTGACAGAATGTGTCAGTCTGTCTGCGTTGATGCCGGCGATGTCGCAGTAGATCCCTTCTTCGCCGGGTTCGGCGATTATGATGCGTGCTCGTTGGCAGTTCGACGCAACTGCTGATCACGCATCGACCGAAAGAACAGATATGCGGCACGAGGTCTTTCCGGTCTCGGAGCCAAAAAGGATTGATCCCAAACTGCCCGATCATCAGGCGCCCCCCTCTCACGAGACGATCCGCACACCGCCAGAGCGCGGCCCTGACGTATCCGCACCGGTGAAGTGTATTGTTGGGCGCAAGCAGCTTCACTTTCCCGGCGCCCATATGCCCATAGCAGCCTTTCGGCGACGGGCGAGTTCAAGAAGATTTCGAACAATCGCGGCTGCTTCGATACACGCCCGGAATTATTCCATAGCGTTTCAGCTTGTCGTAGAAGGTTTTGCGGGGCACCTGCAGAAACCCGGTCGTCCTCCTCACGTCGCCATCGCATTCCCGCAATGCGTTGCGGATAACGGTCGCCTCATAAAGACTAACCTTTTCGGAAAGAGAGAGATTTAATTCAGCGCCTATTTTTCCAGGGAGCGAATTCGGCGCCCCTTCAAGTCCCAATGCAACCCGATCCGCGAAATGCGCAAGTTCGCGGACATTGCCGGGCCAATCATGGCCCATGAGATGATTACGCACGGCCGCGGTTATCTCCCACACTGGCTTGCCGAAGCGTTTGCACGCTCGTTCCAGGAAATGCGCAAAGAGGATCGGGATGTCCTCGCGCCGCTCGCGAAGAGGCGGAATATTGACCGTCACGACGTTCAGACGAAAATATAGATCTTCCCTGAAGTCACCGCGGGCGGCCGGATCGCTCAGATCGACCTTTGTCGCAGCTACGACACGAACATTGATGCTGCGGATTTCGTTGGTTCCGAGTGGCGTGACCTGGCGGGTCTCGAGTACCCTTAGGAGTTTTATCTGGAGTGCAGGCGGCATCGACTCAATTTCGTCGAGGAATAGCGTGCCGCCATTCGCGTATTCGAGGCGACCGATCCTGCGCCTGTGCGCACCGGTAAACGCGCCTGCTTCGTGGCCGAAAAGTTCGCTTTCGATGACACTTTCGGGCAGCGCCCCGCAGTTCAAGGCCACGAACGGCTTGGTACTTCGTCTGCTCCAGCGGTGAAGCAGATCCGCGACCACCTCCTTACCCGTGCCGGTTTCACCCTCCACAAGGACGTCCACATCCGTATCGGCGATCTGTCGAATCGTTTCTCGCAGCCATGTCATACTCGGCGCGTTCCCTAGGAGAGGCATATCGCCCGCGGATCGGACGACCGCATCCCTGAGGCGCCTGTTTTCCAGGACCAGGTGCCGGTTTTCGGAAGCGCGATTCAGCGTCACCAAAAGCCGTTCGGTGTCATATGGCTTGGAGATGAAATCGTAAGCGCCGTCCTTGATGGCCGCAACGGCGAGTTCGACGTCGCCATGCCCAGTGATAAGGACAAAAGGAATGTCCGGATCGATTGCTTTCACCCGGTCAAAGAGCTGAAGCCCGTTCATTCTGGGCATGCGGATGTCGCTGACGACGGGACCATTGAAGTTCTCGTCGATTCTGGCGAGTGCGGCCTCGGCGGAATTGACGACGATAGGGCTAAAGCCGGCAAGTTCCAGCATCTGCCCTGCAGCGGGCAGCAGATCATCGTCATCGTCAACGAAGATGACAGGCCCTTTTTCGCCACTCATTCGGCACGCCTCAATTCGATGGTGAAGGAAGTCCCCCTCTCGTCGCTGGCATCGAGTCGCAACGAGCCGCCGAGCTCGCGGGCGATTTCCTCTGAAATAAGCAGGCCAAGGCCGAGCCCCTTTTCCTTGCTTGTGGTAAATGGAATGAAGAGGCTCTTGCGAATTTCAGGGGCGAGGCCGGCACCGTTGTCTCGAACCGAAATGGTGACTGTTTCCTTGTTCTGGGCAAGTGCTATCTCGATCCGCGGCTCCGGCAGGCCCTTCAGGGCATCGAGCGAATTCTGCAAGAGATTGACCAGGATTTGCTCGAGCCGAACGCAACTTGCCATCACCGTCGGAGACGGATCTGTCCGTTGCCGTTCGATCGTCACGCCAGATTCGCGGATGCGGCCCGAAAGGAGCGAAAGCGCCCCGTCGATCGCCTCCTCCGCCGATATTGGCTCCACGGAACCCGTTGCGCGGCGTGAGAACGACCGCAGCGTTTCGGTGATCGCCCCGATACGTCCCGTAATAGCGATGATCGATTTCAAATTCCTGGCGGTTTCTTTCGGCCTGTCGCCTTGGAGAAGACGTGAAGCATTTTCGGCATAGGTGCGAATTGCTGTGACCGGCTGGTTAATCTCGTGAGCAACTCCGGCTGCGATCTGTCCAAGAATTGAGAGGCGATTCGCCTGAGAGAGTTCTTCACATAACCGGCGCACCCTTGCCTCGGCATTCTCGCGCTCGGCTATCTGAGCTGCGAGCGCTTCGTTCGAGCGGCGGAGCTCTGCCGTACGCAAGTTGACGCGATGTTCCAGTTCCGCGTTCATGTGCGCAAGCGCGTCCTGCCGTTGTCGGATCGCCCGGCGCCGTCGAACAATAACGGAAACCGCAAATGCCACGAGCACGAGGGCAAGCAGTGCTATCGCGCGGGCTGTCATCATCGCCGCGGAAATCTCTGCATCGGCAGGAATGAGCAGTGACAGCCGCCAACCTGGGACCACTTTGCCGAGATCCTGCGAAACCGTGACAAAGCCGGCTGCCTTGTCTGCGGTACTTGCGGTGACCAGGCTGCCGCCGCGGTGCGAAAGCGGAACGGGCTCAAACGCCGCGCCAGGCAGCTGCAGATGATCGCGGGCGATTTTTGCCTCTTTTTTGGAAAGCGGGGAGAGAGCGCCAAAACGCCATTGAGGCACGCTGGTCGAAAGGACGACGCCGCGCTCGTCGCTCGTGAAGACCACGAAACCGCTCTCGCGCCAGCTCGACTCCACACGGTCGAGCTCGACCTTCACCACGACGACACCGAGTGGCCCCTCCGGTCCATCGATCCGGCTCGACAAGAAGAGGCCGGGGCGCTTGCTAACGGTACCAAGTGCGTATTGCGTGGCCATGCCGCTCGCCATCGCTTCAACGAAGTAGTGACGGAAACGGTAATCGCGGCCGACAAAACTGGTGGGCTCGCCAGCATTGCTCGCAGCAACCGTCGTTCCCTCACTGTTGATGACGTAGATGACTGAAGAGGCGGCGTCGCGCGCGATGGCTCGAAGCTTTTCATCCAGCGCAGCTTCCCCACCGGTGCCCGGACTGCGAAGCATCTCCTGGATCGCACCATCACGAGCCAAGACGCGCGGAATCAATCGCTGCTTCTCGACATCTCCTTTCAAAGTGTCGGCTGCAAGTGGGCGCGCGGCAAGAGCACGATCGCGTAGGTCTGACTCAGCTTTGTTGCCGGCAATACGGCCGGCTGCAAAAACAAAAAAACCGAGCCCGGGACCAAGAAGGGCAAACAAAACCGCAAGCCAGAGAAATCTGCCGGCGCCCAATCTGCCAGGGAAGTTGAACGGGGCCTTATGCAAGCCACCCTCGCTGATGCCGTCGTTTACTACCGCGTTCTCCAGACTCGACCTTAGTGCCGGATTTCGCCAAAGGGAACCACCGAGTGCGGAAATTCACACACGTGCGTGGCGCAACCTCCCTGAAAACATCCGAAATTGCGCGATCCGCTCGGCCCATCCGTTTGGCATATGCCTTGCGAGGAACAGCGCAGCAGCGTTCGACCGGAGCGCAGCGGTCGGGAATAACCCGGGGAGAGAGGCAGTGCCGAGATCCGGTCTGGGAGAGAGATTTATGTTGACCCCAAAAGGCCCCAACGCAAATGTCGCGCCTCGCAAGCCTTTCTACGCACGGCTTTATGTGCAGGTGATTGCCGCCATCGCCCTGGGCGTCGCGCTCGGTCATTTCAACCCCGAAATCGGCGAAAACATGAAGCCGCTTGGTGACGCCTTCATCAAGCTCGTCAAGATGATCATCGCACCGGTGATCTTTTTGACCGTCGCGACCGGCATCGCGGGCATGCACAGCCTTCAAAAGGTCGGCCGGGTAGCCAGCAAGGCGATGGTCTATTTCCTCACCTTCTCGACGCTGGCACTGATCGTCGGCCTCATCGTGTCCAACGTCGTTCAACCAGGCGCCGGCCTCAACATTGATCCGGCCTCGCTCGATATCCAAGCCGTCAATCCCTATGCCGCAAAGGCCCACGAGCAGTCCGTGACGGGCTTTCTGATGAACATCATTCCGACCACGATTGTGGCCGCCTTTGCAGACGGCGACATCCTTCAGGTCCTTTTCTTCTCGGTCCTGTTTGGCATTGCGCTTGCGATGGTTGGAGAGATGGGCAAGCCGATCACTTCCTTGCTCCAGGCGCTCACCGTGCCGATCTTTGCACTCGTTGGCATCCTGATGAAGGCTGCCCCGATCGGCGCGTTCGGCGCCATGGCCTTCACAATCGGCAGGTACGGCATCGGCTCCGTCGTCAATCTCGCAATGCTGGTCGGGACGTTCTACCTCACGGCCTTTCTCTTCGTGTTTATCGTTCTCGGCGCGGTCTGCCGTTTCAATGGCTTCTCGATCGTTTCTCTCATCCGGTACATCAAGGAAGAGTTGCTATTGGTTCTTGGAACGTCCTCCTCGGAGGCCGCGCTGCCCACTCTCATGGAGAAGATGGAGAAGGCTGGCGCCAAGCGTTCAGTCGTGGGCCTGGTCATTCCGACGGGATATTCCTTCAATCTGGACGGCACCAACATCTATATGACGCTCGCGGCCCTCTTTATCGCCCAGGCGACGAATACGGATCTCTCGATCGGCGATCAGATCCTATTGCTACTCGTTGCTATGCTTTCCTCTAAGGGGGCGGCGGGGGTCACCGGCGCCGGATTCGTCACACTGGCCGCTACTCTTTCTGCGGTGCCATCCGTTCCGGTGGCTGGCATGGCATTGATCCTCGGTATCGACCGTTTCATGTCCGAGTGCCGGGCCCTTACGAACATCATCGGCAATGCCGTAGCAACGCTCGTGGTCGCCCGTTGGGAAGGCGAATTGGATCAGGCACGGTTGGAAGCCGCGTTTGCAGGGCATCATCTTGCCGAGACATTGGCCGGCCAGCCACCCGTCCCGCAGCCGCCAAGTGAGGCCGCCTCGTTGCGACTCGTCCCTTCGCCGGATCGCTCACCACCACAGCACGGGCGAGCCGCAGACACCAAGCGAGGACTCGCGGATTGATGAAAACAAACGCGCCGACAGCAGCCCAATCGCGCTTGAGCAAACAACGTTCATCAATATGCGCCGGGTTTTTGCCTGGAGCGCTGTTCACCGGCACCGTGTCGGCCATAGAGATTGAAACGAGTCGACCCCGAGAAATCCAGTACGAGGATCGGAAGGTCCTGGCAGACTATTGACGCCAGCGGTAGAAATACTGTGGCGCCTCATTAGCCGTGGCGAAAAGCAATCTGGCCCAGATCAACGCCTGTTCGCACCAGCCTCCAATATATCGATGAACAAACGGCGAGGCATGCATAAGCGAAGCATAGCCTTAGAAATAGACGGTATCATATTGCCCCCTTTAAAACCATCACGCGGCGGCAGATGAAGCCCGATGATCCAATGTTGTTAGCAATAGAAACAATAACTTTTCTTAGAATAGAGCCAATCTGAGTTTGAAAAAACCTCAGATAAAGGATGATATTCTAACTTATACATCAGATGTAGCGAAATTGGCGGGGAGCTAAACATGAGCAAGTTGAGGGTGGATGATTAAACCCTCATGTCAACTGGAGAGGATATGTCAGGAACAAAACTAAAAAGCGTGCTTTCGTCGTTTTCGCAGGTGCCAAGGGAACTAAAGCCTTTGCCTTCCGATCGCCATTCGCTGGACGATAGCTGCGTCCGGTTGAATACGAACGAGAATCCATTTCCGATGCCGGAAGTCGTAATGCAAAGTGCAATTGCCGCCCTTGAGCAGCAGTATCTATATCCAGAACACGACAACATCGGCTTGAGAGAAGCGGCGGCTGATGCCTACGGCCTCACCAAGGATCAAGTGATTGCCGGAAACGGATCCTCCGAACTGCTGGGACTCATCTACAGAGCCTTCCTCGCCCCTGGCGACAGGGTGGCGATGCTATCGCCAGGCTTTTCGTTCAACCGCAAACTCGCCATGTTGCAGGGGGCTCAATTTCTTGAAATCGAATGCGGTCAATCTGGTGTCCTGCCGGTAGAAGAATTGCTCTCTGGTCCCGCAGAAGGCGCCAAGTTCATTCTTCTAGCTAATCCGAACAATCCAACTGGAACATTCGTTTCGGTGGCCGAGATCGAACGCCTCGCGGCGCAGTCGGATCGCCTGATTGTTCTGGATGAGGCCTATGTCGACTTCGCCCCGGATAATGGCCTGCGCCTTATCGATCATTATCCCAATATTCTGGTCCTACGGACATTTTCAAAAAGCTACGCCGCCGCCGGTATCCGTATCGGCTTTGGATTTGGTCATCCCGAAATCATTGGAAGGTTGCGCAACATCCAAAATGTTTTCAACATGAACGTGATCGGCCAAGCGGTTGGCGTCAGCATCCTTGCCCATCGCGACGCCTATGAAGAGAACCACAGACACATCAAGCAGGAACGGGAGCGCGTGTCCTTCGCGCTCTCGCAACTGGGATTTTCCGTAACGCCTTCGCATGCAAATTTCTTGCTAGCCCGCGTTCCGGCAGGACAAGACGGTAGGTGGTGGCAAAAAGCGATGAAGCGGCGTAAAGTACTGGTCGCCGCGTTTTCAGAGTCATTTTTGAAAAAACATATAAGAGTAAGCATAGGCACAAGAGAACAAATGGACATACTGTTGTCTGAGGCTTCTGAAATACTAGGAAAGCCGAAGAAGTAACTAGAATCCAGCCGCCTGTAAAAATCATTTTTATATCCCGCGGAAAGCGGTTGCTTCGCAGAAATATATCGTTGCTCTGATCGCTTCGAGCCCCGTTCGAAGCAAGGGCCTTCTGCGTCAAAACTCCGGAGACAATAGAGTGAACAACGTCTTGCCTTCGAAGCCGACCTTCGGAATCTTCGATCACTTGGATGAGGACGGTCGCGACATCGGCCTACAATACGCCGATCGCCTCAAGCTGGCGGAGGCCTGCGATCACCTCGGCTTTTATGCATATCATCTCGCAGAGCACCACTGCACCCCCCATGGGAGAGGTGCGTCGCCAAATCTCTTCTTATCGAGCGTCGCACAGCGCACCCGCCAACTGCGTATGGGTCCGCTGGTGATGCTCCTTACCCTTTACCATCCGCTTCGGGCGTTCGAAGAGATCTGTATGCTCGACCAGTTGAGCGGTGGTAGGGTGGAGCTCGGCATAGGGCGAGGCTCACTCGCAGCCGAATTGGGTTATTTTGGGATTGGCGCGGACGCAGTGCCAGGCCGTTATTTGGAAGCCAGCGAAATCGTAATCGCCGCCATGAAAGGCGGGAAGTTATCTTATCGAGGCCGCCACTTTGAGCTGAATAGCGTTCCCTTGACGCTGAGACCCCGTCAGCGCCCGCGTCCTCCGACATGGGTCGCCACCAATCGAGCCGAGTCGGCAGGTTGGGCCGCCGCGAATGGCGCAAATCTCGCGTGCGTGGGACATAGCTCCTCCGTCCGCAAAGTTACCGACGCCTTCCGCGCTAAGCGGGAGGAAACCACTGCCAAAGGTAATCCGCCGTTGCTAGGATTGCTGCGCATGATCGTGATTGGGCGTTCTGACACGCATGCCTATTCGATCGCGGCACCCGCTTATGAAACATGGCTCAAGAGCTTCAAGTTTCTTTACGACCTCAATGGCATTCCGACTCCACCAAACCTGCCGCTGACCTTCGAAGCGGCGATTGAAAGTGAACTGTGCATAGCGGGAACGGCAGCTTTTGTGCGGGACGCTCTTCTTGGTCAGTTGGAAGTTGCTGGGGCCAACTATCTTCTTTGCCAGCTCGCGTTTGGGGATTTGCCATTGGAAGCGTCTCTATACACTGCAGTGACGATTCATTCTGAAATCATGACCCGATTTGACTGACCATGAACCCGTGGCGTAGGGCGGCTCGAAGGAGTCGCCCGCGGCATCTACCAGCAACTAGCCCGCTGCCCGACCATAGCCTTGCGGCGCGTGGCCGACGTGGGATTCCATCGCTATGCCTGCCTAGGTCGGACGCCGTTTCCGGACGATGATTAGAACTGGTTTTCGGGGACGCGATACTGCACGGGACCACATTGCCCCACGTTACAGCCCCCTCGCTCAACGTCGCTGTTCACACAGACCGTTTGCCACCGCCCGTCTTGCAGGCGCCAATCCACTGCATCGCCGAGGTTGGATCTTCCAATATGGCGGCCCGTTTCGCAAAGCCGTAAAAGGCAGCGCGGGCTGCGCTTAAGGGCTTGTTCCCATCATAAGCGTCACAACATGCTTTAAGGGCAGTCTCGTGGATCAGGTCCCTGCGATCTTCGGGCCATTCATCGAGAAAATCGATGGCGTCCTCGAGGTTCGCAATCTCTTGCACGACATAGGCGGCACGCTTCACGAAAATAGGACTGCCGAAGGCCAGCGCCTTCATTTCGTTTCCTCCCGATCTTTGAACAGCCGACTTGCGAGGCGAGCCTCATCGAACCCGCCGACCATTGCAGAATGTGTTGTCAGCCTGATGACGCTTCAAGAGGAAAAGGCGGCAATTCATCCTCGGGAGGAACTGGATCGATCACCAATCTACTGCCGCAAAAATTGGCCACGTCGACAATGTCGTTTCGTTCTGGCGGCCGCCGATGAACGGTGAACCCAGTCGCCCAAACCGGTCGTTCACCGCAACGAAGCGAAAGACAGCACGACATCGCCTGGCAGCGCGCCGATATGGAAGCCGCAAGCTCAGGGCTGGATTAATCCAGCCCAAGCCTTTTCTTCAGTTCCGCATTTTCCTTGCGCAGACGATCCGCAAGCAGGCTCTTCAGCCGCTTGTTTTCTTCCTCGAGCGCGACGAGATCCTTCAGCTCGTCGCTGTCCGCTGCAGGCTTCGCCGCTTTCTTCCAAAGATAATATGTCTGTTCCGAGATGCCGGCATGCTTCACCGCGCTCTTGAGAGTGGTGCCGCCGCCGATCGACGTCTCGATCTGAGCGAGCTTCAGGGCGCGCTCCCTTACGGAGTAGACCTTGCGGCCTGTCCGTGCCGATGGCGGTGCTTCAGTGGTCGCGGATGTCGGCTTGGCGCCGTTCTTGCGGCCAGGCGCGCTCGGCTCAGCCTTTGGCTTTCTCGACCGCGGTGTTCTCGCCCTCGATTTTGACGTCTCCGCTTCGGCTGCCTGTTCGGTAGGAATTACTGCTGTTTCGGTTTCCAGGCGATTTGCCATGAAATTCTCCATTTGCGGTTTGTGCAAAGGTTCAGCATCAATGGCCACTACCGTAGAGTCAATAAGCTGACGATTTGACGGTTGAATCTTCTGGAGTTCCTCTGAAGTTTCGCCCATCGCCGCGGCGATGTCGAAATCGCCCCAGATGGAACGGGCGGTTTTTTGGTAACGGCGCTTCTGTTTGACTTCCACGGTGAATGGTCGCGTTTGCCGCCTCATAGTTCCTTCCTGATGAGAAACGAATAATGGAATGAAGTCGCCGCTCGTAACTCCTGGCGCTTCCTGGTTCGCGCGGAGCTTTATCGTAAAAGTCCCTCGACGAGCAAGTGACACCGGTCACGCCAGTGTTCGCAAGCGGGCCGAGCGCAGGCGTTCGCGCGAGGAGAAATGCCTGCAACGCTGCGGAGTGGTGCATTCGGGTCGGAAACCCTTGAGCGTCCGAAAGGTGCAGTATCGGATCAAATGTCGCATCTTGCCGTCGGGCGATCCGTTTCCCAGCCATTCAGCGCTGCCCTCTCCGGTGCCTCGGGAACACTTCTTGAAATTGAAAACTGCTGCATCTCGTGTTCAGCGTGCATGAAGAACTCGCCAGCAGATGATAACGCCGGACCTCGCCAGCGGTTTAGCGTCTGCCCACAACTATCTGCCTGGGTTAGCAGGCGCGCTCGCTGTGGCAGCTTGGCTTGAGCCGCGAGGCCGTGGTTGAGTGAGGTGAAGAGATCCAGCCTCGCGGCCGATTCCGAAGCTTTCCACAATGGTGAAGACAACATCTCCACTCGTACCGTTTCAGCACAAGACATTCCGTTCTCTGTGGTCGGCGGCTCTTGTTTCGAATCTTGGGACGCTAGTTGAAGGTGTGGCGGCTGCGTGGCTGATGACGAGTATTGCCAGCTCCCATGGAATGGTGGCGCTCGTACAGGCATCGACCACCTTGCCCTACATGATCTTCTCGCTCGCATCCGGAGCGCTCGCGGATAACTTTGACCGTCGCCGGATCATGCTAATGGCGCAACTGCTGATGGTTTGCCTATCAGCGTCCCTGGCGCTCTTGACCTACGCCGGGGAAATCACACCCTGGACCCTTCTGGGTCTCACATTCCTGATTGGCTGTGGTTGGGCATTGCACGATCCGTCGTGGCAAGCCTCGATGGGAGACATCCTGCCTCGCGAAGACCTCCCAAGCGCAGTTGCGCTCAACGGCATGAGCTACAACCTCATGCGCAGCATCGGACCGGCGATTGGCGGCATAATCGTGGCGACCGCCGGGGCAGCGTTCGCGTTTCTCTTCAATGTGTTTTGCTATGTCGCCTTGATCGCCGCCCTGTTACGCTGGAAAACTGTACCGGCGCGACGAGCGCTGCCGCGGGAGGCTTTCGGAAGCGCGATGGCGGCAGGATTCCGCTATGTGCTTATGTCGCCAAACCTTCTCAAACTGATGTGCCGGAGCTTCATTTTCGGCCTCACCGCGGTCGTCATTCTGGCTCTCCTGCCGTTGGTTGTTCGCGAACAGGTTAAGGGCACTGCGGTCACCTACGGAGTGATGCTTGGCTTTTTCGGTCTGGGAGCGATCTGTGGCGCGCTCCTCATCGGACGCGCCCGCGAAATTCTCTCCAACGAATGGGTCGTTCGCGGTGCGTTCTTTACACTGGCGATCAGCTGCTTGCTTCTGTCGTGGAGCGAGCACGTTTGGCTGAGCTGCCTCCTCGTCATGCCAGCCGGTGCGGCATGGATCCAGTCATTCTCGCTGTTTAACGTCACCGTTCAGCTTTCGGCGCCTCGGTGGGTGGTGGGACGAGCCCTCTCTCTCTATCAGACGGCCGCATATGGCGGCATGGCAGCGGGAAGCTGGCTCTGGGGCCAGTTAGCGGATCTGCAAGGCGTTTCGGGAGCCTTGGTCGTCGCAAGCCTGGTTCTTGTATTTGGCGGACTGCTCGGCGTTATTTTGCGTCTTCCGGATCTTGAAACGCTCAAACTTGATCCGACCAACACCTTCTGCGAACCAACCCTGCAGCTTGACCTTCGACCACGAAGCGGTCCGATCATGATAATGGTCGATTATCGTATTCACCAGAAAGACGTTCCAGAATTTCTCAACGTGATGGCATCATGGCGAAAAGCCCGACTGCGAGATGGCGCCAGGCAATGGGCGCTGCTGCGTGACCTGGAAAAGCCCGAACTGTGGACCGAATGTTATCATGTGCCAACTTGGGTCGAGTATGTTCGCCACAACAACAGGCAGACCCAAGATGACGCCGAAATCGTTGCGCGCCTTGAAGCCCTGCACTGTGGCGACTGCCCGCCCAGAATTCACCACAAGATCGAACGGCAAACCGTGAGCGTACATGACGATATGCCGCTCCGGCCTCATTTCGACAGGACTTGAGCGAAACCGCAAACCAATAACTTGGCTCAAGATAAGGCGGCGCCGGAAGCCCCGTTTGCTCAAAACGATGGAGCAGATCTTGGGCCAGCTATGCGCCAAGCGCGTAGCGTTTCTCGTCTTCGTCCATGAGGCTAACGCCCGGTCAGATTTCGGCGATCTATGCTACACCAATGAATAAGCGATCCTCGTCGGGCTTCAGCAAGTCTATGACGCGTGCTTTTCTGAGACGCCGCGAGGCTTGGACAAGAAGTCACGGACCCGTCGCGAACCTTTTTCGTGAAAATCAAATGCCCGTCATGGGTGGTGGCGATCTCGACATCGCACAGGCGCTCGATCTGCTTGTGCAAGGCCGGCAATGCGTCGGGTATCACCGTTCGGCAAAGCGCTTGCACCAATGTGCTGGCTCCTCAGAACTTCGCGCCTCAGATCTGTAGCCCGCTGCTTCGGAGGTGTCGAGTTGCTCATCGGGCGTGTCGTCGAACGAGGCGTGGTTGAGCCTGTAGAGTTTGGAATAGAGACCGCCCATTTCGATCAACTGATCGTGCTTTCCGGATTCGGCGACTTTGCCATTCTGAAGAACGATAAGACGGTCGGCGCCTCGGACTGTGGCAAGGCGATGGGCGATGACGAGGCCAGTGCGGCCTTCGAGGAGCCTGACCATAGCCTTCTGAATCAGCATTTCCGTATAGCTATCGATATTGGCGGTTGCTTCGTCGAGTACCAGAATCTTGGTGTTTGCGACAAGCGCACGGGCAAAGCTGATAAGCTGGCGCTGGCCCAGCGAGAGATTGCCGCCGCCTTCACGTAGATCGGCATCGTATCCACCAGGAAGGCGCACAATGAAGCTGTGCGCGCCGACCGCCATAGCGGCCTCGATAACCTCTTCCCGCGTGGCTTCAGCCTTGTGGTAGCGGATGTTCTCGAAAATCGTGCCGGTAAAAAGGAACGGCTCCTGGAGCACCATGGCGATCTGACGGCCAAGTGATTTCTGGGTGAGATCGCGCACATCATACCCGCCGACCAGCACCTGGCCCTCCTGGACATCATAAAAGCGGTGGACGAGGGCCATTGCACTGGATTTACCTGAACCGGTCGGCCCCACCAGGGCGACGGTTTCGCCGGGATTGACCCGAAACGACACGTTCTTCAATACCGGATGCTTGGGATCATATCCGAAAGTAACGTTCCTGAACTCGATCGAGCCGTCCATCTCGGGCGAAAGCACCGTAGCATTCGGTTTGTCCTGGACCTCAATCTTGACATCAAGAACGTCGGTCAGTCGCTTTCCCGACGCCATCGCCCTTTGCATGATCGAATATTGCAAGGTGAGGGAGCGGATCGGATCGAAGAAGCGCTGGATGTAGAAGAGGAACGCGACCATCACACCCACATCGATGCGATCACTCATGACCATTGAGCCGCCGACGACGATGACGACAGCCATGGCAACGCCCGTTAGGCTATCGACGATCGGCACCATTATCTGGGCGTATTTGGCGGCGGTCAGATGTATCTTGAGATTGGCACGGGCTTTGTCGTCATAAAGCATCAAATTGACCTGCTGCCGGTCCATGGACTGCACTGCCCTTACGCCATGAATGGCTTCGGCTAGCGCGCCATTGGAAACCGAATTGGCCCCATTGGCAGCCATGAAGGCGCCGCGGGCGCGCGGCAGCCAGAAGATGCGCACGATGAGGAGAACAGGCACCAGTGAGAACGTAAGGATCCCCAAGCGAACATCGAGCCACAGCATGACGAAGACGATGCCAAAGACAAGAATGATGTCGCCCAGGCAAAACACCGAGGTTTCGAGGAATTCCTGCATGGAATTGACGTCACCCTGCAGACGCGACATCAGCCGTCCCACCTCTGTCTTGTCCATAAAGGAAAGCGCCACGTCCTGCAGATGGCCGAACGTGGCCCGCCGAATATCGAACAGAACTTTCTCCGCCATTTTGTAGACCATGATCTCTTGCGTGCAGCTGGCGCCGAAATTGACCGAAATGGTGAAAAGGAAGGCGCAGGCGGCTCCGAGCAGGGCCGAACGATCGCCACTTCCCGGCTGCATGCCATGGTCGATAGCAAAGCGGATGATCAGCGGGACGAGAAGCTGCGTGCCGGTGAGGATCAACATCGCGGCAACCGAGACTATCAAGTTGGTGCGGTAGGGCCGCACGAACCCCCAAATGCGTCGGACAATATTCTTGTCAAACGCCTGCCCGAACATCTCCTCTTCGATGCGATGCGAACCGACGACCGCATGGGGCGGACGCCGGTCTTCGTGGGCATCGTCGCGCTGCGTCTCGACTTCGCTACCCTGGAGCATCAGCTCACCCCCTCTTGGTTGGGCAGCATGTCATCAAAAGCGCGCGCTTGGAGATCGTAGAGGGCCTTGTAGCGTCCGCCCTTCGCCAGAAGGTCCTCATGAGTGCCACGCTCGACAATCTCGCCGTTCTCGATAAACAGAATTACGTCGGCATCCATGAGCGAACTCAGCCGGTGGCCGATGATGATGGTCACGCGGTCCTTGGCAAAGTACCGCATCGCGGAGCGAATGCGCTGTTCTGTGGCGGCATCGATCGCGGCAGTCGAGTCGTCGAATATGATGACCGACGGGCGCAGCATCATCGTGCGAGCTATCGCCAGGCGCTGACGCTGGCCGCCCGACAGGGATATGCCGCGTTCACGCACCACCGTTTTGTAACCGGCCGGCAACCGGAGAATGTAGTCATGAAGCTGAGCCGACTCGCTCGCGCGCTCGATCCGCTGCGCGTTGGCCCAGGGATCGCCATAGGCGATGTTGTTTTCGATCGTCGTGGTGAAGATGAATGCATCCTGCTGCACGACCGCGACGGCTCTGCGAAGCGTCGCCAGGGTGACCTCGCGGATATCCTGACCGTCAAGCGTGATGACGCCGCTGGCGACGTCGTAAAAACGAGGGATCAGATGAGCAATCGTCGACTTGCCCGAGCCGGGCGGGCCGACAATTGCAATGGTTTCGCTCTTGCGGGCTTCAAAACTAATATTCTTCAGAATTGGGCGGTTCTCGGCGTCCGGATAGGCGAATGAAACATCCTCGAACCGCAAGGTGCCCTCGCTGATTTCGAGCGGTTTGGCGTCTGCTGCGTCCTTGAGCGCGATATCCAGGTCGAGTAACCCGAACAGGCGCGAGCCGCATGTCGAGGCTCGGGCAAAGCCATCGACAATCAAACCTATCTGGCGAACCGGCATCTGGAGGATGGTCATAAAGGTAAGGAACGTGGCAAGTTTTCCGACGCTGATTTCGCCTGCGATGACTTTGTTCCCGCCGACCCACAGAACCAACCCCATGGCGAAAGAGAACGAGAAATTCATTGCGGAAATATTGCGCACGTAAATCTCGGCCCGTTTGTGCATGAGGCCAAGCGCACTCTTCGATGCGCGGTCGAACTTCAGCATCTCGTAGGCCTGCGCTGAAAACGCGCGGACAACCCGGACGCCGGTGAGATTTTCTTCCATTACACGGCTGAGGTCGCAAAGCCGCTCCTGCAGGTCAAGCCAGGTGGCGCGCAGCTTGATCTGTGTGATTGATGAGCGCCATCCGACGAAGGGCACAAAGCACAGCGCGAGGAGACCAAGAACCAGGTTGATGGAGATCAGCATGTGGGCGCCGACCCCGATCAACATGACGAGGAGCACGGCGCGAACCAGAGCGGCAGAGAAGTACACACGCACGCCTTCCAGATCGAGCATGCCGATCGTGATCAGATCGGCTGAATGCGCCTGGTCGTGAAAAGAAAAGCTGAGCCGCTGGATCTTCTCATAAAAAGCGACCCGCAGTTCATACGCGACGTGATGTCCGACCGCTTCGGCAAAATAGTTTTGAGCCAGCGTGAAGAGGCCGCGCAGCACGCAAATGGCAAGCAGCAGCAGCGCCGAGGTCCGCAGCCCCTCTTGCGCTGCCGCTCCGCTGACACCCCCGCCGATGGCTGTCTGGGTCTGGTCTATGGCCTGGCCGAGGAGCTCGGGGATGAGCAATTGGAGCGATGCCGCAACGAGTGTCGAACCAATAGCCACGGTGACCTGCCAGGGGTGCCGCAAATTCATCCGGGTAATGCGGGCGATCGTGCTCAAGCACTGGACCGGACCGGCCGCTTCTCCATTCGCGAGCGAATTCCCGGGCTTCGTCACGCCGCGGATAGCCTTACTGTTCGGGGGTGCATTCCAGTGATATTGGGCGGTTTGGGGGGCCTTGGGGCGCCCGACTCCCCCGTCAAATGCCCAGGACATGCAAAGCTGGTTATCATCTGCTAAACGTCTGTTCCAACCAGTTGAGCCGCGGCTTCGCCTACCGGCATGTCTATGACCGTGATTGCGTTTGCTGCAAGGAAGCGGCGTTCGTTCTTGGTCAGCGTTGCCGAATCGATAGCCGCGAAGTGCGGGCCGCTTGAGCGCTTGATGACTTGTCTGGCGTAGGTGCGCAGCATCTGGTCGTCGAACCGGCAGCCGAAGAAGAAGAAGCCGCGCTTGGTGCGCCGTTCCTTCACGGCTCGAGGGATCGGAGTCTGGATATCGATTTCGGTTAGCGCTTCGACGTAATCCGAATCTGCGATAAGGAAGTTTGCCGCCGGCTTGATGCTGCCGTGCGGGGTATAGAGGACTGTCGTTGCCGCCGAGTCTGGTTGGAGTTCCGTTCCAGACAAATCGTACGTTTTCGTCCAAACGTCGCCAATTGCGTGCGCCCGCGTGACCCCTTGAATTTCGACGACATCAGTGCGGCCGGTGTCTATGAGGGCCGCGCGCATGGCGCCGTCGTACCAGCTATCGACGATCAGCGAGAGGGGAAGTGTCGCGAGCCAGGCATGGAAAACGGTCGGCGCCACCGGGCCTGCGAATATCTCAGCCATCCAGGCCTGGAGCGTCCGCCGATGCCGGCGCTGCTCGATGAATTGGGCGACCGACCACATATTGGTGCGAATCTTCGAAGGAGCGGGCGCCCGCGCGTTGAATGCTGCGGCAACGGCTTGCGGCGTATGCGGTACCGGTGGTTCCTCGTACCTAAGCCGAAGCAGGTCGGGACCCAGATACGGGATGATCTCATCGGCGCAGAGAGCCTTTTTCAGCAGTTCAAGCTGCTTGGCGGCATGACTGTCCCGGTTGATCATGAGATGGCCCAAGGCCAGGATCCTATTCATGCTCGTTTCCCGTTGACGCTCTCAGGTTGCCGACCTGCGGCATCAATCCTCGTCGGAGATCTTTCTTGCCTCGACGGTGATCGGCAAAGGTGTATCTCGCGGAAGGTCGGGCAGAACGAGCCGCCAGCCGTTCCTGAGCGTTATTGACCCTCCCCATAGCTCTTCATTCTCGACGCCGATGATCGGCTCTTCGAGATCCTTCTTGGGCACATACGCCGATAGGCCGGCGTCGGTCTTGCGGATCATAACCTTCATCGGCCTGTTCCCTTTCTAGTGACCACAAGTGATTTCGGCACAAGGATCCCCGGATTTGTCGAGGCTGATCAATTCGTGGGCGCGCATGCCAACGACGGTGCCGCGATCGAACCATTCGACCGCATAGATGTAGAACTGCTGGAGAAAGGTGCCGATGTCGCGCACATAGCCTTCATCGCCCTTCCGCACGAGGTTTGCGCCTATCTCCCTACCGGGATAGGTGCCGTCATTCTTTATGTGGCGTGTGGCACGGACCCGCTCGCCCGGCATAAATCGTGGAGGCTTGCGGATCTCGACCTCCTGTTCGCGTCCGAGGCCCATCCCCTTCCTTCCTTTCTTGCGGCTCCAGTTCGTTAACAAAGGAGATCATGGCGTGCTCCGGAAGCGACCCCGACCGTGCCGCTAACCCGAGTGGAGGTTAGGCGGGAATGCAGGTCCCCGACACCGGGCATACCGAGGCGCATTGCTGGGTATCGAAGGCCTCCTTGCATTCGGTGCACTGCTCCGGATCGATCACGTAGGTCTCGCCCTTGAATTTGATCGCACTCGATGGACATTCGAACTCGCAGGCACCGCATTGCGTGCATTGCGAGGCGATGATCTTGAAGGCCATTTCTCAACTCCTGATTCGGTTGGGACGAGACGCTCAAGCCGTCGCCGCCAGTGGTTCGCTCCCAAACTCGGCGGCGTAAACCGCGCTGATAGCGGTCTCGATGTAGTCGTAGCCATAAACATCCATTGCCCGGATTCCAGCTTCCGCGAGCTGATCCTTGGGGCAATCTCCGATCTTGGCGCACAGCACGATATCGATGTCTTTGAGCGCAGCTATCACGCCTTCGAGGGTGGCGTCCGCGCCTCGGCCGCCCAGGCAATACTGCTCGACCTTGCGATGCCCGATGAAGCTGATCCCCCTCTGAGAGGCCTCATAAACCTGGAATTCCTTCGAATGGCCGAAATGTTCGTTGATCCGGCCGCCGCCCTTGGTCGCCACAGCGATGTGGAGCGATTTGCCCGAACCCGTTGCCTTGACCGTCGCGACCGCTTGGTTTTTGGCTGCCACGTGATCGCCGCGCTCGCGCGCGACCACCTCCCGGTAGGCCTTGCGTTTGCTGGCGTCGTAGGTGATGTCGTCCGAAATCTGGTCGATGGTGAACTCCTGGCCACGATCCTCGCCAAGTAGGCCGACAGCGTCGGCCCGGCACTGCCGGCAATGGCGCATCAGCTTGACGCCACCTTCAAGGCGATCCTGAAGCGTCTTCAGTTCCAACGCCGTTGGGCCGCGCTGCCCGGTCAGCCCGAAATGCGTACCGTGCGCCGGGTCGGAAATCAGTGGCATGACATTGTGCAGGAACGCGCCGCGCTCCTTTACCCATTTATTGACCTCGATCAGGTGTTCGCCGTTGACGCCGGGGATCATCACCGAATTGATCTTGGTGAGGATGCCGCGCGCGGTCAGCATCTCCAGGCCCAACATCTGCCGCTCGTGCAGGATCCTGGCAGCGTCGATGCCGGTGTGGCGGCGATGGTCGTAAAAGATCCAAGGATAGATCTTTGCGCCGATTTCGGGGTCGACCATGTTGATGGTGATTGTCACATGATCGACATTCATGTCAGCAAGCTCGGCAACATGATCCGGCAACGCGAGACCGTTGGTGGAGATGCACAGCTTGATGTCGCGGATTTCCCTGGCGACGCGTTCGAAAGTTGCCTTTGTCTTCTTCCAGTCGTAACAGGCGTCGCCCGGCCCGGCGATCCCGAGCACCGAGAACTGGGGCACTTCGTTGGCGACCGCGATCACCTTGCGTCGCGCCTGGTCTGGAGTCAGCTTTTCCGAGACGACCCCGGGTCGGCTTTCATTGGCACAGTCATATTTGCGATTGCAGTAGTTGCACTGGATGTTGCAGGCTGGCGCGACCGCCACATGCATGCGCGCGAAATAATGGTGCGCCTCTTCGGAATAGCATGGATGTTCCTTGATCTTCTCCCAGACAGCGGAGTCCATCTCGTCCGGTTTTGCGGACGAGCCGCAGGATGAAGATGCGCAGCCGGCGGATTTCGCGATCGTCAGCAACTGGTCGAAGGATTTAGTGCTGACCAAACTCTCAAGCGAAATCGTCGGTAAAGACATGAACGGCTCCGTTCCTGGGTGGACGTTGCAGTTCGAAGCGCAAAAGTTGTGCCAGCTCAAAAAAAGCGGGTTTCAGTTCAATATGTCGGCTTTCATGCGCGATTCCGCCTGTTCGTTACGTCACATTTTTGTCTGGCTTGCGACTTGAACAGGTCGGCTCGCTCGGCATAGAGGCCTTAGGCCGGCCGCTGCAGGGGCGATTTGCAAGCTCGTCGAAGGCATGCCCGATCTCGAAGAGATCATGGAGGCTGCTGGCCCCCGGCGCAAGCTGCGCGCCGAATTTGCTCGCCCGCAAAAAAGTGCTCACGATCCCCAGGAATGACGGGACCTGCCGGCGCTTGATGACGGTTCTCTGGACCCCGCGGTGGCGCTCGCCTATGCCCGCGACGATCGACATTCCACGGCGATTGAGAAGCTCCAAGGCGGTGGGGAGGAAATTTGAGTAATCTGCTCATTCGGATTGATGACGGAGACGGCGGACTCATCGGAAGGCGTCAATTTATGCATCTTTCATGCAAAATTGCTTTGGCTGAAAAATATATCGTTATATCAAGTGTTTGCACTTGCGATTTATGCAGGAGGCCTACGGTCCAACGTGTGCGGGCCTCCGACGGGTTTCACCCTGTGATATTTCTCGACAAGGTCAGGCGCGACACCGTATGCGACGCAGTTCAACTCATTGATAGAGACGATGATGTCCACGAAGGACTGAACTATGACATCCAGGTCTTCTCCCTCGAGGTCCCTGAATGCGTCTCTCGCGAAATCGCTTGGCATCAAATCGGGACTGTCGACTGCCCGGCTGAGATACTCCGCGACGGCGTCGTCAAGGCGCCGTCGCATCCTGATCTCCACTGAGCGCGGCACTTTCTTGGTGGTCGTTGCCACAAGGTAGGACGGCGCTGCGATTGCATAGCCTTCGGCTATCGCTTTACCGAGGTAGCTCGTATCGGCCAGTTCGTACCATGTCGTCATGCCGATCCCGTAAGCGGCTCTACCCACTCCGATGAAGGAGATGGGAGGCAGTCCTGCTTTCAGTAGCGGGATGTTGCTGAGCAGTCGCCCGGTCCTCTTGTTGCCATCGATGAAGGGCTGCAGGTAAGCGATGCCTGCAAGCAAAGCGAAGGAGGCCTCGAACGGATCTTTCGCTGTGGACGCCTTCCAGCAGAGCTCCGAAAGCCCCATTGATAACTCGGTGTGGTCGGACGACGGAACGTATGAACTGGTCGTGATGTTAACCGGGTCGCGTCGAACCGCGCCGAGATTGTTCTGCCTGACCAGAGTGCGCATGAGCATCGCGTGCAGTCTCATCACCGTCTCCGGAGCGATCTCCACTGTCGCAATGTTGTCGATGACCCAGCCAATCGCCTGCTTGTGGTTCAAGATCATTTGGACTTCGATTTCAGACTTTCCGCCCGCGACCTCCGCGTATTTGATGAGCGCCTCGGTCTCAGGCAGGGAATAAGTATTTCCTTCAAGCGCCGAAGAAGCCCAGGACATCTCGATCAAAAATCTTTCGGCAATTTCACGCGTGTAGGTGGAGGGGTCGAGCTCTAGGCTTCCCTTTCCGACGGACTCGGACATAAGCGCGTGCGAAGCAGGATCAAGCCAGGGTGCAACGTTAGGGTCGTAGGATCTGAAGCGGTCTGGATCGTATTTCACCTGCTGTCGAAGGGGGCCTGGAATCGCAAACCACTTCGCTTCCGCCGTTAGGCTGAACGATGCTGGTCACCGGCGCAGGACCGATCGGCATCATGGGCGCGCTGGTAGCGCAGTGTGTCGGCGCCAGGAAAGTCGTCATCACCGACATCAATCCGGTTCGCCTGGATCTGGCGCGCAAGCTCGGCGTCCAGCATGTCGTCGACGCCTCGAAGGAGAAGCTGCGCGACGTCATGCCTTCGATCGGCATGAGCGAAGGGTTCGACGTCGGGCTGGAGATGTCGGGCGCGGCGCCTGCCTTCCGTGACATGATCGACACCATGAACAATGGCGGCAAGATCGCCATCCTCGGCCGTCCTCGCCGACCAGGTCGAAGGACAATGCGGTGTGGACGGCATTGCCCAATGGATCGAAGATGGCGGCGATCTCGTCGGGCACGTCGTCGGGGATCGGCACGACATTGTGCTGCGGTATCACCATGTACTCCCCGAAGGCACCGGGCCGGTTGACGCCGACGCCGAGCGTGTTGCGGCAAAGATGCCCTCGTCCTGCGCGGCAGTGGCGGCAATGGCCGCAGACGATATGGCCTTCGCCCGAGACGCGCTGGCCGACCTTGTACTCGGTGACCGCGGCGCCGTAATCGGCAATGGTGCCGACGAACTCATGGCCGGTCACCATCGGCACCGGCACGGTCTTCTGCGCCCACTGATCCCAATTGTAGATATGGACGTCAGTACCGCAGATCGCGGTCTTCCTGACCTTGATCAGCACGTCGTTGGGGCCGATCTCCGGCACCGGCACCTCTTCCATCCAGATGCCCGGCTCGGCCTTGGCCTTCACCAGCGCCTTCATCATGTTGGACATTCTTTTGTTCCTTGGATCCGCCGACATCTGGGTGCGGATGCGCGCCTGGCCCCGGGCAGCACCGGGAAAGAGAAACCGATGACGTAGATCCCGCGCTTCAACATGCGTCGCGTCGAGTGGCGTCTCAAAGGCACCACTCGAACACGGCGCGAGGAGGCCTGACCGTTCGACGTCGCAGGCTTCTTAGAACTTCTTCACCTCGATACCATGCCGACGCAGGGCATAGCCGACTTGCCGCGGCGTGAGGCCGAGGATACGCCCAGCCTTGGCCTGAACCCAGCCGGCCTTCTGCATCGCGTCGATCAGCCTGTCGTAATCGGTCACACGCATGCCTGTTGCACCCCAGGCAGGATCGCTCGGACCGCGGCCGTTGACGGGCACCGCTGCGCCCCCGGAGGCGCCGATGCGCCTGGCTCCCAGCGGCAATTCAACCGGCATCCTGTTGCGGCCGAACTCATCGCTGGCACAGCCGTCGTTTGCACGGTCGGCTCCTTTCCAGAGGAGGGAAGACAGGCACTGGCTATTCTGGCAGGCAAAATCTGAAGTGGCGATCGTACTTGAACGCGCAAGAGTGGCCGTCCTTCGCACGCAGTTTTCCAGCTCACGGACGTTGCCAGGGAAGTAGCATTGCGAGATCAGGTCAAGCGCCGGCGGCGCGAAGGCGAGCTCGCAATGGTTCTCGCTATTGAATCGATCGAGGAAGGCCTTCGCAAGGCGTGGAATATCGCCAGGTCGCTCTCTGAGCGGTGGCAGCATGATTGGCACCACATTGATGCGGTAGTAAAGATCGGCCCTGAACTCTCCGTTCACGACGGCCTTCTCGAGGTCCTTGTTGGTGGCGCATATGAGCCGGACGTCGACCGTTAGCGTCCTGGTGCCGCCGACGCGCTCCAACTCGCCTTCCTGCAAGACGCGCAACAGCTTTGCCTGGAAGGCAGGCGAAATCTCGCCGATTTCGTCAAGCAACAGGGTTCCGCCATTCGCTAATTCGAACCGGCCGGCGCGCTGCGCGACAGCCCCCGTGAAGGCGCCCTTTTCATGCCCGAACAACTCCGATTCCAGAACGCTTTCAGGCAGTGCGGCGCAGTTCAATTTGACGAAAGCCTTCTTGCTGCGAGGCGAAAGCTTATGGATGGCCTGCGCAAAAAATTCCTTGCCGGTGCCGCTTTCACCCCGCAACAGCACGGTAGAATTGGTCCTTGCCACGACCGCGACGGTTTCGAGCACCTGCTTGAGTGCGGGACTTTCCCCGATGATCCCGTCGATTTTGACATGCGAATGCCGGGCAGGGCGGGTCTCTTTCTCGTCGACCGATTTCTCCGGTCTCCGTTGCTCCTCGACAAGCCGCTGACGATCTGTGCTCAGGAAGCGATGGAGGCGGATGGTCCGGCCGACAAGGTTGGCGACCATCGTCAGGAAGCGTACGTCTTCGTCGCAACGCACGCTGGCGGCGCCGTCCCGGACACGGTCGATCGACAGTGTACCGAGGATTTCATTCTCAGCCTCTATTGGCACTCCGATAAAGGTAACCGCCATGGTGGCGCGGCTCGAAGCCGTTTGAAGATCAGCCTGAAATAGTTCGGACTTGCTGACATCGTGTACGACGAGCGGCGTCCCCGTAGCGACGATCCGGTCTACCACGGCCTGCGGTATGACGCGGCGCCAGTCTGATTGACCTTCGTGGTTGTTGCCGGCGGTTGCGGCAATCTCCAGCTCTCCTTCCGCGTCCAGGACGACCATTGCTCCATGACGCATTTGCACAAACGAGGAGAGTACGTTGACGACATTGGCAAGCGTGATCTCCAGCCGCGTGGGAGCGGTCAAGATCTCGGATATCTCGTAGATACCCCTGATCGGGATGTTCGGCTCGTGCATGGCTTTGATAGGTGGCCGTGCGTCGCGAAGCCCTACCTCGTGCTCCCGATCCCGCATTACTTGACCCATGGAAACACCTCAGGGGTTGTAAGGTGCCCCTCCCAAAGCGCCTTTCTTTCGATTCGCGATATCCCAGTATTCACGAGCCCCTGTTCAATTGCAAATTGTCATGTTGCTATCGCGACAATTCCAGGTATCGGCTCTGGCAACGGCGCGCGCGTGCATGGGTCATCCGAACTTGAAGAGGACACCGAAGCCGCCCCGCGGATAATTCCACTCGATCTCACCACTGGCCTCGCACAGTATCCGACAGGTGCCGCACTCCATGCAGCCGTCGGCGGTGATCTCCACTTGGCCCTCGTCGGTCAATTCATAGCATTGGGCCGGGCAGACGCGGGTCAACGCGAGCAGGTTGGCGCTGGGCTTCTGGTGTCGTCGCACTTTGATGTGCGGACGCCCTGAATCGACCAAGTAGCGATTCCGATAGAGCTTCTCCTCGATGCGTGACGCTGCGATTGTCATCTCGTCTCTCCTAGCGCCAGGCGCATGTCAGGCGGACCACGTCGCTCAGCAGCCCCCAGCGCGAACGCGCCTTGATGAAGGCAGTAGTGGTCGCCTTTTCCTTGTCGATTTTCGGGGTGCCGTCGACCCGCATGAAGTTCTGGGCCGCCTGCGACATCAGCTGCGGGTAGGTGGTGAAGAAATTTCGTGAATTGGTGTGGAGCAGGGTCGGCATGTCCTTGTATTTCTTCAGGTCTTTGATTACGAAAGACTTGTTTAACATGGTCTTGTAGAGAGCAAGGTTCTGTTTGGTCATGGGACGCTTGCGGCTTTTGACCTGCACGATTGCCTCAGCCGCGATGCGGCCGGAGGTCATGGCGAGGTTCGAACCCTCGCGGTGGACGGCGTTATTCAATTGCGCGGCATCGCCGACCACCACCCAACCGTCGCCAAAAAGCTGCGGAATCGCCTTGTAGCCACCTTCGGGAATGAGATGCGCGGCATATTCTTTCACCTCTGAGCCGGCGATTAGAGGTCGGATCGAAGGATGATTTTTTAACGTATCGAGTAGGACGTATGGGCTCTCCATCCTCGCAGCGAAATCGGAAACAAGGCAGCCGATGCCCAGCGAGATAGACTCCTTGTTGGTGTAAAGGAAGCCGAGACCGGCCATGCTGCGGGAGATCGTACCTACGGCCTCGATCACGCAGCCTTCACCGGCCTTGAGGCCGAACCGCTGCTCGATGACCTCTTCAGGCAGGAAATGCATTTCCTTGACGGCGAGCGCCACGGATTTCGGCCTCGGCATCTCGCGAAGCCCGGCGCGCGTGCCAAGCAGTCCGGAGACACCTTCTGCGAGAACGACAACGTCCGCGAAAATCTCTCCGCCGGTCCGGTCGGTGCGGACGCCGACCACCTTGTCCTTGGCATCGCGCACGAGTTCCGTCACGGTGGTCTCGCACAGAACCGTCGCACCGGCCTCGCGCACCTTACGCGAAAACCATTTGTCGAATTGGGCGCGGATGATCGTATAGCGGTTGGGCTTGGCCTCATTGAAGTCGTCCGACCGATAGTGAATCCCGGTGTGGGATGTGTCGTCCATCACCCAAAGCCGCTGTTCGACCAAATGCCGCTCGAGAGGCGCATCATCCCGGAAATCCGGGATGATCTTCTCCAGCATGTTCGCGTACATGATTGCACCCTGAACATTCTTGGAGCCCGGATATTCACCTCGCTCCAACTGCAACACGTTCAGGCCATGGCTTGCCATAGTGTAAGCAGCAGCGTTTCCGGACATACCGGCCCCAACAACAATGGCGTCGAATTTTTCGTTGATCATGTCCAACTCCCTAGTTCGCAAGCTTATCGCGACTGTGGGGCGACAGCCGCCGTGTGAAGGCCTCCGTCAGTGCGGGAAGGAAGCGGATCGCGTCGGTGATGATCCCGAGGTGGGCGAAATCGAAAATCGGCGCGTTCGGGTCGGTGTTGATAGCCACGATGAGATCCGCCCCTTCGACACCAACCCGGTGCTGGATGGCGCCGGAAATTCCAGCCGCTATGTAAAGCTTCGGCCGGATGGTCTTGCCTGTTTGGCCGATCTGCCGATCAGCCGACAGCCAGCCCTTTTGCACCAACGGGCGCGAACAGCCATGCTCGGCGCCGATTGCTCGCGCGAGATCCTTCACAAGCTGCAGGTTCTCCGCCGCGCCTAGACCGAGGCCTCCTGCAACCACAACATCGGCATAGGCAAGATTGGCCTTTCCAGACTGGCTATCCGGCAGGAAACCGAGGATTTTGGTGACGATGTCATCCTCGGCTACCGATAGCTGGTGCCGGATGACACGGCCGACCGGCCTGTCCATCCGCCGCGGCATGGGCATGACCCTCGGTCGCACTGTCGCCATCTGCGGCCGGTAATTGAGCGTGTAGATCGTGCATAGTAAGGAACCGCCGAAAGTTGGACGGGTCGCAGCGAGCGAACCGTCCATATCGACGTCGAGTTCGGTGCAGTCGGCCGTGAGCCCTGTCTTCAAGGTTGTTGCGACCGAACCAGCAAGATCCCTGCCGAGGGTGGTCGCCCCGAGAAGCAGGATCTCGGGTTTATGGGCATCGACCAGATCCGTCATCGCCTTGGTGAAAGGCTCGTTGCGATAGTCGGCAAGCAGCGGCGCCTCGACGTTGTAGACAAGATCGGCGCCATAAGCGAAGGCCTCGGCTACCGCAGACTGGGTGGTTTCTCCTGGCGGTCCGAGCACGATCCCCGCGAGCGCGACGCCAAGCTTGTCAGCGAGCTTGCGGCCTTCACCGAGCAGTTCGAACGATACCGGGTGGACCTGGCCGCGCTCGAGCTCGATAAAGACCCAGACGTGGCGATAGTTTTTGAAATGGTCGGGCAGCTCCTTCTTTGTGCCGGCACGGCCGGAGGCAGGGCGAGGGGCTTCTCGATTCGCGCTCGACATCGTCTCTCCTTGCCGTCATTCGCCGCCGTTGAAGGCGAGTTCCTGTTCCAGCGCTGGCCCGCGGGTTAAGATTGCGGCGATAAGTTCGTCAGCGAGATCACGCAAATTCCTCTCGGGGGCGTCGATTAGTGCCGCCTTTTCCGCCCGCGCTGTAGGGGCGAAAACGCGCTTGACGACCGTCGGCGAGCCGCGCAGGCCGCATCTGGTGAGGTCATCAATGCCGGCGTCGGCCGCACTCCATCTCAGGACTTGGCTGCGCGCGGCGTACAGCGCGTCCTCGAGCGATCCCCGACGGATCTCGTTTGTGCCTTCCAGCATCGTGATGAGACAAGGCAGTCTGCTCTCGAGCATCTGCGTGCCGCCTTCACAGCGGCGCTCGACCTTGATCTCGCGGGCATCGAGGTCAACGGAGGGGATCTTCGCGACGTAGGTGAGTTGCATGAGATCGAGGCGCTTGGCGATGCCGGGTCCGACCTGGGCGGTGTCTCCATCGATCGTCTGCTTGCCGGTGAAGACGATGTCTGGAGTCCCGAACGTCTCGCCAACCTTCGCGATTGCCTGGGAAAGAGCGTACGAAGTCGCCAGCGTGTCGGAGCCGGCAAAGTAGCGGTCGGTCAACAGCACTGCCCGGTCGGCGCCGTAACCGAGGGCCTTGCGCAAGGCGTCCTCTGCCATGGGCGGACCCATAGTGAGCACGGTGACCTCGCCGCCATAGTTGTCGCGCAGTCTGAGCGCTTCTTCGAGGGCGAACAGGTCGTAAGGATTGATGATGGTAGGCACACCCTGGCGCATGATCGTGTTCGTGACGGGATGGACCCGTATCTGCGCCGAGTCCGGCACTTGCTTGATGCAGACTACGATGTGCATTGGCGGTCTCTTTGGGCTTTAACCGGGTGCGGGTCTGATCTGGTTGGCAGCACTATTCGTGCCAAGTCGTTTTGCGTCCTTCTATTGCTGGAGGCTCGGTTGGTTCCTTCCAGGGGCGTGTTCACGACAACCGGATGTGTCGGGTTCTCGACATTGTCGCGTCGCAACCATGTCGCTCTCATTCTTTCGGGAACCGCTTCAGTACGGACTCGAACGGGACGAAGGTGCGTCCCGGCCTGGCAGGCTTGTTTGGATCGCGGTCTTTGAGCACCTTGAAGACCCGGTGCGTGAGCGGGGAGGAAGTCGCGAAGTCCTCATAGGCGCGTTGTAGTGTGGCGCGCACCCGCGCCGCGACCACCTGGTCGGGCAGATCGGATAGATCTTCTTCGGCCAGGTATTGGCCCACGCGCTTCATGATATGAAGCCGGGAGACATTCAGCACCTTTGGATCATAAGAGACTCCAAGGAGCGCGAAGAACTCCTCTGCGGCCGACAGGCCCTTCAGTCGCGCGAGGATGTCGGTAACATCGAGGGGGCGGCCGTCAGCTGAACAATTCATCGCAATCTCGCTGGTCGAACAACTGTGGCATCGCTGAGTTCGTCGCCCAGCCGGCCTGGACCGGCTACCTCCGCGAGGCGTGCCTCGCTGCACATTCCATCGTAGAGCTCGACCAGTTGAGTTGCTGTCACGATCGATTTGGTCTCGGCCGCCTTGCGGCGGACGCGAGCCACGATTGCGGCTGCCAAATCCGGGTCGAGCTCGCGACCGCTTTCGCTCAGCACGCGGGCAATCGCGGTGGCGCCGGAATGCTTACCGATGACGATACGCCGGCAGCGGCCCACGAGTGCCGGGTCGAGCCCCTGATAGGCGCGCGCGTCATTCAGCAGCCCTGCGACATGGGTGCCGGACTCGTGGGTGAAAACATCGGCGCCGACGACCGGCTTAATAGTCGCCGTCTGCCGGCGGGCGGCGCAAGCCACCTGGGCGGCGAGGTCGGGCAATGCGGTCAGCTCGATGCCGGTATCCGCGCCGTCGATGACGGCCATCGCGGCCGCCACTTCTTCCAGCGCGGCGTTACCCGCACGCTCGCCGAGCCCGAGAACGGTGACGGACGCATGGCGCGCGCCTGCCCGGATCGCGGCCAGCGTGTTGGCGGCCGCAAGGCCGAGATCGTTGTGGCCATGAAATTCGAGGTCGATTTCAGACCTTGCCATGAGCTGGGCGACGAGTTCGAAAGTCGAGAACGGGTCGAGAATGCCGACCGTGTCGGCAAGCCTGACGCGGCTTGCGCCGGCGCGCGCAGCCGTTTCGATGACGCGGGCAAGATAATCCCCATCAGCCCGCGAGGCATCCTCGCAGCCCACAGCGACGAAGAAGCCACTAGCGGCTGCGCGCCTCACCATTTCCTCGATGAGCTGGAGCGCTCCCTTCTGATCGAGGCCGAGCTTGGCGGCAAGTTGGATGTCGGATGCAGGCAGCGACAGATTGACGGCGCTGACGCCGCTTTCGATCGCTGCGTCGAGATCCCGCGCCTTCATCCGGCACCAGGCCATCAGCCGAACCGGGAGACGCCGCGCGACCGCGGCGCGAATTGTTTCTATCTCGTCGGCGCCCATGATCGGCGTGCCGATCTCGATCTCTGGTACGCCGGCGGCCACAAGAGACTCGGCGAACTCCAGCTTTTCCGCCGTCGTAAAGGCGACACCGGGCGCCTGCTCGCCGTCGCGCAAGGTCGTGTCGTTGAGGAAGACATCACGGCTCATGAATGGCATCCTGTTCTGCTGCCGGTCAGGTACAGACAGGATCGAACGTCTTCGGGACTTCGCCCACGCGACCCAGAACCGGGAGAGTCACGCAGCTTCTCCACGATTGCCGGCATGACCTCAAGCACCCGCTCGACGTCTTCTTCGCCGTTGTCGCGTGCAAACGAGAAGCGGACTGCCCCGTGTGGCATCTGCATCGCGCTCAGGACATGGCTGGGTTCCATTGAGCCGGAGGTGCAGGCGGAGCCGGAGGAACAGGCGATCCCCACGCGGCTCAGCAGATGTGGGATTCCATCGCTTGCGGCATGTTCAAAGGAGATGTTTGCGGTGTTTGATAACCGCTCCATCGGATCGCCAGTGACACAGCTGTTTGGGATGCGCTGGAGGATCCCATCCTCCAGGCGGTCGCGCAGCGACTTTACCCGTGTGGTCGCGTCGTCCATGAATTTCAAAGCGAGTTCGGCTGCCATGCCGAGCCCGACTATGCCGGGAGTGTTCTCCGTGCCGGCACGCCGGCCGTGCTGTTGGTTTCCGCCCTTGATCAGCGAGCGGAAGTGCACGCCACGCCTTATCCAGAGTGCGCCGATCCCTTTGGGGCCATGAAGCTTGTGGCCGGAGAGCGACAGCATGTCGATAGCGGTCGATTTCAGGTCCATCGGAAGCTTGCCAACCGCCTGCACTGCATCGGTATGGAAAAGGGCGCCAATTTCCTTGGCCAACTCGGCGAGCTTGGCCACGGGAAAGATCGTACCGGTCTCGTTGTTCGCCCACATGACCGAGACGATTGCCACACGGGGCGAGAGGACCGCCTTGTAGGCGTCGAGGTCAAGCCGGCCACGACGATCCACGGGGATTCTGTGGACCTTGACGCGGCGAGTCTGCTCAAGATGCGCGCACAGCGTCAATACGGCGGGATGCTCGACCGCGGACGTCACGATCTCGGTTCGGTCGGGCGGGACCTCGAGCGCCGAAAGGATCGCTGCATTGTCGCTTTCTGTTCCACCCGAGGTGAAGGTGATCTCATCGTCGAACTGCGCGCCGATCAGCGCCTGCAACTGCCGCCGCGCCTTTTTTATCGCCGCGCCGACTGAGGCGCCAAAAGCGTGCGTCGACGAAGGGTTGCCGAATTGATCCGTGAAGTACGGCAACATCGCTTGCACAACGTCAGGATCGACCCGTGTCGTTGCGTTGTTGTCGAGGTAGACAGGTCTCATACGAACAGTCCTTCAGTTAACTGAAGGACTTGCCACAGCCGCACTTGTCCCGCGCGTTGGGGTTGTCGAAGACAAAGCCGGAAGAGTCGAGCCCGGTGACGAAGTCGACGGTCATGCCGGCGACATGGGGTTGGGAGTCTGCATCCACAAACAGCTTGATCCCATCTGTCTCCGTGATCACATCGCCCTGGCGCGAGACGCTCTCCAGGCCCATTATGTATTTGAACCCGGCGCAGCCGCCGGTCTGGACCATAATGCGAAAACCCTCCGCTTGCTCGCTGGCGCGGGAAAGAGCGGTCTTGACTGCGGCAACAGCATTGTCGGTGAGCGTGATCATGGCAAGATTTCTCCTCAATCCGTGACGTCTTTGCGGATCACGCTGCAGGGACCGTGCCAAAGAGGAAAAAGCCGTTTTAACACGGCGCGATCCTTCTAGAGGCGCTATCAATCCTGTTGGCCATTGCTGAAAAGACGTCGGGCAACCGACACGCATTGTCGGGTTTGTCGAATACGTGACACCAAAGTGTCCGGCCTCGGTTCGACTGAACTCTCACATAAATCATTGATGAGCGTGCGGAACATCTTTTTGCGCTTGTTCAGGCGAATTGGCACGACTTTTGAAACGTATTGGCGATGCGGCAAACACCGCCGAGACAAAAATCATGCTGCGAGTGCCCTCGCGATCGATCGAATGGAGCAAGCCACATGTCAGGGCTGGGGCAACATGTCAGAGTTGGTCAGAACCGCTCTGCGCGGGTGGAATCGGCTCCTCGCCGCTCAGACGACACGCCCGGTTTCGATGGCGATCACGCACTCTCGCCAGCGGCACCCTGCTCCTGGACGAGCAGGAGGTCGGCATCGAGCAGCCACGCTGCGCTCAGTCGACCGACCACCCGGCAGGGCAACTGATCCTCAACAAGCAGATGAAGGTCGTTAACACATGGACCAGCGCGAGAGACCATCGCCGCACGAAATCCGGCGGGCGCAGCAAGACAATCCAAAGATCCGTGAGCACGATCTCGCCGCCCGACTGGGCATTTCGGAAGCGGAACTGGTCGCCGCGCATTGCGGCCTGGGCGCGATTCGTGTCGAGCCGCGCGTCAATGATCTGCTGACCGGCCTCGAAGCCGTCGGCGAGGTGGTAGCGCATACCCGCAATGAAAGTGCTGTGCACGAAAAGGTCGGCGTCTACGACAAGGTGGTGACCGGCAACAAGCATGCCCTGGTACTTGGCCACGACATCGACTTGCGCATCTTCCCGAAAGTGTGGGCGCATGGCTTTGCTGTCGAGAAGCGCAATGGCAAGGACGTTAGCCGTAGCCTGCAATTCTTTGATGCCGCCGGCAAGGCGATGCACAAGGTGCAACTCGGACCCGCCTCAAATCTCGATGCTTATCAGAAGCTGGTGGCTGACCTGGAATCCTCGAACCAGGAGCCGATCGTAGTATTCAAGGCGAGCGGAGCCAACGATGACGCAGAGGTTCCTGACCAAGCCGCCACGGTGGAGGATCTACGCGAGTGCTGGAGCCAGCTGACGGACGTGCATCAGTTCTTCGACATGTTGAAGAGACTGAAGCTCAGCCGCCGCGAGGCGGTGCGTATGGTCGGCGAGGTTTACGCTTGGGCGCTCGAAAAGGACGCCATCGGCGCCATGTTTCAACAGGCGGCCGAAGATGAAATGCCGATCATGTGCTTTGTAGGCAATCGTGGCTGCATCCAGATCCATTCCGGTCCAATCAAGTGGGTCAAAACAATCGGGCCGTGGATCAATGTGCTCGACGAGACCTTCCACCTGCATCTCGGGACCCATCACGTCCGCGAGATCTGGGCCGTTCGCAAGCCGACCAAGGACGGTCACGTCACTTCGCTCGAAGCCTATGACGCCGATGGCAAGATGATCGTCCAGTTCTTTGGCAAGCGCCGCGAAGGCGAGGGCGAGCGCGAGGACTGGCGGTTTCTGGCCGAGACCCTGCCACGCATTCCCGGTCCGACCGCTGCATGAGGCAAGACCCATTGCATGTTGTTTTCCGTTTTCGCTCGGCGCTCGCCCCGGAGCTCGGCATTCTGCTGGCCATCGCTTTGCCTGCGGAGCGAGTGAGCTCGTAGCTATTGCTTCCCGTACTGTCACAGATCGTTCGATCGTCGCAATCGTCTGCGCGCTTGGCGGGGAAAGACATCTCGCCGCTCGAAATTCGACGAGGTACTACCCGAATTCCGCTGAAGGTTGACCGATGTCGGCCAGGTGCGTCAGCTGTCGGCGAAGGTTGTTTTGTCGGTCAGTCCATCCAACATTGCGGCCATTGCTCCAAAACGAGGTCCATGCTTCGTTCAAGTAGCCATCCTCAAAGCACTAAGATCCTTGGTTAGGCCATTGCTTGCTTGTGATCTGATCCGCAGGCGGGGAACAACTCTTAATCTGGCGACAGCACCCGGTGGGCAGATGGAGTGATCTCTGCCGCGGATCGAATGCCCCGGCCGCTTGCCGCGCGCTGTGGAATGCCGCGCCGGATCGCTTTGCTCGGCCATTCCACCACGTCGCGTCAAAAACAAATGGCTGCAAGGACCAACGATCATTCTGCCCCTGCTTCCACCGCGGAAGGCGCCGGCTTCGATAAGGTCCTGCTCAATGACCACATTTCCTAGAAAACATCACATTGCGCCGATACCAAGGCTTAGGCCTCCACTGCGAGCGAGAGAGAGCAGGACGCCCTCGGGCCGCGCGTGTGTTCCGGCATCCACTGGCACCCGCCTCGCGTCATTGCGCGCACGACCTGGTGGCGCCATGGCGCACCCGACGATGATACATCCATCGCGTAAATATGTTGAATCGGAACAATCAATTTTGCCTATAACCTGAAGAGAGATATGAAAAGGTTCAGGTGGCGTGGGGACGCATGATTAAGGAGTGTCTCTGATGGCTATCCATGGTAGTCCGCGCGACAATGCCCTCTTCGGCACCAATGGTGACGATGTGGTCACAGATCCCGACGGCAATGACTGGATTGACGCTCTTGCCGGTCACGATTCCATTTCGGCGGGGCCCGGCAATGACCGAGTCTTCGGTGGCACAGGCAATGATCATGTCTTTGGCGAGGAGGGCAATGACTACCTCTACGGCGACAGCGGGCGAGATGGACCGCGCATCACTGCTGAGGATAATGACAAGCTCTATGGGGGTCCGGGTAACGACACCCTCTTTGTTGGTGACGGCAGGGATTTTCTGACCGGGGGCACAGGCAACGACACGTTCGTGTTCCAATTCCACAACCCGATCCCTGGATATGACCCGCGTTTCGGGCCGGACCCGGATAATACCTCGATCTTGGATTTCAACCCGGCGGACGACACTTTGGCCTTCGATGCGGTCGGCCTCGGTAGCGACGGTTTTGGCGCGAACTTCGTCAACCACGCCAGCTCACGGCCTGGCCATCCAGTTGACACCTTCTACAGCGGCGACGCCGCGGGCGCGAACGGCGAGCATGTCGTCGTGCTCACCAACTCGTTCAGCAACGGCTCCCAGGCTGCGGATGCGATCTCCAATGAGCATACCGGCGACATTGTCGTTTACTATAATCCGTTAATCCATTCAGCGAACCTGGCATATGTCACCTCCGATAACCATGCCGACGATTTTGCTCATCTCGGTAATGTCCACAGCGTCGCGGATCTGGCCGGGCTTGGGTTGAGCGCGTGGGACTTTACCTTCGTCTGATCCGCGGGAACCGCTTTGGATCGGATAGGACGAGATGCGCTACCGCGTAGATAAACCGCCCCTTTTAGAGGTTCGCACGGATCGCGTCTGTGGTGTAGATGACGGCGCGGCTGTCGCGCTTCTTCTTGCAAAGGCCGGAAGATCAGCGTGCCACTGCCTGCAGACTGATGTGCGGAAAGGGCTGAAGAGAAGGTTTATTATCTTGGCCTTTGCGCGGCCCATCGTTCTGCTCAAGCAGCGGCGCCGACGAGAGTGCATGATGGCCTCATTGGGGAAGATGCCGACGACCTCGGTGCTCCATTCGATCTCGCCGTTGAGCCGCTCGACCGGTATCTAGCGGGAGCTCGGCGCGGTGCTCTTTGACGAAGCTCATGGAGGCGAGCACGTCATTCAGTCTCGTTCCATGATGATGGCGAGCTTGAGGATCTTTGGCCGGATCTGGTCGGCAGCGGACGGTCTCCTGGGCAAGACCGGTGGCGATGAAGGCCGAGACCATGCGACGGCCGCTCTTGCCGATGCGCTAGTAAGTTCCTCGTGAAATGCCTGCCGCCCGCCAGCGCTACCAAGTAGCTGGAGCACCTCGAGACCGCCGGCGGACGCTCCCATGGACGTCGAGGACGACAAGCTTGACGTCTCTGAAGCCGCGGCGCGTCAGTTTGCGCAGGAGCTCGGTCCAGGTCGGCTTGGCCACGGGGATGCCGACCTCATGCCAAGCACCTCGCGGTAATCGTCGGTGTCGACGCCGAAGGCGATAATCACCGCAACCGAGACGATGCGGCCGCCGCGGCGCACCTTCAGACAGATCGCGTACATCCACACCTTGCGAGGGAGAAACCCGAATGGCTGCGATACTCGGCGACGAGCGAATGCTTTGGCGCATCGGCACACAACGAGTCTCAACATTATGCCAAGTCGGCAGAAGAGCCTCAGAAGGAGTGTCCTGCATACTGTTAGTTTGGTCTGAACCAAGGTTTAGCAGGAGCCAAGCCGAACAGTCCCCGTGTCGCGGACGCGACAACGCTGACCCCAGGTGTCGGTTGTCGGACGTTTTGCTGGGAGGATGTGGTCATCCAACGAGCGGCGGTCCCGGTGGTGGCTGAGCATAGACCGGTACAGCACCATCGATACGGCCGCTCCGGCACGCAACTTGCTTAGAGGATTTCGGGGCGCCAGCAGCAGTGCGTCACGGAGCTCAGCGACGATTGACCAGTCTCTCAACTTCAAGGGGGATAACCAGTGGGTTACGCTTTAGAACCGCAGCACCAAGCAGGAGCCTTTGCTGCTTGAATGCGCAACCGATCTCTTGCGCTGGTGCGCAGTTTGGCTGCATCGCGCAACACAATGACGACACGCTAGAGCTGGGACTTACCGGGTGCTGGCCAATCGACCTTGAGATCGGGCTGCAATCTCAATCTAGCGCATGAACGCCCAGCGTTCAGGAGAAGAGGCCAAATGGCGACAAATCCGGTTCCAGATCATGTCCCGCCCGAAATGGTGAGGGACTTCAGCCTGTTCACTTCGCCGGGCATGTCACCGACTCCCAACGGGGATCCCCACGCGGCAGTCGCTTGCGTCCATTCCGGCCCGCCTATCTTTTATTCACCCCTCAACACGCGCGACGGCAGGGGCACCTGGGTGATCACCCGCGCCAGCGACCAGCGCCGGGTGCTGCAGGACAGCGAAACTTTTTCCAGCCATCGCAGCATCTTTGCCTCAGCGTTGGGCGAAAGCTGGCCGATGATCCCGCTTGAACTCGATCCCCCGGCCCATGGCGCCTTTCGCTCACTGCTCAATCCGCTGTTTTCGCCAAAGCGGGTGGCGGCATTGGAGCCGGCTGTCCGTGAACGGGCAATCAGGCTGATCGACGGGATCGCCGCATCGGGCACAAGCTGCGACGTCATGAAGGATTTCGCATTTCCGTTCACGGTAAACATCTTCCTTCATCTCCTAGGGCTACCGGATAACCGAATTGACACATTTATCGGATGGGTGAGAGATCTTCTGCACGGAGACGATGTGAAACGGCCGGCCGCGGCCCGGACCATCGTTTCGTTCATCGACGAACTTGCAGCCGCGCGCCACAATGACCTCGTTGATGATTTCATGACTTTCATCGTGCAGGCACAGGTCGAGGGTCGCCGCCTGACCAAACAGGAAGTGCGCGGCGTCGGCGTGCTTGTTTTTGTTGCCGGGCTCGACACTGTTGCAGCAGCGATAGGCTTTGACCTGGCCCATCTCGCACGCAACCTCAAGGATCAGGAATTGCTGCGCGGCGAACCAGGCCGGATCGTGCCCGCGGCCGAAGAATTGCTGCGCGCCTATCCGACCGTTCAGTTGATCCGCGTGGCAACGAAAGATATCGACTTCGAAGGCGCGCCGATCCGCAAGGGAGATTATGTTTCCTGCGCCACGATGATCGCCAATCGCGACCCAGCGGAATTCAAATGCCCCAACACGGTCGATCTGGCGCGAGAGGATAACCGCCATGCCACCTTTGGCTATGGTCCCCATCGTTGCCTTGGCTCACATCTTGCCCGACGCGAGATCGTTATTGGGTTGGAGGAGTGGCTGGCGCGCATCCCGACCTTCCGGATCAAGAAGGGCACGGCACCCATCACCTCTGGCGGCCATGTGTTCGGGATCGAAAATCTGATTCTAGACTGGTCCTGACCAAGCCCCGCCCCGAGCCGAGGTGCAAAGACAATGGAGGCAGCGCCATGCGCATCATCGTCCAAAATACCAAATGCCAGGGCCACGCGCGATGCGCGTCGCACGCGCCACACATCTTCAAGCTCGATGACACCGGCTACATCCTGCCCGGTAACATCGAAGTTGCGGAAGGGGAGGAAGTGACTGCATCGCGAGGCGCGCGGTCCTGTCCCGAACGTGCACTTAAACTCGACCGTGAACCCTGCAGCACGAGTTGAACCGGAAGTCATTCCGCCGAGAGTGCGGCGGGCATGAAAGGGATGGACCAAGTGGCGCATACGGCAACGGAGGCACGCGCCTTCTGTTCCACCACCGTCCGCGTCCAACTGCGCAGGGGCACCTGCGGCATCGAGATGCCCCCCAGGATGCGCAAACGCCAAGGTGCGGTTCGCAAAACAATCTTCCGATCACAGAATTTGTGGCAGGGCCGATGGAACAGACGAAAATTGCCCAACTAATCGACCGTGACGCAATCCGCGACTGCCTCTATCGGTACTGCCGCGGGATCGACCGCGCTGATGAAGCGGCGCTACGCAGCGCATACTGGCCCGATGCGCATGACAATCACGGGGCCTATTGCGGCCCTGCAGAGGGGTTCATCGAGTTTGCACTCGGCGTCTTCAAGGCCGGACCCCGCAACATCCACCAGATCACCAACATACTGATCGAATTCATCAGTTCGTCAGAGGCTGCGGTGGAGAGCTATTTCACCGCGCTACAACGCGCACCAGATCAAGACGGAGACGTACGCCAGACGCTCCTGTGCGGCCGTTACTGCGATCTGTTTCACAAGAGGGAAGGGGAGTGGCGGATTGCCGAACGGACAGTCGTCTACGATTGGATAGAGGAGCAGATCCCACCAGCGATCGTTGAGGCAGAACGGTTCGGCCCGCGCCGGCCGATCGGAGCACCGCATCCGGACGATCCGGTCTACAGGTTCGGGAAGCGTCGCATTCCTTCTCGCCATGACTCTTCGGAGGCGTCGAACGATACAGCCGCATCCGCCGAGGAGACTGAAGGCCCTGACAACTTTGCGATGCTACAGCGATCCCGGCGAAAGACTGTCCCGTGAAGGGGCGCCAAATCGCATTGCCTTTCTGCCCGCGACGCCGTGAGCGATCGGCTCTCTCCCACGAGCCCGCCGACGACACGGTGTCCACAAATTTGCGGGACCTGGCAGCGCCGACGATCAAGCTAAGCTCCTGTCCTTGGTCGGTCCCTCAGCAGCCTCGGCTACCAAATCGGCAGTTGGACAGCTGCCGCATCGCTGCGTCGTCTTTCCGGGTCCGCAACTGGCCATCGCCAGGACTCGCTGCGAGCATCTTTGCCGCTCAAAATTGATTGGCTGAAATCGCTCAAGGGAGCGCGGGAGAAGTCCTCAACATGCAGACAGGACGCATTGTCATTATTACGGGCGCCGCAGGTGGGATCGGCCGTGCCCTGGTCGAAATTTTTGCCAAGGATGGAGACACTGTCGTTGCGGTAGACCTTCCTGGCAGTGGCGTCGTTGAACTGGCCCGTGGTCTCGGCCACCCGCATCTCGGCCTCGAGTGCGACGTCTCGCGGGAGGAGGATGTGCTCGCGCTTTACGGTCGAGTCGAAGCACAGTTCGCCCAGATCAGCGTCCTCATCAACAACGCCGCTATGGGACCCACCATGGCTGCGAGCGTCGACACTGGTGTCGACGCCTTCCGCCTCGCCCTGGCAGTAAACTTGATTGGACCGTTCGTCATGGCCCGCGAAGCGGCGAGGCGCATGAGGCGGGGCGGTGCCATCGTCAACGTCGCTTCGATGGCGGGCGTCGTAGGCAATCCCAAGCGCAACGCCTACGCGGCCTCAAAAGCGGGCCTGATCTCGTTGACGAAGTCCCTAGCATGCGAGTGGGCTTCTCGCGGCATTCGCGTGACGGCGGTAGCGCCCGGCTACGTGCGCACGCCGATGGTGGCAGAACTGGAACGCGCGGGCAAAGTGGACCTGGCGGCCGTGCGCCGCCGCGTGCCGCTGGGGCGTTTGGCGCGCCCGGACGAGATCGCCCTCGCCGTGCGTTTTCTGACCAGCTCGCAGGCGCGCTACATCACCGGTTCAGTGCTGGCGGTCGACGGAGGCTGGATGTCATTCAACCAGCCGGGGGATGCGCACCCGCCGGTGGATGGGATACCCCAAGCCGAACTCTGCTGTCCGGCCGAACGCACCGACGCGCGTATCGTGCTCGTCACCGGCGGCGCGAACGGCATAGGCGCGGCCGTGGTTCGCCGCTTTGCAGCAAACGGCGATACCGTTGTGATTGCTGATAGAGATGGCGCTGCAGCAGCAGAACTCGCTGCGTGGCTCCGCGGCAAGAACCCGGCCAAATGCGTGGATGTGGCCGTCGAGAGCGAGGTGGTAGCGCTATTCGAGGAGCTGCGGGCGCGCTTCGGGCGCATCGATGTGCTCGTCAACGGTGCTGCTGCCGCCGACACTTTGTCGTTGGGAATCGAACAAATACCGGAACACATCCAACACGTGTTGGATGTCAATCTTACCGGGGCCTTCACCTGCGCTCGCGAAGCGATCAAGACGATGCGCGCTGGCGGCGTGATCCTCAACATCGGATCGATCAACAGCTTTCTGCCGTTCGCGCCGCGCCATGCCTACGGTGCCTCCCAGGCGGGGCTGGACATTCTGACCCGATGCCTGGCGGCCGAACTCGGGCCGGTCGGCATACGGGCCGCCACCGTCGCTCCTGGCTTCATTTGCACGCCTGGCGTTGCTCAGTTGGCGAAGGTCGGCCGCATCGATGTGAAAACGATCGCACGACGCATCCCGATGGGCAGGCTGGGACAGCCGAAAGACGTCGCTGACGCAGCGTTCTTCCTGGCTTCGTCTGCCGCCTCATACGTCAACGGCTCCATCCTGTACGTGGACGGCGGCTGGACCTCTTTCGGTGATGCGGGAAACGCCAGCGAACTCGATAACGAGTATTTTGCGGAGGCCGCGTGTTGATCGTCGACTATTCGCCACGCGACAGGCCGCGGCTCATCGAAGCCGAGTTCGACCAAGGCTTCATCCGCTTGGGCGCCGCGCTCGCACCGAGACGAAACGTCGGTTCTCATCGCTGTCGAAGCAGTTCCAACCGCGCTCGGTGTGCCTGCAACCGCCGAAAGGCTTGCCGCATGACCACGCCGCCGCCAAGGGCAAGATCGAGGCCGCGGCCAAGCCTTGGGTGGGTACTTAGCGCAACTCCCGACCGTGCCCACTCCCTCCACAGACAAGGAAACACCATGGAATTCGCAACCTTCATCCTGGCCGCCCAGCGTGGGTATCATCAGTCTTGCGAGAGCGTGATCCGCAACTCCATCGAACAGGTGGTCGTTTCGGAACAGGCCGGCTTCGATACGGCGTGGTTCGCGGAGCACCACTTCAACAATTATAGCCTTGTTCCCTCGCCCTTGATGATGGTGGCGCACTGCGCCGGCGTGACGAGTATCATTCGCCTTGGCACTGCCGTGTGCGTGCTGCCGCTCTATCAACCGCAGCGCCTGCTTTCCGAGATCGGCTTCGCCGACATTGTTGCCAACGGCCGCCTCGAGCTTGGCGTTGGCGTGGGCTACCAGCAGTTCGAGTTCGAGCGCTTCGGCGTCAATATCGATGAGGCGCCAGCGGTCTTTTCGGAATACTTGGACATCCTTCAAAAGGGCCTCAACCAGAACATCTTCGAGCACGACGGCCAGTATGAGAACATTCCACCGACGGCGATTTCGCTGCGCACCGTCCAGAAGCCGACCCCGCCGATCTGGATCGCGGGTGGGACCGCGCGCATAGCCCGGGCCTATCGTGAGGGACACAATTTTTTTGTGACGGCATTCCACAACGGCTTGGAGGCTTTAAGCACGCTGCGCGAAGCCATCGAGAAGGCGGCGGCTGCCGAAGGCAAGAATGTCACGGACGCCAAGATATCTTTGCTACGTTGCTGCTATGCCAGCGACGACGAGGCAGAGATCGACAGCTATTTCGACAACGCGCGCTTCCAGCGCCGGCTGTCTGAAGCACTGCATCAGCGTCGCCAGCAGAGCCTGGATGGCTATCTGCTAAAAGAAACGCCAACGCAGCAAGATATGTCATTCGCGACGATGCGCCGGAACCTGCCGATCGGCAGCGTGAATCGCGTGATCGATCGCCTACTGGAAGAGATCGACATCTTAAAACCCAACCAGATCGCAATTCAGACCCAGTTGGGGGATTTCGACCAAAAGACGATGCTGCGCCAGATCGAGCTCTGGGGAGACAAGATCATCCCGGCAGTCAACAAGTCGCTCGCTCATCAGGGCGGTTGATGGGACAAAACCAGGAGAATGGCACCCATGCTCGCCCACCACTGTGGCCGCCTCTGCGCTCGCCAATCGCCGCGGACCAAGCTGGAGTTTGATCAGCATGTGCTTACCTGCGTGCTTTCTTGTGCGCTCGAGGAAGTCGAGGCCGGCGAGGCGACGGCGACAGAGGCAACCGGTCTTTCGCGCGCCGAGCTGCGCGACGTCCTGGCCCGCAGCTTCCCCACTGGCCACTTCAAGGCCTCGGCCCTGGAAGAGATGGGCGAGCCCGAGCCGGACCCGGAGGAAGAACTTTTGCGCGAGCTGCTCCTGGACCATGCCCTGCCGGGCGACCCGGCGAGCGCCCGGTTTGCCAAGATCATCGCCCGGCGTGCCATGCGCAACGACCATCTCTGGCAGGATCTTGGCCTTTTCAATCGCACCGAGCTCAGCCGCCTGCTTACCACGCATTTTCCGACGCTGGCGGCCGGCAACACCCAAAACATGAAATGGAAGAAGTACTTTTACCGCAAGCTCTGTGAGGCCGAAGGGTTTTCGCTATGCACCGCGCCCAGTTGCCGGGAATGCAATGATTTCGCAAGCTGCTTCGGTCCGGAGGAAGGCGAAAATCGCCTCGCACGAATCAAAAATGAAATCCCATTGGATTAAGAGCCGCTTGCGTCAGTGGTATGAGGCGGCCAACCTTGATCGCCATCGAGCCGTAGGCGCTTTTCCCGACGACGTTACACGGGAGGAGGGGATGTTCATCGTCTGATCGAGGTGCTTGCGGGTCAACTCGGCTCGGGTCTGGACCTTCTTATTTCGGAAGCAGGACAAGAATGTTGAGAGAACGAACAAAACGGATCGCCAGGACAGAGGCGTCTCATGCAAAAAACCATGCGGCTCTCGCTGGTATCAGTCATCGGACGATGCGGCGCTCGAGCGCGGCGAAACGATCCGAGCCATGATGATTACTTGTAAACCGGTCGCTCGGTCGCTACGGCGCTTTTGAAGGCGCGCTCCCTCGCTCCCTAGCGTCTCAGCCTTGTTCGACATACGGCGGGCGTGGAGCAAAGGCGGTTGGGAGCTTTGAGGAGCGGCAAAGATGAATTTTTGATCTTCGCTTCAGCCAACACGCAGTAGTCCTGCCAACTGCCTTTTTCCGTCGTTCCTCTAAGGCCATCTCAGTTGAGGGGGCTCCTGTCTATGCATTTAGTCTCGGCTCCGGGGTCGCCTCGGTAATCTCTCTCACGCATTTGACAAGGGACGCTCGCGGCAAACTCTTGCATTTGGACGTCGCGTGACATACGTGATATGGGTATGCTCATACGCAATCTCACGTGATGTCATGTCCGACGCTCTCTTCTCATCTTTCCTCATGGTTGACCGGCCGCCTGCGCCGATCGCCGGACGGCGCGCGTCGGGCGGCGCTAGGGCGCAGGAGCGCCCTAGCCGCTCCGTCCCCGACGATCGCGAGCTTCTTGTCGGGGCGATCCGTCGCGCGCTTCAAGAGACAGCGCCGGCCCTGGTAGCGCCAGCAACTGCGACCTCGACAGGATTCGTGGATCTCGCTGCCGTGGCCGCTGACATCGCCCTGGGGCATTCCGTCGTCCTTCAACTCAAGCCCGACCTAGACGAAGGACGCCGAAGCGCGGTGCGCTCCTTCCTTGAAATAGTTGTCCGCGTGAGTGCCACGCTTGACGAAACACGCCTCGAGTCGGCGATCGGCAAGCTCGCGGAGGTCCTCCTGCCCGATGAGCTCGCCGACGCGCGCGGAGCACTGGCCTCGGACAACCTCGAGCTCCGTGATCGATTCGTCTCGGAGGTCCCCCAGCTCACGAGCGCCGAGATCGGAGCACAGGCGGGGCTGAAGACCAAGAACCCCTATGCGACCGCAGCGCGCTGGAAAAAGGCCGGCAACATCTTCTCGGTTCAGCACCGCGGCAAGGAGTATTTCCCGGCTTTCCAGTTTCGCGAGGGACGGCCGCACCCGACGATCAAGAAGGCGCTCGGGGCACTTCCTTCCCGGCTGTCTGCGTGGCAACGTGCCTTCTGGTTCATGTCGACGAATGGCTGGCTGGCCGACAAGGCACCCGCCGATATGCTCGACGATCCGCAGTCCATCATCGCAGCCGCTGAACGAGAGGGCGAAGAGGTGGCTGGGTGAGCGTGTCAAGCGTACGCCCGCCGCCCTTTCCCTTTCCGAGCATCAACACCCAAAAGGTCACGAAAGGTAGCGTCCTCCATCGAACGCACGGCTCCAGTTTCCGGCCGGCGCAGTTCAACCCATGCATGGGCCAGCCGACGCGGTTCGCTCCTTTTCAAGACTCCGCAGGCACATGCGTCCCGACGCTTTACGCGGCGACATCGCGGGAGGCAGCGGCTTTCGAGTCGATTTTTCACGACATCGAAACCACTGCCGTCTTCAAGACAGTCCGCCTCGACGTCGTCGAATCGCGCAGCGTAAGCCGCATTGCGCCGAAGCGCGATCTGCTCGTGGCCGGCCTATTCGCGCCGGATCTCAAAGCGTGGGGCATAAGCCGCGCCGATCTCATCGAGACGCCGAAATCGACCTACGGTCAGACTGTTCTTTGGGCTCAAGCGATTCACCGCGCTAGAGCGGACGTTGACGGCCTGCTTTGGACATCTCGACAGTGCGACCCGGACCGATGCGTAATACTGTTCGAGGATCGTGTGAGCGAAGGAGATTTCGAGGTTCACGACAGCATCGAGGTCGGCGCCGACGCGGACCTGTTGCTCGAGATCCGAGCTTTCGGCCTGCGCGCCGGCATTACCATCATTTCGTGAGCATGCGTTAATGTTGAAAACACATGCTCCGCGGCCGGTCGACCCTCCTCACGAGAGACCTAAGTTTTCTCGATACCCGAAGCCCATAGACGAGTAGGGGGCGCGGGCATCCCGAAAAATGCCTGCGCTCGATCAGGGCTAGATCAGACCTCCAACAGGGGTTGACCGGGTGACGGAGGACTGTAGCAATGATGCGGTCGGGCGAAGAGCGGCACTCCCAATAACCGAGCGGAACGCGTCTCAACCATGGCGGATCGGTCCCGGAATAGAAGCGCCGTGGCGACGCATTCGCGACGACTTGCAAAGAAGGATATCCAGTGGTTAGAAAGCGAGGCTCAAAGCGAGTGAGAGCCCTCTGCAGAGCCTGGTTGATTGAACCGCGCCCTGCTGCCCGGCTGACAATTCTAGCTTGTCGCTGATCAAAGACGGATGGCGCTTTTGAAGAGCTGACACGTGCGACCGAAGACTCAAGCGACCGCCCATCTTGCCAACCTTTGGTGCCCAGCACCATTTCCTTCCCCTGAGATGACATGAGCAAATATAAGGATTACCGCAAGCCCCGTCGGCGTCGAGATGACGACGGCCCGTTTCCTTTTCCAGAAGAGGAAGCCGTCCCAAGCTTCTTTCATCAAACGTCACCTGCGACGGCAAAGCCGGTAGACGCAGAGGTCAAGTGGTTCAATGCAAGCAAAGGTTTTGGCTTCGTCAGGATCTCGGACGGAAGGGACGCCTACCTGCATATGCGGGCATTGGAAGCGGTTGGAAGGAGCAGTGTCCCAGAGGGAGCGCGGCTCAAGGTCACCTTGGACGAGACGCCAAAAGGCCATCAGGTCGCGCAAGTCCTGGAGATCGCACAGGAGACGGCCAACACTTCGAAATCCGCGCCGGAAAGCGCCGGCACCGTCAAATGGTATAACGCCGAGAAAGGCTTTGGCTTCATTGCCCCTGAAGCCGGCGGGAAGGACGTATTCGTTCACGCGTCAACTTTGGCCCGCTGTGGAGTCAGCGAGCTCGTGGAGGGACAAAAGGTTTTTATCGAGTGCGCGCAGGGCAAGAAAGGTCTGGAGGTCCAAAGCATTCGTGTAGCTGCTTGACGACGGCCCAGCCCTTTTGTTGAACGCGCAATGGTGAGCCATTCACTGCGCATAAGCACATCAGAATGGCGCGTTTCGCGGTGCTCGATCCTCATCTTTAACGAGGGCCGATATGGTTCACATCGTGCTCACCGTCCTTGGTACGGTCGTCCAAATTGAGGCTGCGGTTAATCACGGAACGCGGGCGCGACGGAATCGAGCAACGTAACAGCACCCATAAGGTGGCAAACAGCGGCTTGACAGAGATTATCATGGTACTGCTTGCCGCCGGCCTGGGCCCAACAGGAATTGCCAAACTGATCGGCTGCTGTCTAATGCCGGTTTATCGGATCATTCAAGCCTCTAATGAATCTTCTACTGCGATAGCTAGAAGTGGTTGACTAACGTCGATATAAGCAGATCATGCTGGCCTTCCTCGACAAAGCCGGTAAAAGAGCACCATGTTGTCACGCAATAGGAGTAATTGAATGCCCGAAGACACCGCAGATAGCCGAGGCCTGTTGATTGAACTTACGGCAGATATTGTATCTGCCTATGTCAGCAAAAACGCGGTTCCCCCCGCGTCACTGCCAGAGCTTATCGCAAGCGTGAACTCGTCATTGTCGAATGTTGGGCAAGCGGTCGAGCCAGAGAAGCCAGCCCAAGCGCCTGCGGTTAATCCGAAGCGGTCAGTGTTTCCCGACTACATCATCTGCCTGGAGGACGGCAAGAAATTCAAATCGCTTAAGCGGCATCTCAACGTCCACTACGGCCTGACGCCCAACGAATATCGCGAGAAATGGGGATTGAAGCCCGACTACCCCATGGTGGCGCCGAACTATGCGGCCCAACGATCGGCGCTGGCGAAGTCGAGCGGTCTCGGCCACAAGGCTCTCAGCAATTCCGAAAGGAAGTCGGCGAGGGCGGCACGCAAATCTAGGTAGTGGGCCCAATGCCTCCCCCAGGTCGATGCGCCATAGGGTGGAATTGACCGGCCAAATCTGTAAGGCCTTCAAATCCGACATAGCCCTGCGCACAGCCGAAGCTAACTCGGAGGCGACAAGGACGCCGGCAATCCTTTCGTAGCAAGTCCTGCTACGGCTAAAGTGATCGCCGGCTGGTCCTGTGCAATCGCGGCCGATCGCGTCACAGCGGCTGCCTGGCTGCTTGAGCTGCGCGGCCAGATAGCTACGCTCGAGTGAGACGCGAACTCTATCGCAGGGGTTCCTTGAAGGGCCTGCGCGGCCTCGAAGACCGCTTCGATTTAGCAGGCGAAGTCCAGATAAAATTGCGGGGGGAAGGCTTTGAAGACGAAGTCGAGGCGGTATTGCGGCAGCGACCCCTGTCCTCCGCCGCCTCGACGATAACCGTGTATACAGATAACTCCGCAGCCCCAGTCGACAGACTTAAAGCTCGACGTGGCTGATGAATGAACACCCGCGCCCGCCGTGATTAGGAGCGCCGGTGGCCGCACTAACTCCCGACTTTTCCGCTGTCGATTTTGTCGGATTAGCGACAACTTTAGCTCGACCGAGACAGGCTCTTCGAGCGTAACCGCTGCAAGTTTCCAGAAAAATCTCGGTTGGCCTGAAATGGCATGATCCTTGTTGTTTTCCATTCGATGTGATCGCCGCGGGCAAGAATCGCGACCGCTCGCAAAACCCAAATGGAGGAAAAGGATGATACGACCGGAAAGAGATTCAATCTTTGGTCAGCCTCAGATCCGCCTTGAGGGGCGCGAGGGCTTCACCGGGAAAGTCCCGGTGTGCTTTTCATCTCGTTCGATGTTCGCGATCAAGCGACGCAGGCCCATGACCCAGCTTCGATCAGCATGCGCTTTCTTGTATCATCCTGCGACCGCTCGACGAAATCGACGCAGGCACGGCAACGGCAACCGGATTAACGGGTCTTTCGCGCGCCGCGCTGAGAGAATCCTGCCCCACAGTTTCCCCGCCATCAACATCTCTGCTTTTGCCTTGGCAAGGGCGACTGACCCGCAGCCGGACATGGAGTACTGCTGCTCGATCTGCTCTTGGCGCATGCCCGGCCGGTCGATCCCGTCAGCACTTCATTCGCCAAAATCATCGCGCATCGCGCCATGCACACAGACTGTCTCTGGCAAGACCTCGGCCTTTTCGATCGTGACGAGCTCAGCCGCTTGCTCGCAACCCATTTTCCGGCGCTCGCCTCGAACACCGAAAACATGCGATGGAAGAAGTATATTTATCGGAGGGTCTGCAGGTAGAGGGCTTTTTTCGTGTGCAACGCCACTGTCAAGACTGTAGCGACTTCGATGCTTACTTCGGTCCGGAAGAGAGTGATATCCACTCCGCGCGTGCAGTGAACGGCTGGGATGCGAACTGATAGCAGTCTCGTTAGAGCCAGGCCGCGCTTGCTAAATCGCTCGACGTCTTGGGCATTCATGCAATTCAGGAATGACTTTCAACTCTAGTTGCGAAGACGCGGTCCGGGGGCTGCGGTAGTTCGTTTGAATCCCTAGAAACTTGACCAAAGCAATGGTGGGTACTTACGTCGATGGGCTTCGTGAAGACATTTATTGTCTCCTTCTTCCGCTTGGCGGCGGGATTGGCGTTTCTATGTGCTGCACTCACAGGCTGCCTGCTTGCCTCCACAGCCATGGGGCAGGACAACCTGCTGGATGTTGCGAGATCGCTGTTTAGCCCCATTCCCAAGCGTGCTGCAGACCTGGACGGCAATCCGGCGACCTTAGAGAAGCTCGAGTTGGGCAAGATGCTCTATTTCGAACCGCGGCTCTCGCAAGCTCACAACATCAGCTGCAACACCTGCCATCAAATCGGCCGTGCTGGCGGCGATGGCCGCTCCACCTCTATTGGCCATAACTGGCAGCGCGGCGGCCGCAATGCGCCAACTGTATTCAACGCGGTGTTCAACATCGCTCAGTTTTGGGACGGACGGGCAGCGGATCTGACGGAGCAGGCCGGCGGCCCGATTTCCAACCCGACGGAGATGGGGACCACTCCCGGGCACGCCGTCGAAGAGCTCAAGAGCATTCCTGGGTACGTTGAGGCGTTCGGCAAAGCCTTCCCTGATGAAATCGATCCCCTCAGATATGACAACATCGCGAGAGCCATCGCCGTGTTCGAGGCGACGCTGATCACGCCTAACGCACCCTTCGACAGGTATCTCGAGGGTAACGAGAACGCACTCACCACTGAACAGAAGGAGGGGCTCAGGCTTTTCACCGACAAAGGATGCTCGTCTTGCCACAACGGCATCAACCTCGGTGGGAGCATGTACGCTCCTTTTGGGGTGGTCGAAAAGCCCGGCTGGGAGTTCCTGCCGCCTGACGACAAGGGACGCGTCGAGGTGACACGGAAGGTGGATGACGACTATGTCTTCAAGGTCCCTACGTTGAGGAACGTCGCACTCACCGCCCCCTACTTTCACAGCGGCCATGCATGGGATCTAGAGCAGGCCGTGGCGGTGATGGGCACGACCCAGCTTGGTACGCAGCTGAGCCCTGAGGAAGTCGACAAGATCACCGCTTTCCTACAGGCGCTCACCGGGGACCAGCCGAAGGTAACCTATCCAACCTTGCCGCCGAGCGTCGCGACGACACCCCGGCCGGCGCCGTGACCGCATAATCCTGAAAGGGCGGCTAATAGACGCCGAGAAGGGGCCGGACGCCTGCTTCAATCTTGATCGCCAATGAGCCATAGCCGCTTTTCCCGGCGCCGTCCCACGGAGGAGGGGATGTTCATCGCCTCGCGATATTTTGTGACGGTGCGGCGCGCAACATTGATGCCGGTTTCCTTCAGTCGGACGGCGATCTCGTCGTCGGAAAGCACGTCACCGGGCGATTCTTGAGCAATTATCGCTTTGATCCGATGGCGGACAGCTTCGGCGGAGTGCGCGTCGCCGCCCTGGCAGGAGGCAATCGCGACTGTGAAAAAATACTTCAGTTCGAACACCCCGCGCGGGGTAAGCATATACTTGTTCGAGGTCACCCGGCTCACCGTCGACTCATGCACATTGATCGCCTCAGCGACAGTCCTGAGATTGAGAGGCCGCAGATGAGCCACGCCATGTTGGAAAAAGGCATCCTGTTGGCGCACGATTTCAGTCGCAACTTTAAGAATCGTCTTGGCACGCTGATCCAGGCTGCGGATTAACCAATTCGCGTTTTGCAGGCATTCGTTCAGAAACGCTTGATCTTTCGGATTCTGGACGGCGTGGCGCGAGATTTCGGCGAAATAGGTTTGGTTGATCAAAACCTTGGGCAATGCGTCCGGATCTAGTTCGATCTGCCATCCACCTCCGGGCGAGGGCGTGACCCAGACGTCGGGTATGATGGATTCCGGCGCTCCGGATTGGAATCGGTTGCCAGGCTTGGGATCGAGCGCACGGATTTCATGCAACATCTCGAGAAGGTCTTCTTCATCGACGCAGCAGTGCTGCTTCAACGCCTGGAAATCGCGTCTGGCAACCATCTCAAGGTTCGCAACCAAGGCGGCCATTGCCGGGTCGAACCGGTCTCGCTGACGCAACTGGATCTCGAGACATTCGCTGAGAGTGCGAGCAAAAATTCCCGGTGGATCAAACTGCTGCAAGGTTGCGAGAACCCGTTCCACATCCGTCTCGCGGGCGTTCAGTTTGCCGGCCAGTTCCACAAGGTCCACCCGAAGATAGCCCGTATCGTCCAGATGGGCTGCGAGCTCGCCGGCAATCAGCCGCTCCTGTGGTGTGAATGCAGTGAGCGCGATCTGACCAGCGACGTGGTCGTGCAATGTTTCGGTGCAGGCGGCAAACTCGTCCAGGGCAGGGCGACTATCCGCAGGGGTGTTCGTCGTGTTGCGCAGCGATTTCCATTCCCCCGGTCGCTCTGCGGCCGCCGCGCTCGTCGGCCTATCCATGTCTTTTTCGCGTGCGCTGGTGGACTGGTCTGCCGAAATCGGCACGTCGCCAAGAGCCTCACCGTCGTTTGAAGCTGGCTCCAAAAGCGGATTTTTCTCGAGTTCCTGCTCCACGAATTGATGCAGTTCGGCGCGCGCCAGTTGCAACAGGCGAATCGACTCAATGAGCTGAGGCGATGCCACCATAGATTGCTTCTGGCGTTGAAGCAGCCTTGCCGAGGACAGCATGTTGAGCGCGAAACTCCGATCGAGGAGGCTCTTGGCCGTGCGTTAATGGGATTGCCAGACGCTCACTTGATCATGCGGCGGCCTGCAGTGTTTCAAGAACGTTCTGCGGGGATGAGACGGCATAGGGATCGCTCTCGCAGTTGTCGGAGAATCCTTCTTCCTCAAACCATTGCTCCACCGCACCGTCGTTGATCAGGGCGGCGTAGCGCCAGGAGCGCATTCCGAAGCCGAGATTGTCCTTCGCAACCAGCATACCCATTTTGCGCGTGAACTCGCCTGAGCCGTCCGGGATAAGCTCGACCTTCTGCAGCCCCAAGGCCTTGCCCCACGCATTCATGACGAAGGCATCGTTGACGGAGATGCAGTAGATTGCGTCAATGCCTTCCTTCTTGAACTCGTCATAGAGCTTTTCGAAATCGGGCAGTTGGTAGGTCGAGCAGGTCGGGGTGAAGGCGCCAGGCAGCGAGAACAGGATGACGCACTTGCCATCGAAATAGTCGTCGGATGTCTTGTCTTGCCAGCGGTATGGATTTGGCCCCTCGACGGACTCATCGCGAACACGCGTGCGAAAGGTAACGAAGGGGACCTTCTTCGTGACGGTCATCAAATAGCTCCTTTTACAAGAAAACTGGCATGGCTTCTCGGTTTGGGCCGACGCAACGTCGACTCGGCAGGCATGCCGGACATGAGATGAAGGCCTTCGCGGCTTCCAAATCGCTCTTCCATCCGGTGGTACGGGAAGGCCTTGGCCCACCCTCTTCGTCATCCGAATGGCCGGCCCAATATGAGTGATTTGGGCGGGATCAAGCAACCCCTTGGCGGCAAGTGGCGCTGGAAGGGATGTCAATGACCGCCTGGCTGTCCCCGAAGAGAAAGTGGTGGCGATCGACAGTGTCAGTGTCGAAATAGGCGTGTGGCGCCGCAACGTTGCGGTTGCGCAAGAATCTCGCTTCACGAAAGTGCTTCTGCGTATTGTAGGTTGCCCATGGCGCGCCGACGTCGGTTGGGTGACCCTTCGATGCGGTGCTTCGGCATTCACATGCTGATGAGGACCGGCAAGCAGCATTTGGGCGCATGCCGCGCTGTCGGATGTCGGCCTCCAACAACACCTGCGCAGAAAAGCTAGCGAGCACTGACGTCTGGAGGGGACGACCTCCCGATGTTTATCCGCAATTGTCACCGTCGCCTCAAGCGCTTGTCTGGAGTCACCAATGATTCACTCGTCGCTTTGTTGGTGGTTCGATGGTTCTAATGAGCCGTCGCAAATGCCGTGCCATCTGACTTGCAGCAGGGATGGAAGCGATTTTTACCTTGAGTAGAGAGACCTGCTTTCGGGGTCGCCATGGAGGAACGGCTTCCGTCTAAGACGGCGATCTCATCGGGCTGAACTTGTAACATCTCAAGCAGCTAATGCTCGGGAAACATACAAGGCGTTTTCACGTGACGTCTCGACGAACCTTCTTGTGTCAGAAGGTGGACGAAAATGTCGGAAGCTCTACCAAGGACAGGCTGGGCCGCGAGAAGGAAGAAGTGGTGGAACGGAGACGATACTCATGCTGAACCCGAAGCGCAGCTTCTTCCTCCTCGTCAATCCGACGAGGTCCTGTGTCCGTCCGCGCGTAGCCGAATGGGAAAGGGCCGAAATAAGCTCGTTCATGTCAATGAACTCTGCGCTCTTTTCGGCACGTCTGTAGGAACTCGCGGCGGCAGCCGGAGCACTTGAAAGCGCGCCTGAGCGCGTAGCAGCCGAGAAGGCCGCGGCAGACGGGCTCGCCATTCGTCTTTGGCCAGCGGAAATGGCAGAGCGTCGTGTAGGCGCGGCATGCCGGGAACATCAGGAAATGCTGCCCGTTCGGATTTCACAATCCCGCGTCTCGTGTCGGATCGCGACGGCTATATTCCAACCACTCCGGACGCTCCAGAAACGTGGAGGGCAGGCGGTGCGAGGAAGATTGAGAGTCCTGGGGTTCATGTTCAGGCTCCTGGGCTGGCAGTCGTCGATACGCAATGGCGAAGCGGCGGCCCGTGGGAGGCCCAACCAGCGTCATGTGCTTATCCCCTCAACATTGGGTGGGCCCTTGGTGGCTATTTCCGCGGGAGTCGATCGGTCCCTCACATTGGGGCTGACAGGCGGAACGGGCCGTTGCGCTGCGGTGAATTCTATTATGAGGCGCGATGCCAAATTGCCCGTGGGTCGACTCTGTCGGGCGAAAGAACTATATACCCAGAATGGTTCGCGCGATTACGAAAACCCATATCATTGGCGCTGCTGAAGGTTTTTCAGCAGTGGACGGGCTTGTATTGGCTACGGTCAACGCGCCCTACAAGCGGGATATCAGCGTAGCGGCGCTGCGGGAGTGTATTGCCAAGGCCAAACTGGACGATTGGCCCGTCCATGTCGCCACTTTCTTCACAGACGTGGAGCCTTTTCTCGTTTTTCAATTTGCAAGCGCTCACGGTATCTCTAAATCCAAGCTCGCCAAGGCTTACATGGCAACGAAGGCCGCGACGGGCGAGTACAATCCGGATTTGGAGAGCGAACTTGTCTCACTGGCTCCTTCTCCTCGATAGAGCAGTAGCAGGCCTCGATCGACTCCGCGCGAAAGGGCAACCCGTCCCCGATTGGGTGCTCGGGGGCGGTACCGCTCTGATGGTCCACACTGGTCATCGCCTGAGCAAGGACATCGACGCTTTCATCGATGACCCCCAGTATTTGTCGATACTTTCACCCCGATTGGGTGGCGAAGGCATCTGGGAACATCAGGCATACGATGAGGCGCCAAACTACCTCAAACTGATCTACCCAGAAGGCGAGATCGATTTTATCGTCGCTTCTTACATTACTAATGTGCCAACGGCGCGCAAAATCATTGACCTGAGGGAGCTTAGTCCGGAACTTTCCCATTCGATTGAAATAGAACATCCAGTGGAGATAGCCTTAAAGAAGCTTAATTATCGTGGCACTTTGTTGAAGGTCCGCGACATATTCGATATCGCAGTAGTGGACCATCTATTCCCGGATTTGCTGCAGGACAACTTACGCTTCGTGTCGCATTTGAAAGCGGCTATTGGCACCAGGTTGATCAACCTCCAAGAGGGTCATGTTCGCAGTGAATTGCAAGAACTCGATATTGCTGAAGAATGGAGACCCTTTGCCGCTATCTGCCTCGATCGCGTGAGGGAGATTGCGGAGGCTATTCCTGAGCCGATATCCACGCCATAGCCAAAGCTTCCAGGTAACTGGCCCTTCGAAGGAGACGCGTTGCCTGCGGCTGAATAATGCCGATAAGGGATTTGGTGGCGTTGCTACCGAATAGCGCGAATTCCTAGGGTCTGCCGCTCATTAAGGAGCTGAAAATTATTGTATTTTCCGGCGAACCTCATCTTGCCTTGAGCGATATCTCCGCCGAGAGGGCTTCGGTGTACAGCGTAACGCCGGAGTTCAATAACTGCCGGATCGCCAGAAATTCAACTCGAAATTCTGCGCTCGAATTGACGGCGGCACCGTGATTGGCCAAGAGGCAGCCTTGGAGAGAAAAGGCCCGCTGCCGGGAGGAGGTGGCAACGGGCCCGATTCGAAAACGGCACTAGAGGGGGTGTGCCGCATTCAAGGTCGGCATCGCATCTAGAGAGTTGATGGCCGACACCCTCATAGTAGCTTCCACGTCAGATATTGCAACGCACAAATGTCATTCCGCAACGCAAGACCGGCATCTGCCTGCCACAAAAGAGCCCGCAATCGGGGCGACCATGACCTTATCCCACAAGACACCGACAGGTGAAAATCGAGCCGCAGCAGGCGACCCGTGCCGACAGGTGACGCTCTTCCAGTCACGTTACCGGTTGTAACAAAGCGCGCTTGACTGTGCCTCCTATCCGCAAAAGCTGCGAGACGCCAAGCGTCCAATCGAGCTTTTGTATTCCAAGGCATCTGGGAACTCACGGTGACGCGCTGCATAGCCATGGTCGGCGCCCACGAAGCGACCGACGACGAAAAGCAGGGATGCAAGACAGCTGGCGCGCGACCTCACCGTCCGCAAGCGCGCGCTTCGGAAGGACGGCTTCACTATCGTTTCGGGCCTAGCCGCCGGAATCGATCGTGTCGCCCACGAACCGGCCATCACTAACGGCGGACGCACGATTGCGGTAATCGGTACGCCTCTCAGCACCTACCATCCGAATGAAAACAGAGACCTCCAGGAGCGCATCCCCAAGGAGTTTCTGCTGATTTCGCAAATTCTGCTTTTACGCGATGCCGCTCAGGCCGGTCCGCAAATCTGCTCTTCTTCCCTCAACGAAACGTGACAATGAGCGCTCTCACCGAGGCCACGATAATTGTCGAGGCAAGCGATACGTCAGGCACGCTCACGCAGTCGCATCACCCAATTCTATCTTAGCAACTTAACTTAATTCAAAAAAGGAATAGTTTTTCAAACTTTTTAAGGCAAGCCAGAAAGACAATCAAAAACTTAACCATTTGAAAAATAAGGTTCATGCTTCAAAAGTTCTGGAATTGACGTCTCTATATCCATCATATTCCATGATCGCGAAGAGTACAGCGAAAAAATGGCTAAAAATGCGCTTCGAAGTGCTATGTCGACAGGTCGACACCTCCGCGCCCTAAGCTGATCCGCTGCCGTGGCAGACGACCGATCCGCAACGATTTCGAGAGCCGTGATCCGCCCATGGAGCAAAGCAAGTCAGAGCTTTACGTCCAAGGGCCGCCGGCCGGCCAATGACGCTCGAAACCGTCGCCTAAGGCTGCAGCCTGGAGCGGCGGAAAAACGAACTTGCCAATCGCGACGATCACGGCCGGGAGATTCGATGGCTGCAAGAGAAGCGGTTCCCTTCCGACGAACGCCGTCCATTGCCTTGCCTTCTCGATGTCCTCGGCAAAAGCGGCACTGAGTCCAAGCGGAGTCTCTGTTGGCAGTAGCGTGTCACGGCGCTCAAATGTCGCTCGGATTGCCTGGACCAGCGATCCACCTTCGAACGCGAACAGCCGCGACAGCGCCAGCAGGTCGTAAAAATCCTTCATGCGACTGTTCGCCTGGCCAAGCACGACGATTGCCTGGAGTTTTTCGGCAACCACGGTTTCCCTGGGATAGGCTCTCAGTCGAGGACCCTCGGCCGACAGAAGCGACGGAAACTCCAGCTCCTGCGCCGTCGGCGTAACAGCGTCACCAAAGCCGATGTCAACTTGTACCGGGATCCGGGTCCTCCCGAGAGACGCTGTCGTCTGCACCCTGACGCCGCCATATTGCTGGCCTTCACGGATCGCCTCGACGCTTAGGCCGTTCGCATCGTACGCCAGTCCGTCTTCTTCGGCCTCGATCCGGCAGATCGTTTCGAAAACGGATCGGATCGCCGCTACGGCCGGATTGCCGAATCCGAGAAGATCGAGGTCCTGCGTAGGGCGAAACGGATCGTTGAGCCACGCTGTGAAGAGCATCGCGCCCTTCAGGATGAACTGATCGCGATGCGGGGAGATGCTCAGCCGATAAAGCAGCCTCTCGATGGCGTATCGCCTCAGGATGAGCTGATTGTCCGTCTGCTTGTCCCGCGCGATGTTGCGGAGCCGAGCAAGAATCGATGCTGGAAGATTCGCCGGCCTATCTTTCATCAGCAACTGTGCTTTCAAGATAAGGACGAACGACACTCCAGATGCGAAGGGCCTGCGCATATCGGGCAATGTCGTCGGGCCTGACCTTTCTGGCCCGCCAGCCCATGCGGAGCGCTTCCATTGCAACGTCGAGGCCGACGGCCTTGCGGAAGCGGAAGCAGTCCACGATCGACTTGGCCGGATCAAAGATCCGGACAGGCACCGAATCGATGGTGTAGGTCTTGACGCCAATGGTGAGCGCCTTTTCGCCGAAGCGAGCAACCCGGATCGGCGGATAGTCGATCGTCGGCTTGCGGTCCTTGGAGCCGATTGCGATCCAGACGCTGCGCGGAAGCTGCAGCGTGATCTCATGAAACTGGAGCGCCGATACGAGGCAGATCACGCCTTTCGGAACTCGAGTTGCGATCTCGGCCAGGGAATGAGAAATGTCGACGTCGGCATCCGCGCGTTCGTAGAGCCCACGTGAGGGGCGATGGAGGATGCCCTCGTCTACCAGACGCGCAAGTGTAGCCGGATTGATGCCTCGGCGTTTCAGATCCGACAGGCGCATGATCCCGTGGTGCTCAATCAGACTGACGGCAAGGTCGCGCTGAGAGGTTTCAAGGGATTCGATCATGTATCAAAATGTCGGCAATTACAGGTAAGTTACGACATTCTATTACACCGGAGAGGGGAAGTCGGCAAGCAGCCCTTCCACCGTTCTGTAAACGTGGCGCGAGACATCGGCGCGTCAGCATCGTAGCGCGATGAGAACATAGCGTTCCCGGCGCATGTCCTGCGTTAGCTTCCGAAAAAAGACCGTCATCGGCCGAATTGGGCTGACGGTATTGCGATTTTGGGCGCTCGGACACAATCCTGCATGGCGAGAAAGTGCCAAACCCGGCCGAAGATGTTGGTCCGGCCTCGATCGGTTAATGGCTGTCATATTTAACGCTGTCTGACATGTTTCGTTGGTCTTGTCAGGTTCGCGACATAGGCTCGGCTAGCCATTCCTTTATTTTGCTCAGGTCAAATATCTGAAAAGGAAGAACAAAAAACTTTCTTCGATCGGTCAATAAAATTGGCATGAGTTTTGAGCCTTGCTTTACGAGGCGGCGAAAGCTGCCGACCGGCATTCATATCGCGGGCAGCCGCGATGAATGGAACGAAGGAAGGAAAGCTACATGTCAGGTCTGCGTCAGATCGCCTTTTACGGCAAGGGCGGCATCGGCAAGTCCACCACCTCCCAAAATACGCTCGCCGCCCTTGTCGATCTTGGGCAGAGGATACTCATCGTCGGCTGCGACCCCAAGGCCGACTCCACCCGCCTGATCCTGAACTCGAAGGCGCAGGATACCGTGCTGCACCTTGCTGCAAAGGAAGGTTCGGTGGAAGACCTCGAACTCGAGGACGTGCTCAAGATCGGCTACAAAGGCATCAAGTGCGTGGAGTCGGGCGGCCCCGAGCCGGGTGTAGGCTGCGCCGGCCGCGGCGTCATCACCTCAATCAACTTCCTCGAGGAGAACGGCGCCTACGATGATGTCGACTATGTTTCCTACGACGTCCTCGGGGACGTGGTGTGCGGCGGTTTTGCAATGCCGATCCGCGAGAACAAGGCCCAGGAAATCTACATCGTCATGTCCGGCGAAATGATGGCGCTCTATGCCGCCAACAACATCGCCAAGGGCATTTTGAAATACGCCCATTCAGGCGGCGTGCGGCTCGGCGGCCTGATCTGCAACGAGCGCCAAACCGACCGCGAGCTCGATCTCGCCGAAGCACTGGCTTCCAAGCTCAATTCCAAGCTCATCCATTTCGTGCCGCGCGACAATATCGTCCAGCACGCCGAGCTCAGGAAGATGTCGGTGATCCAGTATGCGCCGGACTCGAAGCAGGCCGGAGAATACCGTGCGCTGGCCGAGAAGATCCATGCCAATTCGCGCCAGGGCACCATCCCGACCCCGATCACCATGGAGGAGCTCGAGGACATGCTGCTCGACTTCGGCATCATGAAGACAGACGAGCAGATGCTTGCCGAACTCCAAGCCAAGGAAACGCCGAAGGCGGCCGCACTGTAACGAGCGTTGTCGACTTGAGGCGCGGCCTTGACCAAGCGTGCCTTTCGAATAACGGCGCCTCGCCAGTGAGGCGTCACACGAACCTTGAAAGGGGTCCCATGAGCCTGGAATACGAAAATGACGGTGCTCTCCATGCGAAGCTTATCGAGGAGGTGTTGTCGCAATATCCCGACAAAACGGCGAAGCGCCGCAAAAAGCACCTCAACGTCGCAAAGAGCGGGGAGGAGGCCGGCGAGGAAGGGGAGGTCCTTTCCGAATGCGACGTCAAATCGAATATCAAGTCCATTCCCGGCGTGATGACCATTCGCGGCTGCGCCTATGCCGGCTCAAAAGGCGTGGTGTGGGGCCCGGTCAAGGACATGGTCCATATCTCGCATGGCCCCGTCGGCTGCGGGCAATACTCCTGGTCGCAGCGCCGCAACTACTACGTCGGCACGACCGGTATCGATACGTTCGGGACAATGCAGTTCACCTCCGATTTCCAGGAGAAAGACATTGTTTTCGGCGGCGACAAAAAGCTGGAACAGATCATCGATGAGATTGAAGACCTTTTTCCGTTGAACAAGGGCATCACCGTGCAGTCCGAGTGTCCGATCGGCCTCATAGGCGACGACACCGAAGCTGTTTCGCGCAAGAAGGCCAAGGAGATCGAAAAGACGATCGTGCCGGTGCGCTGCGAGGGCTTCCGCGGGGTCTCGCAGTCGCTCGGCCACCACATCGCCAATGATGCGATCCGCGACTGGGTGTTCGAGAAGAAGGCCGTCGAGTTCGAGGGTGGCCCGTACGATGTCAACGTGGTCGGCGACTACAATATCGGCGGTGACGCCTGGGCTTCGCGAATCCTACTTGAGGAGATCGGCCTGCGCGTCGTCGGCAACTGGTCGGGCGACGCCACGCTCGCCGAGATAGAGCGTGCGCCGAAGGCCAAGCTCAATCTCATCCATTGCTACAGGTCTATGAACTACATCTGTCGGCACATGGAGGAAAAGTACGGCATCGCTTGGATGGAGTACAATTTCTTCGGTCCCTCCCAGATCGAAGCCTCCCTGCGCAAGATTGCCAAGCATTTTGGGCCGGAAATCGAGGAGAAGACCGAAAAGGTGATCGCCAAGTACCGCCCCTTGGTCGAAGAGGTAATCGCCAAATACCGACCGCGCCTCGAAGGCAATACGGTGATGCTCTATGTCGGCGGCCTGCGCCCCCGCCACGTCATCACAGCCTACGAGGACCTCGGCATGGTGATCGTCGGCACGGGTTACGAGTTTGGCCACAACGACGATTATCAACGCACCGCCCACTACGTGAAGAACGGCACGCTGATCTATGACGACGTGACCGGTTATGAGTTGGAGAAGTTCATCGAGGGCGTCCGACCTAATCTCGTAGGCTCGGGGATCAAGGAAAAATACCCCGTGCAAAAGATGGGCATACCGTTCCGTCAGATGCACTCCTGGGATTATTCGGGGCCCTATCATGGCTATGACGGCTTTGCCGTTTTCGCCCGTGATGTGGATCTTGCCATCAACAACCCGGTCTGGGGCCTATTCGAGGCGCCTTGGAAAAGACGTCCGAGCCATGGACGGGCGATGGCTGCCGAATAAATGCCAGGCCCTCAGCCTGGCCTCCCCCAAGGAGACGATAAACCCCGCGACCCCGTGATCCGCGGAAGACCAGAAACGTTTGATGTTCCTGTCCCGCCGTATGGCGCGATCAGATAGAAAAAGAGGTAACCACCATGCCGCAGTCGGCCGAAAAAATTCTCGACCATGCGCCCCTCTTCCGCGAGCCGGAATACAGGCAGATGCTGGCCGAGAAGAAGCTGAATTTCGAATGTCCGCACCAGGATCAGGTCGTTACCGATCAACGCGAGTTCACCGAGACCTGGGAATACCGGGAAAAAAACTTCGCTCGCGAAGCGCTTGTCATCAACCCCGCCAAGGCCTGCCAGCCGCTCGGCGCGGTGTTCGCGGCCACGGGCTTCGAGCGAACTATGCCCTTCGTGCACGGTAGTCAGGGTTGCGTGGCCTACTACCGCTCGCACCTGTCGCGCCATTTCAAGGAACCTGCTTCGGCGGTTTCTTCCTCAATGACCGAGGACGCGGCAGTGTTTGGGGGCTTGAAGAACATGGTCGACGGGCTCGCCAACACGTATAAACTCTATGACCCGAAAATGATCGCCGTATCGACCACTTGTATGGCCGAGGTCATCGGCGACGACCTGCACAGCTTCATCGAGAACGCCAAGGAAGAAGGCTCGGTCCCGCGCGACTTCGACGTGCCCTTCGCACACACGCCGGCCTTCGTCGGCAGCCACGTCGACGGCTATGATGTTACGGTCAAGGGCATTTTGGAGCACTTCTGGAAAGGCGAGGAGCGAACGGAAGCCCCAGGAACGATCAACATCATTCCGGGCTTCGACGGCTTTTGCGTTGGCAACAACCGGGAACTCAAACGCCTGCTCGATCTGATGGGCGTGTCCTACACGTTCATCCAAGATGCCTCCGACCAGTTCGACACACCATCGGACGGTGAATACCGCATGTATGACGGCGGCACGAAAGTCCAAGACGTGAAGAATGCACTCAACGCCGAGGCGACACTTTCGCTACAGCATTACAACACCCGAAAGACGCTGGAATATTGCGAGGAGGTCGGCCAGGCCACAGCCTCGTTCCATTACCCGCTGGGTGTCCAGGCGACCGACGAATTCCTGGTGGAGGTCTCCGCGATCTCCGGCAAGGAAATCCCCGAGGCAATCCGACTGGAGCGTGGCCGACTTGTTGACGCCATGGCGGACAGCCAATCCTGGCTGCACGGCAAGAAATACGCACTCTACGGCGACCCGGACTTTGTCCACGCCATGGCCCGCTTCATCATGGAGACAGGCGGCGAGCCGACTCACTGCCTCGCCACCAACGGCACGAAGGCGTGGGAAGACGAGATGAAGGAGCTGCTTGCATCCTCGCCCTTCGGCAAGGGGGCTCAAGTCTGGGCGGGCAAGGACCTGTGGGCGATGCGATCGCTGCTCTTCACCGAGCCCGTGGACCTGTTGATCGGCAATTCCTATGGCAAGTATCTGGAGCGCGACACCGGCACGCCGTTGATCCGGCTGATGTTTCCGATCTTCGACCGGCACCATCACCATCGCTTTGCGCTCATGGGCTATCAAGGCGGGTTGCGCGTACTGACGACAATCCTCGACAAGATATTCGACAAGCTCGATCGCGAGACAAGCGAGACGGGGGTGACGGACTATTCTTATGACCTCACCCGCTAGGAGCGGCGGCCGGCTTTTAGGGCCGGTCCGTCTTCTCGATGGACTTTGGAGACCGACGCAATGTCCTCGCTCAATGCCAAAATCCAAGATGTCTTCAACGAGCCTGCCTGCGAAAACAACCGCGGCAAGGATGCCAAGGCGCGCAAACAGGGCTGCTCCAAGCCGCTGACCCCCGGGGCGGCAGCCGGCGGCTGTGCCTTCGACGGCGCAAAAATCGTGCTGCAGCCGATCACCGATGTCGCGCATCTGGTCCATGCACCGCTCGCCTGCGAGGGCAATTCCTGGGACAACCGCGGCACGGCTTCGTCCGGGCCAACGCTATGGCGTACAAGCTTCACGACCGATCTCACCGAACTCGACGTGATGATGGGGCAGGGCGAGCGGAAGCTTTTCAAAGCGATCCGCGAGATCAAGGAAGCTTACGCGCCGCCCGCGATCTTCGTCTATTCGACCTGTGTGACGGCGCTGATCGGCGATGACATCGAGGCCGTGTGCAAACGCGCGGCCGAAAAGTTCGACCTGCCGGTGGTGCCGATCAATGCGCCGGGCTTCGTCGGGTCCAAGAATCTCGGCAACAAGCTTGCCGGCGAGGCGTTGCTCGACCATGTCATCGGCACGGCGGAGCCCGACGATGCCGGCCCTTACGACATCAATATCCTTGGCGAATTCAACCTCTCGGGCGAATTTTGGCTGGTGAAGCCGCTCCTCGATCGGCTCGGCATCCGGGTGCGCGCCTCGATTCCGGGCGACGCGCGCTACCTCGACGTTGCATCAGCGCACCGCGCCCGGGCCACCATGATCGTGTGCTCGACCGCCCTCATCAATCTGGCGCGCAAGATGGAGCAGCGCTGGGACATCCCGTTTTTCGAAGGCTCCTTCTACGGCATCACCGACACTTCTGAGGCGCTCCGGCAGATAACTCGACTGCTCGTGCAAAAGGGCGCCGATCCGGAGATCCTCGGCCGCACCGAGGCATTGATTGCTGAAGAGGAGGCGATTGCCTGGAAGAAGCTCGCGGCCTACCGGCCGAGGCTCGAAGGCAAGCGCGTGCTTCTCAACACTGGCGGTGTGAAGTCCTGGTCGGTCGCCCACGCACTGATGGAGATCGGCATCGAGATCGTCGGCACCTCGGTCAAGAAATCAACGCCCGAAGACAAGGAGCGCATCAAGAAGATGCTCAAGGACGAGAACCACATGTTCGAGTCTATGGCACCGCGGGACCTTTATGCCATGCTCTCGCAACGCAAGGCCGACATCATGTTGTCGGGCGGGCGCACGCAATTCATTGCACTGAAGGCAATGACTCCCTGGCTCGATATCAACCAGGAGCGTCACCAGCCCTATGCCGGCTATGACGGCATGGTGGAACTCGTACGCCAGATCGACCTCGCCATCCACAACCCGATCTGGCGCCAGGTGCGGGAGCCACCACCGTGGGAGTGCCAGCTCGCCACAGGGGACGAACCGCCGAGCACAAAGAGTGAGACCGCGATCGTCCAAGGTTTTAAGAAATTCGCCGGCACGACGGCCGACGATTTCGGCGAGTGTTGAGGAAAGCCGATGGTCCGCATCCTTCCCCAGACAAAAGCCGCGGCGGTCAATCCACTGAAGTCTTCGCAGCCGCTGGGTGCAGCCTTGGCCTTTCTTGGGATCGATGGTGCGATGCCGTTGTTCCACGGCAGCCAGGGGTGCACCAGCTTCGCGCTCGTGCTCTTCGTGCGGCATTTCAAAGAAGCCATCCCCCTGCAGACTACCGCGATGGACGAAGTGGCGACGATCCTGGGCGGAGCGGATCATTTGGAAGAGGCGATCCTCAATCTCAAGACTCGCACAAAGCCAAAGCTGATCGGGGTCTGCACGACGGCGCTAACAGAAACCCGAAGCGAGGATTTCGCAGGGGATGTCACCAATATCAGGCAGAAGCGCGCGGAAGAACTCGCGGGTACGGAGGTCGTGCTGGCCAACACGCCGGATTTCGAGGGGGCGATCGAAGAGGGCTGGGCCAAGGCTGTCACGGCGATAATCGGAAGGATCACGCGGCCCGGCGAGCAGGCGCGGCAATCGAAGAAGATCGCGATCCTGCCTGGCTGGCATCTCACTGTGGCCGATATCGAGCATTTGCGTGACATGGTCGAAAGCTTTGGTGTCGAGCCGGTGATTGTGCCGGACGTCTCCGGCTCGCTCGACGGCACAGTGCCAGACCGCTGGATCACGACCACCTATGGCGGTACCAGCGTCGAGGACATCCGCGAGCTCGGCACGGCCGAACGATGCATTGTCGTCGGTGAGCATATGCGCCGCCCGGCCGAGCTGCTGCACAGGTTGACCGGCGTGCCTTACACAATCTTCCAGTCACTGGCTGGATTGAAGGCCGCAGACCGGTTCGTCTCGCTGCTATCAGCGATTTCGGGCGCGCCGGTGCCGGCCGGGGTCCGCCGGCGCCGGGCGCAGTTGCAGGACGCGTTGCTCGACGGACATTTCCATTTCGGAGGTAAGAAAATTGCGATCGCTGCCGAACCAGACCAGCTCTACCAGCTCGCGACTTTCTTCGTCGACATGGGCTCCGAAATCGCGGCGGCGGTCACCACGACCAATATGTCGAAAATTCTGGAAAAAGTACCGGCGGACTCGGTCCAGATCGGCGATCTCGGCGATTTGGAAGCTCTTGGCGCTGGCGCTGATCTCCTCGTCACCCATTCCCACGGCCGCCAGGCGGCGCAGCACCTTGGCATCCCGCTCATGCGCGTCGGCTTCCCGATCTTTGACCGGCTCGGCAGCCAACACAAGCTCACAATCCTCCATCAAGGTACCCGCGATCTGATCTTCGAGGTTGCCAACATCTTCCAGGCCAAACGGCATGCGCCGACGCCTGAGGCGCTTGATCCATTCACCCACCGAGAAATGCCAGATGAGCTCCGTTCGTCGCCTCTCGCTCGTCTCTGACGAGGTTCACGCATCGATGCCTCTACGGCAAGCCGGCGCTTTGCGCGTGGCGATCGCTACGCAAGACATGAAGAACCTCAATGCCCATTTCGGGTCGGCCAAGCGCTTTGCTGTCTACGACGTGACGCGCGAGGAATGGCAACTTGTGGAAGCCGTGGCCTTCGACGACGTTTCCGATGAGAGCGGGACGCATCGCAGCGAGGGCGACGATCGCATCACTCCGAAGGTGGAGGCGCTGACGGGCTGTCACCTCCTGTTTTGCCTGGCTATTGGTGGACCTTCGGCAGCCAAGGTTATTTCGGCGAAAATCCATCCGATCAAAGTGCCGCAGCCCCAAACCATCCAAGAGGTGCTGTTGCGCACGCAGACGATGCTCAGGAAGGCTCCTCCCCCCTGGCTGCGCAAGGTGCTGGGCCAGGCCGGCGTTGCCGAAAAGAAACCGTGCTTCGAAGACGAGGACTTCAAATGAGGAGTAGGCGAAATGCTTGACGCCGTGGTCAGCCCTGATGTCGCCGAGGATGAGGCGGCCCTTGCCACCCCGTTCGTCAAATGCCTCGTGCGGCTCATCCGTGCCCAGGATTCCTACGGGTCGTGGGAAGGCAAATCGGACGCCGAGCTCCTGGGCGACTTCATCATCTCAAAGGAACAGCGCCGTGCGATCCCGATTATCGGCGATCCCGATCCTGACCTCCTGTGGAGGCTCGACATGTTTTACACCGCCGTCGGGCTCGCGATCGAGGAGCGCTCCGGCCTGATGGCATCGCCGATGATGGAGATAAGCCATGAGGGCTTCGGGCGCGTGCTTTTCACGGCCGGGCGTTTGGTCGTTCTGTCGAAGACGCTGCGCGACGTCCACCGCTTCGGCTTCGAGACGTTCTGGAAACTCGCGGCGGCGGGTACGAAACTGGCCGGTGATGCGATCGCGGCCATTGAAGCCTATCCCGAGGTGGCGCGGGCGTGATGACCGCGATTTTCGAGCAAGGGGATCATGCCGGGCGTTGAAGACATACCATGGCCAGCCCACCCAACCGAGGCGGTCGATGCCGATTTGCTTCTTGGGGTAGCGCCGATGAAGCCATTGATCCTGATCTGTTCGCAAGATGCGGAGTTGTATCTGTTCCTGAGCCACATTCTGGGGGTGGACGGCTTCACGAGTGAGCCGGCAGGCGGCGTGAAGGAAGCACTTGCAGCGGCCGATGAACGAGAGCTCCAGGCGGTGGTGCTGGATTGCGGGCCAGCAAGCGCGACGGCCTCCACAATTTGCGCCAGGCTCAAGAGAGAGCCCCGGACCGGCGACCTTCCCGTGATTGCCCTGATCGCCCACGGCGCCGAGAACCAGCAACTCGATCTCTTGAAGGCAGGTATTGACCAGAGCTTTGTGCGGCCGATCGCGCCGGCCACGCTGCTTGACTGTCTGCGCACGAAGCTGGCGCTACCGAAGCCGAACGGCAGCTGGCTCTGCTGCGGCGGCCTTGAGATGAAGCTCGATGCCTACCGAGTTCGCGGTAATGGCCAAGACATCCATCTCGGACCGCTCGAGTTCAACCTGCTGCGCCATTTGCTTGAGGCTCCGGGCAAGGTCTTTAGCCGAGACGAGCTGATCGACGCGGCCTGGCCCGACAATATCCATATCGGTGCGCGCACCGTCGACGTCCATATCAGCCGGATCAGAAAGGCGCTGAAGGCGGCCTCGCCCGACAGCGTCATTCGTACCGTCAGATCGGCAGGTTACTCGCTGGAGAAGCCGGATGGTTGAATGGCAAGCCGGTTTGCCATTTCCCATCTCCCTCGCGAGGGCAAGTCTTGCGGCTTCGAAACGCCTGCAGGCACAACATACTCGAAAAGAAGCAGTCCATGGCCTTCAAAAGCGTACTCAGTGTGACGGGAGCTGACCACTCCGATAAGGACGTCACAATAGCTGCCGGCTTGTGTGCTGAGGGCGGTGCGAACCTTTCGGTACTTATTATGGCGTCTCCGCCGCTAGGCGGTTCCATCCCCGAGTGGCCAAAACGACGTGCAGCGGCCATTGCCAGACTGGAAAAGCGGTACAGGCAAATCGAGAAATTTTCACACGACATGGCCATTCTGGAAAAGACGTCCAGGGATATTCAAAAACTGCTGGCAGCCCTGTGGACTTGCTATGACGTCGACACCGAATACTGCGATCAGGCCAGCGTCGGCGACGCGGTGCGACAGCGGGCGCTCTGCAGTGACCTGACCATCCTCGGCCCCGCACTTCTCAACGACATCGACCTCGGACCTCTTGTTATCAACGGCAGCTTGTTTGATACCGGAAAGCCGGTGCTCGTCGTACCGAAAGGTGCCGAGGCGACTCTGTCGCCGCGGCGCGTGCTGGTCGGCTGGGATTCGCGCGTCGAGGCGTCCCGCGCGGTTCGGGAAGCGCTGGATTTGCTATCCGGAGCCGAGGAAGTTCGCGTCACCTTAGTCGATCCGGAGGTGACCTGCACCGGAAACGGCACCGAGCCGGGAGCCGACGTCGCTGCCTATCTGACCCGGCATGGTGCTCGGGTATCGGTCGACCGGCTGCCGAGCGCCGGCAAGCCGGCGGCAACGGTGCTCGCGCAGCACGCAATCGACACGTCTGCCGACATGATTGTCATGGGCGCTTATGGAAGCCGGCGGCTGCGGGAGCGGCTCTTCGGTGGCGTGAGGAGATGGATAGAAGCAAAGCCGCCATTGCCGCTGTTTTTGGCGCGGTGACGATTCCGAAGACGCACCGATGCTGTTCGAAGCTCTGCTTCCCTGGGTCGCCTATCCTGATGCCAAGTCGGCCAAGGTCGCGGCAAACGCGCAGGTTTTCGCGGAGCGCCTCGAGACAATTTACAAGCGCCTCGGCCCGAGGCATACCGCACGTCTCCAGTGTGCCCTTAGGATGGCTTCTGCTCGCTCGAGAAGATCCGTGAGCGGAACTTAAAGGCCGCGCCGACGTACTGGGCTTCTCAATGCAGTCAAAACTCAAGGGTTGCAGGTCGGCGTCAGGTCGAAAAAGAGAATCCTTTCGACGCGGCACGCCGTTCGGACCCGCATTGGCACCCGCATGGGCGAAATCACGGATCGCCCTCACTACTGGCTTGGGGCTGAACAACGCAATCATAGTGCCGCGGCCAAGACCCTCGACTTCGAGTCTGGACAGTCGGGCCCTTGCCGGATTGGGCGGCAAGCGATGGCATCAATCATAATGTCATTGGCTGAGATAGTAGAGCGGCGAGGACGGCCGCATCTTCAGTATATTCAGTCGGTCCGGCCCGATCCGCGAGGCGGTCGAATGGTTGTGGGCTGATCAAATCCGACAACGCTCGCATTCGCACCCCGGACGCGGGCGCCGCAGCGCCCGGGCGCTGGAAACACACAAGGTAACACAAGGCAGGAATGCCGCAGAGTTCACCGGCCGGCACCAATCACTCCCGGCCAGTCCGCCATGATCGTCATAGTCAATCTGACAATGGTGGCATTGGCGATGGCGGTAGTGGCGGGCCGCAGTTGGACAGGCGTCGTCGTGCAGGACGGCCATGTCACCAGCCGGGAAATTCAATCGCAAGGCGGGCGAGGGGGCACAGCGGCACGGGCTTCGAGCGGCCCCTTGCAATCGCAAATGCCGAGTTCCGCTACCGCTTGAGGGGCCGAACGGCACAAAGCTCAACCCAATGGGCGCAAAGCGGACGAACGATGATGACGAGCCTGGCGATAGCCGACGCAGTCATGATGTCCATCTGCTCATCCCTATGTTGAGTGGTCCGTGGCCAGGCTCTGCTGGCCGCGCACAGCGCGACGCATGTTCGAAACCCGACAACGGCGGCAAACATGTCGGGTTCAATACAACCGGCCGTCTTCGTCGCATGGTGGGTTTCAAACGAAATCACCCCTTACAGCACGCTGAGCACACTGGCACAGCCTTTGCTGGTGGAGATTCGGCAACACTGGATGCGGCAAGACTGAGTAAACGCTCAAGGCGCGCAGATGCGCGAGACGAGTGATGCTCGCTTTCCTTGAAACCGTGTGCCCCTCGCTTAGAGGGAAACAAGCTCGCGCGCAAAGTCGCGCAACCTTTGGCAATAGCCTGGAGAGCAACATGGCATTGCAGATGGAGTCACAGGCTCCCCCGATCAAGGTCGAGACCTGGCTGCGTGGCGAGCCGCTTGCGAGTTTCCAGCCCGGCAAAGTGTACGTCGTCGAGTTTTGGGCGACTTGGTGCGGACCATGTGCAGCGACGGCACTCCAACTGGTGCAACTGCAGGAGAAATACAAGGACGCCGGACTTGAGGTCGTCGGAGTCGCGGCCGATGAAGACGATCTCTCGCCAGTTGAGGCCCGAGCCAAGTTGGGCGCGTGGTTGGCCGAAAAGTGCCCGGATCTGAACTATCGGATCGCGTTCGACCCTATAGGCGAAATGAACAAGCTTTGGAGGGAGCCCAGCTTTTCGATCGGAATTCCGACCTCGTTCGTGATCGACCGGGACGGTCACATCGCCTTTATCGGCCATCCGAGGCACCTCGACGAGGTTTTGCCGAAGGTGCTGAACGGCAGCTGGCGCGCCAGCGATGAAGCGAAGAGCGCCGACACTGCGAGGATCGCCAGAAGCGGCGCACTAGCGCGCGAACAGGCCTTGAAGAAGCCGATCAATGACAGATTCTGGGCGGCGATAAAGGCAGAACATTGGGCGATGGCGCTCTCGGCGATCGAAGAGGGCATCGCCTTGGTTCCGGACGATATCAATTTTCGCCTGGCTCATGTTCATCTGTTACTTCACAGAATGCACGACATGCAAAAAGGCATGCCCGTCATGCGCCAATTGGTTCGCGACGCAATCGATAGAAACTCCGAGAACTGGATGCTTGCAGCGCTAGGCCAGCTCTTCGGTCCGGCGTACGACCATTCGCACTTTCCATCTGCTGAGCGCTTCGCGATGGGCAAAAAACTGTCCGAACACATCCTGGCACTCAATCCCCCGCAAGGCGACGGCGCTAAGTCCCGGTCCTATCCGGCGGTCGCTAGGTACTATTACGACAGCGGCAATAAGGATCGCGCGATCGAGTTGCTCAGGTTGGCACTGAAGTCGCTTGACGGTCCGGAGCTTATTCCAGACGACCTGAAACAGCACCTTCTACCGGATTTGCTGCAGGCCCTAGCCAGCTACAAGGGTGGGAGGGCCGTTACAGCGCTCTCTACGCGGCTCCGCAAAACATTTTCCGGACGGCACCAAAGCGCAATCGGCCGGGGAAAATACATAAAAAGGGGCGTCAATCTGAATGTTTACTGGCCAATTCGCCCATTTACCTGGCGTGACCGCAGCAAGTAGGCCCCATGCAGCACCGGGTGGATCGTTTGCGGCAGGTTCAAAGCTCGAATTTTGCGATGACCCGCGGCCGCGCAGCGGCGCAAGTGATGTTGGACGCGAATTCTCGCCGTGGTGGAAGGCCTCGCGGTCGAAGACGCGTCCAAGGCCGCTCACCGGGACATCGATTGCTTGGAATTGCCCGCTCCGAGCCGGGCATCGGCCGCGCACGTGCGCCCGAGCCAGGCGTTGCCGAAAAAAGAAATTCGAGGAAGAGGCCTGAACTGGGGAGAATATGAAATTGCCCGAAGCCGCGATCTGCGCTGCTATCAACGAGGACGAGGCGGCCCTTGCCACCCCGTTCGTCCAATGCCTCGTGCGGCTGATCCGTGCTGAGGAGTCCTACTGCTTATGGGAAGGCAAATCGGACGCAGCGCTGCTGGCCGGCTTCATCGTCACCAGAAAAACGCGCCGCGCGATCCCTGGCATAGGCTATGCCGATCCCCACGCGCTGTGGAGGCTCGACATGTTTTACAGCGCCGTCGGGCTTGCGATCGCGGAGCGTTTCCGCCTGGTGACATCGCCAATTGTGGAGGCCAAATCCGTGAGGCCTCTGGGCGCGGGCTTTTCGGTGCCAGGCGTTGGGTCGTTCTGTCCGGACATCTACCGGTTCGGCTTCGAGACGTTCCGACAACTGGCGGAAGCCGGTACGAAACTGGTCGACGATGCGACCGCAGACACCGAAGTCAGTCCCGACGTCGCGCTGGTGTGATGGAAGCCGTTTTCGAGGAAGGATTAATGTCAAACCATGAGGAATTGCGGAAGAAGGTCCGCAAGCTGCAGTCACGTGCGGGAACCGCGAAGATGGAGTTGCACGACCTTGCCGAAGACCTCCCGGTCAACTGGACCGAGATTAAGGTGATTGCCGAGAGAACGTTCACCGTTTTTGCCGAGTGGGACGCTGCCAAGAGAGATCTCGCTGCATCGGAGAATGCGCGATGACGAGCGCCTTCGTCACCCGCGACGGCTCCAAATGGATGCCGCAATATCTCACCGTTATCGATGGCACGACCTGCATCGGCTGCGGACGCTGCTTTAAGGTTTGCTCGCGCGAGGTCATGCACCTTTACGGGGTCGATGACGCAGGCGAAATCCTCGGCCCCTGCAACGGCGAAGACGACGACTTCGATGGCGAGCTCAATCGCATGATCATGGTCGTCGATCATGCCGGCCGCTGCGTCGGCTGCGGAGCCTGCGCCCGCGTATGCCCGAAGAACTGCCAGACACATGCTGCCGCCGACAAGGTCGCTGCATGATGTGGCGAGAAAACCAGGAGAACGGCGTTGCCCTTCAGAATCTTTTATCGCGCTTTTTGGGTGGTCCTGTGCAGCAACGCTTTGGCTGTCTATTTTGCTTCTCATTCCATCCGCACGGTAGTCGTCACAACGCTGGCTTGTTCGCTGCTCCTCCAAATAGTCTATTTCGCAAGCGTGCTCTTTCTGATCTGGCGATCTGGCGGCGCTAGCAAATCTGGCCAAAGGACTGAACATTTCGGAGTTGCGACGCCGTTGGAATATCAGCCGCCAGACGATGATGAGGTGGTGAGGACCAAATCTTCCGATGTGCCTCCGGTCTTTCCGATGGGCGGCATATCGCTGCTCCACTGAGGCGCGATGACGAGATCAAAGCCAGATTCATGCCACTTCGGATCAACCGTGACATCCGGGTGGATCTTTCAAGGAATCCTATGCTTGGTGCGGTCGACGGCGACCGCATTCCGTCGTTCCAATCCCGGCGATGCAGTTTTCGGTGCGACAGGCATTGGTAGGGACGCCGGCGTGGCCGCTGCGGGCCGGGACGGCGAATGAGGCGCTGGAATAGTGACGAAGCTCTTCTAAGACGTCGGACAACGCAGCTGACCGCAGACCAAACACGCCCCTTAAGCTGATGTGCATAGCTAGCCTCGGCTCATTCACGCATCGCCGGAGAGAACATGCTGGAAAAGTTCGAACGCTATCCGCTTACTTTTGGACCGACGCACATCGAGAAGCTCGACCGGCTCAGCAAGCATCTAGGTGGAAAGGTGGAAATCTACGCCAAACGCGAGGACTGCAACTCCGGACTCGCGTTTGGCGGAAACAAGCTGCGCAAGCTCGAATATATCATCCCCGACGCCATCGCCTCAGATGCCGATACGCTTGTCTCCATCGGCGGCGTGCAGTCCAACCACACGCGAATGGTCGCCGCGGTCGCCGCCAGGATCGGCATGAAATGCCTCCTAGTTCAGGAGAGCTGGGTTCCACATGAGGATGCCGTCTACGATCGGGTCGGCAACATTCTCTTAAGCCGCCTCATGGGCGCAGAAGTGCATCTGGTCGACGAGGGCTTTGACATCGGCATCCGCCGCAGTTGGGAAAAGGCGCTCTACGAGGTCAAGGCAAGGGGCGGCCGACCCTATGCGATACCAGCTGGCGCGTCCGTTCACCCGTATGGTGGTCTCGGCTACGTGGGGTTCGCAGAGGAGTTGCGCGCTCAGGAGAAACAGCTTGGGTTTGCATTTGACTTCATCGTCGTTTGCACCGTCACGGGCTCGACGCATGCCGGCATGCTCGTCGGATTTGCCAATGACGGTCGACATCGCAACGTCATCGGTATCGATGCCTCTGCCACTCCCTCGCAAACCAAGGCGCAAGTGCTGGATATTGCCCAACATACAGCGGAGCTCGTCGATCTCGGAATGGAACTGGTCGAGGATGATGTGGTGTTGCTCGAGGAGTACGCTTACCCATGTTATGGCATACCGTCCCCGGAAACTAAGGATGCCATCCGTCTGTGCGCGCGGCTCGAAGGTATGATCATCGATCCCGTTTACGAAGGCAAATCGATGCAAGGAATGATCGACCTGGTCCAGAAAGGCTTTTTTGCCGAGGGATCGAGGGTTCTTTTCACGCATCTCGGCGGTGCGCCGGCGATCAACGGCTACGGTTACACCTTTCGAAACGGCTGACCCGTACGGGCCGTGCCAGCAGCGACCCGGCTGGGAGTCGCCGCGACGGCTGCCGAGTGCGGAGTTAGTGCATCTGGAGCGGTTGGCGCAGCCGCCTATTGATATCGCCACGAACCGCAAACACTTGGCGACGCTGGCGGGCAGCGCCCAAATTCCAGGACCGCTTTGGGCCCGGCATCTGGGCGGTTACTCGACGGCGGTCACTCGGCCGGAGCGGGCTGGCCCGCTCCGCCCGCGTCGGCCGCGGCGGGTTTGTCGATCATGAAGGCAAGAAGAGCGCTGGCTAGGATGTCCCGTGAATAAATATGTTTCCGAGTTTCCATCGCCCGAGTGCGGGTGGATGATCGCGCGGCTCAAGCCATGTGAGAAATCCAGCGCCAGCCGGTGCTGGAGAGTTCGCTGCGTGGGCGATCTCCGGCGAGAGCCAGCGCATCGAATCCGACGTGCGGCCTTATCTTCTCGATCGCATTCGAAGAGAGTTTCCAGCCTGGCGTGACCCGCTGGGAGAAAGATCACATGCTCGATATGACCATGCTGGGCCGGATCAGCGATAGCGCGCTAACGCGAGAGATTGCGATCACCTCAAGCCTGATTGGCAGGCCAAACACTGTCGCATGAGACATCGAAGTTGTGGATGGAAGAGTCCGCCTCGCATGACCAGCGTCGCGACCACTTCGAGAGGTATTGTCTCCTTCATCCTCTGCCCAATGTGTCAGAGACAGCTCTCGCGTGCTTTCGGTCGTTAGTCCGTTTGTGCAAAACACGACAATATCAGTTCGAACACGACAGCATCAGCTCCGAGACACGAGTGTGTCGGAGCGAATCTTGCGGTTTCCCAATGTTCTTCTCGTTGGCACGACAAATGCAGCGCTCTTTGCAGAGCGTCTGTACCAGCGAGTGATGAGAAATCATCCCGCGCGCACAAACGACAGAGTCTACAGTTATCAGATACCAGGAGAGAACATGATGACAAAAGTGCGGATGGTTGCGGCGCATGGTGCGATAGCGCTCATCGTCCTTATGGGGGTGGGTCAGCAGGCTTTGGCGGCAGACCCTGCGCAACGCTACATCGCACAGGACCAGGGGACAGTGGAGGCGTCGAGCCCGTGGCAGATCCGCGTGCGCGCGTTGGGAGTGAAAACCAACGATTCAGGTTACGTCGGTGGAATTGCCGGTTCCAATCTCTCCTATTCAGACACCGTGACGCCAGAATTCGACATCTCCTATTTTTTCACCGAAAACATTGCTGCCGAACTCATACTCGCCACTACCTACGCCAACGTTGATGGCACCGGAGCAATCGGCGCGCTGGGGAATGTCGGCAAGGTATGGATACTGCCACCCACGCTCACGCTGCAGTATCATATCACCGACCTCGGGGCCTTCCGACCCTATGTCGGCGCCGGCCTGAACTACACCATCTTTTACAATCAAAGTGTCGGCAGCGCCGATGCTCTCCATGTGAAGAACACGTTTGGTGCCGCGCTGCAGGTCGGCTTCGACTACATGCTGGATCAGCACTGGGGGGTCAACGTCGATGTCAAGAAGCTTTTCCTGGAACCAGATTTTACCGTCAAAGTGGCCGGCACCGATCTGAAAGGCAAGGCCAAGCTAGACCCCTGGTTGATTGGTGCAGGCGTCACTTACCGCTTCTAACGGGTCGGCGATCCTTCGGCTCGATTTTAAAAGCGGCGGAAACGCCCAATGAAAGACTTGAGGCAAGACCGAATCCTGCCACGCTGTTGCTCAACCTTACGCCGTGCAATATGGGCGAGCACCTCATTCGTAGGTGCTAGGCCCGGCCTATATGTTCGGCCTTCGACATGCATTTGACGCAGACAATATTGCGGCAATAGACAATGTCGTGCGCAAGCTCACACACGAAGGCAAACATCCGTTTTCGGTCGGCTTCTTCTTTTTGCTGGGCGCAGCATCGTCGTTGTGGGTTACGTGGTCATCGCAGCCACCGGGAACCAGCTTCACGTCTCCCACGACATTGGCGGCGTCATCGGCACATCGATTTCTGCACTGTTCCTGCTGGTGACTGGATTTGACAACCTGCTTGTCCTGACAGGCATTTGGGCGGCGTTCTCGCGAGAGCGTCCGCCACACGCATATCTCGTTCACACCCAGCCAGCACAAAGAATGAGGAACTATGCCCGCGGATGATTTGATCCTGGCCAATGCTAGGATGCTTGACGGAAACGGCTTCGCCGGGGCGTCGGAATCGTGGCTGCGCATCGCGGATGGCGTGATCGCGGAAATCTCCGAGAAGCCGATCTCCTCAAAGGCGGCGCGCACCATCGACCTGAAGGGCCGCACCCTGATGCCAGGGCTTATCGACTGCCACGTCCATGTGACGGCGATCACCGTCGACCCTGGCCGCACGGCGATGCTTCCGGACGTGACGGTCGCCTTCGGCGCGGCGCGCATTATGAAGCAGATGCTGATGCGCGGCTTCACGACGGTGCGTGACGTCGGCGGGGCGACGCGGCCGCTGGCCCAGGCTGAGGAAGCCGGCCAGATCGAGGGACCGCGTCTCGTCTTCTGCGGCAAGTCGCTCTCCCAAACCGGCGGTCACAGCGACTATCGCGGCTTCGTCGACAACCGCAGGGCCGAGTCCCAGACCTACCGTCTCGGCGCGATGGGCCGGGTCTGCGACGGCATCGACGCCGTTCGTCACTCTGCCCGCGACGAAATCCGCCAGGGGGCTCAGTTCATTAAGGCGATGGCTAATGGCGGCGTGTCGTCGCCGACGGATCCCATCAACTTCCAGCAGTTCTCGATATCAGAGCTGGAGGCCATCGTCGAAGAGGCGGCGAACGCTCAGACCTATGTCTCCGCGCATCTCTACACCGACGAGGCGATCTCGCGTGCGGTGCGGTGCGGTGTGCGCTCGGTTGAACATGCCAACTTGATCGAGCCGGCGACAGCGCGCCTCATGAAGGAACGCGGCGCTATCGCCTGCCCCACACTGGTGGCCTACGAAGCGCTGCACAAGAATGCCAAGGCGCTGGGCCTGCCGGACGTGTCCGTCGCGAAGCTCGACGACGTCCGGCTGCGCAGCCGAGGCTCGCTCGAAATTCTCCAGAAGGCCGGGGCGACGATGGCGTTGGGCACCGATCTCCTGGGCGAACTGCACAAGTACCAGTCCGACGAATTCACCATACGCGCCGAGGTGCTGCCGCCGATCGAGGTGATCAGGTCCACGACGTGCTATGCGGCCGAGTTGCTGCGCATGACCGGCAAGGTCGGATCGCTCCAGGTCGGCGTCTTCGCCGACCTTATCGCCGTCGACGGTGACCCGCTGGAGAACATGTCGCTGCTCGGCGGCCAGGGCGACCACCTATCCCTCATCGTGAGGGCCGGACGCGTGGTAAAGAACACCATCGACGACAATGGCTGTCCCTAGTAGAACCGGCTGGCCGTTGACAACATTCCAAGCCCAGATTCAGGCCACGATAGTTGCGATGATCAGAAAACCATAAACGGTGGCGATCTTTGCCTTGGCGCGAAAAGTTGGTCGTCGAAAAGACTGCAGGAGAGACCTCCCTGAGCTCCTGGACAAATTCACAGTCGGATCATGCAACGGCGCAACCTCGTCACCCAGTCGGAGCGGCTGCGGCTCGCCGGATCATATTTAGAGCCCGGAATGCGGCACACGCCGCGCCGTACCCGTTGTCGATGTTTACGACCGCAAGTCCGGGTGCGCAGGAAGCCAGCGCTGCGTGAAGGGCGGTTTCTCCTCCGTTCGAAACCCCATACCCGGTCGAGGTGGGCAGGCAGATGATCACGCCGGGCACGAGCCCGCCCAGAACGCTTGGAAGGGCGCCATCCATTCCGGCGACCGCCACAATGACCGGAAAGGTCCGCAATTCGTCGACACTCTCCAACAACCGCCACAGGCCGGCCACGCCGACGTCGATGAATTGCTTCGTCGCGGCGCCGAGATAGGTGAGCGTTCGTGTGACTTCGGCCGCCTGCGGCATGTCCGAGCTGCCAGCCGACACCACCGCGATTCGAGGCGGTTCCAGTTCGGCAGGAGGGGTCCAGTTCAGGTAAGCCGTCCGCGAGACGGGATCGTAATCCATCGTTTCGCGATATGTGGGCGCCATGCGGGCGAAGACATCGGGTTCGAGGCGGGTCATCAGGCACCGGGCGCCGTGCGCCAACACCCGGTCCATGATTACGGTAAGCTGGGGATCGGACTTCCGAGCGCAAAGGATGGCCTCATCGAAGTCCAGCCGCTCAGGACGCTGAAAGTCCAATCTAATCTGTTCGTTCATGCGCTTTGTTCCCGCAAGAAGGCGCTGCCCCGGACGTAGGCCTCGAAATGGACAGGTCGCGAACCGCCGAAAGCCTCAGCGATTCTGCGGGCCAATTGAACGCGCCCCTGGTCGGACAGGCGCGACAGGGTAGTTGCGTCTAGTTCGACAACAACCCCCGTCTGACGGACGCGGCAACGAACGGTGTCCGGCGAGAGCTCGCGCCTGACCAGCATCTCGACCTGATCGACGGCGCGCAACACCTGAGGTTCGATCCGGAGGGCCGTTTCGATGCGGCTTGAAAGGCAGGGTGCCGAAGGCAATTCGGCGAGGTCGTTCAAGCCATGCGCTGCCGCCATCGCCCTCACGTCGGCCTTGGACATGCCGGCCTCGACAAAGGGGTGGCGTACGCTATTGGCCTCGGCTGCCTTGAGACCGGGTCGCCAGTCGCCCAGATCGTCTGTATTCGTGCCGGAAAAGAGCTGCGCTTTCGAGAGGGACGACAGCGCGCCGTAGAGATTCGATTTGCAAAAGAAGCAGCGATTTGAAGGGTTGGTCAGATAGCGTTCGTCCCTAAATTCCCCTGCGTCGATGACCCGCAGGTCCCAACCATGGCGCGCCGCATAGTCCCTGACCCGTTCGGTCGCGCTGACCGGGACCGCGGCCGAGGCGGCGTGGAACATGGTCAGGGCTGCGCCCAACCTAAGGTGCGCCACGAAAGCCAGAGTCATGCTGTCGACGCCGCCAGAGATGGCCACAGCCGCGGGACGGGCACTGTCGAACACCGCGTCGAGACGGCGCAAGAACGCTTCAGTGGTGGTCATGGCTTTTCTCCAGCGCCTCTGCCTCCGCGCTGCGGCGCAACTCAGACCGGGCTTTGTGACTCTGACGAAAGGCTTCCACGTCATCCATCTCTGCCTTGGCAGTCGGCCCGCCGGGGCGATCGGCTAGCTTCACCCTCATCCCATCGCTGGTCGTGACTGCCTGCCGCGGCAGGATGGTGCGCGCCTCCGTGCGGCTGCGCAGGCCAAGTGTCGTGGTCTGTCGGAAGCACAGCTCACCGATTGCCTCGATCGCATCCGGCCGTGTGAGAACCTGAACAGAGGCCATCATCCGTCCCTTCTTGCCGAAGACCGGCGACTGGGTCACGTCGATGACCCCTTCGGCTGCACGAATATGATCAAGGGCTACGGCCAGTTCCTCGCCGGTCTGGTCATCGATTTCAAACTGGATGACACCGACCCGTTCCTGCACTGCGGCTTCACCCGTGAAGGCCAGAACGCGAAGCACGTTGCTCATACCGGGGAAGCGCCGCGTGCCAAAGCCGATGCCGGTGCGGTCCAGCATGCGCGGCAATGAACCGATACCGCTCGAGGGGCTGAGATAGCGCAGGATCGCCGCTCCCGTCGGCGTGATGCGTTCACCTAGGCGCCCGTCGTCATGGAAGGCGAACCCGCGCAGCAAGAGGGTCGTAGCAGGAGCCGGAACGGGCAGCCGGCCATGGTCAGTCTCCACCCAGCCGCGCCCGAGCGGGAGCGATCCGACCGACCAGCTTGCCTCGCCCACTGCATCGATCAGTGTCGCAGCGGCCACGATGTCAGCAATCGAATCCCAGTTGCCGACTTCATGAAAGACTACATCATCCACATGCCTGCCATGGACAGCGGCTTCGGCCAGGGCGAGCTCATGGAAGATCGCAATGGCTACGCGCTTGACGGCCCCATCCAAGCTGCCTGCCTCAAGCGTCGAACGAAGGTCGCGCCAATGGGTGTGACGGTGGTGGCCGTCGTGTTCGTCTCGGATGTGGTCATGGTTGTGTTGGCCATGCGCCCCGTCATGATCGTCACGTTCATGGGCATGCCCGTGTGGGAGCCCCTGAGCATGGTGACCGGCATGAGGTCGGATGGCCTCCTGTTCGGAGCCTGTCTTCTTGACGTCGAAGCGGCTGCCGGTCAGCACGCCATCGTCATGCGGCAGCACCACGGCCTCTACGTCGTCTTCCAGACCGGCAAGACGAAGGTTTTCTTGCACGGTTTCAGCCAGATTGGGCCAAGCGTCCAACATTGCGGCGACAAACATATCGCCGGCAACGCCGCCCAGGACATCAAGATGAATATGCGTCGGGCCCGCCATCCTTCATCCTTCCGTAAGTTGCAGACCGGATAGATCGACGCGCAAGGTCTCCCCCGGCTCAATCGATCCGACTGTGGTCTCGATTGCTGCCTTCAGCACCGCCACCGACACCGGCAGAAGGTCTCTCATCTGCGCGGATATGGCGACAAGATCGTCATGTTCGGTCTTTGCCCGCATGAACATTCCGTCGTTAAGGATGCGTTTGAGGCGCAGCGGGAAACTAACCTCTCCTCCCGCCCATTTCAGTTCGAGTCGCGTCTTGTAGCGCCGAATGTCGAAGTGCCTGTGCTGGGATTCGAGAACCCGGTAGCCCCAAATCCCCAGATCGCCAACGAGAAGGGAGGCGAATTCCTGCTCGTCCTCGGCGTTGATGTCGACCAACAGCACGTAAGCTGGACGGCCTTTCTTGCCGAGACTGGAAAGGAGCTGGACATTCTTGGCGCCCATGTCCGTCATCTTGTCGATGACATGCCCGAGCAACTCGCCGGGCGCATCATCGATCTGGGCCATAAGGAGAATGACGCCGCCTGCCATCAAAGCCTCATGGATTCGACAGCGACCAGGGCGGCGGCCTCGGCTTTAGCTTTCGTGCCCGGAATGCCGGCGGAAATCAGGCCTGCCGATTGGGCCTCGCTGGCGGCGTCCGAAGCGCTCATTTTGCCCATCGCGGCAGCGACCACGGCGGGGATTGTGACGTTCATGATCACATTGCCAGCGAGCAACAGTTCGCTTGCGATCGGCGCGAGCGCGGTCAGGAACGGCGCGCGTTCCTTACCGATCCCCTGCGCCACTTCCGGAATGACGGCGTTGATGATGCCTTCCATGTGAATCGTCTCGTCGCCGACGGTCACTTCGGCATCAAGCGCCGGATCGAAGGCAAGCCAACGTGCAGCCATCTTGCTCGAGCGCCGTGCCCCCTTGTCGATCCTGGTGAAATGAACCTTGATATTGGTGCCCTTTACCTTGCTCAGGAATTGCGAGCCGCGCGCTTCCACTAGAAGCTGACGTTCTTCGTCCATCGCACGGACGATTTCACCGACGCTTCTGCCGGCCATAAGATCGTCATAGCTGCGCGCCGCACGGGCATGAAGCGCCTTGGTGACCGTAGGGGTGGAGGACATGATCAGCGCCTCGGTCACCGGCCCGTTGCAAATCTGGGTCGCTTTTCGGGCAACGATGTTCATCGCCATCATTGCGGTCTCCGGGTCGAAGCTGAAGCCGAGCCGTCGATCACGCAAGGCTCGCGCCACGCTCTGTTCTGTCGATCCGTCCTGCAACAGGCACATCAGCGCGATGACCGCATCGCCGCAGACGTGGCCGAGCGGCGGATTGACCGGACCGGCGCCGGCGCCGCAAATTCCCTCTTCGAATACTGACATGATTTCATCGAGCGCCATGATGCCGATCACGGTCGGACCGCCGATGTCCTTCAGGATCAGACCAAGATCGCCGATCAGCCTTGCGGTCTCGACTTCCTTGCCTGTGATGCGGACATGCACTTTCTCCGGCAGGCCGGCAGTACGTGCGGCCGATCGTCCGGCCACAAACGCACTGGTGACCTTGCCATAGGGGCCGTACTCCTCTGCCACGTCGGCGTCCGGGTGGATGATCTCCAGGATTGCTGCCGCGCCGAAAAGTGCTGACAGGAATTTCTGGCTGGGCATGCCGGCACCGGACATAGCATCCATCATCGCCTTGGTTCCGATAGCTGCGCCTTTTTCGGCCATGCCCGGGAAGATGAAATCTTCACCGAGGGCTCCGTGACCTACCATCACACCGCCGCCAACGCCTTCCGGGATGTCGCGGCCTTGAATCGGCGACAGTTCTCCCTTCATCATGGCATCATAAACCGCAGCAACAGCCGCGAATCCCGAGATCTTGTTGTTCATCTTGGCTGTGGGCACCGCCGCAAGGCCTGAACGGCTCACCCCCGCGATCATCCGTGCAGACGAACCGAGCTTGCGATTGCCTGCTGGGATGCCAACCTGTGCATTGGCGCCGCACAGATAAAGGAGCGTTGCCGCGATCAGCGCTGCATTCGCGCCGTCGGCACCCGCTGCCTTTGCAACCGCAATGCTCTTCGCCAGTAGGTCGTCAATAGGCTGGCGAACCGCATCGGCGAATTTGACCTCTGGGCTCACGCCACGGCGAAGTTCGGCGGCGATGACGTTGCATGCAGCAACGACCGGAATGTTGAGCATTCCGTGCCCGCCGGTCAGCGCCTCGACCCGGTCGCTGGTCAGCCAGCCGGGGTTGGCATTCGCCGCCATGACCGAAGCCAGGATAACCTTTTCCCTTTGCGCAGGCGCATCCGTCATTGTTTCGTCTCTCCCTTATGAGCGGGCCGGACGAGTAGCTGTCACGGGCCTTTGCAAGCTGGCAATTTGAACCGATTGGGAGCTCCCTTTGGTCCAGAAGGACCATCCGCTCACCGTGCCACCGCCGCTCGACAACATTGCACTTGGCATCGCCGGTGGTCATGCGGCGTTGCCAAGAAGAGGATATCACGGCCCCGTTATGACCTTAAGAGGCAATATTTCATGGGTGCATGAGCAATATTCATAATGCTTGAATTTACGCCATGACGGGCGCGCATCGCTCTCGACGTGGCGGGCGCACCGCCAAAGTTGATGCGCAGCACTCCTACAGGAGTCGAGAAGCGCACATGTGAGGTGCGCTATTGAATGACGCCTTCTCATGAATCCGTGAAAACATACCATTTCTGCTCGTGGAGCTTCACCGGATATGCCTGCACTGCTGCGGGCGGTATCTGCATGTTTTGCTTGGAAATTGCCTGGTTGCTCGGTCCCAATTTTATGGAGAAGTTTCGAATGCTCGAGTGGGCAAAATACCGGAAGCAACTGTCGTTACGGGTAGGTGAGCTGGGACAACTGTCGCCCGCCACGCTTGAGGGTGTTCGAACTCTCGGCGGCGCGGGCCAGAAGACCGGCCGCCTGGACGCCAAGACCCGCGAGTTGATAGCGCTTGCAGTCGCGGTCACGACGCGCTGCGATGGCTGCATTGCGAGCCACACCGCCGAAGCTGCAAAAGTTGGCGCAACGCGCGAGGAAATCGCTGAAGCGCTTGGTGTTGCCATCGCTTTAAACGCGGGAGCGGCCCTGGTCTATTCCTCGCGTGTCCTTGACGCCTTCGACACCGTTAACGGCTGATATCATCAACTCGCAAACAGGCGGGGAACGGACGCAGACTGTCCTTCCCCGCCAGTGTCTGCAGGAGTTCACCCAAAATCGCAGTTGCCGAAGCGCGCACGTTTCCCGATCTTCGGAACCCAGGAGGTCTTCTTCCCCTCTTGGAGGAGGCCGGTGGTCTATCTGCAGCGAATCTTCGTTCGCCGCCTCGCTCCTCGTATTCCGACAAGCACCAAGCCTCTGCAATGCCGGCCGGAATAGATATCCGAGCAATGTTGACATCGCCGTTGAGGCCCGAGGCCTCAGCAACGTGTGGCTCCGACGCTCCAGGGCGCTGACGCTGTGGCTCAGTGGCCTAGGATCTGCCCGAGGAAGGTGCGCGTGCGTTCGGACTGAGGCGCGCTGAAGAATGCCTTCGGTTCGTTCTGCTCCACGATCTGGCCCTGATCCATGAAGATAACACGGTCCGCCACCGCCTGGGCAAAACCCATTTCGTGTGTCACGCAGAGCATCGTCATGCCCTCTTCAGCTAGCGTAACCATCGTGTCGAGCACTTCCTTGATCATCTCCGGATCGAGAGCCGAAGTCGGTTCATCGAACAGCATTATGCGTGGCTTCATGCACAGAGACCGCGCGATCGCTACGCGCTGCTGCTGACCGCCCGAGAGCTGCCCCGGATGCTTATGCGCCTGATCCGGTATCCTGACCTTCTCGAGGAAGTGCATGGCGATCTCTCGGGCTTGCCTTTCTGGTATCTTGCGGACCCAGATCGGGGCGAGGGTGCAGTTCTCGAGGATCGTCAGGTGTGGAAAGAGATTGAAGTGCTGGAACACCATCCCGACTTCGCGGCGGACTTCCTCGATCTTCTTCAGGTCGCTTATCAATTCGATCCCATCGACGACGATCTTGCCTGACTGATGTTCCTCGAGCCGGTTGATACAACGGATCATGGTCGATTTGCCGGAGCCGGACGGCCCGCAAATGACGATCCGCTCTCCACGGCGCACGGTCAGATCGATATCTTTCAGCGCATGGAAATCACCATACCACTTGTTCATGGACGTGATCTCGACGGCCGTTTCTGAAAGTCCGCTGCCGTCTTCGCGCGATAGGCCGCGTAGCGTCTTGGTCATGCCCATTTCTCCTAACGATGGTCCGTCTTCAGCCGGCGCTCGAGATGCATCGAGTAGCGCGACATGCCGAAGCAGAAGATGAAGAACACAGCTGCGATGAAGATGAAGAGTTCCCAGTAGATGCCTTGCCACTCCGTGTTGGCGCGGATGGCCGCGGCAAGAGCGATTGGATCGAGAAGCCCAATGAACATGACAAGTGTCGTGTCCTTGAAGAGACCGATGAAAGTATTCACGATCCCGGGAATTGAGATCCTGAGAGCCTGCGGCAGGATGATGAGGCGCTGGGCCTTCCAGTAATCCAGGCCCAGAGCTTCCGCGGCCTCATACTGGCCGCGTGGCAGGCCCGCCAAGCCGCCGCGGATGACCTCGGCCATGTAGGCGCTGGCAAAGAGCGTCACCATGATCACGACGCGCAGAACGAGGTCGAAGTTGGTGCCGGGCGGCAGGAAGTAGTTCAACAGCAGCGATGCGGTGAACAGCAGCGTGATCAGCGGCACGCCGCGAATGAATTCGATGAACACGACGCTGAGCATCTGGATGAGCGGCAGACTGGAGCGACGGCCAAGCGCGAGCAGGATCCCGAGCGGCAATGACATGGCGATCCCCGTCACGCCGATGATAATCGACAGCAGAAACCCGCCGATCTCGCGCGACGGGACGGCCTCGAGAGCGAACGGAATGACGCTATTTACGCCTGACGAAAAAGGCTGGACAGCATAAATCCACCAAACTGCCGCGCCGAGGATGGCAACGCTCACGGCAAGCCCTTGACTGATACGCGCTGTCGGCGCGAACAGACCAGCGGCGACAGCGAAACCGAGGTAGACCGCAACCGGGAGCCAAAAGCTTCCGCCCCAGATCAGCCAACACGCAATGCCCGGGTAGGCTGCGCTGAACCAGAGCGCGCGAGGCGGCAGGACACGGAACAGAACCGGCGCCAGCGCCGCGAACAGCAGCGCGAAGGCGAGAACCGGCCGCCAATAAAGCTGCGCAGGATAGAAGCCGAACAGAAGTTGCGGCCAGCGGTCGCGGATGACGCCCCAGCAGGCGCCTGGCGCTCCGTCGAGGAGTTGCCGGCATTCGGTGAGCGAGTTGGCTTTCCAGATGGAATTGCCTAGCCAAGGGGCGATGGCCATGGCGAGCCATACGATTGCGGTTACCGACGCCACGGTCAGGAACGTGCTGAGCCAGCCGTCGAAGAGATTCTTCCTTATCCACTTCAGCGGACCATTTTGGCCTGTAGGCCTTGCTGAGGGGAGAACCATCTCCTGGCGCACCCAGGATACGTTGTGCAGGTTCATCTTAGCGCTCCTGCAGCCTGACGCGACTGTTGTAGAGGTTCATGACGCCCGAGATGATCAGGCTGATGCTGACGTAGATCAGCGTCATCAGCAGCATTGCCTCCAGTTCTCGACCCGTCTGGTTGATGGTGATGCCGCCGAGCGTTGAGCGCAGATCCATGTAGCCGACCGCCAGGCCCAGCGACGTGTTCTTGGTGATGTCGAGGTATTGCGAAATGAGCGGAGGTACGATGATCCGCAAAGCCTGCGGCAGGATCACAAGCCGCATCGTACGACTTGGAGAAAGCCCAAGCGCATGAGCGGCTTCCGTCTGCCCGCTGGAAATAGCAAGAATTCCGGAGCGAACGTTTTCGGCGATGAAGGCGCCGCTATAGACACTGAGCCCGATCCAGAGCGCAATGAAGGAATTGCGCAGCAACAGGCCACCAGTGAAGTTCAGCCCCTTCAGGGCGGGATACTCAAGATGGAAACCCAGCGCGTAAAGCAGAGTGATCATTGGCAGCGCGAAAACGAGCAGGGTCTTCCACCAGGTCGCCGGACGCTGTCCGCTCGCACTTTGGATGCTTTGAGCGCGTTTGACGAGGCTCCGGTGGAGGACAAGCGAAAGGGCGACCGTGCCAAGGATTGCTGTGTAGTTCAGGTCAAGCTCGCCGAATGCGCCCAGGCTGCGGGAGAAATCGGGAACTGGCAGATAGATGCCGCGGTTTGTGACAGCGACACTGCCCCACAGCATCATGGAAGCCGTGGGATTCTCGCCGCGGAATGCGCTGGGCGTCGGCATGGCCTCCGACATGATCGCTGCGACAACGACGATCCAAAGCAGGGCCGGCACGTTGCGGAAGCTCTCCACATAGACGGTCATCAGACGAGCGACGATCCAGTTGTTGGAAAGTCTGAGCACGCCCGCCAAGACGCCGAGCACAGTTGCGGTGACGCAGGCCATTGCGGCAACGATCAGCGTGTTCAACAAACCGACGACGGCGGCACGAGCGTGGGTGCTCGTGCTCGAATACTCGATGGCGTGCGGCGAGATGTCATAACCTGCCGTGCTCCAGAGAAATCCAAACGAGAAGTTCTTTCCAAGGGCAGCCAGATTGTGGATTGTGTTGTCGACGAGCCAGGCAGCCGCAAGGACAAGCAGGATGAACGCGATGACCTGGATCGATCGGGCTCTGTAACGAGTGTCATTGAAGAGCATGCTCAGGTGAAAGGGCTCGCGGGAAGCCGCGCTTTTCACTGCCATGAGTGATCTCCCTAAAGGTTCGCTGTGCTACCTTCGGCGTACGATTAGTGTTTGGGCTATGATTTGCCGGAAAACGAAAGGCGCGGGAGTAAGCCCGCGCCTCGAGAAGAAGTTTTCAACGGAACGGCAGCGGATACATCAGACCGCCTTGCGTCCACAGAGCGTTCTGGCCGCGGGCCAAACCAATCGAGGTTTTGTCGCCAACATTCCTGGCGAAAATTTCGCCGTAGTTGCCAACGGACGCGATTGCCCGTTTGGCCCAAGCCGGGTCCAGCCCCAGCATTTCGCCCAGCTTGTCCTCTTTGCCCAGCAGGCGATTGACTTCGGGATTGTCCGTGCCCGCGGACAGCTTCTCCACGTTCTCGGACGTTATGTCGAGCTCCTCAGCCGCAAGGAGCGCGTTCAAGGTCCAGCGCGCCACGTCGGCCCACTGGTCGTCGCCCTGGCGGACAAGCGGACCCAACGGTTCCTTCGAGATGACTTCCGGAAGAATGATGTGGTCCTGCGGGTCCTTGAAGCTCGACCGGGTTGATGCAAGATCGGACCCGTCACTCGTAATCACATCACAGGCACCGGCAAGATATTTCTGCTGGACGTCGCCATTGTTCTCGACGGGGACCGGATCATATTTCATGTTGTTCTTGCGGAAATATTCCGCAAGGTTCAGCTCGGTGGTCGTCCCGGTCTGAATGCAAACCGTGGCGCCGTTCAGATCCTTTGCGCTCTTCGCGCCGAGAGATTTCGGCACCATGAAAGCCTGACCGTCGTAGTAGTTCACACCCGCGAAAGTGAACTTCAGGTCCACATCGCGCGAAAATGTCCAGGTCGTGGTGCGGGACAGAATGTCGATCTCGCCGGAGGCAAGCGCCGTGAACCGCGTTTGCCCAGTCGTGGGAACGAAGGTCACCGCATTGGGGTCTTTCAGGACCGCAGCCGCGACAGCCCGGCAGTAGTCCACGTCCATGCCATGCCAGGCCCCGGACGCATCCGGAGCGGAGAAGCCGGCCTGACCGCCGGTCACACCGCAATTCAGCTTACCACGCGCTTGAACGTCGGCCATCGTGCCGGCCGAAGCGATACCGGCCGTCAGCGTTGCCGCTGCAATCGTGGCAAGAGCGATTGTCATTTTCATTTTCATTCTCCCGGTTGTGATCCGGCAGCGGTGGCTTTTTTTGCCCAATTCTCCGCCCCTCGGATCGGTTGAGTTCCCACTTGTTCGGCCTTGTCGGACCGAAGACGCTTATTGTTCTGGAGTAATCTCGATGATGGCTTCGATTTCGACGGGCGCATTCATCGGAAGCGCCGCTACACCGACGGCGGAGCGAGCGTGCCTGCCCTTTTCGCCAAAGACGGCGACGAGAAGATCAGAGGCGCCGTTGGCGACGAGATGTTGCTCGGTGAAATCTGCAGCCGAGGCGACAAAGACGGTGATCTTGACGATCCTGGCGATCCTCTCGAGGCTGCCAAGACAGGCCTTTACTTGGGCGAGGATGTTCAAGGCACACTGTTTCGCGGCGAGCGTACCGGCCGCCACGTCGAGCTCCCTTGCGAGCAGACCTTTCGCAGTCAATTCGCCGGCGGCGAGCGGCAACTGGCCCGACGTGAGAACGATGCTTCCGGTCTCAGCCGCCGGGAGGTAGTTCGCTACGGACTTTGCCGCTGCCGGCAATTCGATCCCGAGTTCATTCAGGCGCTCTTCGATCGTTTGCGACATCCGATCGTCCTTAAACCTCGGCGACGGCGGCGGTTATGCGCCCGATCGCCTCGTCGACGACCGAGCGCGCGCAGCCGAGATTGACGCGCATGAACCCGTGCCCCTCGATCCCGAACTTCTGGCCCTTGTCGAGCCAGACGCGCGCCTTGGTCAGCATGAATCTGTTCAGGGCTTCGGCATCCATTCCGAGACCGCGGCAATCCATCCACGCCAGGTAGAGGGAATCGGTCGGAAGGACCTTGAGGCGTGGATCCGCATCGTTGATCGCCTTGGCGAAGTGCGCGTGATTGGCCCGCACATAGGCCAGCATGTCCTCCAGCCACGGCTCGCCGTGAGCATAGGCGGCTTCGGCGGCAACCATCCCCAACAGGTTGACCAGCTCGAAGACGTTACGCTCGTACTGTCGGCGCAGCTCTTCCCGCAATCTCGTGTTCGGAACGAAGACATTGGCGCTCTGCAGACCGGGCAGGTTGAATGTCTTGCTCGGCGCCGTGCAGGTGATGCTGTTTTGGGCGAACGCTTCGCCGAGCGAGGCGAACGGGATGTGCTTTTTGGCCGGGTCGAGAATGAGATCCTCGTGGATTTCATCGGAAATGACCAAGACACCGTTGCGGGCGCAGATTTCGCCCATGGACCGCAGTTCACTTTCGGACCAGACGTTTCCGGTGGGATTGTGCGGATGGCTCAGGATAAAGATCTTCGTGTTGGCGCGGATGGCGGCCTCGAAAGCCCTCTCGTTGAAGCGGTAGCCATCGCCTGTGAATTCGAGCGGCGCATAGGCCAGGTGGCGGCCGTTCAACAGGACATCGTTGTGGAAATGCGCGTAGACCGGCGGCTGGATCAAAACGGTGTCGCCCGGCGCTGAGAAAGCCTGCACCGCGGTCTTCAGCGTGGTGATGATGCCGGATGTCTGGAGGATCCATTCCTTGGCGACGTCCCAACCGAACCGTCGCTGCTGCCAGCCGACGACAGCGTCAACGTAGGACGCGGTCGCGCCGCCCGGATAGCCGAAGACGCCATGATCGATTGCCGCACGGAGCGCATCGATGACGGCTTGAGGCGCCTTGAAGTCGGTGTCGGCCACCCACATCGGCAAGGGATTGGCGGCAGCTTCGTCCGGCGCCAGCAGCTTGCTGGCGCAGGCCCATTTCATGGAGTTGCTGTTCTTGCGATCGACAACCTCGTCGAAAATCGACGCGGCCCGCGCATGCTCCGGACGGAGTTGATGGGCAAGTGCCAGCTTCGTCACAGCGGTTCCTTCCTTGGTGTTGGGTCGGCCCTCGGCAGGGCTGATTGACGGAAGGTTAACGGGATTGCATTATGAGCGGAAATGGTATGATTTCATTTAGTGATGAGCGTGGATCATAATGATTGATCGGCAGCATCTTGCGATCCTGAGGGAGGTAAGCCGTAGAGGCAGCGTGACCGCGGCTGCGGAGAAGCTGAACGTCACCCAGTCGGCCTTGAGCCATACGATCGCCAAGTTCGAAGAACGGCACGGCATCAAGATCTGGATGAAGACCGGAAGAGGCCTGCGGTTGACGCAGGCGGGCGAGTACCTGCTGAGCGTTGCCGAGCGGGTCTTGCCGCAGATGGAGCACGCGCAGCGTGTTCTGACGGACTTCGCGCTGGGGAGGAGGGGAGCGCTTCGCGTCGGCATGGAGTGTCATCCCTGCCAGCGATGGCTGACCAGAATTGCAACTCCGTATCTGATACAGTGGCCAGACGTTGACTTCGACGTGCGTACCGCCTTCCGCTTCGACGGGGTTGAGGCGCTACTGGGTTATGAGATTGACCTGTTGATAACGCCGGATCCGGTGGAGACACCGGAGTTACTGTTCACTCCCGTCTTTGATTACGAGCTAGTGCTCATGGTGCACGAGGCGCATCCACTCGCCGGGCGAACACGCGTGCAGCCGCAAGACCTTCTGGACGAAGAGTTGATTACGGTGCCCGTCACGTTGGAGCGCCTGGACATCTACACCCGATTCCTTGTTCCGGCGAACTGCAGACCCGGTCAGCATCGCACTGCTGAAACCATCGACCTGATGCTGCAACTGGTATGCGCTGGCAGGGGCGTGACGGTTCTTCCCGATTGGCTCCTGCAGGAGGATGCATCCGGACTGCCGATATGCGCGTTGCGCCTGGGAGATAGCGGCATCCGGAAGAGCATCAACCTAGGTGTGCGGCGCGGCGAGGAGACGACCTCCTACATCGACGGTTTCCTGAAGCTTGCCATGGAAATGGGACGCTAAAACCCCTTGCCGGTAAATTGCTCAAATGCAGTTCCGAAATGCAGCCGCAACGTTGACCTTCCGGCGGATAAACATCCCGCCGCAGGCATCAACCTGGCATCGGGAACACGTCAGCGTGCTGAAGAGGGGCGTCCTTGATCCAGATCTGCGCGCCGTTCGGCCCAGTCATCGCCTCGAGCGGCTCGCCCACAGGCAAGCGACCCCAACTCTGCGGTTCCAATTGCTCGCCCCCGACGGCGAGGCGGCCCGACAGCACGAGGAACTCGAGACCCCGGAGATTTTGGGCCTTTATGGCGGAGCCGGGCCGCCAAACCTCGGTTGAGACACGCTCCTCACCGTCGTCGAACAGGACACGGGCTTCTTTGGCCCCCTCGCGCAGCGTTGCTGCTTCACCCTCGCCGGGCCGGCGGACGATCTGCACGTCGTCGCCCTTCCGGAATTGCCAGAGACGGACAAAGATCGTGCAGCCATCTTCCGCCGCTGGCACGTGCGAGGTGCCTGGCGGGTTGCGGAAATAGGTTCCCGCCGGATAGTCACCATGCTCGTCCTGGAAGGTGCCCTCCAGTACGAGAATTTCTTCGCCGCCGGCATGGACATGGCGCGGAAAGGCACTCCCGGGAGCGTAGCGAACGATCGAAGTCGCCCGGGCGACTTCGCCGCCAACGCGATAGAGCATGCGGCGCTCGACGCCCGGGGCGGGACTTGGCATCCAGTCGAGCCTTGCGGCGTGAACGATTACCGGCTTCGTCAGGTCATCATTGATGCGCATTGGATTGGTCTCCTATCGCCAGGACTATCCGAAACTTCACGTCGCCGGACCTCATTTTTTGGACCGCTTCCGCGGCTCGCTTCAGCGGCATGGTTTCGATCATTGATCGCACTCCCGTCAGAACGCTGAAATCCAGTGTCTTCTCTTTTTCGAGCGGCGATCCCGTAATCGAGCCGATAATGCCACGTTCGGCGCCCACCAGATATCCCCGTCGAGGCGGGTAGCGGATCCTTGCCGACGCTGAGCACGATCAGACGCCCCTCCGGCGCAAGCGCATGCATCAGCGCGATGACCACCGCTGAATTGCCAGTCGTCGCAAGGATGGCTTTCACTCCGCCCATGCCGTTCAGTCGTCGGCCGCGTTTTCCTTGTTCGCGTCGATGTGGCGGTGGGCGCCGAGCTTTCTCGCATCCGCGGCGATATCCTCGCCGCGCACGACCGCCACCACGCGGAGCCCTATCTTACGAGAATACTGAAGCACCTCGGAGCGAGCCGATTTCGCGCTTTCATTCTCGTGACGATGCCCAGTATCCAAAACGGTGGACGCAGCCGGCGCGATCTTTGCTTTCGTGGTCTTCGTCGGAGAGGTGAACGCGACGCTCTTCCTGGTCGGGCCAGGATTGGCCACACTACCGATCCATGTGGTTAGCCAATCCAGTTTCGGCGCGGAGCAGGTGGTCGTTGCCGGCCTCGACGGTTCAGATGGCTTTGATGATCGCGTTGATTTTTGTGCTCGAAAAGATCGGACCGTCGGTCGCTACGCGATAGTCGTGAAGCCGCGGTTCGCCCTGCTCTCTTGTTGCCGGCGATGGTCGCACGACGTTCGGAGACCCGCCTACCATGATGGAAGAAAAAGTCGGTTTTTGTACGCTGTGTAAGTCACGGTGTGGCACCATCAATATCGTCGAAGACGGCTGGCTCAAAAAGGTGGTGCCAAATCCCGATCATCCGACCGGAAAGGCAATATGCCTCAAGGGGCGATCGGCACCAGAAGTTGTCCACAATTCAAGGCGTCTTACGGCGCCGCTCCGGCGCACGACACCGAAGAGCGACTCAGATCCGCAGTGGGTGGAGGTTTCTTGGGACGAAGCACTCGATGAGATCGCTGATCGGTTGAAGGGCCATGTTGCCCGAGGCGGTCCGGAGTCCGTCGCCTTCGCGGTAACCTCGGGATCGTCATCCCCGTTGTCGGACAGCACCGATTGGATCCTGCGATTGATCCGCGGGTTCGGCAGTCCAAATCTGTGCTACGCGGCGGAGATTTGCACCTGGCACAAAGATTACGCTCATGCCTTCACTTTTGGATCAGGAATCCCCGCTGCCGACTATCCCAATTCCGAGCTTATTCTGTTGTGGGGACACAATCCTTCAAATGTCTGGCTCGCGCAGGCGGAAGCTATCGCGGCTGCGCAGGCGCGGGGAGCGGAGCTTGCCGTCATCGACCCTCGTCGCACACCCTTTGCCGGCCGCGCCGATCATTGGTTGCAGGTTCGGCCTGGGACCGACGCTGCTTTGGCGATGGGGCTCGCCAGAGAGCTTATTGAACGCGTGGCGTTCGATTGGGATTTTGTGCGCGATTGGACGAATGCTCCATTTCTTGTCAGGTCGGACAACGCCAGATTTCTGCGCTCGCGTGATCTCTTGCACGACGACGCGGTAAAATGTGAGCAAGACTACCTGGTGTGGGATGACGAAACCGAGGGGTTGCTGCCAGCGGCGCTCAAATCGAAGTCGGCCGCACTATCTGCGTCCCATGTCGTCGCGACGAAGACCGGAAAGGTTCTGTGCCGCACAGCCTTTGACCTCTACCGCGATGCGGTGACGCCATTCGATCCGGACACGGTGGAACGACTAACGGGCGTTGCATCAACCACGTTCGCGGCATTCGCGCAGGCGCTCGGCTCTGCGAAAAAAATCAGTTACCACACCTGGACCGGCACCGGACAGCATCGAAACGCCACTCAAACCGAGCGGGCGATTGCCACGCTTTACGCGCTTACCGGATCCTTCGATGTAGAGGGGGGGAATGTCCAGATAACGCCACTGCCGACGCCGGTTCTGCACAGCATGGCTTTGATGCCGGAAGAGCAACGCGCCAAGGCACTGGGATTGGCCGATCGCCCGCTTGGCCCGCCGCTTAATGGCTGGATGACGTCCACCGACCTTTATGATGCCATCATCGATCGCCGACCGTATGGAGTTGAAGCGCTCGTAACCTTCGGAACCAACCTTCTTGTCTCGCATCCCGCGCCGGGACGCGGCAAGCAAGCGCTGCAAGACCTGGACTTCTACGTACATTGCGATTTGTTCCACAATCCAACCTCGGACTTTGCCGATATCCTGCTTCCCGTCTCAACGCCCTGGGAATACGAGGCACTTCGAATAGGCTTCGAGATATCCTTCGAGGCACAGGAACTTGTTCAGTTGCGCCAACAAATGGTCCCTCGCCAAGGAGACACCAGATCAGACGTTTGGATCGTTTTCGAGTTGGCGAAAAGGCTCGGAATGGGCGAGCTATTCTTCGATGGAGACATCGAAGCTGCCTGGAAATATCAGCTCGCCCCGCTCAATTTGGACCTCGAGACGCTGCGCGCGAACCCGCAAGGGGTGAGGGTCCCGATCGCGCGACGCTATCAAAAATACCGTGAGCAAGGGTTTCCGACCGAGACGGGCCGGGCCGAACTCTATTCGGAGAAATTGTTGCGTCACGGCTATGGTCCAGTTCCAGAATTCGTGCCGTCTCCTGACAGCGGTGATCAGTCTTTTCCCCTGGTGCTGATGGCTGCCAGCAGCGGCTACTTCCGCCACAGCCAAGACCGCGGCATGTCGTCCCTGAGACGGAAACGGCCAGAGCCGCTGGTGGAAATGCATCCCGATCTGGCCGCAGCTTACGGCATTGATCAGGGAGATCAGGTTCGCGTTTCGACGCGCATTGGATCGATCGTCTTGAAAGCTTCGCTGGATGACGGCCTTGCCCCAGACGTCGTGGTTAGCGATTATGGCTGGTGGCAGTCTGCGCCGGATCTCGGGTTGCCGGGGTATGGTCTAGAAGCAGACGGTGAAGGTGCGAACTACAACGCGTTGGTGCCGGAGCGTGACCGGGACCCAATCAGCGGCTCGCTACCAATGCGCTCGCTTGCCTGCAGCATTGAGCTTGTTCGGAGTTCCCCCAAGCGGGCGGTGCGCGATTTCCAGGTTGTTTCCCGGCGAGCCGAAGCAAACGAGATCGTTTCCCTCGAGTTCAAATCTGTCGACGGACTGCCCCTGTCCGGGTTCAAACCTGGCCAGCATGTGGCAATCAGGTTCGATGGCAACGAGCGCTGCTATTCCTTGATCGGCGGCAGCAGCGAGAGTCCGCATTCTTACTCTATCGCGGTCACGCGAATCTTGGACGGCCCAGTTTCTGACTACGTCACATCCGTCGTCAAAAAGGGTGACGTGATCTCTCTGAAGCCTCCGGCTGGCAACTTTATCTTGCCACTCATCAACGAATTCCCCGTGGTTTTGATCGCGGCAGGCATCGGCATAACGCCTTTCTGTCGCTCCTGGAAAGCCTGACCGGAGCCCCCGGCGAGCCCGAAGTTACTCTCTACTATACCTGCCGCGATGCCCAATCTCGGCCGTTCCACGCACGTATCTGCCATCACGCGCGCCGCCTGAGTAATCTCCATGTCGTGAATTATCTAAGTCGGCCGGCGGAGCCTGTTGGAGATTCTCGAAGAGGTAGGTTCACCGTCGATGAGATACCTGAAAGCTTGCTCCTGCGCCGGCCACGGTTTTATCTGTGCGCGGGCAATGAGATGATGGATGAGGTCGCCAAAGACCTGTTAGCTCGCAAGGTGCCCAAATTCGAAATATTTTCCGAGCGGTTCCGCGCGCCGACCAGGCCGCTGACCAGTGAGTCCGTTGCGTGCGACATCCGCTTTTCCCGATCTGGCCGAACATTGCGATGGCAACCGGACTCAGGTTCGCTTTTGGACTTTGCGGAGAAGAAGGGCGAGCAACTGCCCAGCGGCTGCCGCGTCGGGCAGTGTGAAAGCTGTGCGGTTAGGGTCCTGCAAGGTCGCGTCCGGCATCTGATCACAGAACCGGAATTGGAGGAGGGCGTGTGTCTGGCTTGCCAGGCCGTGCCCCTATCCGACCTCGTTCTTGAGGCCTGATGCCCCGCAGTGCCGGGCGCCGTTCCTCGCTGCCTGGGTTCGAACTGCGGGCATCTTGCCGTCCTGTTTCCGCGCCATTCCTATTGTGTGTCCGGCAGGTTGCTCCTGGCGCCCCGAAATGCGGTACAATTTCCAATCTGATGGAGCGCTACGCCCACCGCCCCGAGCGCAGAGGCATCGCCACCAAAGCTGGCCATCAACAACTCTGTCGTAGGACCCATTTCCGATTCGTCGAGGCGAATTAACGTGTGGCGTGAGATCGCTTCACGAAGCGGCTGCACGAAGAGTTCGCCCGCTGAAAGGAAGCGGCCGGCTATGACCTCTGGGTTAAGGATATTCCATGTACCCGCGATCGCTCGACCGAGAATGCCGGCCACATCCGCAAGGATATGGCGGCGGCCTATGTCCCCTCTTTCGCGCGCGCGATGAAGTTGTCGATCCTAAAATCCCCGCCATAAGCCGGACGTAAAAGACATAAGACCCTTGGCCTGGAAGACGGGCTAACGCCCGAATGCCGAAGCCGGATTGCCAACCCCGTACCCTCGCACCGTTCCTGCGTCGGTATAAACTGAAACAGGTTCAACGGGTCACTGCGCGCGATAGCAGTATCTCAGCAACTGGAGCTGAGGAGAGCACCTCCATGGCGACCACATCGGCCGCGCCCGTTGATCCCGATCGCAATCAGGCTGACGCGCGCATTTGCCGGCGGCGTTGTACCGAGGGGGAATGTTCATCGCTTCGCGATATTTCGTAACAGTGCGACGCGCAATATCGCTGCCGATTTCCTTGAGCCTGAAGGCAATGTGGTCGTCGGAGAGTACATCATCCGGCGATTCCGTCGACAGCATTGCCTTGATCTGGGGCGAACGGCTTCAGAGGAGTGCGCCGTGCCGCCTTGGTAGGAAGCCGCGCGCGGTTTCTGGCGACGATGCGCGCGAGCGTCTCTCGGGTGACCGGCTCGCCTGCCGCGAAAATCGTCGCCTCGACGCGATATCACGCAAAGCTTAGTTCAGAATCGTTGCCCTGAGTGCGTGTGTGCAGCTGCACTTTTGAATCGTCGCGCATGATGAATAGATAATAGAGGAAATTAGATCGCTGCGACCACTGCCATCCAGATATCTTAAGCCCCGACGATTCGATCATAGGTCTGAAAGTGTCGATATGTGAGCCTCTGCCATTTTCAATCAAAACGATGAGGCCATCGCGCTCAAGATGCTTGCGAATTCCCGAAAAAAAATCACGATGCAAAAGCCACTTATCGTCCACATATATACGCGGCTCCGTATCAAGGTTGTTCATATTGCGCTCAACATAGTGGGGCGGATTGCCAACGACGAGATCAAACTTCTCAGAATCTGGCAACGCCAGAAGTCCGTCGCCATGATAAATTGTCACACGATCTTCGATATCATTTTGGCATGCGGTATATTTTGCGGCGTCAATTGCAGGAAGATAGAAGTCCGCTAGACAAAGATGCTCAGAAATGTCGCAAGCCAACATCGAATATCCGATAAATCCAGGGCCACTGCACCATTCGAACATACGCTGGAAGCGAGGTTTGTTTTTGAAGCGATTGAAAAGATCACGGTAATCGTCAGCGAATTCGAGGCCGCCGCCATCTAAGTTGTCGGTATAATAGACAGAAATGCCGTTCCAGGTTTTGGACTTGTAGTCGGCCCGAAGAGCTTCAGAAGCGGGCGTTGTGGGGGTGGCGCGAGACATCATCGGGTGTGTATCCTTAAGTTGCTACCTCTCTGAAAGTGAAATCAGGGTTATCTATTTGCAACTACAACAATTGGTAGTTGCAAATAGAGCCGAAAGCTAGAGCACGATTCCCTTTCGATGAGTCGAATGCGATGTGACTGAACTGCCCGCTGGTAATTCAACATCCGTCTCAACGGAGGTGGACGATGGGAAAGGCACTGAGCGGCGACCCTCGGTCGCGTGTGGTGAAGGTTGGACGAAGGCATGTCGGCACGGCAGGCTGCGGCGCGGTTCGGGGCTGGGGTATCGAGCGCGATACGATGGATTGCGCGGGCAAAGATCGGCGAACGGATGCCGCGGCGGCAGGGTCACCGGGCCGACGAGGCCTTGGTACTCGGCGTTCAGCGCAAACTCTATCAGTGGACTAAGGCAAATCCCGAAGACGCGTGGCGAGAAATGTGGGCTTGGGTGATCTGCGTGTGCTGCGTCACGCCTGGCAGGGCGTAGCCTCCAACGGTCAAGCAGCATATGCTCGCCTGGACCCCCGTTTGCCGCTTCCGTCTTCGCATGGAGGGATATGCCTGACTTTGCCACGTCTTCTGGAGAGCTGGGTGCGTAACGAAAGGCGCATGCCCGGTTCGGGGAGAGGCGGTGGGAAACCGGCCGCTGAAAGGCGGCGGGGCGCTTACCGCCTACTCTACTGTCGATGAAAGAGACGGCAGTCTCGATCGGCCGAGCAGGTCAACGGATCTGGCGAGGCAAGTGCGCATCTGATCCCAGCATCATCGCCGAGCTCATCCGCAAGCGGGCGCCAACCGTGAAGTGTGTGGTGTTCGAGACCGGACCGCTGTCGGTATGGTTCTATCATTCTCTGCGCACCCCAGGGGTTGCCGGCGATCTGCATCGATGCGTGCCATGCTAAGGCGGCGAACAAGACGGACGCGAACGACGCCGATGGTCTGGCGCAGCTAGCGGAAGTCGGGTTCTTTCCTGAGGTCCGCGTGAAGGGATTCGACAGCATGCTGACCGCACGCTTGTCGCAGCGCGCACGCGGTTGGTTCGAGTCACTACCGAGCTTTCCAACCAGATCGCGGTGTCATGAAAACCTTTGGTCTGCTCGTTCCCGCAGGAAAGGAAAGCACCTTCGAGAAGAACGTCCCAAGCCTTCTTGCCGATCAGGACGGACTGCATCGAACGTGCTTCCGATACTGGAAGCCTGGCGTGGCATTCGCATCCGCGCCGCCGAACTCGGACGCCAGTTGGTCCGGGACGCGCGGCAGAGTCAGGCTTGCCGCATCCTCATGTCGATTTCCGGCATCGGTGCCATCACCGCAACCTCCTTCATCACAGCCGTTGAGGAGCCGGACAACTCAGGAAATCCCGATCGGTTGGCGCGTGGATCGGCCTGGCGACACGCCGCTACCAATCCGGAGAAGTCGATTACGACGGCCATATATCCCGACGTGGCGATCGCCATTTGCGGGGGCTTCTCTACGAAGCGGCGGCGGTCATTCTGACGCGCAGCTCAATCGACAGCACTCTGCGCACGTGGGGTCTGCAGCTCCGGGAGAGGATCGGCTTCAAAAGAGCTGCCGTGTCTGTGGCGCGCAAACTGGCGGTTATAATGCATACGATGCGCTTAAGACCGGCGAGCTCTTTAACCCGAATCCTGGAGCCCCCGCATAAATGCGAATAGCTTCAGAACCTGAACGCTTAAGGTTCCCCTGCCGGGACGTGAGCCGAGCCATTCCGGTGATGGGGTTGCACCGCCGACTCAGCGAAGTGCGTCGTCCACATTGGAGGTTCGACCCGCGAAGCTCCATGATGCGGCGGCTAATGTCGACCGCGAAGACAACCATGCACCCGGCAGCTCAACGAATTATGCTTGACGCCCCAGCAGCGATTAGACAACCCCATCAACCTGCCTGCCCATAAGGCCGCAGGCGTGCGCGACGCGATCGAGGCCGTCGGCGCGAGCCTGCTCTACCTGCCGCCCTACAGTTCCCGATTTCAATCCCATCGACCTTTGCCAGGCTCAAGGCACTTCTGCGCGCAAAGGCCGAACGGACAATCGCCGCGCTTTGGAACGCCGTCGGCACGGTCCCCGACCTGTTCACCCCGAACGAATGCGCCAACTACTTCAGCAGCCGGTTATGAACCAATTAAACAGCACGCGCTCTAGCTGATAAACCATGCGGCGGTGCGGCCGGCCTTGGTTGATCGATTTTGGTGTTTTCGGCGCGGGTCAAGAGGAGTGCGGTCTTTTGCTTCCACATGCTATCGCTTGGAGCACGATGCGTTGGGCGTTGTGCACGATCCGGTCGAGAATGGCGTCGGCGACGGCTCCTCGACTGTCTCACCCATCATTTCGAGATCATCCATCCTGGCGCTTTAAGAACCGCTTGATCACCCCATCAGTTGCCAAGCGCGATCCGCGCCCGCCCGGACTGCGCAACCCTAACCAGCTCCGCCCGGGCGAACGCTGACCGTCGCGCATTACGGGGGATGCCAATTTGGAGTTTTGCAAGCCGTTTGCGCGCAATGCGACCGTCCAATTGAAGAGGTCTTTGTCTGAGATACGACACACTGAGCCGCCAGTATTACACAGCCCGGCGCGAAAAACAGGCTTCCCCTTTGTTTTCACACTATCGTCAGTGGCACGCCGATTGCATTGGGCCGGGAAGGCGCGGAGTTTAGCCATCAAATCAATCAGGAGTAATCCGGGCCAATGGACTGATAGCGGGAAAATCCAAGGAGTAGCTCATGCGGGTTGCCGTAGTTTGGAACCATGATCATACAGGCGTAATCAACCGATTCGGTCGGCCTCGTCCGGGGTTTTACGACCGCGAGACATTCGACAACGTGGTGGCGGCACTGCAAGAGGGCGGCCACGAGACCCTGCTGTGCGAAGGCGATAAAGGACTGTTCAGTACTCTCGAGCAGTTCATGCCACCCGATCCGCTGGCCCGCCCCTCGGGAATGGTTTTCAATATGGCGTACGGAATTCAGGGCGAATGCTATTATGGCCATGTTCCGTCCATGCTGGAGATGGCTGGCGTTCCGTACACCGGATCGACTCCGCTCGGGCATGGGCTGGCGGATGATAAGGTCATCGCCAAAAGGCTCTTCCGCGATTGCGGCGTCCCGACGCCGAACTTTCGGGTCATGCGTCGCGGCAGCGAGAGTACCGGGGACCTGCGCTTCCCAGTGGTAGTGAAGCCGCGCCACGAAGACGATAGCTGCGGATTACAGCTCGTGCACGAGCCCGCTCAGTTGAGTCGGGCTGTGGAAGCGATTGTCGCGCAGTATGCGCAGGATGCGCTTGTGGAAGAATACATCGACGGTCGTGAAATCTGCGTCGCGCTGCTTGGAAACGGAAAGCTCGATGTATTTCCATCGGTGGAGATCGACCTCGGCGAAACGGGTCTTTATACTTGGGAAGCGAAGTACCAGGCGGCCGCGAGTCGGCCGAAAGTTTGCCCGGCGGAAATTGGGAGCGGCCTTGCGACTTTGCTGCAGGATATTTCGGTTGCATCCTTCCGTGCGTGCCAGTGCCGGGACTATGCCCGCGTCGACCTCCGGATCGATCGCGCCGGCCAGCCGTTCGTCCTGGAGATTAACTCGATGCCGGGGCTCAGCGTCCACTCTACTTTTGCTATAGCCGCAATGACTGCCGGACACAGTTACTCAAGCTTGATAAATCGAATCCTGCATGTCGCCCACATGCGCTGCTTCGGAATTGGCATCCCCCGGCCATGTTGCACACCTTTTCAATGGCGGGGTGGGTGTGAATGCCCAGGAGACAAACCAAGCGCCCTCTTGGGCAATCTAGGGGCCAAAACGTGAGCTGGGATCTCCTGCGCAGTTTTTGCACCATCGCTGAAGAGAGGAGCATCACGGGCGCCGCAAAACGTCTTCACATGAGCCCGCCCTGCGTGAGCCTTGCGCTGCAAAAACTCGAAGATCAACTCGACTGCAAGCTCGTCTTCCGCGAGCCTCGCCATTTTGCGCTGACATTGCGTGGCGAACAGATCTATCAGGAATGTTCCGAGATGTCCCGGTGCGTTGACCGAATCGGCATCCTCTCTCTCGACGGGAGCGATGACGAGTTCGGAGAGCTGAAACTCAGCATGGTTACTCGGCTACAGTCCACGCTCGTAGACGAAGCACTCCGGCTATACCACCAGCGATACCCGTCGGTCACATGCCATATCGATATCAAAACCTCGCTCGACATCGTGCGACAGATTTCAATGGACGAGGCTGGCATCGGCATCTGTCTTTTGACAAAAAAAATGCCGACGCTACGATGCCGTCACTTATTCCGCGAGGATTTTGGCATATTTTGTGGCGCCGAGCACCCTCTATTCGGAGTTCAGGAGGTAGATGTCCGCAGGCTTCAACAAGAGCCCTTCATTGCCTTCGATTGCACCAATGATGGGAGCGGATTCGAGCCGATGATCTTTCTGCGAGAGGGCCTTGGTCTCGGACGTCGGGTTAGCGGATGGAGCCACGACCTCAACGAGGTGCGCCGCATGCTGATATCGGGTCTGGGCATTGGCCTTTTGCCCGTTCTCGCCGCCCATGATGACGTGGCCCAGGGGCGACTGTGGCCGTTGCGGCTGTTCGATGAGCCGCTCGGCGCGGATGTCTACCTCATCTCTTCCAACTTGAGCTCGCTGACTCCTCCGGAGCAAAAATTTGCCGACCTGATTGACGAGCTTCTGGGCCTTTATCCCGAGATGACCTGAAGGTGTAGCTCCCAGCATTACATCAACCAGCGTCTCATCAACGTCGAATGACCTTCATGTATGGACTGGGGACATTGCGAACAGTTTCGTGCGTTTTGCGCGGGGAGGTTCGGGGTGCAACTCGAGGCCAGGAGCGTGATGAGCCAGACGGAAGAGTTTGTGAGGTTGGGGCTGGCGCAGGGGGCGAATGTGAGCGCGCTGTGCCGTCGCTTCGGGATCGGGCGAACCTGCGGGCACAAATTGATCGCGCGGTTTCGTGCGGCGTGGCCGGGCTGGCGGAGCGCAACATCGCCGGCGTGCTCGAGCGCGACGGCATCGGCGGCGTCCCCCGCGACGGTGAGCGGCATCTTGCGGCGTAACGGTGTCGAGTTGGGCGCGGCCGTGCAGAACTTGTCCCATAGTGCATCCTTCCATTCGGCGGAAAAGATCGCACCATCAAAGCCAGGGATCAAACACCTGGCCCGCTTGTTGCACGGCGGTGAGCTTTCGACGGCCTGAGGCGGCGCCCTGGTCACCATTGCGGTACGTTTTGACAAGCCTCGTCGGGCGCCGGGTTGATCCGTCGGCGATGGCAGGCGGGGTTTTGCGGCGGTCAGCGGTTCGTTCGGGGCGTCTGCGCCCCATCGTTTATGTCGCGAGTTGCGGGATCCGACGCAGGACGATGCGCAGGATGCGCTGGTTCGGGCAGGATGTCGGCAGGTGCAGGCGAATTTGGGTCTTCATCTCGACCACGCGCGGCGATCTTGATGAGGCGCAATCGCAACGTGTCGAATTGGGCCACGGCAAAGCTCGATCGTTTCGGCATCGCGGCGCGCAGGCCCTAGATTAGTCAGTAGGCGCCGGCATGCAGGAACAGCCGGAACTGGTTGGCCGTCGCTCTTGCGCAGGAGGTGCGATCGTCAGCGAGATGCGTCTTCCAGGACCTGATGTGGTTCTCGGCCGCGCCGGCCGTAGACACCCTCGTAGAGCGCCTTGGCCTTGCCACCGGCAAGGTTGGTGACGATGAAGTGGGTATCGGCACCTTGGGCGCCGACCTCGACCCGCGCGCTGATGCGTTCCACGCGGCTCCAGCTGGCGGTCCCATCCAGGAACTCCGTGCAGCGGCGGACCTTGCCCGTCTTAGCCGACTCTTCAAAGCGCGCCATCGTGCGGGTCTCCAGCTCCGCGACATGCTTGCGCAAGGTCGTGGTGGGCGCCACGCCGAGGATGAAGTCGATACCGTTGGCGCGGCACCAGTCGATGACCTGTGGACTGCAATAGTGGCTGTCAGCCCGGATCAGGATCCGGGTGTTCGGCCAGTTGCTCCGGATCGCCCGCACCGGGCGGCGCAGTTGGGGGCGGATTTCTGCCCCACTCGGCCGCCTCGCCGGTCGCAGGACCGCACCGACGAAGCGGCCATCGCGGTCGAACACCACGATCGGCTGGAAGCCGTACTCGTGGTGATGGGCATTGAACAGACGAAGCTGCTGGCCGCCGTGCACGGCATCAAAGGTGTCGTCGATGTCGAGCACGATCCGCTTCGGAATCTGCCGGACGGAGGCACAGTAAAGATCAACCATCGCCCGGTCCATCGGGACCACTTCCCGCACGCCGGGCAGGTTCTCCAGCCGGCACATTGTCGATTGCGACGCCAGATCCCGACCCGAAGGGGGTGCATCCTGGGCCATCTTGAAGATCGGATCGGAACGCAGCCGGTTGGCATCATCGCGCCAATCCTAATCATTTCCAGAGACCACACCCGCCATAAACGATCCTACGCTGCCGCTGAGCGGTTTGTCATCTGTCGGAGGCAAGTCCGTCGTCGCCCGTTTCGACGGCGGCATGCTGTCGTCCAACAGTAGCGTTCTGGCTCTGGCCAAGGTGGAGAAGCGGGCTGCGGGTGGCTGAGCCTCTGGCACGCTGCATCGATGATCCGCGCTGCCCGGACCAGGTCGTCTATATGATCGGCTTCCGCATGAAGATGATTGCCGCCGGTTATGAGGATGGCGATGATGCCCGACCATGTGCACATGCTGATATCGATTCCACCGAAATACTCGGTGGCGGAGGTTATCGGGTATCTGAAGGGGAAAAGCTCGATCTGGATTGCGCAGAAGTGGAACGCAAGCTGCGCAATTTCCTGGGGCACAAATTCTGGGCGAGGGGCTACTTCGTCTCGACCGTCGGGCGGGATGAGGAGACGATCCTACATCAGGAACCAGGAATTGGCGGACAGGCAGTTGGACCAGATGCAACTCAAGCTAGCATCCTCATAACGGTCCCATCACTTGTCCCAGAATCCCTTATAACCGCCTATGGCCGTTCCCCTTCAAACCCCCAGCTTAGCTGGGGTTATTGGCTCTTGACGATCAGTGCAGAGGGCACATTCAAGTATCGTCTTGCGCAACCGGCGGCGACGCGCATAAGCACTTCCGGAGCATAAGCGTCAGCGGCCGCTGCGAGATCATTCACGGTGAAACTCTCACCCAGCAATTCGACCGAGACGGTCGGAAGACAAACTGCCTCAGGAATGTCCGTTATATCAATCGCGGTGGAGTCCATCGACGTTCTTCCGACCAGAGGAGCCGAATATCCAGCAAACCGGGCGGATATCTTGTTTCCGCAGGCCCATGGAAGGCCATGCTTGTAACCGATGCCCAAGATCGCTATGCGGCTGTCTCGAACCGTACGAAATGTCGCGCCATAACCGACCGCCTCGCCCTTGGGCACATTGCGCACATCGAGTATATTTGCCTGAAGTTTTACGACGGGCAGAAGAGGGTTCGGTTGAATGCCGGCGTTGTTGAGACCAAAAAGCGCTGAACCCACCCGGACGATATCGAAATGAAAATTCTTCCCGAGCCAAACACCGGCGGATGCCGCTAGACTGCAACGGGCAGGTTTAAGCAGATTGGAGATCGCCCGAAAGCGATTACTCTGCAACACATTCATTGCGTCGGCAACGCGATTGCTACAAGCGAGGTGACTGAGGACGACAGAGGGGGGGTGCCGCTTAAAAGTGCCGGAAAGATAATGTCTGCGTACGTCGTCAGAAGTAAGCCCGAAGCGAGAGAAACCGGTTTCCACATTGAGAAAATATGTTTCCGGCTCGCCCGCAGCGCTAATAGCGTCCAGTTCACTGGGATTATTCACCACAGGTGTAATGCGGCTGGATCTATAGTATTTCCTCAACGTTGTAAATTGATCGCAGAGAACCGCAACCGTCGCGCCTATCTTGGAACTTCTTATGGCCATCGCTTCGTGGAGATCTCCAGCGAAAAATAAATCGCATCCGGCGGCGGCCAACGCCCTTGTGACCTCAATAATACCGAGCCCGTAGGCATCATTTTTCACGACTGCGGCCACCCTTACATGTGGTCCGACCATGACCGATACGGTCTTGAAATTTGCCTGAATTGCCGCCAGATTGACTTCTAGCACAGCATCCGCGCGCTGCGGGATGGACAACATCTTTTATCCCCTTTGCAGGTTGTTCGAGAAGCATCGTATTCTCGGAATGGATACAACTCACCGGAATGCGGGCAGGCTCAGGCGACACCCTAAGTTCCACTCGTGATTCGATCGCGCGGACACGTTTCTGCTTTTTAATTTGAAATGCGGAACAGGCGATTTGCGATCATAAACTGTCTTCAACTTTGCCCCTTTATTAGTTGGCGATCCGAGGGAGAACACGGGCGAGCAACAATTTTTGCGGCGCCCGCTTGGCTAATGAATTAAAAGGTCGCCTTTCGCCGTGCGGTTGGCGACTTGGGAATGGGGTCGTCATTGGGAGTACTTCCCTCTAGCTGGGATCGCGTGCTAGCGGGCAAGTCATGCAATGGCCGCCACCTCGTCCACGGCTGAGTTCTGCGCCCGCGACCGCTATCACTTCAACGCCGGCGCGACTCAGCAATGAATTCGTGTTGACGTTGTGGTCGTAAGTAACGACAACGCCCGGCTCGACCGCAATTACGTTATTTGCGTCGGCCCATTGCTCTCGCTCCGCCTCATAGTGATCGCCGCCGGTAGGCACTATGCGGAGAGCCTTAAGTCCCAGAGCTTCGGCCACCACAGACAAGAAGGGTTCATCCTCTTCAGTGACATCGACCGTATCCTCAGAATTGCCCGGACGGAGACTGAACGTTCGCAGCCCCTCCACCACGGGCGGGTAAATCGTCACTAGGTCTCGGTCGCAGAAGGTGAAGATGGTGTCGAGATGCATGAAGCTACGATCCCGGGGCATCAGAGCCGCAATAACGCGAGCGATTTTGTCGACCTTGAACAATGCGCGCGCCAACGCCTCGACGGCCTGCGGCGTGGTCCTCTCACCCATACCGATTAGAACAATACCGTCACCAATTGGCATCACATCCCCCCCCTCAAGACTGAGCGCACCGTTGGTTCGGTCAGGCAATAGGCGGGTGAAGCTAGCGTCGCGAAATCGAGGATGGAAGCGATAGACTGCCTCAACGTTCTCTGCCTCAGGCCGTCTAGCGCGCCAATACAGGGGGTTGATTGAGACGCCTCCATAGATCCAGCATGAACTGTCACGCGTAAAAAGCTGGTTCGGTAAAGGAGGCAGAACGAAATCCTCAGGGTTTAGTGTTCGCCCAGTCAGTCCGCGCGGCTCAAACTCAAGATCCTCACGCGCGATCCCGCCAACGAGCAAGGCCGCGAGTTGACTTGACGGCATCTCGTCAAGCCAGCTCCGCAACTCATTGGCAAAATCCAGGCCGACGACTGAAGGACAGACGCGTCGATTTAGGAGCCAGCCGCGGGCGTCGGGCAACGCCATAGTTTCCGACAGCAGTTCGTCCAAAGAACGAACGACGACACCGCGCTCACGAAGTTTTTCCACGAAGGCATCGTGCTCCTGTTGCGCGCGCTCGACCCAAATCACATCATCGAAGAGGAAGCCCTTGCAGTTCTTCGGTGTAAGGCGGCGGAGGCTAAGGCCTGGTCGATGAACAAGCACTTCGCGTAGTCGGCCAACTTCTGAATGAACCCCTAAGGTCGTCATATGGCCGTCCTCACTGCCAGTGCCTTCTACGGTCCCCAGAGAACAGCTTTCAATTGAAATCGTTTGCTTGGACATAGGCGGCACCGTCGATCTTCGAATGATGTAATCCTCCGACAGCAACAAGTATGCCGACCAAAGACTAAGCCTGATCAGGAGGTTGCCTGTCGCGTCCGACAGGAAGTCCACACAGGTTTGTCCGGCTCCCTACAAAGGCGGGTTACTCTCGTCGGGAATCGGATGCGTAGTGTGACGCCGACGTGGGGCATGCATCCTTTACCTTGCAGCGAATGGATTGCGGAGCGTGCACAGGCAAGCATGCGGTCGAGGCCGACGCAGCCGATCGCGACTTGCGTCTCCTGAGCGTGAAGCATTGCAGCCCGCATACGCGGCCCGATAATTGATGTGTATCGCCCGATTGTGGTCTCGGCCCCGGGCGCTTGCCATAACCGGTGGAACCTTGCAATTTCATTCTCCGCTCTCTGCTTATATGAGGATTGTCAATGAGATGGTTCGGGCGGTTGTCATCAGGGCTGGGTTGTTTCTGTCAGATTCAGCAAAAAGGGCCGGGATTTCCCTTTGTTCGACCGCGGCGACGCATCCCTCCGTCCCGACCCATGCTTGTGCTTGCCGCGCGCGCAGCGTCGGGCAGGGGTGGGCCGTAGGGCCATCGCGCAGCGACATGCCCTTTGACGGGCGCGAGCACTGCGGCAAGCTTCCCGGGTCGCAGACGAAGCGTGGCCATCCAGCCCCCCGCGCCAGGGGCGGAGATTGTTCCTGCGCTGTTGACGGCCCTCCATGGTCTGAGCCCAGATGGCATGACGCGGCTCTCGGCCCCCGAGCCAGATCCAACTTATATACGGTCGCTGTTGACAACAGCTGCACCAACATCCCGCTTGCGGCGGACAAGGACTCAGAACCATTCTGACTTACGGCATTTGAGGCCAACAGAGGCTCGGTTCGGCCACCTGGATCCGCCAGGACTGATCAGCTCCTGGAAGATTGGCAGCATTCTGTGGCGCATCAGGTGGCCGTCATCACCGCCCCCTCGATGACGACGCCCCATTGACGTATTTCCACAGCGCCACGACCAGCTTGCGGGCAAGCGCCCCCAATCAGCGTCTTCTTCAGTCACCCGTTGTTCTGCTTCACCCGCTCCTTGAACCACAAGGTGAGTGCCGAGCGCGGTTGATGGCGCACCCACAGCCAGGCAAGCTGAACGAGCGTTCGCAGCCGCGGATACCCGATTTGGACACCCCTGCTCGTGATCGATCGCTCCACTCTACTACGGCGTCGCCGCCAGCCCCGCATAGGCGGCAACTGGCGCCGGTTGTCGAAGTGGCGGGACAAGCCTTCCGTCCACAAGACAGCGGCAAACTCCGCTCCAATGCCGTTCAGGGCATGCAGCAAACGTGATGAGCCATACGAGCGGACAATTCCAATGAGACACAAACTGCGCCAAGATTGGTGCGGATAGCGGTCGGCGCTTCGGGTTGACGAGCTGCGACGGGCATGTTCGGCCTCCAGAGTGAGATGTTTCAGCGACGTCACTTTGCTACAGCGCCGTCGCTATCCACCTCCCTCATAGGATCGATTGCAGCGGAATGCCGGTCCCTTTTGGCCGAGCTCTATCGTCGGTTGGTTTTACGCATTGGCGTGATGCGGAATGACGGTAGCCGCTGTGGTCGATGACTGCGGCGTAGCGGGCATTTATCGTGTCACTGTTGGCTGTAAGCCGTCCAATCGGACAATCCGGTGGAGCAGGAGAATCCGTCATCGGAGGCGCAATGATTTGGCCACTATCGGCATCCGGACGAGATCCAGCTTTCTTTCGCCAACCACGGCGGGATCTGGCGTCAACTTCCCTCCAGCCCCGCCCCTAGGCCGTAACCAGCCAGAACATCCGACCGTTCGGCAGGTGGAACCTGATTTTCCGGCCGTTTTTGTGCAGATGCGTCCTTGGTGCTTGCCATCCGAACAGGGATCCGATGTCACCCACAACGTCAGCTGCCAACTCCTGCCGCCGCCACACGCCCGGTCTTCGATTGGCTGTCTGCCACGATCGCGGCGGCCCCCAGACCACCACCGCGCAACGAGAGGCGCGCTCGCCAAAGGTAAATGACGCAATGTGCCATCGAATAGAAATATAAACGTCACATATTTTCAGCAAGAATTAACAATACCATTACACAAAATGTTCTTCGCCAGGTTTCAACATCAGACCGAACTTGCTACATGCGTGCTATAGGGTTGTTGCAAGGAAAGAGCGTCTTTTTATCACGATCTTCCCCATGACCTGGTTGATAGGCGTGAGGAGTTGGTGTCGCGCTGGGCGAAAAGCGCTTGGCTTGGTCAAAGTTTTACGCGCAATAACGCTGGTAGCCTTCATTTCTGTAGGAGCTTGCCCAATATGAGAATAATGTCGTTTAAACCAGGCCATGACGGCGCAATTGCAGGATTGGATGCGTCAGCAGCCGAGCTCATCTATTCATATGAGGCTGAGAAGGATAGCTTTCCCAGATATTCGACCATCACTCCATCAGCGGTCCTCGACGCCGCTGGCCGCTTGCACGCCATTCCGGATGTGATTGCCGTGAGTGGCTGGTCGATCACGGAAATCCCGGGCCACAGGCCCGTTGCGGCAGGCTACTATGGCGTTGGCAACGGATCGGAGATTGTCGGCGAGACATCTATCTTCGGCAGGAAGGTGCATTTCTATTCCTCAACGCACGAACGCTCCCATCTCTGGGGATCCTACGGCATGTCGCCATTCCCCCTGGGAATGCCCTGCTATGCCCTGATTTGGGAAGGGGACATCGGCGATTTCTATGAGGTCGATGAGCACCTGCAGGTGGCTCATTTGGGAAGAGTAATAACGGCTCCGGGTAGCAAGTATGCTCTTCTCTATGCGTTGGCCGATCCGAAGTTCACCTTTCCCAAAGGACACTTGCGCTACGAAGACGCCGGCAAGGTAATGGCGCTTTGCGCCTATGGGCAGCCCGGACCGCCGGACCGGGACGAGCAGGCGCTGATTGATTACCTACTTCCAAGCGATCTGTACCCGCTGTCCAAGGAGACTCTTCTGAATTCACCCTACTACAACACTGGCGTAACCGATCAGAAGTTCACTAACCTTGCTAGGCAAGTTTCTGACGCCATTTTCGAGTCGTTCCACACTTTCGCGAAGACGAATCTGACAAAAGGGTACCCGCTGCTGATTTCCGGCGGATGTGGATTGAACTGCGAGTGGAATCGCCGTTGGCTCGAAACAGATCTTTTTTCAGATGTTTTCATTCCGCCATGCGCAAACGATACGGGGTCGGCGATCGGGACCGCTGTGGACGCGATGCGGCATTTCACTGGCAATGCAAAGATCAAATGGGACGTGTATTCAGGCCAACCGTTCGTGTTGGACGAATTTGACCACACCGGACTCGAGATTTATCCACTCGACTACGGACAAGTAGCCTCGGCATTACTTGATGATAAGGTGATCGGCTGGGTGCAGGGGAATTGCGAGATTGGGCCGCGGGCGCTCGGCAATCGGTCAATTCTCGCCGCACCTTTTTCAAAAGCAACTCATGAGCGCTTAAACCGAATTAAGAACCGGGAAGCTTTCCGCCCGATCGCACCGGTTTGCTTGGAGCAAGATGTCGCGTTCCACTTCGACTTGGCGCGCCCGTCGCCCTACATGCTTCTTTTTCAGAAGGTGATAGATAGACGGTTAAAGGCCGTTACGCACGTTGACGGCACAGCGCGGGTCCAGACAGTTTCATTGGATCAAAATCTGTCCCTGTTTCAGCTGCTTACGTCGTTCAAGCGGCAAAGCGGGGTCGGCGTGCTCTGCAATACGTCGCTGAACTTCAGTGGCACCGGCTTTATAAACCGTGCAAGCGACTTGCTGACCTACGCCCGAGCCGCAGGTCTCGACGGATTTGTTATCAACGATTCTTTCTACATTTTGCAGGAGTCTCGCACGGCATCGATATGAAAGAAAGGACGGTATGAACGAACGTCCACTATCGACTTTGCGATTCTCGAAGGGGCAGCTTAAGCGGCCACCTGTGGTCTCTCGTGTCGTTTAGGATGCGGTAGAGTACGGCGGCATCGGACAGCCTTGGCGGCGGCGTCGAAGGCCGACAGAAAGTATTAACAAAGCGAACGCCATCCATTCGAGCTAGGACCTTGCAGGGTCCAAAGGAGACTTCGTCATGAAAGCAATGAGGCAGTTTTTCGAGGAGTCCCTAGCTCAGGCAGACCCCGAACTCGCACGTTTAATCTCGGCAGACGAGTCGAGGCAGCGAAGTCAGGTAGAATTAATCGCCCCGAAGAATTACATGAGTAAAGCGGTTCGTGAAGCGATGGCCTCGATGGTGGTATTCACCATCGTTGAGGGCTATCCGGGAAAGCGATACCACGCCGGCGTCGAAAACGTCGATGCCATTGAACGCCTCGCTATAGAGCGAGCCAAGGCGATGTTCGG